>NZ_JANSIP010000001.1:0-558663 GCF_047462175.1 Synechococcus sp. OH30 | reverse complement strand
TTGGCTACGAGTTCTAGGGAGGGCTAAGAGGCTGGCAGGTGCAACAGGCACTCTCTTGGGGGGTGGTGATCCTGAGCTATATCGGGCTGGGGCTGGGATCCCTGCCCCGGCTGCGCATGAACCGGGCCACGATTGCCCTGGTGGGATCCGCTTTACTCATTGCCCTAGGAACGGTGCCGCTGCCGCAGGCCTGGGCAGCCATCGACCCAACCACAATTGTCTTTCTCCTCAGCATGATGGTGGTGAACGCCAGCTTGTCCCAGGGCGGCGCCTTCCAGTTGGCTTTGCTGGGCCTAATTCGGGTTAGCCGCAGCCCCTTTGGGCTTTTGCTCATGCTGGTGTTTGGCAGTGGGCTGCTCTCGGCCTTTCTCCTCAACGATACCCTGGCGCTGGTGTTTACCCCCCTCACGCTGCAGGTAACCACTGTGCTGGGGCTGAACCCCATTCCCTATCTCTTGGGCTTGGCGGCAGCCACCAACCTAGGGTCTGTAGCCACCCTGAGCGGCAACCCGCAGAACATTCTCATCGGCTCCTTCTCCGGAATTGGCTACCTGGAGTTTGCCGCCCAGATGACCCCGATTGCCGTGGTGGGGCTGCTGCTGGAGGTGGGGCTGCTGTGGCTCTACTACCCCGAGGTACGCTCGCTGCAGCCCTTCATCCATCAGGCGCCTTGGACGCCGCTGCGCCTCTACCCACCCCTGTTGCGCAAGAGCGTAGCCATTACAGCGGGGCTGTTTGGGGCTTTTGTGGCCGGCTTGCCCCTAGCCGAGTCGGCCCTGCTGGCGGCAGCCCTCTTGCTGATTACCCGCCGGCTGAAGCCGGAGCGGTTTTTGGGGCAGGTGGACTGGAATCTGTTGGTGATGTTCTCTGGGCTGTTTATCCTGACGCGGGCAACCCGAGAGCTGCTGGCCGGCTGGGGACCCAGCCTAGGGCCCTGGGCGGAGCAGGTGGCGGGATCCCCGTTGGCGCTGCTGGCCGCTGTTGCCCTCCTGTCCAACCTCATCTCCAACGTGCCGGCAGTGCTGCTGCTGCAGTCGCTGCTCCCGCTGCAGGGGACGACTGCCTGGCTACTCCTAGCTGCCGGCTCCACCCTAGCGGGCAACTTGACCTTGTTTGGGGCAGTGGCCAATTTAATTACCGTTGAGGCCGCAGCCAGGAAGGGGTATGTGTTAACCTTCGGGGAACACCTGCGCTTTGGTCTGCCCCTGACGCTGCTTACGCTTGGGTTTAGCGGGCTGTGGCTAAGTCAGGCCTGAGCCTTACTGGGCACCAAGGGCAGCCAGCAGCTCGTCGGCCAACAACACTGCCGTATAGACTAGGGCCTGGCGCTGCTCAGGAGACAAGTTGCCAACGGGGGTCTGGGAGTTGCTTAGGATACCTTGCAGTAGCCTGCTGGCCACGTATTCCCGTTTGGAGACGCCGGGGCTGGAGATAGTGGGGTTATCCAGGGAAAACTTTTGGTGGTGCTCGAAAGGAAAGGCGTATTCAGAAGCTACCGGCATGGCTCCACTCCCAACCCAAACTCGAGGCTGTGCTTGGCCCACTTTCCTTGACTGGGAATCCCAGAAAGCAAGGTCTCAAAAAAGACACTACGGGTTATCGTATCAAGGGGATCCCTGCGTGGGGGAGCAGTTGGGTTTGGTCTCCCCGGGAAAGATTGCCATGCACTTGAGCGAGTCTTTTCGACGCACCAAAATTGTTGCCACCCTTGGCCCCGCCAGCTCCGATCCAGCCATTCTTAGGGAAATGATCCTGCAGGGGGCAACCACCCTTCGCCTTAACTTTTCCCATGGGGATCACGAGCTCCACCGCCGCAACATCCGCCTCATCCGCCAAACCGCTATGGACCTGGGCATCCAGGTCGCCATTTTACAGGACCTGCAGGGGCCCAAAATCCGCCTGGGCAAGTTTGCTGGAGGCTCGATTACCCTCAAGAGCGGGGATCCCTTCGTGTTAACCAGTAAGCCCGTTTTGGGATCCCAGGAGCGCAGTTGGGTCACCTACGACAAGCTGGCCCAAGAGGTGCCGGAAGGAGCAACCATCCTTCTCGATGACGGTCGCGTGGAGATGCGCGTGGAGGCGGTGGATCCGGCAGCGGGGGAGCTCTTTTGCCGCACCATTGTTGGCGGCACCCTCTCCGACCACAAGGGAGTAAATTTCCCTGGGGTGCGCCTTAGCATTGGCGCCGTTACCGAAAAGGACAAAGAAGACCTCTATTTCGGCCTCAACCAAGGAGTGGACTGGGTGGCCCTCAGCTTTGTGCGGGATCCCTCGGATGTGCTGGAGGTGCGGGAGCTGATGGCTGCCGTCGGCAAGCGGGTTCCCATCATCGTCAAGATTGAAAAACACGAGGCCATCCAGCAACTGCCCCAGATCCTGGCTCTTAGCGACGGGGTGATGGTGGCGCGGGGGGATCTGGGCGTGGAGCTGCCAGCGGAAGAAGTGCCGCTTTTGCAGAAGCGGATCATTGCCATGGCCAACTGCCTGGGGATCCCGGTGATTACTGCTACCCAAATGCTGGACAGCATGGCCCACAACCCCCGCCCCACCCGGGCCGAGATTTCGGATGTAGCCAACGCCATCTTGGACGGCACCGATGCCGTTATGCTCTCCAATGAAACGGCGGTGGGCAAATATCCTGTTGAGGCGGTGGCCACCATGGCCCGCATTGCCCTGCGCATCGAACAGGACTACTTCAGCCCCCTCTACGCCGATCGCCGCCAACACCTACGTGCTCTTGCCCAGCAAGAGTTGAGCCAAAGTAGGGGCAGCTTTGCCGAGGATAACTCGCTGCGTCCCAAAACTCTCATAGCCGATTCCATTAGCCGCGCTGTGGGGGAGATTGCCGAAGAGCTGGAGGCGGTGGCCGTGATGACCCTAACCAAAACAGGGGCTACCGCTCGCAATGTCTCGCGGTTTCGCCCGCGTACCCCCATTCTGGCCGTAACACCCCATGTGGAGGTGGCGCGGCGACTGCAGTTGGTGTGGGGGGTACGGCCCCTGTTGGTTCTGGACTTGCCTACCACCCGCCAGACCCTTCAAGCTGCCATTAGCCAAGCCCAGGAAGAAGGCCTGCTCAAGGATGGGGACTTGGTGGTGCTCAGTGCCGGCACCCTACCGGGCATCTCTGGTTCCACTGACCTCATCAAGGTAGAGGTGGTGAAGGCGGTGGTAGCTAGAGGCAGAGGATTTGGCAAAGGCACTGTCAGTGGCCCAGCCCGTATCCTTCGCTCCAGCCTCGATGCCAGCAAGATTACCCCCGGCGACATCCTGGTTGCCCGTACCACCGATGCCAGCTATGTAGAGGCAATCAAGCAGGCGGCTGGAGTCATTACTGAAGAGGACGGCGTCTCCTCCCATGCAGCTGTCATTGCTCTGCGACTGGGAGTGCCCGTGCTGGTGGGGGTTAAAGATGCCACACGCCTTATCCGCGATGGGGCCATCGTTACCCTAGACCCAGAAAAAGGCACGGTGACTTCAGGAGCAGACGGCCTGGGTTTTTAAAGACGCCCATGACTTCGGCTTCGCTCCCAGCGCGTCTCTGCTTTACCAGAAGTCTGGCTTGGGCAGCAAAGAAGCATGGGCCTCTCCGACTACCGCTCAGCTCGTCTTCGGAGGTTGATGTTCCTCGAGGAAGATCCAACAAGAAACCCGACAACCCCAGCGAAAACTAGTGAAACTGGCCGAGACCCTAACCACATCAGCAGAGCTCAGAGGCCACCATCGGCACCTTGGAAACAGAGCCAGGGATAGCCCCCCTAGAAGGGGAGGGGATCCCTGTCAGCGCCGTCGAGCGCAGCGACGCAGCAACCACCTAGCGGCAGCCCGATCACCCTCATCCCAAGCTAACCGCTCCACGGCCACCATCACTATTGAGGTAATCGCCGCCTCGCTAAGACGTTGAGAACGCAGCTGCTGCACAGCTAACGTAGCGGCCTCAAGATCGCGTTTGCGAATGGCGCGGAGCAGCTCCTCAGACATAGGTGAAGGCCAGCCTGCCTGATATCCCTTGCTCCCTTTCTACCGCAAGTGCCGGGAGCTTCCCTTTTCCTTCACTTTCCTGTCAGGTAATGCAAAGATTCGTCTTGCGGGCCCAAAATGCTGCAAAAAAACCTTCTGTCCTAGTAGGGGAAGCTGGGCTAAGGGGGAGGGGCTGGCAGACCCCGTTCGCGGCGCAACCCTGAGTCAGCCAGCGGGAACAGCCGTAGGGGAGGGCAGGAGTCGCTCCATGGCCGCCTGCAGCTCCTGCGTCAGAGCTTGGATAGCTTGCCGGCGGTTGGCCTGGTAGGTGGACCAGCGCTCTGAAACTGAGAGGGGATCTCCAATGCGGAAACGGGCTAATCGCGGTCCCAGCTGAGGGGGAGGAGCACTCAGGGGATTCTGGCCTTTGATCCAAGCCAGTAGGTGCCACAGTCGCAGGGCGGTTTCAGCCAGCTCCTCCAGGCTAGGCCGCTCAGGTAGGGGACGGACAGCAAACACCATCAGGGTTTCCACCAAGCGCATGTGCCAGAGGTGGAAAGTGGCTTCAGAGGCAATGCGATTGGCCAGCCCCTTCTCTACAGCTGAGAGGGTAGCAATATTGGAAATATCTTCCCGGTAAATCCAGGACCAGCCTGCCTGTTCGAGGCGATGCCGCCGCTCGATGAAGTCTCCCTGCGGCTGTAGGCCAAAGCGCTGCTCAGCCACGCGCAGAGCCAGATCCGATAAGCTTTGTAGACGTGCCCGCAGATCCCCTCCCTCTCTCCGCTTGATCCGAATTGCAGTAGGCAAAGTAGGGGCATAGAAGCGCTCGTAAAAGCCCTCCATAATCTGAATGAGATGTTCAGCCAGGCGGAGCAAGCGGGCCATGAGAAAGCCTTGGCCAACATGGGCGGAGCGCCTGGTCGGCAGCTGGCAATCGGCCTCCATGCGGCGGAGTAACCTATCGAGGGCTGCCCGGGGATCCTTCAAGTAGTAGTAGCGGAGGCCCACCGGTAGGATCAGCACTTCCTCGGGCCGCCCCGCCTTGAGCAGATCTTCCACGGCCCAAAAGCTCAACTGGGCTACCCCCGGCTCCAGCGGGTTAAGCAGCCCACTCATGCCGTTGATTGTCCCCTCGGGTGCTACTGCCAACGGATAGGGGCCCGAGACCAGCTGCTCGCGAGAGCTCTTCAGCCCCGCCCGATCCAGACGGCCCCGCAAAATCGGGATCCCACCCAGCCGGGGCAAGCCCCAACTGGCAATGGCCCCCAGCCATAGCGGCAGGCCGCGGTCGTAGACAAACAGGACGTGGGGCCGCCGCTGGAGGCGGATCCCCTGCTGTCGGGCCAGCTGCGGCAGAAGATGGGAAAACAAGTACAGCAGGCAGGGGGGATCGTCGAGAGTGGGGTGGCGAAAGGCTACCAACAGGCGAATCTTGCCCGCCTCAAATTGCTGATAAAGCTGAGCCAACCGCTCGCCCCCATCCACCTCAACGCGCGGGATCCCTTTGGCCCAGCGCAACCAAAAAGGCAAGCCTGTTTGCACAAAACGAACTACCCACGGCGTCAATCGCGGCGGCAGAAACTGGAGGGGAGGTTGAACGGTCTGCTGCATAGGGATCCTCAGTCTAGGGGATCAGCACCTTCGGTAAACCTATGCTTTGGATCCCATCATAGGGAAGGCTAAAGAGGCACTGCTGCTCCACTGGATCCCCTCTCTTGAGAAGGCCTTCAACCTCCTGCCGCTTTTTTCCGGGAGCCCCGCGTCTTTTTGGGGGGAGCTTCTTCTGAGGTTGCGTCCTCCATGACCTGGCCGTTTAACACCTGCTTGAGGTGAATGTGCTTATAGCCCAGCTGGATCTCGAACTCATCGCCAGGCTTGAGATTCATCTGTTTGGTGTAGGCAGACCCGATGATGATCTGCCCATTTTTGTGCACGCTGACGCGAAAGGAGGGCTCGCGACCGCGCTTTTCCCGGCTAGAGCTGGGGCCGAGGCTCAGACCTTTTGCCGCCAGCACCGCATCATAAAAAGCATTTAAGTTGACGCGGAGCTTGTTGTTCTTGGTCACGGTTACGTAGCCACAGCGCTTTGCCGTTTCCCGGCGAGGCAGGTGCCCCAAAGCCTCTATCTTCTGCAATAGAGCCTTCCCGGTTAGAGGTTGTGGTGGTATATCCGACATTTTCTAATACCCTACAGCCCTCTCTAAGAGATCATAACCTCCTGACGTACTTCTGCAAGCAAAAGTTTGCGACTCCGTTCCGGGTCGTATTTCACTCTAGGGGAGAAAGGCTCTTCTCAAGGGGGCATTCAATGGATGTTCTGCCTCTGGATAAAGAGGGGTGCAAGAAGTGCTTAATCTAGCCTGGCTTCTGGAACTTCAGCAGCAGAGAGATGGGATTGATTTTGCCCAAATGGCTCAGGAAGGCCCCCTGCCGTCAGCCACAGACCGTTCCACCATAGGCAGGGCAGAGACCCGTGGCCGCGGCTATGGGCTACGGCCCCTCCTTTTGCAACGGTTAGCTGTCAATGGGAAGGCAATTTAGCCAGGCCCCAACTGCTGGGCTACCAGAGAGGGAAGCTGAGCCACAGGGATCCCCTCGAGGATTTCGGCTGCAAAGGCGTAGGTGAGCAGTTGGCGGGCTTGGGCTAGGGGGATGCCGCGGCTTTGCAGGTAGAAGATCTCCTCGGCCTCCAGTTGGCCCACGGTGGCTCCGTGGGTGCATTTGACGTTGTCGGCAAAGATCTCCAGTTGGGGCCGGGTATCCACCCGCGCTTTGGGGCTTAGGAGTAAGTTGCGGTTGGTTTGGGCTGCGTCGGTTAGTTGGGCTTCTCGACTGACGAGAATGCGCCCGCTAAAGACCGCACGGGCTGTCTCGTCGACAATGCACTTGTGCAGTTGGCGGCTGCTACCCTGGGGGGCTTGGTGCCTCAAGCGGGAGTGGGTGTCACTGTGCTGGGATCCCTTCAGCAGGGTCAGCCCCTGCAGTTGGGTGTGGGCCTGGGGCTCCACCTGGGCAATCTCCAGGTTGTGGCGGGAAAACTGGGATCCCCACTGCAGGGCCTGCAGCCGGTAGTGGCTGTGGCGACCCTGGCGCACAGCAGTTTGGCTGATGTGAAAAGCCTGGGATCCCTGCCGCTGGAAGATTACATGGTGCAGGCGGGCTCCTTCGGCCAGGGCAATCTCGGTAACGGCGTTGCCAAAGGGAATCCCTGCCCCCACCGAGACGTGATCCTCAATGAGGGTGAGGGCAGTGTTAGCCTGCAAAGTTACCAGGCAGCGGGGCTGGGCCAAAACCGCCTCTCCCTCTGGGGCCAGAGTGACCCAGAGCAGGTGCAAGGGCGGCAAAACCTCCTGCTGGGGCGGCAGCTCAATCTGGATCCCCTCAGCCAGATGGGCGGCGTTGAGGGCGCTGAAGACGTCGACCTTGGCGATGGTTTGCAACCATCCAGGGGCCGACTGGCTCAGGGGAGTAATTCGCAGGGCTGAGGGCAGGCCGCTCAAGTCAGAAAGGTGGGGAGCAAAGTAGCCGTTGACGAACACCACATAGCTGTGACGGCTCTCCGGCCACAGCCAGGGCTCCAGCACGGCCTTCTCTAGCGTTGCCTGTCCAGGGCCGGCTAGGCGAAAGGTGTGGGCCACTAGCGGCGAGAGGTCGCTGTATTTCCAGTCTTCCTCGCGGGGGGTGGGGATCCCCAGTTCCGCCAGTTGGGCGCGGGCCTGCTGTCTCAGAGGGGTATGGGGATCCTCCACCTCCGGAATTTGGCGGAGGATGTGCTCTAGAAAGGAACGGCCAAAGCGCTCAGCGCCCCCATCTCGAACCGAGGACTTGGGCACCGCAGCGCTCATCCCACCTCCTCCTTGAGCCAGTCGTAGCCCCGCTTCTCCAGCTCCAGCGCCAAGGTCTTATCGCCGCTAAGGAGAATGCGCCCCCCTTCCATCACATGCACATAGTCAGGGGTCACGTACTCCAGCAGGCGCTGGTAGTGGGTAATGAGGAGCATAGCCTTCTCAGGACCAGCCAGTTGGTTAATGCCCTGGGCAACGATGCGCAGCGCGTCGATATCCAGGCCAGAATCCGTCTCGTCCAAAATAGCCAGCGTGGGTTCCAGCACGGCCATCTGCAGGATCTCGTTGCGCTTTTTCTCACCGCCAGAAAACCCTTCGTTGACGGAGCGCTCCAAAAAAGCCGGATCCATTTTGACCAGACCCAGCTTTTGGCGCACGAAGTCATCAAACTCAAGGGGATCCATTTCCGGCTGATCCCGATATTTTTGCCGGGCGTTGTAGGCAGCGCGCAAGAAGTCCAAGTTGCTCACTCCGGGAATCTCGATGGGGTATTGAAAGGCCAAAAAGATCCCAGCCCAGGCCCGCTCCTCCGGCTCCATTTCCAAGAGGTTCTTGCCTAGATAGAGAATCTCACCTCCTGTTACCCGGTAGTCCGGGTGGCCGGCCAAGATCTTGGAGAAGGTGCTTTTCCCGGAGCCATTTGGACCCATGAGGGCGTGAATTTCACCGGCCCGGATCTCCAGGTTCACCCCCTTGAGGATAGGGGTGCCGTCGATCTCAGCCCTGAGATCGCGGACAGATAAGATGACAGGGCTGTTTTCCCGGATCATGTCAGCAGTTACTCTTGGGTCGAAGTATGGGTGGGCAGGCTTGCCCCCAATTGTACTCGTCGGGGATCTAGCCAACGGATCCCTCCAGCTTCAGGCTCAGCAGCCGATCCGCCTCGACGGCAAACTCCATCGGCAATTGGTTGAACACCTCGCGGCAGAAGCCGCTGATGATCATGGAGACGGCGTCTTCTACAGAAATGCCGCGCGATTGGAAGTAGAACAGTTGCTCTTCTCCAATCTTGGAAGTGGAAGCTTCGTGCTCTACCTTGGCAGTGTTGTTTTGCACCTCAATGTAGGGGAAGGTGTTGGCACTGCAATGATCCCCAATCAAGAGAGAATCGCACTGGGAAAAGTTGCGGGCGCCCTCTGCTTTTGGCCCAATTTTTACCAGGCCACGATAGCTGTTTCTAGAGTGCCCTGCCGAGATGCCTTTGGAGATGATCTTGCTGCGGGTGTTGCGGCCTATGTGGATCATCTTGGTGCCCGTGTCGGCCTGCTGGTAGTGGTTGGTCAGGGCCACTGAGTAGAACTCGCCCACCGAGTTTTCCCCTACCAACACACAACTGGGATATTTCCAGGTGATGGCAGAGCCGGTCTCCACCTGCGTCCAGGAGATCTTGGAGTTGGCCCCCTGACAGAGGCCGCGTTTGGTCACGAAGTTGTAGATGCCGCCCTTGCCGTTTTCGTCGCCGGCATACCAGTTCTGCACCGTCGAGTACTTGATCTCGGCATTGTCTAGGGCAATCAGCTCCACCACCGCTGCGTGCAGTTGGTTGGTGTCGAACATGGGAGCCGTGCAGCCTTCTAGGTAGCTGACGTAGGATCCCTCGTCAGCAATGATTAGGGTGCGCTCGAACTGGCCCAGCTCGCCGTTGTTGATGCGGAAATAGGTGGAAAGCTCCATTGGGCAGCGCACCCCTTTGGGCACATAGACAAAGGAGCCATCGCTAAACACTGCCGAGTTCAGCGCCGCGTAGTAGTTGTCGGTAATAGGTACCACCGTGCCCAGGTACTTGCGCACCAAGTCAGGATACTCCCGCAGCGCCTCCGACATGGAGCAGAAAATGATCCCTTCCTTGGCCAACTTCTCCCGGAAGGTGGTGGCCACTGAGACACTGTCGAAAATGGCGTCTACTGCAACATTAGCCAGCCGCTTTTGTTCCGACAAAGGGATCCCCAGCTTCTCAAAGGTTTCCAGCAGCACGGGATCCACTTCGTCGAGGCTCTTTTTCTTCTCCTTTACCTTGGGAGCAGAGTAGTAGACGATGTTCTGGTAGTCAATGGGTGGGTAGGTGACGTTTGGCCAGGTGGGCTCGCTCATCTTCAGCCACTGGCGGTAGGCCCGCAGCCGAAACTCCAGCATAAAGTCCGGCTCTCCCTTCTTGGCCCAAATTTGCCGAATGATGTCCTCGTTTAAGCCTTTGCCGATGGACTCAGAAGGGATGTCGGTAACAAAGCCGTACTTGTAAGGCTGGCTAACCAGGGTGCGGACGCTCGTAGACATGGATAGCTCTCGGTTAGGGACAGGGGCAAAACAGGTGGCCAATTAAAACAACATGGTTGTTGCTTAGCTAATCCTCAGGTTACTTTAGGAATGATCCCGTTGTCAAAGTAGTAGAGAGCGGGGCTGGCAGCGGCAGCTGAGTAAACCCAGTCCAACTAGGAGGGCGAGGGTGGAGAGCGCGCGGAAGATCAGCGGTCCGTTTACGCAACCCCTTTCCAGCAAGCAGGCCATTTTGATCTACCTGCGCAAGGCGGGGCAGGCCACCGCCCAGGCTTTGGCAGAGCACCTGGGCATTTCTCCCCAAGCAACTCGCCGCCACCTCAAGGATCTGGAGGCGGAGGGACTGATCCACCATGTCGCACAGCCCAGTGGCCTGGGCCGCCCCCAACACCTCTATCAGCTTAGCCCCCAGGGGGAAGCGCAATTCCCTGCCAGCTACGACCAGTTTGCCCTTGGCCTGCTCAACACGCTGGCTGAAACTCTGGGAGCGGAACAGATGGGATCCTTACTCCAGCAGCAGTGGCAGCGCAAAGCCCAGGAGTACCGAGCCAAGATAGGCTCTGGATCCCTGACCGAGCGGCTGGAGCGCTTGGTGCAGTTGCGCCAGGCGGAGGGCTACATGGCGGAGTACTACCCCTATCCTGCCGACCTGGCTGCCCCGATTGTCGAGCAATATGTTTTCGTGGAGCACCACTGCGCCATCGCCCAGATTGCCCAGCGCTTTCCCAGCATCTGCGGCCACGAGCTGGAGATGTTTGCCGCCGCCCTGCCCGATTGTCGGGTAGAGCGCCTCACCTGGCAAGTAAACGGAGAACACCAGTGCGGCTACTGGATTGCCAAGCCAGGATCCCCCCCTAGACCCAGCCACGATTAGCAGTTCGTCCTTTGCTGGGCCTACCTCAGGTGACGGCTTCGGAAGACGGGCAAGAGCAGCTATGGATGCATAAAAGTATAGCTATATGGTAGTATAAGCATGAACCAATCTGGATTTTTCCCATGTCAGAGCTGGAGAAGCCGCACCAAGGGGTGGGGCAGGTTACCGCTTACTTTATCAACAACGCCCAGCTTACTTCCTTGATTATTGTGGGTCTGGCCATCTTTGGCCTGCTGGCGGCGACCTTGACCCCCAAGGAAGAAAACCCGCAAATTGTCGTCCCGGCAGCGGATGTAGTTTTGCGGTATCCGGGGGCCAGTGCCGAGGTCGTGGAGAAGACGCTGATCACCCCTGTGGAAGCGAAGCTACGGGAGCTGACGGGGATCGACCACATCTACTCGGTGGCCCAGGCCTCTGGCGGCTTGATCACGGTGCAGTATGAGGTGGGGGAAAACTGGGAAGACAGCCTGTTCAAGCTGCAAAACCATCTGTTTAGCCACCCGGAGCTATTCCCCCCTGGCGCCAGCTATCAGGTGCAGCCGGTCATCATTGACGATGTTCCCATCGTTACCCTCACCTTGACAGGGGCCGACTACAGCGACGATCAGCTACGGCGGGTGGGAGAGCGGCTGCTGGAGGATCTGCGCAGCCTTCCCAACACGGCCCACCTGACGCTGGTGGGGGGGCATCCCCGCACCATCCGGGTGGATTTGGATCCGGAGCGGCTGGCCAGCTATGGTCTTTCCCCGACCCAGGTGGCCCAACAGATTGCCGCCGAAAACTTGCAACTGCCGGCGGGAGAAGTGGAGGTGGGATCCCAGCAGATCCGCCTGGAGGGGGGACAGCGGCTGGCTTCGGCTGAGGACGTGGCCGCTATTCAGATCAAGCCGGAGGTCTATCTCAGAGATGTAGCCAGCGTGCGGGATGAGTTTGCCGAGCGCACCTCCCTGACCCGCATCCACTTCCGCAGCGACGAGCCCATCACGGATCCCTATCCGGATCCGCGCCGCCGCTCGACGGGAGAGTGGATCACCCAGCCGGCGGTCACCATCGGCATTGCCAAGAAGCCGGGAACCAACGCGGTCACCGTAGCCA
Source organism: Synechococcus sp. OH30 (assembly GCF_047462175.1). Taxonomy (NCBI): domain Bacteria; kingdom Bacillati; phylum Cyanobacteriota; class Cyanophyceae; order Synechococcales; family Synechococcaceae; genus Synechococcus; species Synechococcus sp. OH30. The sequence goes on along the minus strand of NZ_JANSIP010000001.1, from coordinate 546,612 downwards.
AGGCCATTTTTCGGCGGCTGGAAGAGTTGCGGCCGCAGTTGCCTCCCGGGATCCAGGTTGCCGTCACCCGCAACGACGGGCGGACGGCCTCAAAAGCGGTTGGGAACCTCTACAACAGCCTCTTCCAGGCCATCGGCATTGTGGTGGGCCTGTTGTTGATCTTCCTGGGCTGGCGGGAGGCGGCCATTGTGGCTTTTGTAATCCCGTTAACTTTGGCCGGCACGCTGGGCGTGGGCTGGGTTGCCGGCCAAACCATTAACCGCATCACCCTCTTTGCCCTGATCCTGGCCCTGGGCACCTTGGTGGACGACGCCATCGCCGTTACAGAGAATATCCACCGTCGCTTTGAGCTGCGCCCCGGCATGAACTTTCGCGAGAAGGTGGAGGAGGCGATTGCCGCGGTGGAGGAATTGGGTGTGCCGGTTATTCTCTCCACCATCACGGTCATTTTGGCCTTCCTGCCCATGCGCTTTGTCACGGGGATGATGGGGCCCTACATGGGGCCGATCCCCTTTAATGTGCCGGTGGCGATGATCATCAGCACAACGCTGGCCCTGACGGTTACCCCCTTTCTGGCGGCCCGCTGGATTCGCCTCAAGCCCTCCACCGAGGCCTCTCCACCCCAGCTCGCTCTGGAAGAAACGCGCCTGTATCGGCTCTACCGCCGCCTGATGCAGCCGCTGCTGGAGTCGGCCTTCCGGCGGCGTCTGCTGATTGGGGTGGTCACTGGCCTGTTCTTGGCCAGCTTTCTCCTGCCCCTGACCCAGGTGGTAAAGTTTCGCATGCTGCCCAAGGCGGACAAGGACACCTTCCTAGTGCAGTTGGATATGCCGCGGGGGACGGAGCTGGCCGCTACCGACGCTGTAGCCCGCGAGCTGGAGGAGGTGCTCAAGCAGGATGCCGAGGTGTTTAGCTTTGAAACCTACGTCGGTACGGGGGCGCCGGTGGACTTCAACGGCCTGCTGCGGGGATCCTACCGCCGCGAGGGCGAGGATGTGGCCGACATCCGCGTCCACCTCAGCCAGCCGGAAGCCCGTCGGATCGACTCGGAAGGGATCGTGCTGCGCCTACGGCCTGCTATGCAAGCGGTGGCGGAGCGGCACAACGCCATCGTGAAGCTGGTGGAAGATCCACCTGGGCCGCCCGTGCGGTCTACCCTGCTGGCAGAAATCTATGGCCCCGACTACGCCCAACTGCGGCAGTTGGCCAAGCAGGTGCGCCAGGTGTTTGGCGAGACGGAGGGCGTGGTGGACATCGACGACTCGGTGAAAAACCCCATTCCCCAGTTGACCCTGAAGGTGGATCGGGAGCGGGCCAACCGCGTCGGCCTGACCACGGCGGAGGTCTCCCAGACCTTGAGCTTGGCCCTGCGGGGATCCACCGTCAGCATCCTGCAACTGCCCGGGGAGCTGACACCCGTGGGGATCCATGTCCGCCTCGAGCCGTCGGCCCGGCAAAGCCTGGAGGATCTCAACCGCATTCAACTGCCGACGCCGACGGGATCCCTGGTTCCCCTGTCGGAGCTGGTGGAGTGGGTGCCCACGGTGGCCGACGAGCCCATCTTCCATAAAGACCAGCGGCCCGTGGCCTACGTAATGGGCGAGATGGCCCGCCGCTCCTCGGTCTATGCAGTCTTGGATCAAATAGCCTATTTCTGGCGGCATCCCCTCCCCAAGGGCTTTTGGATCCAGTGGGATGGGGAATGGAAGCTGACCCTGGACGTGTTCCGGGATCTGGGCCTCGCGATGTTGGTAGCCATTTTGTTGATTTACCTCATCCTGGTGGGCCAGTTCCGCAGCTTCAAGGTTCCGCTGATCATCTTGGGCAGCATTCCCCTGGCCCTCATCGGCATCCTGGTGGGTTTTAGCCTCAACGGAGTGTACTTCAGCGCCACGGCCATGATTGGGGTGATCGCCTTGGCGGGGATCGTGGTGCGCAACGCCATCGTCTTGCTGGAGTTTATCGCCGATCAGCGGGCCCAGGGGGTCAGCCTGGAAAAAGCCATTGTGGCAGCCGGGGCCGTTCGCTTTCGTCCGATTTTGCTGACCAGCATCACCACCATGTTGGGCACGGTGCCCATCTTGTCCGACCCGGTGTGGTCGGGCTTGGCCTGGACGCTGTTGACGGGGATGTTGACCTCTTCCGCCTTGACCTTGGTGGTCATTCCCATCTGGTTCTACGGGGAGCAAATCCGCCTTGCCAAAAAGCTGGCTCTGGAGCAAGCTGCTGCTTAGCCATCCCACCCGTAGAGAAACTTTTTGACATCCACCCTTCGAGAAGGAGACAAGACGATGTGGACATACCTGAGAAGATGGCTCTTGCTGGCGGTGGCCTTAGGCAGCTTGGGCTGGGGCGCTGCCGCAGCCTTGGCCCAGCCGGATCCCGCCCAACTGGCCAAAGCGGTGGAGTCCGTAGAATACCTGGATCAACTGCGGCACGGCCTGGCGGCCAGCTTGGCCGGATCCCCACCTGCGGGGGTGGATGCCGAGACCTTCAAACGGTTTGTCGCCCTGTGGCGGTGCAGGCGCAGGCCCTGGCCCAAGAAAATGGCTGGCAAGTTAAGCAAATTGCCCAAAAGTACCGTAACCCGGAGCACGCCCCCGACAATCTACACGCCACGATGGCCCTGGCCCGTTTCCAGCGGGATCCGGAGCTCATTGGCTTTTGGGAGCGAGAAGTGCTGGCTGGCCAGAGGGGCATTCGCTACTACCGCCGCATCAACGTCGAGGCTAGCTGCCTGGCCTGTCATGGGCCCAAGGACTCGCGACCGGCCTTCATTGTCAGCAAGTACCCCCAAGACCGGGCCTACGACTTCAAGGTGGGAGACCTGCGGGGCATGTACGCCGTGTTCATTCCCGAAGCAGAGGAACCTGCTCGATAACCCCTTGTCCCCAGGCAAGGAGGAGAACCAAATCTTCTCTCCACTTTTTATCGACATATTTTATCGACATATAGTTATATAGTTTGTCAAAATAACAATAGGAGAGGGTTACCAAGGAGTTGATTTCTATGGACGCTGCCCTGGTTCCGTTTGAAGAGCCGCCGCTGTCGCGGCGCCGTTTTCTCAACTTCCTGACCGGCTCGGCGCTGGCGGCGGTGGCGGGTTCGGTGCTCTACCCGCTGGGCCGCTACCTCATCCCGCCGGCGGAGGGATCCGCCAATGGATCGGCCCTGGCCAAAGACAAGCTGGGGAACCCGATCCCGGCGGAGCAGATCTTGGCAGAGCCGCCTGGGACGCGGGCGCTGGTGGCGGGTCTGGCGGGGGAGCCCACCTACCTCACCGTTAGGGAGGGGGGGAAGCTGGACGAGCAAGGGCTGGTGAACAACTGTACCCACCTGGGCTGCACCTTCCCATGGAACCCGCTGGCCGAAGAGTTCCAGTGTCCTTGTCACGGATCCCGCTATGCGGCTGATGGCTCGGTGATTCGAGGTCCGGCAGCGCTGCCTCTGAAACTGGTGCGGGTGGAGGTGCGGGAGGGGTGGATCTGGCTCTCTCCCTGGTTGGATGTCGATCCGCGAACGGGGAGTCTGCCCTGGTGGGTGTGAAGGAGGGCGCTCTTGGGATCGGCTTCTGGCCGCAGGTTTTTTTCATCAAGTTCAGAAAAGAGGGGGAGCAGTTTTGATGGCTCGCGTCGTCGTCATTGGGGCTGGGCTGGGAGGGCTGCCTACTGCCTACGAGCTGCGGCATCTTTTGCCGCAGGGATCCCACCAGGTAACTGTAGTCAGCAATACTCCAAAGTTTACGTTTACCCCTTCTCTGCCGTGGGTGGCGCTGGGCCTGAAGCGGCTGGCGGACATTCAGGTGGAGCTGCCGCAGCGGCTGGAGAGGAAGGGGATTGAATTTATCCAGGGCACGGTAACCGACTTGCAGCCGCCAAAGCGCACCCTGCGGGTTAACGGGGAGCCTCTGGCCTACGACTACTTGGTGGTGGCCACGGGAGCGGAGTTGGCCTTGGACGCCATCCCAGGTCTGGGGCCGGAACAGGGGTTTACCCAGTCGGTGTGCACGCTGCACCATGCTTTGCTAGCTCAGAAGGCGTGGGCAGAGTTTCTCCGCCAGCCGGGGCCGCTGGTGGTGGGGGCGGTGCCGGGGGCCAGTTGTTTTGGGCCGGCCTATGAGTTTGTCTTGCTGGCCGAGGGGCAGTTGCGAAAAAGAGGGCTGCGGGAGCAGGTGCCCATCACCTTCATCACGCCGGAGCCCTATGCTGGCCATTTCGGGATTGGCGGCATGGCGGGGGCCGAGGAGCTGGTGAAACGGCTGCTGGCCCAGCGGCAGATCCGGGTTTTGGCCAATACTGCCATTGCCCGTGTCGAAGAGGGGGAAATCGTGCTGGCAGAAGGGGAGCGGATCCCTTTTGCCTACGCCATGCTGCTGCCGCCCTTCCGGGGAGCCCAGTTCCTGCGGGAAGTCCCCGGCCTGACGGACGCCCGCGGTTTCCTGCCGGTAACTTCCACCTACCAGCATCCCGACTTCGATAGCTTCTATGCGGTGGGCGTGGTGACCCAGCTAGCCCCTTCCGAGACAACCCCTTTGCCGGTGGGAGTGCCCAAAACCGGCCAGATGACCGAGGCGATGGGGATGGCAGTGGCGCACAATATCGCCCTGCGCCTGGGAGCCCTGCGGGGGGAACCCGTGAGCCCGACGCTGGAAGCCATCTGCTTTGCCGACTTCGGCGATACGGGCATTCTCTTTTTGGCGGATCCTGTCTTGCCGGTGCTGGGGCGCCGCCGCCGCGCCCTGGCCGTACAAGGGCCATGGGTCAGTTGGCTCAAGTCCGCCTTTGAGCACTATTTCCTGGCCAAGATGCGCTGGGGGTGGGCGGTGCCTTGGTTTGAGCGCCTCAGTTTGCAGGGGGTGGGGCTCTCTCTGATAGAGCCCATCTCCAAGCCATTGGGAGATTTGGTCTCCCCTTAGAAAAGTTCCGATTTTCTCGTCACGCTCAAGTTACGCCGGACACTTGCGCTATGAAAACTCAAGTCGGCAGGTTGCAACAACAAACGTTTTCCGGCTGGAGCTGGGGCCACCTGGGCTGGGCGCTGCTCTTCCTCTCGCTAGGGGGGCTGGGCGGCTGGCTGCTGGGATCCCAAGGCCGGCCCGGCCAAGGGGGGGCAGCTTTGGAGGTTGCCGGTCGCGTCGGCGGGACAGGGTCCCTGGAAGCCACCGAGGCCGCTCCACTGACCACGCTGGAGGTCAAGCCACGGGAAATCAGCCAAGAGCGGATCCTGGTGGGCAGCCTAGAGGCCGTGGAGCGCACCCCCCTCAGCAGCCGCATCGTGGGCCGAGTCGTGGAGCTGCCGGTTCAGGAGGGGCAGCGGGTGGCGGCTGGATCCCTGATTGCCCGCCTGGATATCAGCGATGTGCAAGCCGCCCAGCAACAGGCCCAAGCCCAGCGGCAACAGGCTGAGGCGCAACTGCAGCAGGCCCAAGCAGGCCTTCTGGCCGCCCAGGCGGGGGTGAGGGGAGCAGAAGAAGCCTTGCGCCAGGTGCAAGCCCAGAAGCAGCAGGCGGAAGCGGAGCTGCAGGAGGCCCGTTTGCACCAAGAGCGGATGCAGAAGCTGCACGCCGAAGGAGCCGTGGCCCAAGCCCAGGTGGATCAGGCCAATACGCGGGTAGCCGTGCTCCTGGGCCGCCTGGCCCAGCTCGAGGCCGGGATCCAGCAGGCCGAACAGGGATTGACCCAAGCACGGGCCCAGCTTGCCCAGGCGGAAAGCCGGATCCCTGAGGTGCAGGCAGCCATGGCCCAGGCCCAGGCAGGGGTGGCGCAAACCCAAGCCAACCTTGCCTACGGAACCCTGGTCGCCCCCTTTGCCGGCGTCGTCACCCGCAAGTATGTGGAGGTAGGGGCTTTGGCGGGGCCGGGCCAGCCGATTGTGGAGCTAGAAAGCAGCGAGCGGCTGCGGTTTTCCGTGGCCTTGCCCGAATCCCTGGCCGGCCAAATCCGGGTGGGACAAGCGGTGCCCATCAACATCGACAGCCTCAACCAAACCGTGGAGGGAACCATCCGCCAAATCATCCCCAGCGCCGACCCCAGCTCAAGAACGGTGGAGGTGAAGGTGGAGATTCCCCCGCTCCCCGGAGCAATGCCGGGCATGCTGGGCCGTCTGAAGTTGGCAGGAGAAACCCGCCAAGCCCTGCTCCTGCCCCAAGCAAGCCTGGTAGAACAGTTCGGCCTTACGGGCGTGTACCGGCTGGTGGAGGGCAAGCCGCTGTTTACGCCCGTGGTGGTGGGATCCCGCTATGGGGATCAGGTGGAGATCCACAGTGGGCTACAGCCTGGAGACGAGGTAATCCAGGAAGCGGCTGCCGTCCGGGCTAGATCCTTCTGAAAACTGTTTCCTAGGACAGAAGCTCAGAGTTCTGCTGACTTTCTTGATTTCCACCGGGCTTGCGGGGCTTTCGCCGCTGCGACCTTGTCGGGCTGAGGCAGCGGAAAGAAGTCCCTCACCGCCCTGAAGCTTTTCTCCTCGCCCCGCTTGCAACAGCGTCGCAGAGTGATGGCTACGGAGCGGGCAAGCTTCTTGATCTGGGTGGGAGAAAACCGTCCTCTGGGCTGCGCCTGGGAACCCTGGGAGCGACCCAGAACCTGAACCCGTCTTGGTAAATCCAGTTTCTTTTTGGGTATACTTCCGCTATACTCATCTCGTACAGATTCCGAGTTCCTTCCCCTGAAGATGACCTGGCGCGCTCCCTTTTTTGGCTACTTTAGCTTTCCCTGGCAACGACCAGGGCGGAAGGGTGGCGCGTAAACCATAGAGCCTAGGTTTACCCGAGTCAGTCCTGAAGCCCTGAGCCCAGTGCCAGGGCTTTTTTGATGGCTCGATGCTCCATTCCCTCACTTCCCATCCCTTGCACACAATCTTGCCCACGATGAAGGACAGTTCTATGCCCCCCCAAACCGACAACTGCAACATCCAAGAGGTGACTCCCTTGATTGCCCCTGCTGCTGTCAAGGCCAAGCTGCCGCTGACGGAAACGGCAGCCCAAGTGGTGCTCTCCACGCGGCAAGCCATCCGCGACATCATCCACGGGCGGGATCTCCATCGCTTGGTGGTGATTGTCGGCCCCTGTTCCATCCACGATCCCGAAGCGGCCCTGGAGTACGCCCATCGCCTCAAGCGGGTAGCCGACCGAACCCGCGAGCACTTAGTGATTGTGATGCGCACCTATTTTGAGAAGCCGCGCACCACAGTGGGCTGGAAGGGGCTGATTAACGATCCCCACCTGGATGGCTCCTGTGATATCGCCACCGGCTTGCAACTGGCCCGTTCCATCCTGCTGCAGATCAACGAGCTGGGCTTGCCCTGCGCCACGGAGATGTTGGATCCGGTAACCCCTCAATACACCGCAGATCTGGTGAGCTGGGCAGCCATCGGCGCTAGAACCATTGAAAGCCAGACCCACCGGGAAATGGCCAGTGGCCTCTCTATGCCCGTGGGCTTCAAAAATGGCACCGACGGACGGCTGGAGATTGCCCTCAACGCCATCCTGTCCGCTAGCCACCCCCACAGCTTCCTGGGCATTGGCCAAGACGGCAGGACGGCTTTGGTAAAAACCACCGGCAACCCTGACCGCCACATCGTGTTGCGGGGAGGTGGTGGCAAGACCAACTATGGGCCGGAGGATGTGGCGCGGGCGGCCCTGCTGATGAAGGATCAAGGGATCCCGCGCTCAGTGATGGTGGACTGCTCCCACGACAACTCCCACAAAGACTACCGCCAGCAGGGAGCCGTCTGTCGAGCAGTGCTGCGGCAGTACCAAGAAGGGCAGCGGGCCTTGATGGGACTGATGCTGGAGAGCAACCTCAAGCCGGGCAAGCAAACTTGGCAGAAGGGAGTGCCGCTCCAGTACGGTGTCTCCATTACTGACGGCTGCATTGGCTGGGAGGAGACGGAGGAGCTCCTGCAGGAGATGGCGGCAACCGTGGCGGGGAAAGCCCTGGCCCTGAGCCATTGAGCCCTTGGACAAGCTCCAGCCTTGTCTAGAGTTGTCTAGGTCTTCCAGAGGAGAGGGGCAGCGCTAAGATCCTGTTGTCCCTCTTCCCCTGTTCCAAGGGGACCGTTCTTGCCAAAACCTTTTTTGCTTTTCTTGAGCCTGTGGTTACCCTCCAACTGGCTTCCCCCACTTCTGAGGCCTGGATTGAGCAGGCCACCCATCACCTTGACCTCATTTTGTTGGACCACGCCAACTGCGAGAAAAAAGCGGCGGGTAACGCCCTCAGTCTCCTCTTTCGCTACCCGGCCAACGGGCGGCTGGTGGAAGCCCTTTCGCCACTGGCGCGGGAGGAGCTGCAGCATTTTGAGCGAGTCCACCGCCATTTGCAGCGGCTGGGGATCCCCTTTAGGCCCCTGTCGGCTGCTCCCTACGCTAGCCGCCTCAACCAACACTTGCGCCGCCGTGAGCCAGAGCATCTTCTGGATACGCTGTTGGTGGCCGCCATCATCGAGGCTCGCAGCCACGAACGCTTGGGCCTGCTGGGAATTCACCTCCTCGATCCCGAACTGCGCCAGTTTTACCTGTGGCTGGCAGCGGCTGAAGAGCGGCACTGGCAGCTGTACCTCGAGCTGGCGCTGGAGCAGTTCCCCGCTGACCAAGTGCAGGAGCGGCTGGACACCCTGCTGCAGGTGGAAGCTGAGATCCTCTCCACCCTTCACCCTGAGCCACGTGTCCATAGCTAACCCCTTCCCTTGCGGCAACCTGAAGGCAGAGGCCTGTTGAAGAGAGCCGGTAGGCAAGGGGGATCGTGGTTGCCTGTCCGGCTCAAACTAAGCTACTGGGGGCGGATAAGCCCCGCCCTGTACTTGGAGAGACACCCTCGCAAAGAGAGGGTAGGAGGGTCTCGGTTGCAACCACGCGGTGGGACATGCCGTGGCTGCTCGGGGAGGGACGACCAGATCCCGTTGAAGTGTTGGCAGAGCGCGGCATAAGCCTTAGCATGGGCGATATTGCCAAGCGGCAGTCGCAGGGGGGATCCTACCAGGAGAAGTCAATGGGGTTCTGCCGTCTGCAGAGAGGGGAAGATCCTGCTTAGCGGCGCTGGCGCAATCCGGAAAGGGCTCCAACCCAAAGCATCAGCCTTGCCTGGAGAGAGAACCACATCTCAGGATTTGTGCGCAATCCAAACAGGGCATACAGGCCCAATAGAAACAAAACACACCCATTTCCCAGCCCTTTGTAAGTTTGAACAATTTGGCTTTGGCTCCAGCCAAATTCATAAACTAAGCGATTCATATCCCCAGCAGCATCTCCTTGGCCACCCAGCAGAGTTCCCCACGGAATTGGAGCTAGCCCTTTTTGAATGCTGTGCCATTGCCAAAAGCTTCTCCAGAGGCTGCTGGCTGCAACTCCCAAAACGACGAATCGCCAAAAGTCCCACCGCCAGCGGTCTGGCAAGCGAAGATAAAAGCAGGCTATTAAGAAGGTCCTGATGTAAAACTCACCGCCTACACCGCCAAAGGTAATGAGCATTTCTTTGGTGCGATTGGGCATGAGCCAGGTCATATAAAACTGCAGCAGAGCAAGAACAATAGCCAATGGCTGCAGCCATTGGATCTGCTCCTCGCGAGCCGACTTGAAGAGCAAAGCCAATAAAAAGAGGATCCCAAAGTACACAAAGGGATCCTTCTCGGAACTGATGCTGGTCCAGCCAAACGGTAAGGGCAAAGCGCGATGCCCACTCCACCAGGCAATTGTGGCATGGCCCAGCTCGTGAATCCAAATGTGCCAAGGGAGATGTAGCACCTGCAGTAGAGCAATGTTGTTTACCAGCAGGGCCACCACCACTGCAGCCGGATAGGCCCAGAGGTTGACTGCCCAGCTATCAAAAGAAAAGCGATCCCAACGCGGCTGGGAGCCTAGGCGCAGGCTGCGCTGCCAAAGCAACTGGGAGCCACGGAAAGCGCGGATTTCCAATTGCTCGAGGCGTGGAATCCGCAGTTGCTTCACCATTAAAAACAGTTGAGCCGCAACCACTGGCGGCGAGAGGCCTTGGGGCAGGGATCCCAGCAGGTGGATGTGCAGGGTGTTGTCAGCAAAATGTACTTGCGCAGGCCAGCCCCGTCGCAGCAGCTCCAGCCGAACAACTCGCACAATTGCTTGGCTGTCCCCAGCGCGGGCCAGGGCGAGGGAATCAGGGGAGGCGGGCATTGCCAGTTACCTCCTAGAGCACGGCGGCAGCACCATTATTCTTCACTGGGCTGACGGACAAAAATTGCGCTCCCTCTCAGGTCGTCCCAGGGGGAGGTTGGTATAGTTGAGGGCAGCAGGTAGGCGGAGTGAGTGGAGGATCATGCCTGGCTTGGACAAGGGGGGGATAAGACGGGATCCCAAACCGTCTAGGCAGAGCGCCCTGTGGGGAGCGACGCTGCTGTTGGGTTTAGCCGCAGCAGGTTTGTTTTCCCCCTTGCCTGTTCAAGCGCAGCCGACCCCTGTTCCCGGTCTGTCTCGCATTGACCGTTGGCACTACGACCCCCAGCGGGGGTGGCTAGAGGTTAACACTGAGGGAGAGGTGCGGCCTTTTTTGTTTGTGCTGCAAAACCCTCCTAGGGTAGTGCTGGATTTTCCCAACACCCTTTTTGGGCAAGAGCCCCAAACCCAGAACTTTCCAGGACGGGTTACCTCGGTGGAGATCAAACAGCTCACCCCAACCATCACTCGCTTTGTGCTGCACCTGCAGCCGGATCAACCCCTTAGTCTTGGCCAACTGCAACTGCTCACCGCCGGCCCTTCCCGCTGGGCTGTCCAGTTCCTCCAGCCCGAGCAATCCCTGCTTCTCCCTCCCTCACCGCCTGCTCCCCAGGAGCCCACGTCCCTGCCTCTGTCAACAGCGTCGCCCGCTCGCCCCGAAGCCAGCCTGCCCTCTCCTCCTGCCCCATCCCCTGCCAGCCATCAGATCTTGGCCATCTCTCCCCACGCGGAGGGCTTCTTTATCCGCACCCAAGGCAGTCCCCCGACCACGGTGCGGCGCATCCTCGATCCGGATCGGGTGGTGGTGGATTTTCTCAACACCACCCTCAGCCCTGCCCTTACCCAGCGGCTCTATACCGTCAACCGCCTGGGGGTTTTGCGGCTGCGGGTGGGGCAATTTGAGCCCACCATTGCCCGCGTGGTGTTGGATGTGGATCCTTCCAGTGGCGATTGGGAGGCCCGCTACGACCCGCAGCAGGGAGGAATCTGGATCCAGCCCGCCGGGGGTGCTGCCCAGGCCAGCCTTCTGCCTGATGTCAGCCCAACCGAGGCCCAAGAACCGCTGGCTACCTTACGCTCGGTGGAGCTGCGGGGGAATCAGCTCATCATTAGCGCCGATGGGTTCATGTTCTACCGGGCCGGCTGGGATCCTGAAAGCGGCGGCTACCGCATCAACGTGGCCCCAGCACGCCTGCCTCCGTCCTTGCCGGATCCCGGCTTGCCCATTGGGGGACCGGTGCAGCGGATCCGCTTTGTCCAAGAGGACGCTCGCACGGTCAGCATTCTGGTACAGCCTGCCGAGGAGTTCAATGTCTTTGAGCCCAACCCTGGCCAGGGATCCCGACGCATCACCCTGGAGCTGCGGCCTCTGAAGGCTCCGCTGCCCAGCCCTCAGCCGCCAGCGCCTGCCCAAGCTTCCCCTCCTCCCCCCCTGGGCCGGACGGTCATTGCCATCGATCCGGGACACGGCGGACGGGATCCCGGCGCCATCGGGGTAGATGGGATCCAGGAAAAAGACATCGTGCTCTCCGTTTCCCACCAGGTTCGACAATTGTTGCAGGAGCGGGGGTATACGGTGGTGATGACCCGCACCGACGACCGCGAGGTGTTGCTGCAGCCGCGGGTGGATAGGGCCGTGCAGGCCAATGCCACTCTCCTGGTGAGTATCCATGCCAATGCTCTGGAGCGCTCCAGTGTTCACGGCATCGAGACCTACTACCTGCGGCCCGACAGCGCTGAGCTGGCCCGGATCCTGCACCGCAGCCTGGTGAGGGCCACCGGTGCCGCCGACCGGGGAGTGAGGCGGGCCCGCTTTTTTGTGGTGCGAGAAACGCCCGTGGGCATGCCCTCAGTGCTGCTGGAGCTGGGGTATGTAACCAACCCAACCGAAGGGCGTAGGTTGGCCACTCCCGAGTATCAGGCCATCTTGGCGCGGGCCATTGCCGAGGGCCTCGAGACCTTCTTGCGCAACCGCTAGAGGATGCCGCCTGTCCTAAGGCAGGGTAGGATACAGCAGCTTAGGCCAAGGTGCTGAGGGAGGAAGGAGCATGCGTTGGGGGTGGGGAGCAGAGCCAGATCCCAGTTGGCCAATTGGGGTGTTTGACAGCGGCCTGGGGGGGCTCACCGTCTGGCGGGCCCTGCGCCGGCAGTTGCCCCAGGAGCGCCTTGTTTACTTTGCGGATACAGCGCGGCTGCCCTATGGGGATCGCTCCCCCGAGGAGATCTTGACCTTTGTGCGCCAGATCCTGCACTGGCTGCAGGCACAGCCCGTGAAAGTGGTGGTGATGGCCTGCAACACCAGCTCGGCGCTGGCTTTGGAGCAAGTGCAGCAGGAGTTTGCCCTGCCCATCCTTGGCCTCATCCTGCCCGGTGCCCAGGCGGCCTTGGCCCAGGGATCCCGTATTGGGGTCATTGCCACGGCGGCTACAGTTAAAAGCCGCGCCTACTCCAAAGCCATCCAGGAGTACAGCGCCCTGGATCCAAGGCGCTTTCCCCAGCCTGTCCAGTGCTGGGAGCAGGCCTGCCCGGCGTTCGTCCCCCTCATCGAAGCGGGTCAGTTAGACAGCCCCGAGCTGCAGCAGGCCGCCAAACGCTACCTGCAGCCGCTCCTGCGGCAGGGGATCGACACCCTTGTCTATGGCTGCACCCACTATCCCCTCCTCGATCCCCTGCTGAGGTCTCTGCTGCCCCCTTCAGTCAAGCGTGTGGATCCCGGGGTGGCCCTGGTGCGCTCCCTGGCCCGCGAACTCAGCCTCTGGGGCCTGCGCCGCCCCCCAACGGCCCCCCCAGACGAACCCCACCGCTTCTACGTCAGCGGGGATCCGGAGCGCTTTGCCCAGTTGGCCACTCCTTGGCTGGGCTTTCGGCCCCAGGTGGAACGGGTGGAATGGCCGGCCCTGGATGTCAACAACTTCCGTCGACCCTAGGCAAGAGCAGCCAGAGGGCTGGGTTGAGGAGAGCCCAAGGCCTGCGGCGCCAAGCCAGGATCCTATCTCCCTTCGCGGAAGCGGGCCGTAGCACCCTGAACCTGGGCCCAGACACGGGTGGGCAAGCCCCAAATGTAGATGAAGCCTTCGGCGGCGCGGTGGTCGAATTGATCCCCTTCCCCGTAGGTAGCCAGCTCTGGGTTGTAAAGAGAGTAGGGAGAACGGCGGCCCACGCAAACTGCTTGGCCCTTGTGCAGCCGCATCCGCACCACACCGGTAACGCTCTTTTGGGTGGTGCGGACGAAGGCGTCGAGGGCCTCCCGCAGCGGCGAATACCAAAGGCCGTTGTAGACCAACTGGCTATAGGTGGTCTCGATGCCGTACTTGTACTGGAGGACCTCACGGGTAAGGGTGAGGCTTTCCAGCTCGCGGTGGGCTGGAATCAGCACACTTAGAGCGGGGCACTCGTAGATCTCCCGCGACTTGATCCCAACCAGCCGGTCCTCAATCATATCGATGCGGCCCACCCCGTGGCTGCCGGCCAAGGCGTTGAGCTGCTCAAAGAGAGCTCTGGGGCTGAGGCGTTGCCCATCCAATCCCACAGGGATCCCTTGCTCAAACTCAATCTCCACATAGGCAGGCTCATCGGGTGTCTGGGCAATGGGCCGGGTGAGGGCGTAGACTTCCTCCGGCGGCTCTTGGTCGGCGTCTTCCAGGATCCCGGCTTCGACGCTGCGGCCGAGGATGTTGAAGTCAATGCTGTAGGGGCTGGACTTCTGCACTGGCAGGGGGATCCCGTAGCGCTCGCCATAGGCAATGGTCTCCTCGCGGGTCATGCCCCACTCACGCGCTGGGGCCAGCACCTTTAGCCTAGGGTTTAGGGCAGCAATGGCTAGATCGAAGCGCACTTGGTCGTTGCCTTTGCCAGTGCAGCCGTGGGCTACGGCGTCGGCACCCACTTCTTCTGCCACCTCCACCAGCAGCTTGGCAATTAGGGGTCGAGCCAAGGCAGTGGAGAGAGGGTAGCGCTGTTCGTAGAGGGCGTTGGCTTGGAGGGCCGGGAAGGCGTAGTCGGTAATCAGGGTCTGGACAGCCTCCCGCACCAGGGATTGCTCTGCCCCTGCCCTAAGGGCCTTGGCCTGGATGGCCTCCAGCTCTGCTCCTTGCCCCAGATCCACCGCCAGGGTTACCACCGATTCCACCCCCCACTCGTGTTTGAGGTAAGGAATGCAGACGGAGGTGTCAACGCCGCCGGAGTAGGCCAAAACCACTTTCTTTGCCCGTCCCATGGTGTTGTGGATCCCTGTTGGCAACAAGTTGCTAGCCCATTATGCCTTGTGGCTTGCCCGCTCTGGATCTAGGGGCAGCTTTGTCGAGTATTCTCACAGAGGATTTCTCCTGGGCTTGGGATCGCTGTCTAGGCAGTTGTTGGCGCAGTGTGGGGGGTGGGGGTTAGGTGAGCACAGCCAGCAGAGGGATCCTGGCAGCACAGCCGAGACTTAGCCGCAGACGAGCCCTGGGGCTGGGGCTCCTGTCGCTGCTGAGCTTTGTGGCCGGGGCAGGGTTTGCCGCCCTCTCCCAGCCGGAAGGGGGATCTCCCGTTGCCGCCCCAGAGCCGGAGGTGCCCCGCTTTACCGCCCACGGCTGGCCGCTGCTGGATCCCCTGCCGCCGCCGGACGAGATCTGGGAGTGCGAGCTGGTGGTAGTAGGCGGATCCTTGGGGGGCGTGGCGGCAGCCAGTCAGGCCATGCGGGGGGGTGTGCAAACCTGCCTCATCGAGCTCACCCCCTGGCTAGGGGGGCAGATCACCTCCCAGGGGGTATCGGCCCTCGACGAGTCCCTCCTCATGCGGCAGCGGGGCAATTTTTCCCGCCACTGGCTGGAGTTCAAAGCCCTAATCGCAAGCCAGCCGGTGCATCTGCCTGCCTGGACAGGGGTGCCCCCCGGAACTCGCGTATCCGAGATCAACAGTTGCTGGGTAGGGGAGCTGTGTTTTCCGCCCCAGGCGGGTCTGCAGGCGGTGGAAACCTGGCTGCAACAGGCTGCCCGCAGCGCCCCCAACAGTCGCTGGGCCACCCAGACTGCTTTTAAGGGGGCCACCTTCAGCGCTGACGGCTCCCGCATTGAGAGCATCTACGCTGTGCGGCGGCAGCCGCGGGATCCCAACTTTGTGCCGCCAGGGCGGCTGTGGCGGGAATTGGTGAGCTGGTATAGCTGGCAGGAAACGGAAGTGTTTGCCAAACGGGTGCTACGGCTGCAGGCGCCACCGGGCCGCCACCTGTTTGTTATCGACGCCACCGACACCGGTGAGGTAGTGGGCTGGGCCGGCATCCCCTACCGGCTGGGCTCAGAAGGGCGAGATCTTACTGGGGAGCCCAATGCCCCGCCGGCCAGCAACCCCGAATGTACCCAGGCCTTTACCTTTCCCTTCGTGCTGGCCATCCACGACGATGGGGGCCGCTCCCGCGCTGAGCTGGCCCAGCTGCAGCCGGGCTACTCCCGCGCCGAACACCGCCGCCAGTTTGACCTGGAGGGGTTTCCCACCTTCAGCGGCCAGAGCTTTTTCAACTACCGCCGCATTGTCAGCAAAGGTCGCACGGATCCCTTTTACGGCACCCCGGTTCCCGGAGATCTAACCCTGGTGAACTGGAACCGCGGCAACGATTGGGGGATCATGAACCCCCCCCTAATCTTGACAGAAGAACAGCTGGTGGCCTCAGGGCAGCGCCACAACTGGCTGGGGGGGCTGGACGTCTCCGCCCTCAAAGATGGAGAAAACCACGCCCTGCTCTTTGCCGAGTGGCTGATGGAAACTCAGTCCCGCGCCGGCTATCCCCTCTCGTTGGTGTTTGCCGAGGACTCTTTGCTGGGCACCCGCTCCGGCCTCAGCCTCTACCCCTACATCCGGGAGGGGCGGCGCATCCTAGGGCGAGCTGCCTACGGCCAGGCGGAATTCCAGATGCTGGAGCAGGATATTCGCGTTGGTGCCTTGGGGGGGCGGGATTTCAGCCCCACGGCAGTGGGGGTGACTCATTACGCCATCGATATCCACGGCTGCCGCTACCGCAACTGGGAGCCTTCCCTGTCAGCCAGCTCGGCGCCTGTCAACGAGTTTTCCGTCCGCCCCATCCTCATCCCCCTCGAGGCCCTCATCCCCCAGAAAGTGGATAACCTGCTCATCGGCGGCAAAGGGATCGCCGTCAGCCACATCGTCAACGCCGCCACCCGCACCCATTACGGCGAGTGGACCATCGGCTCGGCAGCGGGGCTCATCGTAGCCTGGTTGCACAGCCAGGATCCCGGCTTGATCCCGGCTCAGATCGTGCCGCAGGGCAAAATGGCCGACTTGCAGCGCTACCTGGTTGCCCATGGACAGCGGCTGCACTGGTAGGCAGTTGCCGCCGTCCTACCCCTGTGCGCCGGAAGGGAGTGAATCGGGATCCCCTTTTCCGCCATAGCGCCGCTGCCGCCACCACACCAGCAGGGGGCTGGCGATGAAGATGCTGGAATAAACCCCCAAGCTGAAGCCGATGAGCAAAGCGATGGCAAACCCCTTCAGGGTGGCTCCCCCAAAAATGGCAATGGCCAGCAGGGGCAGCATCGTGGTCAGGGTGGTGTTCAAAGAGCGGGCAAAAGTCTGGTTCAACGACAGGTTCACCACCTCGGCAAAGCTGACCTTGCGGCTGACCAGACGCAGATTTTCCCGGATGCGGTCGTAGATAACCACCGTGTCGTTGACGGAAAAACCAATGATGGTTAACAGCGCCACCACAAACAGGCTATCCACCTCCATGCCCACCGTTAGGCCCAAAAGGGCAAACAGACCTGTTGTCAGCACCACATCGTGCAGCAAGGCCACAATGGCAAACACCGCGTAATCCCACTGGAAGCGCAGGGCCAGATACACCACAATGAGCCCAAAGGAGATGAGCACGGCCACGAGGCCGGAACGCAAGAGTAAACGCCCCACCGTCGGGCCCACCGTCTCCACTAGGTTGCGCTCAAAAGGGCCTACCTGCTGCCGCAGCGTCTCCTCTACCGCTAGGCGCTCCTGCTCGGTCAAAGGGGGCATGCGGATTAGGGCTTCCTGGCCGGTCTGGGTGTCCAGTTGGATGATGCTGCTGCCCAGGTTGTGTTCCTGCAGCGCCCGCCGCAGCTCGTCAGTGGTGACAGGCCGCTCAAAACGCAGATCCAACAAGGTGCCGCCGGCAAAGTCCAGCCCCAGCCGCAGCGGTGTCCCTAGAGAGGCCAGAGAAAAGGCCATGCTGACCAGCCCCACCAGCAACACCGCCAAGGAAAGGGTAAACCAGAGCTTGCTGCGCCCGACAATGTCGAAGCGGTAGTCGAGCAACCGCCGGGAGCCCCCCGCCGGATCGGGGGGGGATAACTCTTGCGCCGTCATGATTGAGCTGCCTCCATGCGAACGCCGTAGAGCTCTGGCTTGCGCAGGCTGGGGATCGCCATTGCCGCCAAAAGCAGGGTGCGGGTACAGGTAATGGCCGTGAAAAAGCTCACCAAAATGCCAATGGCCAAGGTGACGGCAAAGCCTTTCACCAGCCCCATCCCCAGCCAGAAAAGTACACCACAGACCAAAAGGGTGGTGACGTTGCTGTCGAGGATGCTGCTGAAGGCACGATTAAACCCTTCCGAGATGGACTTGTAGAGGGATTTGCCCGCCCGCAGCTCCTCCTTGATGCGCTCGAAGATCAGCACGTTGGCATCCACCGCCATGCCGATGCTGAGGATAAAGCCGGCGATCCCCGGTAGGGTCATGGTCACCCCCAGCAGTTGGAACAGAGCAAACGTACAGAGGGCGTAGATGAGAAGAGCAAGATCGGCAACAAGCCCCGGCAGGCGATAGTAGGCCACCATAAACACCAGCACCAGCACCAGGCCGCCAATGCCGGCATAGAGGCTGCGGCGCACGCTCTCTTCCCCCAGCGTGGCCCCCACCGTGCGGTTTTCAATGACGCGAATGGGAACCGGCAGCGCCCCCGCCTTGAGCTTGATTGCCAAGTCAGTAGCAGTTTCCACCGTGAAGTTGCCAGTGATCACTGCCGTTCCGCCAGTAATGCCAGTGCGGGCAAACTCTGGCCCCACGATGGGGGCGCTAATCAGCACGTCGTCGAGAAAAATGCCAAGCGGGCGCCCTGTGCCCGCCAACTCTCGAGTGAGCTGGGCAAATTTTTCTGCCCCTTCCGGCTTAAACTCTAGCAGTACTTCCCAGCTCTGGGAGCCGCGACGAGGGGCTTGGGGATAGGCGTTGCGCAGGAGATCGCCAGTGAGACCAACCCGTTCAAACAAGGCCTCAGGATTCTCTCCTGCAGTTACCTCCCCCTGTTCGTTGCGGGGCAGGGCGCTAACCGGCACCAAGCCCTTGCGGAATTCCAACTGGGCCGTATCCCCCAAAAGAGCAACAGCCCGATCCGGATCCGCTACCCCCGGCAGTTGCACGAATAGACGATCCCGGCCACTGATTTGAATCAAGGGCTCAGTTACCCCTAGGCCGTTGATCCGCTGCTGGACAACGGCCTCCACCCCCTGCATCACCTCGGGAGTAATCTCGGGTACCTCTTGGGTTGGCAAAGCCTGCAGCGTGAGTTGCGTCCCGCCTTTGAGGTCAAGGCCGAGGCGAACTTCTCGGCTCAAGCCTAAGTAGGTAAGAGCAACTACCACTGCTAGGATAAAGACTAGACCTCGCAGGAAGGCAAGCCGATTGAGCCACGAAGCTAGGGATCTGGCCATACTGCCTAGTTAGAAAGCCAAGAACACGGGCGCCCTGGTCGGCAGCCTGAGAGTTTTGTTGTGTTTTGAACTTCTCGATTTTACCCCAGACAGCCTCCCTCTTGGTTGACGTTAGCTCCAAGGCTAAGCTGTTGCCAGGGGCAGGAAGTGCCCCAAACCTGCAAAGGAGGGGAAGTGGAGGTGAATTGGCGACGGACTGGCCCCATGGCGGTGTTGCTGTTTGCCCTACCGTTGGCGGGATCCCCTGCTTGGGGGGGAGAGTACTTCACAGAAGAGGTAACTCGCCCTAGCCTGGAGGTTGTCCATGGCTGGCGGGAGGTGGTGTCCGGCACTCAGGTGACCATCACCAACACCAGTTCGGGGTCCTTTCGGGTGCCCCTGGAAATTGACCTGGCGGATCGGACTAGCTGTGAGCGGGCTGAATTGGTGTTAACCAACAAGAGCACCTTGCCCCTGGGCTCCTTTCAAGATTGCATCCTTAACCTCTTTCCCTATCTGGACAAGTTCATCAACCAAGAAGTGGCCAGCATTCGGGTTACCCTAAAAGGGGTCGCTCCCCTCCTGGAGATCCCTCTGGAAGAGTCGGATCGGCTGATCCTGGCCCAGGTGGCCAACCAATCCCGGGAAGCCTTTGTCTTCTTTCAGCAGGAGCTGGCCCGCGTTTTGGAGCTCTTGAAGCAGCCGACGGCCAGCCAAAGCGCCCCACCCCAACCCTCTGCCCCTGCCAGCCCAACTCCGGCTACCGCTGGACCCAACCCAGGGGAATTGGTGATTGTGGGATCAATCCGGGAGGAACGGGTAGGGGCTGGCAGTCGCCTGAGCGTGGAGGCCATCAACCGCAGCAGCCGCACCGTCCTCAACGCCCGCGCCCGCTTTACCTTCTATCGGGGCGGAGAAGTCGTCGAGACGCGCGTGGCCGCCTTTGAGCCCAGCGATGTACCTCCGGGCCAGAAAGCTACTGCTAGCGTGCTGAAGACAGACGCCAACTGGGATCGCGTTACCGTCACCTTCCAGTGGCAGTAGGACCCCCTCAGGGAGCCAGGGCGTTGCCCCGCAGCAAACTGCCCAGGGTTTTAACGGTAATCTTCAACTGTACCCAGGGGCTCATGGGCGCCACTGTCTTGTAGAGGTAGCTGGCAAAGGTTAACCGCTGCACATCCCGGTCGGCGCACATCTCCACAAAAGCCTCGCGGGTGGCGTTGGAGCGGTAGAACACCCGCTGCAGAAGGTCCAAGACCTTGTAGGTCAGGCCGTACTGGCGATCCCAGCGCTGGAGGTAGAGCTTGAGATCCTCTTCTGTGGGAAGGCGCTTCCCACCGTTGGAGGTCTCGACAATGGTCTCGGCGCACATGCGGCCCGACTTGGCAGCAAAATAGATCCCCTCACCACTTGCCTTGGTTACGTATCCTGCCGCGTCTCCTACCAAGGCAGCTCGGCCCACCACCCGGCGGGGACGGGGGTGCTCTGGAATAGGATGGGCCTCCACCTTGATCACCCGGCCCCCTCGGATTCGTTCGGCGGCGCGGGCGCGGATCCCGGCCTGCAGCTTCTGGAGGCTGGCCTGGTTGGTCTGCATGGTGCCGGTACCTACCGCCACATGGTCGCACTTGGGAAACACCCAGGCATAGAAGTCGGGCGAGACATCGTCTCCCACGTACATTTCTGCCCGCTCCTCGTAGTAGGCCATTTTGTCCTCCGGGAGGCGAATGCGCTCCTGAAAGGCCAGCGCGTAGTTGTAGTCCCCGGCGCCGATGGCTTCTGCCACCTTCGAGTGGAACCCGTCCGCCCCAATCACTACATCCACCGCCAGTGAGCGAGGTGCCCCCTGGGGCAAGCCGCTGGAGAAGTCAACGTAGTGCAGGACGTAAGGATCCCGGCCATTCTGGGGGACTTCCAGATGCATCACCTTGCCGTGAATGAGCTCTGCCCCTTTTTGGCGGGCGCGGTTGCGCAAGAAGGCATCCAGGACCTCGCGGCGGCACATGCCAATGTATTCGCCTTCCTTTTCGAGGGCAATGTCCACCTCGTAGTTGGAAGGCGAGATCATCTTCATCTTGCGCACCTTGCGGTCGATGATCTCCTCCGGCAGGTCAAACTCCGAAACCATACACAGGGGAATGGCACCCCCGCAGGGTTTGGCGTTGTCCAGCTTGCGCTCAAACAAGAAGGTTTCGATTCCCGCTTGGGCCAGAACCTCGGCCGCAGAAGCACCCGCCGGGCCACCCCCAACCACGGCAACTCTCAGGCTCAAGGCGCCCTCCTTTTTCTTTCCTTCTTTCCAAATTCCTAGATCTCCCCCAAAGGGAAGCTAGTCTGCAGCATACACGCAAATGAGTTCCATTTGGGCAATTTCCAGGGATCCCCCCAGGATCCAAGCAGGATAAGGCGTTGTGGCTAGGGTTGGGATCCCTCGATGTGGGAGTAGGGTTCCAGGTGGATGGTGACTCGCACCGGCCCGTAGCGCTCCTGCAGCAGTTGCTCCACCGCTTCGGTGATGCGATGGGCCGACTCCACGTCCAGCGGCTCCACCACCATATGCATTTCGATAAAGATCATCTGCCCTGGGATGCCGCGGGAGGTGATATCGTGGCAGTCGAGGACGCCGGGCAGGCTGAGAACCAGCTCCCGCAATGTCTTAGGCGGAATGGCTACCCGGTCGGTTAAAAAGGGAACGTTTTCCCGCAGCACTTCCCAGCCGCTCCAAAACACCAGCAGCCCCACCGGCACCGCCAGCACCTGATCCAGCCAGGGGATCCCCCAGTAGTGGATCCCGGCCAGTCCCAGCAGCACCGTCAGGGTTACCCAAACATCGCTGAGGGTATGGCGGGCATCGGCCAAGAGCAGCGAGCTGGACAAAGCCTTGCCCCAGGAACGTTCATAGAAGGCCACGAAGAGGTTGATCCCCAGTACCCCCACCATTAGGGTTAGGGTCAGTCCATCGACCTGCAGCGGCGGCTGGGGCTTAAAAAACCGTCCCACTGCTGCGCTGAGGATCTCAAAGCTGGCCATCCCCAGAAAAGCGGCGATCCCCAGCGCTCCAATGGCCTCAAACTTGCTGTGGCCGTAGGGGTGCTCCTCATCCGGCTCTGGCGAGGAAAAGCGGGCCGCCAGCAAGGCAAGAATGTTACTCCCACTGTCGGTAAAGCTGTGCAGGGCATCGGCCACCAAGCTGAGGGATCCCGTCGCTAGGCCCAGCCCCAGCTTGACCAAAAACACCAAAAGATTGAGCCCCAGGGTAACATAGAGCACCCTCTGTACCTGGTGCTGACGGCGAGCGGCAATGGCAGCAGAATCGGGGAAACTCACCGCTCATCAGAAGGGGTAGGTTCTGTTTTATTTTGCCATCGGCTTGAGTTCAAGGCCGTCTTTCCTCCGCTTGAGGATAGGGGATCCCGGTCAGCAGGGTATTTTAGAAGCAAGCCTCGACACGAGGGGGAAGCAGACAATGGACGTGGCGGTCGTGGGGGCCGGCTATGTGGGGTTGGTCACCAGTGCTTGTCTAGCCAAAGTTGGTCACAGCGTCATCTGCGTGGACAACAACCCTGCCAAGATTGAAGGGCTGCAGCGGGGCCGCCTGCCCATCTACGAACCTGGCCTGGAAGAGCTGGTGCAGGCTGGAGCTGAGGCCGGTCGGCTGCACTTTACCACCGACCTGGGCCTGGCAGTGAAAGCCAGCGAGGTCATTTTCATTGCCGTGGGCACCCCAGCTCTGCCCAGCGGCGAGCCAGATTTGCGCTACGTAGAGGCCGTGGCGCGGGAGATCGGCCAGCACTTGGACAACCGCTACCGCGTCATCGTCAACAAGTCCACTGTGCCCATTGGCTCCGGCGACTGGGTGCGCATGCTTATCTTGGATGGGGCGGCAGAGGCCGCTAAGCAGCGGCTGGGCAGCCAAGCGGAAAAACAGCTGGCCCTGGCTGGTGGGGATCCCACCCCCTCCTCCCTGGCCACCCTGGACAAGTCTCCCTGTGTGCCGCCCTTCGACGTGGTCAGCAACCCCGAGTTTTTGCGAGAGGGCAGCGCCATCCACGATACCTTCTACCCAGACCGCATCGTGATTGGCTCCAACAGCCCCCGCGCCATCGAGATCCTGCGGCAGCTTTACGAGCCCATCCTCAGCCGCCAACAGGGCTTGGGCGGGGATCCCGTGCCCTTGCTGGTCACCGACCTGGCCTCCGCCGAGATGATCAAGTATGCCGCCAACGCCTTCTTGGCCACCAAGATTAGCTTCATCAACGAGATCGCCAACATCTGCGAGCGCACCGGCGCCGACATTACCCAAGTGGCCGAAGGGATCGGCCTCGATAAGCGCATTGGCCGCGCCTTCCTCAACGCCGGGATTGGCTGGGGGGGGAGCTGTTTCTCCAAGGATCTGGCCGCCTTGATCCAGACTGCGGCTGACTACGGCTATGAGGCCAAGCTGTTGCGGGCTACTGTCGAGGTCAACCGCGAGCAGCGGCAGCGCCTGGTGGAAAAGCTGCAGCAGGCCCTCAAGGTGCTTAAGGGCAAAACCATTGGCCTTTTGGGCCTCACCTTTAAGCCCCACACCGATGACCTGCGGGATGCGCCGTCTCTAACCCTCATCGAGCAGCTCCACCGCCTCGGGGCCAAGGTGAAGGCCTATGATCCCATTGTCTCGGCTTCGGGGATGCGGGAGGGCCTGGCCCATGTGGTGGTGGAAACGGATGTGTTCCGGCTGGCCCAGGATTGCGATGCCCTGGTGCTGGTGACGGAGTGGCCGGAGTTCTTGTCGCTGGATTACCGGCGCCTTGCCGAGCTGATGCGGCGGCCTTTGCTGATTGATGGCCGCAATTGCTTAGATCGGCAAACCCTTCAACAGGCGGGCATTACCTTAATTGGAGTGGGCTGGTGAAGATTCTGGTAACGGGTGGTTTGGGGTTTATTGGCTCCCATCTGGTCAGCCGCCTTCTGCAGGAGGGCCACGCAGTTATCTGCCTCGACAACGGCTACACGGGGCGGGAGGAGAACGTGCAGGCCCACCGCGACAACCCCGCCTTTACCTTGCTGTGGCACGATGTGGCCGAGCCGCTGCCGCCGGAGCTGGAAAAAGCTGGGATCGAGCAAATCTACCACCTGGCCTGCCCCGCCTCGCCGCCCCACTACCAGGCGGATCCCATCCGCACCATCCGCACCGGTGTCTGGGGCACCTACCACCTGCTGGAGCTGGCTCAAAAAACCGGGGCCCGCTTCCTCCTGGCTTCCACCTCGGAGGTGTACGGGGATCCCCAGGTGCACCCCCAGCCGGAGGACTACTGGGGCCATGTCAATCCCATCGGCCCGCGGGCCTGCTACGACGAGTCCAAGCGCCTGGCCGAAACCCTGACCTTTGATTGGCAGCGGCAATACCAGACGGAGGTCCGCGTGGCCCGCATCTTCAACACCTATGGCCCGGCCATGCGGGAAGACGATGGCCGCGTGGTCAGCAACTTCATCGTCCAGGCCCTGCGCGGGGATCCCCTCACCGTCTATGGAGATGGATCCCAGACCCGCAGCTTCTGCTACATCGCTGACCTCATCGAGGGCTTGGTGCGCCTAATGAACAGCGCCCACCCCGGCCCCTTGAACCTGGGCAACCCGCAGGAGTTCACCATCCTAGAGTTGGCCCAGCAGGTCTTGGCCCTCACTGGCAGCTCTTCTCCCATTGTCCACCGCCCCCTGCCAACCGACGATCCCAAGCAGCGCCGGCCCGACATTAGCAAAGCCCGTGCCCTGCTGGGCTGGGAGCCGCAGATCCCTTTGTCCGTCGGCTTGGAGCTGACCATCCCCTACTTCCGCCGCCGCCTGGGGCTGGCGTAGGAGAATGCCCCCTGGAGTTCCCAGGCCACTGGCCACTTCTAGAGGTGAGTAGAGGGCCCCAAGGTTGTTACATACTACGATACAAATACGGAGAAGGGATGTTAGCCTAAGCAGGGGATCCCCAGGGCCATGGACACTTCTCCTCTATCTCCGGAAGAGCCGACCACCCTCCTGTCCCCAGAGAGCCGCAGGCTGGAAGGGAAGGGGGAAGTGGTGGGTGCCTTTTTGACCGTGCTTCAGGGATCCGACAGGGGCAGGACTTTCCGCCTCGAGGAGACAGCGGTAGTGGGGCGCAGCTCCCAAGCCGACATTCAGCTTTTCGACTCCACCGTCTCTCGGCGGCATTGCCGGCTGGAGAAGGCAGGGGAAAGCTATCTCCTCACAGATCTAGGCAGCCTCAACGGCACCTATGTCAACGGGGAACGGGTAACTTGCCGGGTTCTGGCGGATAGGGATCGCATCCAGGTGGGCAATAGCCTCCTGCAGTTTGCCTACTATGACCAGCTGGAGGAGACTTTCTTTTCCCAGATGGCCACTGCTGCCCTCTATGACCCACTCACAGGGCTGTACAACCGTCGGTTTTTCCTAGAGCACTTGGAGAGGGAGATTGCCTTTGCCCGCCGCCATCACTTTCCCCTCCACCTTCTCTACCTGGATCTGGACAACTTCAAGCTCATCAACGACCGCTGCGGACACTTGGCTGGGGATCAGGCCTTGACTCAGGTGGCCCAACAACTGCAGTCTCAAGTTCGCCGCGAGGACTTACTGGCCCGCCTAGGGGGCGATGAATTCGCCCTCTTGGTGCGCGGGATCCCGGACTCTCAGATCCTGCAGTTGGCCAGGCGCCTACAGCAGGCCATCCAATCCCTTCCCCTGCAGGGGGGAATTCACCTCACCTGTAGCATTGGTGTCGCCTCTTTGCTCCGGCTTCCAGCAGAGACTTCTGCACCCCGCTTCCTAGAGGCAGCCGACCAAGCCCTCTACCAGGCCAAAGCACAGGGGGGCAAGCGGGAGGTGTTGCTGTAGGGTTCAGGATCCTTCCACCAAGCTGGCATAGGCCTCGGCGCTCATCGTGTCCTCGAGATCCTCGGGGTTGGTCATGCGCACCTTGATCAGCCAGCCATCCCCATAGGGATCGTCGGCAATGCTCTCCGGGCTGTCCACCACCGCCTTGTTTACCGCCACCACTTCCCCCGAAACAGGGGCATAGAGATCCTCCACGGCCTTAACGGATTCCACTGAGCCAAAGCTCTCGCCCTTTTCAATCTCTGTCCCCTCCTCGGGCAGGCCGACAAAGACGATATCCCCCAGCTGATCGACGGCATAAGCGGTGATCCCAATCACCGCAATGTCATCCTCAACGCGAATGTACTCGTGGGTGTCCACGTAGCGCAGATGGGGTGGATACTCCAGGGCCATGCCGTTTCCCCCGCTCAATCCAGTGGACTATTCTAGGGCAACCCCAGAGCCTGGTAAAGCTCTCCCCAGGGGGGCTAAAGGAACTCCATCAGCAGCCGATTCACGGTTTGCGGCGCCTCCTGCTGCGCCCAATGGCCACACTCAGGGATGTACTCCTTGCGCAGGCCATTGGGGAAAAAGGGATCCATTCCCTCAGTCAGTTCACGGCTGAGGGCAAAGTCTTCCTCTCCCCAAATGAGTAGGGTGGGGGCGAGGATCTGCCGCAGGGGCTGCAAAAACAGGTTCTGCAGAGTGGGCAGGCTAAATAGGTGGCGATAGTAGTTGAGGGCAGAGGTGAGCACCTTAGGCTTGGCGAGGGCCTCTTGGTAGATCTTTAGGTCGTGGCGAGTGAAGGCGCTTTTGCGCACGGAGGTCTCTTGAAAAATACGCCGCACCCACTCCTCTAGGTTCCACTGCAGCACCCACTCCGGCAGCCAGGGCAACTGGAAGAAAAACAAGTACCAACTGCGGCGCATCTGATCCAAATTGGTCAGGAACTCCCGGCGAAAGCAAGCTGGGTGGGGAGAGTTGAGCACGGCCAGCTTGCGGATCTCATGGGGGAAAAGTTGCGCCCAGTGCCAAGCAATGGCTCCTCCCCAGTCGTGGGCCACCACCACTGCGCTTTTGACCCCAAAATGCGCCAGCAGGCCGCGGACATCCTCGGTGAGAGTATCCAGGTCGTAGCCGTAATCTGGCTTGTCGGAGTCGTTGTAGCCGCGCAGATCAGGGGCCACGACGCGAAACCGCTGCGCCAACACCGGGATCTGGTGCCGCCAGGAATACCAAAACTCTGGGAAACCATGCAGCAGGATTGCCAGCTCCCCCTCCCCCTGGGTGACATAGTGCAGTTGAATGCCATTGGTCAGGGCATAGCCGTGCTGCCAGCTTCCTATCTTGGCAGCCACCTCAGCAGGAAGGCGTTGGATCCCTGCTTCTGTCATGTCGTCTGCTCTCAGGCCAAACCCATGATTTGGTATCCACTCATACTAACCTTTGTCGCTCTCCTGCTAGTGGGGAGTTCTTCGGAGGCGTCTGCAAAAGGCATCTTGGGAAAGAAGCGGCGGCTACAAAGGTCAGATGAGAACTAACACAACATCCCCCCAAAAGATCGCCATTCTAGGAGCGGGGGCCTGGGGAAGCACACTGGCTTTGCTAGCCCAGGCCCAGGGACACGGGGTGCAGGTTTGGGATCGGCGCCATGGCTGGGACCTCAAAGAGGTGCTCCAGGGATCCAACATTATTATTTCGGCCGTCTCCATGGCCGGAGTGCGTCCCGTGGCCGAGGCGGTGCGTCAGGTGGGGATCCCCCCCCAAGCCATTTTGGTCTCGGCCACCAAGGGGCTAGATCCCCTGCAGCTTTTGACGCCAGCCCAGATCTGGGCAGCCACCTTCCCCACTCAGCCGTTGGTGGTGCTCTCCGGGCCAAACCTGGCAGCTGAGATCCGCCAGGGTTTGCCGGCAGCCGCAGTGGTGGCCAGCCGCACTCCCGAGGCAGCGGTACAGGTGCAGCATGCCCTTGCCTGCGAGCGCTTTCGCCTCTACACCAGCAGCGATCCTCTGGGAGTGGAGCTAGGGGGCATCCTCAAGAACGTCATGGCCATTGCCGTGGGGGTGTGTGATGCGCTGCAACTGGGCACCAATGCTCGCTCTGCCCTGGTCACCCGCGGCTTGGCTGAAATGATCCGGGTGGGAGCCTGCTTGGGGGCCCGGCCTGAGACCTTCAACGGCCTCTCAGGATTGGGGGATCTGCTGGCCACCTGTCACAGTCCCTTGAGCCGCAACTACCGCGTAGGCTACGGCTTGGGTCAAGGCAAGCCTTTGTCCCAGGTTCTGGCGGAAATCGAGGGCACTGCCGAAGGGGTTTACACCGCCCCCGTCGTGGTCAAGATTGCCGCCCAGCACAACATCCGGGTGCCTATCACGCAGGAGGTGCATCTGTTGTTGCAAGGGCAGACCACCCCCCCTGCTGCCCTAGCTAGGCTGATGGAGCGACAGCTTACCTCAGAATAAAACCCTCACCCCCCGCTTCTCTCCCTGAGGCAGGCGGATGAGGAAAGGGGTTCTGCACCGTCTCAGGATTTTTGCAGAGGGCTGGGGTACCAAAATGAGCCATTTGGCGGAGTTTTTTTCCTTCAGAGTTCTTCTATGCTGCCTCTGTAGCTTCCCCGTTCGTTCCTGCCTCAGCATGTCCAAACGCATCTTGGTGATTGAAGACGAACCCGCTATCCGCACCTATTTGCAGAAGGTGCTGCAGCGAGCTGGGTACGACACTGTTGCGGCTAGCAACGGGGAGGAAGGATTACAGCTGGTGCGCGCCCTCCTGCCCGACTTGGTCCTGTGCGATGTAGTCATGCCCAAGCTCAATGGCTATGCAGTGCTAGAAGCCGTGCGATGGGATCAAGCCACAGCCCACATTCCCTTCGTCTTTCTCTCCTCCAAAACTTCCCGGGAAGCTACGGAACAAGGGCGACAACTGGGTTCCAACGCCTACCTCACCAAGCCCATTGATCAAAGCCAGCTGCTGAGGGCCATTGCTGCCCACCTAACCTCTAGGGGTTGCCCCTAGGAGTTTCAATCCCAGCCCTTCCCCCTGCGGCAGAGCACGGCTCGACAGGTCAAGAGGCTGGAGCACGGCCAATCGATAAAAAATTCTGGAGTAGCCGCGCCGCGAGGTCGGGGCGGGATCCCCAGTGGAGGTGCAGGTAGGAAGCATGTAGGCGCTCAGTGGCCCAGCCTTCCTGCTGGGGCGGGGATCCCCAGCTGTAGACGGGGTTTGGGCAGGCAGGGCTGCTGCGGGAGCGGTGAAACTCGTGTCCTCGCAGGCAATCCCCGGCCGCTGCCAGGAGGGTGGAGCGTAGAACGGTGGCCTCGCGATAGCCCAGACACAGCCGCTCCCCCATGTCCACGGTGATGGGAAGCAGGCCGGCCATGGGGTAGGTCTTTCCGTCCCAATCAGTGAGGGACTGTCCCAATACCATCAAGCCGCCGCATTCGGCATAGAGGGGGGGATGGGCGGGTGGCGGAGTTTGCTGGGCTATTTTTTCAGAGAGGGCGGCGGCAAACAGTTCTGGGAACCCGCCCCCCAAGAGCAGGCCATCGCAGGGATCCGGTGGCCACAGCCCGACTTCCAGGGGGGAGTACTCCAGGAGCTCCGCCCCCCAAGCCCGTAGGAGATCTAGGTTGTCGGCATAGTAGAAGTTAAAGGCGGCATCGCGGGCCACTGCCACCCGCACTGGCGTTGCCAGGGGATGAACCCCTGGCCAGAGCTCCCCCACTGCTGGCGGCAGGGAGCGGATTAGGGGCAGAAGCTGATCCCAATCTAGGTGGTGCTCTGCCAGCTCAGCCCAGGCCTCCTGCCAGCGGGGAAAGCCAGCCAGTTCCAAGACAGGCACCAGCCCTAGGTAGCGGCTGGGCAGGCGCAAGTCCTCGCGGCGAGGAAATTGCCCCAAAACCGGGATCCCCACGGCTGCCGCTGCCTGCTGTAACACCTGGCCATGGCCCTCTGAAGCCACCCGGTTGAAGATGACGCCGGCAATAGCCAGGCGGGGATCAAAGCGGCTCAGGCCGTAGAGCAAAGCGGCCACGGTCGTTCCCATGCCACTGCCGTCGATGACCAGCACCACTGGGATCCCCAGCAGGCGGGCCACATGGGCGCTACTGGCCCAGGAAGATCCAGGCCCTTGCCCATCGAAGAGACCCATCACGCCTTCTACAATCGCCCCATCTTTGTCCTGACAGTGGTAGCGAAAGCAGCGCTGCACAAAGCTCTCGTCGGTTAAAAAGGGATCCAGATTGCGAGAGGGGATCCCGGCCACTGCCGTGTGGAAGAGAGGATCGATGTAATCCGGCCCCACCTTAAAGGGCTGGATGCGCAGGCCCCGCCGCCGGAGTGCGGCCAGCAGAGCTAACGTGACGGTGGTCTTGCCGCTGCCGCTTGCCGCTGCTGCCAGCAGAATTGCCATCTGTCCAAGGGCTAGAACTCGATACCCCTTTGCGCCTTGATCCCTTGGTCGCGAAAGGGATGTTTGACCAAGGCCATTTCCGTTACTAGATCAGCCCGCTCAATTAGCCCTGCCGGCGCCCCTCGCCCAGTTAGGATCACGTGCACCCTTTCTGGTTTTTCGGCTAGGCCAGCCAACACCTGCTCCAGAGAGAGATACCCCAGCTGGAGGGCAACGTTGATTTCATCCAAAAGCACCAAGTGGTACTCGCCACTGCCCAATAGCTCCCGCCCCTTTTCCCAGGCAGCCTGGGCGCAGGCAATGTCCCGCTCGCGATCCTGGGTTTCCCAGGTAAAGCCTTCCCCCATGGCATAAAAGGCAATCTTCCCTAAGTTCAGCTCGGGATGGGCAGCTAACTTGCGCAACAATTTGGCTTCACCTGGATCCCAGGCTCCTTTGATGAACTGCACCACCCCCACTGACAAGCCCTGGCCGAGGGCCCGAAAGACCGTACCAAAAGCCGCTGTGCTTTTGCCCTTGCCCTGACCTGTGTAGACAATAACTAAGCCTTTGTTGTCACGCATACCTGCCAGGCGCTGGCGCTGGATTTGCTGACGGCGCTGCATCCTTTGCCGGTGTTGCCAGTTTCGCTCGGCCTCTCGTTCAGGGGTCGAGGGCGATGGGGAGGGGTGGGTCATGGTTACCGAGGGGGAACTTGCAGAAGCACTCCCGCAGGCCGAATCCTTCGCCCGGCCCACTGCCTCTCATCCTAATCCGGCTTCCAGCTTTTCGAATCTTCGGACAGCTGTCGCCGCTGGGTTAGGATCCTAGCGGTTGGGCTGTGCTACTGCAGGGGCTCTGGGCTCATGAAGGAGCCGGCTGGTGCCTTCCGAGATAGCCTGCTGCTGGGTTGCTTTGTCTGGGCGGTGCCAAGTTCTGCCCTAGATGCGAACTGGAGCCAGTGGACAGGGCTGGGGGGATCCCGGCGCTGGGATTAGGAGTGGCCGTCGCTGCAGAGCGGCAGGCGCTTACCTGGTGCGGGTTTTGGGGGTGCTCTTTGGGCCTGGCTGCTGTCCACTGACTGGTGGCAAAAGCTGTTTGGCAAGCGGCTGATGCAAACCCTAGGAGGGGGGTGGGGGTATATTAGTTAGGGCTGGGCATTGCTTTGCTGCAGGGGGTGGGATTTCCTGCCTTCTGGGCCAGTGCCCCACCCAGAGGCAGGTTCTGCTGGCCTGCCTAGGTTTTCTGTTTTACTGCTTTCGAAGGAAAGGAGAGGTTCCTTGTCCAAGTCATTTCTGTTTTCCTCGGAGTCAGTGACGGAGGGGCACCCCGACAAAATCTGTGATCAGATCTCTGATGCCATTGTGGATGCCCTCTTGACGGCAGATCCCTCCAGCCGAGTGGCAGCAGAGGTAGTGGTGAGTACGGGCATGGTGATCCTCACCGGGGAAATCACCTCGCAAGCGCATGTCAATTTCACGCGCTTGGTGCGGGACAAACTGGCCGAAATTGGCTATACCGACGCCAGGAATGGCTTTTCCGCTGACAGCTGCGCGGTGCTGGTAGCTTTTGATGAGCAATCTCCCGATATTGCCCAAGGGGTGAACAAGGCCTTGGAAAGTCGCACCGCCTGCGAGGATGAATTCGACCTGCTTGGCGCCGGCGATCAAGGCTTGATGTTTGGTTTTGCCTGTGACGAGACCCCTGAGCTAATGCCACTGCCCATCAGCTTGGCCCACCGCCTCAGCCGCCAGTTGGCTATAGTTCGCAAGAACGGCACCCTGCCCTATCTGCGCCCTGACGGCAAGACGCAGGTAACGGTGGCCTATGAGGGGGGACGTCCAGTGGGCATCCACACCTTGCTCATCTCCAGCCAGCACACGCCAACTATCGGCTCCATTACAGAAGAGGCGGCAGTGCAAGAGCGCATCCGTGCCGACCTCTGGGAGGCAGTAGTGAAGCCTGTGTTTGCTGAGCTGCCCATCAAACCCAATAGCAATACCCGCTTCCTCACCAACCCCACCGGCAAGTTTGTCATCGGCGGCCCCCAGGGGGATGCCGGCCTGACTGGGCGCAAGATTATCGTCGATACCTATGGGGGCTATGCCCGCCATGGCGGTGGCGCTTTCTCTGGCAAGGATCCCACCAAAGTGGATCGCAGCGCTGCCTATGCCGCCCGCTATGTGGCCAAGAATATCGTGGCTGCCGGCCTAGCCCAAAAATGCGAGGTGCAGGTCAGCTACGCCATTGGGGTGGCTCGGCCCATCAACCTGTTGGTGGAAACCTTTGGCACAGGGCGCATTCCTGACGAGGATCTGCTGCGGCTGGTCCAGCGCCACTTTGACCTGCGGCCAGCGGCCATTCTGGCTCACTTTCAACTGCAGGAGCTGCCCCGCCAGCGGGGGGGACGCTTCTATCAAAATGTGGCAGTTTACGGTCACTTCGGCCAAACCCATCTGGATCTGCCTTGGGAGCGCACTGACAAAGCTGCCCTGCTGCGGGAGGAGGCTCTCTCCAGCTCAAGGTTTGTCCTGTCCTGAGCAAGAGGAGCAGGGTTCTTCTCGGGAGGCTGGGGTAGGAGTGGGAGAGTCGACAGGCTGGAGCTCCAAAGTCAGCAAGATCTCTGGCTCACAGGCAGGGGAGGAAAGTTGCAGCCGCTGGAGCAGGTAGCGGAGTTTGGGAGGAAGGTCCTGCAGCTCCGCCAACAACAGGTCAAGGGAAATAGCCGCTTCCTCTGCAAAGCGGGATCCCTTGCCAGCTGGAGTTGGAAGAGGTGAGGGAGGTGGCGCAAGGCAGCTGGTGGCCGTTGCCAGTAAGGAGCGGATCAGCTCCTCTTGTTCTCGCCACAGAGAGCGGCTCATTTCCGGAGGAAAGGTGAGGTAGGGAGCGCCGCGGCGCTGCCAGAGGCGGAGGATTTGTTCTACAGAGGTGGCCTTGTAGCGGCCCCGGTAGAGGGCTTCCAGCAAAGCGGCTGGGATCCAAGGGCCTGGGAACTGCTTGCTCCAGCGCTCCACCCACCTTTGGCTAGTTTGCCCCTCCAGCTCAAATCCATAGCGCTCCAAAAAGGTGGCGGAATCCATCGGCCCCTCCTAGCGCTAGGCAACTCCACCCAAAGCTAACTCAGACCTAGCTAGGCAAAGGCTCCTCCCCAGCTGCTGCGGACCAGCCAACTGGCCCCAATCCTGCTGCTAGGCACAAGCTATAGCCTTCGCCGCCTTCAACACCAGCAAGTCTAAGGTGCCGGTGTTCTCTTCGCCGCGCCCATTAAACGTGGAGCGCACCAGCCACAGCCCCTGGCGCGCACGGCAGCAGAGGTTGAGCAGAGTGCGAGCTAGGATTTGCTGACGCGCCTCTCGATCCTGAGCCGTATCGAAAACTCCCCCCTCCCATTCCGGTGTCAGCACACGGCTGTTGTAGAGCCCGCGCCAGAGAGAGCGGGACCAGCGGGGGTTGGTGATGTCAAACCAAAACTGGTAATCAGCCTCCAAGCCGCGTTGGATGTAGGCCGCTGGCGTGGCCACCACCAGGTAGCGGGAGTAGTCGGGCTCAAAGCGACTGTTGCTGGGGCTTTGTCCCGAGCGAATCATGGCTAAAAAGGCAGGATCCTCTTCTGTAGGAAAGGCGCGGCGAAATCGCTGGGCTGCATCCGTCAGCAGCTGCAGTAGCTCTTGATCCTGAGGGGAAGCAGTGGTTAGGTGCTCGGCAAAAAAGCGCTGGAAGAAAGCGGCTAAGGAAGGCCCAGGCCGGTAGCTGCGCAGCCAGTCCAATAGCCTCTGGTAGCGCTCCAGGTTGGCAAAGCCCACCCGCTCTGGCTGGCGCACGGCAGTTCTAGGCCGCAGGGAACGTCCCACGGGATCTAGGGTATCTTCGGCCAACAGCGCTGCTCGAATGGGATCTAGGTCCAACACCCTGCTAAGCAACAGCCGCCAGGCTGGCAAGGTGGGAAAGGCTCCCCACTGGGGATGGGCCACCTCTGCGGCCGTCAGGAGCGCCCGCACCAGGGGGTAGCGGATGAGAGCTGGGAAGGGGGCAATTGGCAAGATGGGGGCCTCCGGCAACTGCTCCTGGAGGCTTAGGCTGACCCCGGCATCCATGCAAGGCAGGAGGACAGCAAGGCGAAAGGCAGGAATTCCTGCATCCAGCAGTTGCCGGATTTGGGCAACCATGGCCTCTAGGGCTGCAAAGGGGGTTTCTCCCTCCAGCACCTCCACCCTCGGCAGCTTCCCTAGCGCTGGTTCTGGGAGGGGGGAGGAGAACTGGGGAGCCACAGCTCGCGCTATCTGCAGCCCCAAGCGGACCAGGCCGGCTGAACCGCAATAGCTCCCTTCTGTAAACCGAACCTGGGTGTTTTCCAGGAGGAAGCAGGCCACTGTTTCCGGGATCGCCGTCAAGGAGATCCCGCCGCCGAGAGTGTAGCTGAAGAATTGGCTCTGCAGGTGGGCTTGCCCCTGGCGATAGAACTCCAGTGCCACGCCGCAGCTGTCTTCTGCCTGATCCACGATTAGGTGATCCCACTCCTGCCAAAACTCCGCCAAGGGCAGGATGTGCTCCTGAAAGAGGCGGAGTTGCAGGCCAAAATCCAGGGATCCCAACTGCAGCCCTGCCTGCCATAGTTGCTCCACGCAGCAGCTTAGTGCTCCCAGGGCTTCTGCCCGTGCCGGATCCCTGTCCTCGGGCCAGGCCGCTGCTAGCCGGGATCCCACCGCTTCTGCTGTTAGGCCGGAAGCGCCGGCAATGTAGGCGGCGCTGCTAATTTGATCCCAAATCTGGAACTCGTCCAGCCCAAGATTGGCGAAGACCTCCCCATGCCGTGGGCACAAAGCACAGACTCGCCCACAGAGAAACTGGGTGAGATCCTTCGCTAGAGGCACGGGCTCAAACGAGCGCGGCAACTGGGGGACACGCGCACACACCTGCGGCCAGTACTCCGCCAAAGCCCGCCCCACCCGCTGCAAAAACGTCTCAATCCGCCACGGGCCCACCAAACCTGAGCTGAGGGCCTGGAGGCGCCGCAACACCTCTGCTCCCTGCCGCCGACTGCGCACCAGAAACAAGATCCGCGCCGGATTGGCTCCGGCCTGCAGCAAATGCCAGTAGCGATCTACACAAGCCTGGGTCAGCCCGCTGCGCGCCCACCCCATCACACTCTGAAACTCTCTGTCTCCCCGAGCGGCTTTCCCAGTTGCTGAACCCATTTGTTAGCAAAACCTAGACAAACAACCCGTCACCTCACTATGATGTACTACTGTTGTCAATTGAATCCGCCCGCAGCAACAACGGTTCTCGGCAACTTAGCGTGCTGCTAAGCCAGATACTGCCTCTTTGCAGGTAAGTCTGAGCAGCCCCCAAAAGCAGTTTGGCGTCAAAGGGAATTAGGCAAAAAGCGCAGCGCCATTGGCGCTGGGAGACCTTAGGGGATACGACAACTCCCTCTCCATTGCTTTTTCGCCTGGGCAGGTTTCTGCCAGGGCGCCTACTGCCTGGACTTGGGTTAGGGAGCCAGTTGCAAGCTGTTAAAGCAACAGAGCAAGCCGCGCAGGCTTGAGAGGAGGTTTCTGTGGCGCTTGGCATCCTGGGAAGAAAAGTTGGCATGACCCAGATCTTCTCGCCGGAAGGGTTGGCCATTCCGGTGACCGTCGTGCAGGCTGGGCCTTGCACGGTAACCCAGATTAAAACCCAAGCCACGGATGGCTACAATGCCGTGCAGTTGGGCTACTGGCCCACCACTGAGAAGCACCTTACGCGAGCTCAGCGCGGCCACTTGAAAAAGGCAGGGGTGACGGAGCTGCTGCGTTACCTGCGCGAGTTCCGGGTTGACCAGCCAGAAGCCTACCAATTGGGGCAGAAGATTACCGTCGAGATCTTCTCTCCCGGCCAGTTGCTGGACGTGGCGGGTACCTCTATTGGACGGGGGTTTGCCGGCTACCAAAAGCGGCACCACTTTGGTCGGGGTCCCATGTCCCACGGCTCCAAGAACCACCGCCGACCTGGTTCCATTGGCGCCGGCACAAGGCCTGGCCGCGTGTTCCCAGGACTGCGCATGGCTGGTCGGATGGGCGGTCGCCGCGTCACGATTCGCAGGCTGGAGTTGGTGAAGGTGGATCCGGAGCGGAATCTGTTGGTGATCAAAGGCTCGGTCCCCGGCGTGGAGGGAGGGCTCCTGGAGATTACCCCTGCCAAACAGGTGGGCAGTAAACGCTAGAGGAGGGATCCCTGGCAAACCGGCATCGGCAAAGACGAGGGAACCATGGCAAGTTGTGTGGTGAAAAATTGGCAAGGGGAAACAGTGGGCAGCGCGGAGCTAAACCTCAAGGTGGCCCGCCCCGAGACGGCTGTCCACGTTCTCTATCTGGCTCTGCGCCGTCAGATGACCAACGCTCGCCAGGGCAATGCCCACACCAAGACACGGGCTGAAGTGCGCGGTGGCGGCCGCAAGCCCTGGAGGCAAAAGGGCACTGGGCGGGCTCG
Organism: Synechococcus sp. OH30; assembly: GCF_047462175.1. Taxonomy (NCBI): domain Bacteria; kingdom Bacillati; phylum Cyanobacteriota; class Cyanophyceae; order Synechococcales; family Synechococcaceae; genus Synechococcus; species Synechococcus sp. OH30. The sequence continues at coordinate 510,073 of NZ_JANSIP010000001.1, read as the reverse complement.
CGCTGGTTCTATTCGCTCTCCTCTTTGGCGTAAGGGGGGGGTGGTCTTCGGCCCCCGCAAGCGGGAGTACAACCTGGCCATGAACCGCAAAGAGCGGCGGCTAGCGCTACGTACTGCTCTGCAAAGCCGAGCGGAGGACCTGATTGTAGTGGAAGATTTCCAGGACCAGCTTAACCCGCCCAAGACCCGCGTGATGGCCCAAGCCCTGCTGCGCTGGGGAGTGAGAGAGGATCAGTCGGCTCTGCTGATTGTTGCCGAGCGCTCGGAAGTGGTGGAGCGAGCTGTGCGCAACATCACCCGTGTCAAGCTGATTGGCCTGGATCAGCTCAATGTCTTTGATCTGCTCAAGGTCGATTGGGTGCTGATGACAACCTCTGCCCTCGAGAAGCTCAAGGCCCGCTGGGGAGCTCCAGCCCAAGCTGAACTCAGCGAGGAACAAGCTCAGGTTCTGGATCGAGAAAACGGGCAGGTCGAGCCAGGAGCAGCTTCTAGCAACGAGCAAGCTCCCCAGGCTGTGCACCCAACTCCCCCAGCCGCAGAGCCCCTTGCCCCAGCCGTAGAGGAAGCCGAAGCAGTGGCAGCAGAGGAGGAGGACAATGACGGAGAGCAAGCGAATTCTGGCTGATGTTCTGTTACGCCCTGTCATCACCGAAAAGACAACGGCTTTGATGGAGCAGCGCAAATACGTCTTTGAAGTCATGCCCAACGCCACCAAGCCGCTCATCCGGGCTGCCGTTGAGGAAATGTTTGGAGTACGGGTGACTTCTGTCAACACCCTGAAGCTGCCCCGTAAACAGCGGCGGGTAGGTCGTTTTGTCGGCTACCGCAGCCGTCCCAAGCGAGCGGTGGTAACCTTGGCCGAAGGCGATTCCATTGTCCTCTTCCCTGAAACCTAAGACTACTGGTCAAGCCATGGGTATTCGCACGTTCCGACCCTACACCCCCAGCGCCCGCCACATGACAGTCTCCAACTTTGAGGAGCTGTCGCGGGACGAAAATGGCAAGCGACCCCGACCGGAGAAGTCGCTGCTGCAGTTTATCCACCGCAAGAAGGGCCGCAACAACCGTGGCGTCATCACCTGCCGCCACCGGGGAGGTGGCCACAAGCGGCTCTACCGCATCATTGACTTCCGCCGCGACAAGCGGGGGATCCCGGCCACGGTCAAGACCATTGAGTACGACCCCAACCGCAGCGCCCGCATCTGCTTGGTGGAGTACGCCGATGGCGAGAAGCGCTACATCCTTGCCCCTCGCAACATTCAGGTGGGAGCCACGATCATGGCCGGGCCTGACGCTCCCTTTGAGGTGGGCAACGCCATGCCGCTGGAGCGGATCCCCCTAGGGACGATAGTTCACAACGTCGAGCTCTACCCCGGTCGCGGCGGACAAATTGTTCGCGCTGCCGGAGCCGGCGCCCAAGTGGTGGCCAAAGAGGGTAAGTACGTCTCCCTAAAGCTGCCCTCGGGTGAGGTTCGCATGATCCGAGGGGAGTGCTACGCCACCATTGGCCAAGTGGGCAATGTGGACCACAACAACATTAGCCTTGGCAAAGCGGGGCGCAGCCGCTGGCTGGGTCGACGCCCCCACGTGCGGGGCTCGGCAATGAACCCTGTCGATCACCCCCACGGCGGTGGGGAAGGCAAAGCTCCCATTGGTCGCAGCACCCCTGTTACCCCCTGGGGTAAGCCCACCTTGGGGTACAAAACCCGCAAACGCAACAAACCCAGCAACAAGTTTATCGTGCGCGGTCGCCGTCGGGGTGGCCAGCGGGACAAGGGCGGGATGGCCCCGCAATAGGTTTGGCCTCTGCCGCTTACTCTAGCCTAAACCCAGTTGCCAAAGGGGTGAATTCCTATGGGACGTTCTCTGAAAAAAGGTCCGTTTGTAGATGCCAAGCTGCTTCGCAAAATCGAGAAGCTCAACGAGCGCAATCAAAAGCAAATGATCAAGACCTGGTCGCGGGCCAGTACCATCCTACCTGTGATGATTGGTCACACTATTGCTGTCTACAACGGCAAGCAGCACGTGCCCATCTACATCACTGACCAGATGGTGGGTCACAAGCTAGGGGAGTTTGTCCCTACCCGAACCTTCCGCGGCCACGCTGGCAGCGACAAGAAAGCTGCCCGCTCTTGAGTCCAGCAACAAAATAGCAGCAAGAAAGGAGAGCGCCATGGCCGATCCCTCCCCTGAAGTTAAAGCGGTAGCCCGTTACATTCGCATGTCTCCCTACAAGGTGCGGCGCGTTCTCAACCAGATTCGAGGACGCACCTATGCCGATGCCTTGATTCTGCTGGAGTTCATGCCCTACGCCGCCTGCGAGCCGGTGCGCAAGGTGCTGCGCTCAGCGGTGGCCAATGCCGAACACAACAACGGCTTGGATCCCCGCAATCTTGTCATCAGCAAAGCCTACGCTGACCAAGGACCGACCCTGAAGCGGTTTCGCCCCCGCGCCCAAGGTCGGGCCTACCCGATTCGCAAGCGCACCTGCCACATCACCATTGCTGTCCGGCCTCTGGAAGCGGAGGCGGGGACGGCTCCCTAAATCCTCAGACCTCTACCCTTTGCTGGCGTCACCATGGGACAGAAGATCCACCCTTTTGGCTTCCGCCTCGGCATCATCAAGGAACACCGCAGCCGCTGGTTTGCCGACCCGGCCCACTACCCAGCGCTGCTGCAGGAGGACGACTACATCCGCACCTACCTAACCAAGAAGTTGAGCAATGCTGGTCTAGCTGACATTCTCATCGAGCGCAAAGCCGATCAAATCGACCTAGAAATCCGAGCTGCGCGACCTGGAGTAGTGGTCGGTCGGGGTGGATCCGGCCTTGAAGAGCTGCGCCAGGGCTTGCAGAAAGAGCTAAGCCTGCGCGGCAGCCCTGGCAGAACCATCCGCATTAACGTAGTCGAGGTTACCCGTCCTGATGCTGAGGCGACGTTGTTGGCGGAAAACATTGCCCAGCAGTTGGAGCGGCGGATTGCCTTTCGCCGCATTGTCCGCCAGGTCATCCAACGAGCTCAGCGGGCCGGCGTGCAAGGGATCAAAGTCCAAGTTGCCGGTCGGCTGAATGGCGCCGAAATTGCCCGCAGCGAATGGACGCGGGAAGGCCGGATCCCTCTGCATACCTTGCGGGCAGACATTGACTATGCTGAGCGCGTTGCTCAGACCACCTATGGCGTCATTGGGGTCAAGGTCTGGGTCTTCAAAGGGGAAATTCTTCCTGGCCAGGAACGTCTCGAAGCAAAAGTTCCCTTGCAGCAGGCCAAGCGTCGGCAGCAGCGGCGACGGCCTACCTTTGAAGACCGCTCAGCAGCCGAGGCCTAAGGGCCAAGAGCGGAACCCCTACTGCAGTTGACTTAAGGAGCGGCCATGTTAAGCCCCAAACGAACCAAATACCGTAAACAACAGCGTGGGCGCATGAAGGGCAAGGCAACCCGTGGCAACCGCATTAGCTTTGGGGAATATGGCCTGGTGGCCCTAGAACCTGCCTGGATTACGGCACGACAGATCGAGGCCAGCCGTCGGGCTATGAGTCGCTACGTTCGGCGGGGAGGCCAGATCTGGATCCGCATCTTTCCCGACAAGCCCGTTACCCGCAAGCCTGCCGAAACCCGCATGGGATCCGGCAAAGGCAACCCCGAATATTGGGTTTGCGTTGTCAAGCCGGGCCGCATCCTCTTTGAAATGGGGGGAGTTCCCGAAGCAACGGCCCGCGAGGCCATGCGCCTGGCCGCTCACAAGCTGCCCATCAAAGTTAAGTTTGTTACCAAAGCCGACTTTGAGAAGCCAGAACTTGCTCAGGAAGCAGCCGGAGAAGCTCCGGAAGTGTCAGCTAGCGCCGTCTAGAGGAGGAGAGTTAGCCATGCCTATGCCTAAAATTGCCGATGCCCGCGCCCTCTCCGACGAAGAATTGGCCCAGGAGATCTATGCCGTCAAAAAAGAGCTGTTCGAGCTGCGTTTGCAGCAAGCCACAGGGCAGCTCAACCAACCTCACCTCATTCGCTTGCGCAAGCACAAGCTGGCCCAACTGCTGACTGTGGAGGCAGAGCGCAAACGCGGCAAATCCTTGTCCTCAAGTCAGGCTAAGAAGGAGGAGTGATGCCTGCTCGTGAAAAGATTGGCATTGTTGTCAGCAACAAAATGCAAAAGACAGTGGTTGTTGCCGTGGAAAACCGGGTTGCCCACCCAAAATACGGCAAGATTGTCGTCAAAACTAAAAAGTTTAAAGCCCACGACGAGGAAAACCGCTGTCAGGAGGGGGATCTGGTGCGCATTGTTGAAACCCGCCCCCTCAGTCGTACCAAGCGCTGGCGGGTGGTTGAGATCCTAGAGGAAGGGAAGAAGCCATGATTCAGCAGCAAACCATGCTAACGGTAGCCGACAACACCGGTGCCCGCAAACTCATGTGTATCCGCGTCCTAGGCAGCAGCGGCCGCCGCTACGCCAGCCTGGGGGATGTCATTGTTGGCGTTGTCAAAGACGCCCTGCCTAATATGCCGGTTAAAAAATCCGATGTGGTCAGGGCCGTTGTCATCCGCACTGTGGATACTGTACGCCGCCCCGATGGCACCTGTATCCGCTTTGACGACAATGCTGCTGTGATCATCAACAACGACGGCAACCCCCGTGGAACCCGCGTCTTTGGTCCTGTAGCCCGCGAGCTGCGGGAGAAAAACTTTACCAAGATCATCTCGCTTGCTCCGGAGGTTCTGTAATGGTTCGCCCTCTTAAGCCCAGCCAAATCCGACGACTCATCCGGCAGCCTGGCGTTCGCAAGCACCGCAACAGTCTGCGCTACAAGATGCGCATCAAAAAAGGAGATCTCGTTCAGGTAATCTCAGGTGACGACAAAGGCAAAGTTGGCGAGGTGCTGCGGGTCTTCCCCGAACGCAACATGGTTTTGGTGGAAGGGGTTAACATCGTTACCTACCACCGCAAGCCGCAGCGGGAAGGGGAAAAGGGCCGGATTGAGACCAAGGAAGCCCCCATCCATGCTTGCAAGGTAATGCTCTATTCCAAGAAGCACGAGGTTGCCAGCCGGGTCGGCTACCAAATCACCGCCGATGGCCGCAAAGTCCGCGTGCTCAAGAAAACTGGCGAGATCCTTGACTAGAGGGTTGGGAGAGCTCTGACCCAGCCCAGAGCAAGAAGGAGAACCTGCCATGCCTCAGCGTCTGCAAGTCCTCTACCATACCGTCATTGTCCCCAAGCTGCAAAAAGAGCTGGGCTACACCAACATCCACCAAGTGCCTCGCTTGGAGAAAATTGTCATCAATCGTGGCTTGGGAGAGGCCTCCCAAAATGCCAAAGCCTTGGAATCTTCCATTGCTGAGATTAGCGCCATTACTGGCCAGCGCCCTGTGATTACTCGCGCCAAGAAGGCCATTGCTAGTTTCAAGATCCGCAAGGGCATGCCGGTTGGCTTGATGGTAACCCTGCGGCGGGAGCGGATGTATGCCTTTTTGGATCGCCTCATTAATCTGGCTCTGCCGCGCATCCGCGACTTCCGCGGCGTCAACCCCAAATCCTTCGACGGGCGCGGCAACTACACCCTTGGAATTCGCGAGCAACTGATCTTCCCCGAGGTCAACTACGACTCTGTTGACAAGATCAGAGGCATGGACATCTGTATTGTGACCACCGCTAAGACCGATGAAGAGGGCCGTGCCCTGCTCAGAGAGTTCGGCATGCCCTTTGCTTCTTAGACTTACCCCCACAAAAAATTCTCCCCACCAATCTTTCCAGGAGCACTAACCCACCCATGGCCCACACCAACGACACAATTGCCGACATGCTCACCCGCATTCGCAATGCCACTATGGCTCGGCACGAATCGGTGGCGGTTCCGGCCACGCGTATGACCCGTAGCATTGCCCGGGTTCTCCACGAGGAAGGTTTTGTCAGTAGCTGGAGGGAGGAGGGAGAAGGGATCCAAGCGCGGATTGTGCTGCAGTTGAAGTACAAAGGCAAAGGCAAAGACCGCCGACCCATCATCAATGGTCTCAAGCGGGTAAGCCGGCCTGGCCTGCGGGTTTACTGCGGCCACAAAGAACTGCCGCGGGTGCTGGGAGGAATTGGGATCGCCATTATCTCCACCTCCAGTGGCATTATGACTGACCGGGATGCTCGCAAGCGGGGCATCGGCGGTGAAGTGCTCTGCTACGTCTATTAAGGTTTTCCTTGTCAGGAGTGGCTCCATGTCTCGTATCGGCAGACGCCCCATCCCTCTTCCCACCAAGGTGGAGGTTCAAATTGAGGGTCAACAGATCTCGGTCAAAGGCCCAAAGGGGCAGCTACTGCGCACTCTGCCCCCCCTGATTGCTGTGCGTCAAGAGGACCAAAGACTCCTGGTCAGCCGGGTCAACGAGTCCCGGCCGGCCCGCCAACTGCACGGTCTCTGCCGCACCTTGATTGCCAACATGGTTGAGGGGGTATCCAAAGGATTTGAGCGCAGGCTGGAATTGGTGGGGGTGGGCTACCGCGCTTCCACGCAGGGCAACAAGTTGATCCTAAACGTTGGCTACAGCCACCCAGTGGAGATCCCTTTCCCCCCCGGGATCCAAATCTCTGTGGAAGGCAACAACGTCATCGTTGTCTCGGGCATTGACAAAGAGCTGGTGGGCAATACAGCAGCACGCATTCGGGCTGTGCGGCCGCCCGAGCCCTACAAAGGTAAGGGGATCCGCTACCTCGGGGAACAGGTTCGCCTCAGAGCAGGTAAGTCCGGCAAAGGGAAGAAATAGCCATGAAAGCCAACCGCAAACTCACCACCCAACGTCGCCATCGCCGCATTCGCCGCAAGGTTTCCGGCACTCCCGAGCGGCCTCGTTTGGCTGTGTTTCGCTCCCATCGCCACATCTATGCTCAGGTAATCGACGATGTAGCCCAACGTACTCTGGTTTCTGCCTCCACGCTGGACAAGGACCTGCGGGGAGCCTTCCAAAACATCAGCACGGCCACGCGGGAGGCTGCCGCCATTGTGGGGCGTGCGGTTGCTCAGCGAGCTCTACAGGCGGGCATTTCTCGAGTAGTTTTCGACCGTGGCGGCAAGCTCTACCACGGACGGGTCCAGGCCCTGGCGGAAGCTGCCCGGGAAGCAGGCTTACAGTTCTAGTTCCTAAGGAAATGGCTTATGGCTGAGCAAAAAGAACGTCGCAGAAGCAAAAAAAGCCGCGAAGAACAAACCGCCGAGTGGCAGGAGCGGGTTATTCAGATCCGACGTGTCTCCAAAGTAGTCAAAGGCGGCAAAAAGCTAAGCTTCCGCGCTGTGGTGGTGGTAGGCAACGAGCGGGGGCAAGTAGGAGTTGGTGTGGGCAAAGCCAACGATGTGCTGGGAGCAGTGCGCAAGGGAGTCGTTGATGGCAAAAAGCACTTGATTGAGGTGCCCCTGACCAAAGGCCTGTCTGTACCCCATCCCATGCGGGGATCGGGCGGTGCCGCCACAGTTTTGGTGATGCCAGCCGCTCCCGGCACAGGAGTCATTGCTGGGGGGGCCGTGCGCACCGTTTTGGAACTGGCAGGCGTGCGCAATGCCTTGGCCAAGCAGCTGGGCTCTAGAAACCCCCTCAACAACGCCCGTGCTACCATTGACGCCCTGCGGCGGATGCGCACCTTTGAGCAGGTAGCTGAAGATAGAGGGATCGACATGCGCCGCCTGTTGAGTAGGTAAGGAGGTTAGGATGCGACTGGAAGATATTCGCCCCCAACCAGGATCGAAGCGGCGGCGGCGGCGGCTAGGCCGTGGCATTGCTGCTGGCCAGGGAGGTTCTTGCGGTAGAGGAATGCGAGGACAAAAGGCCCGCACAGGAGGAGGTACCCGGCCAGGTTTTGAGGGAGGTCAGACGCCCCTCTATCGGCGGCTACCTAAGCTCAAGCATTTCCCCCGCTACGTGCGACGCCCGCAGTACACCCTAGTTAACCTGCGCGCCCTGGCAGCCCTGCCTGCCGGCAGTGAGGTGACTCTAGAAAGCCTACTGGAGCGGGGGATCGTGACCACCAACGATGGCCCCCTGAAGATCTTGGGGGACGGAGAAGTGGGCGTGCCCCTAACCATCCGAGCTGCTGCCATTACTGCCTCGGCCAAAGCCAAAGTTGAAGCTGCCGGAGGCCAGGTGGAGATTGTGGCATCTCGGCCTGCCCGCTCCTAGGTTGGCCGCAGTTTTTTGGCAGCCCTGGGTTTTGCCGACTTCCCCATCAGCGGCGTAGAGTGGTAAGTAGCTCACCTGGCCCTTTGCTTCTGCGAGGTTTTCCTTATCTATGGCTTACACACGAGGCTCTACTCCCTCCGCTCAAGAGACCTTCATGCAGATGGCGATGGCCTCTGGCCTGCGCAGCCGTCTGTTGCTGACCCTAGGCCTCTTGTTGTTGGTGCGGCTGGGCATCTACATTCCCATCCCCAGCATTGACCGCGCTCGCTTTGCTGCCGAAGCTGCCAGCAGCCCAGTGTTTGGCTTTCTGGATGTCTTCTCAGGCGGTGGCATCTCCGCCCTGGGGATCTTTGCCCTTGGCATCCTGCCCTTCATCAACGCCTCGATTATCATGCAGCTGCTGGTTTCAGCCATTCCGGCTCTGGAGAACCTGCAGAAAAACGAGGGAGAGCAGGGGCGGCGGCAGATCTCTCAGTACACCCGTTACGTTACTCTCCTCTGGGCCATCCTCCAGGGCATTGGCATCTCCTTCTGGGTGCGGGAGTTTGCCAATACCAGTAATGAGCTGGCCTTTATGGCCTCTACCACCCTGGCCCTAGCAGCAGGCTCTATGTTTGTCATGTGGCTGGGGGAAATGATCACCGAGAAGGGAGTGGGCAGTGGGCCGTCACTGCTGATTTTTGTCAACATTGTTGCTACGTTGCCGCGCGCCCTTGGCCAAACCATCAGCCTGGCTCGTGCCGACAGCAGCACCATTGGGGGTATCCTGCTGTTGACGGCTGTCTTCCTGGCTACCATTGTTGGCATTGTCTTTGTCCAGGAGGGCAGCCGCAAAATTCCTGTCGTCTACGCCAAGCGCCAGGTGGGCAACAAGCTGTTCCGGGAGCAGAAGAGCTACCTTCCCCTGCGGCTTAACCAGGGGGGCGTGATGCCCATCATCTTTGCCTACTCCGTGCTCTCCCTACCTTTGGCTTTGGCCCAGTATACCCAGAACCCAACCTTAATCCAGGTGGCCAACTTTCTCTCCCCCACTTCTTGGTTTTACATCCCCTTCTACTTCCTGCTCATTCTCTTCTTTAGCTACTTTTACGCTTCCTTAATCATCAATCCAGCGGAACTGGCGCAAAACTTGAAGAAACTGGGTGCTAGCATCCCGGGAGTGCGTCCAGGCAAGGCCACGGCTGAGTACATCGAAGGGATCCTCAACCGGCTAACCTTGCTGGGGGCGTTGTTTTTGTGTGCAGTGGCCATTATCCCCACAACAGTAGAGCGGGCAACGGGGATCACCACTTTCCAAGGTTTGGGGGCCACTTCGCTGCTCATTCTGGTAGGGGTAGCAATTGAAACCTCCAAACAAATCCAAACCTACGTCATTTCGCAGCGTTACGAAGGGATGGTCAAGCAGTAGTGCTGAGGTTAATCTTTTTGGGACCACCAGGAGCAGGCAAGGGCACGCAGGCGGAGCGCCTGTCAGCCATCTACCGTACCCCCAAAATTTCCACCGGCGATCTGCTGCGGGCAGAGGTCAAAGCTCAGACCCCGCTGGGACAGCAAGCCAAGGTGTACATGGATGCAGGGGAGCTAGTGCCCGATGAGGTGTTGATTGGGATGGTCAAAAGCCGGTTGCAGCAGTTGCCGGAGCAGGGCTGGATCCTGGACGGCTTTCCCCGCACCTTGGCGCAGGCGGAGGCTCTAGAAGAGCTGTTGCGGGAGCTGGGGCAGGACTACGACCACGTCCTCAACCTAGAGGTACCTGACGAAGTGGTGGTGGCACGGCTATTGGCTCGCGGCAAGGAGCAGGGGCGCAGCGACGATGCGGATGAGGCCGTTATCCTCAAACGCCTGCAGGTGTACCGGCAGCAAACTGCTCCTCTCATTGATTTTTACGAGGCGAAAGGCCGTCTGCGGCGGATTAACGGCAACCAGCCGATGGAAGTGGTTCAGCAGCACCTCCAGACCCTTTTGGAAAGCTGCAGGAGGACAGCATGAGCAAGACGGGGGCTGGAAATCCATCCCGGCCAGGATCTTGGCAACAGGGGCTGCAGCTCATTGAGATCAAATCTCGCCGGGAAGTGGAGAAAATGCGCCAGGCTGGGCGAGTGGTGGCCCAGGTGTTGCAGGAAATTGCCGAGCGTCTGGAGCCAGGCTGGACAACTGCAGACATCGATGCCTATGCTGAGCGGCGGGTAGCAGAATTGAATGCCCTACCCAGCTTCAAGGGCTACTACGGCTTTCCCGCCTGCGTCTGCGTCAGCATCAACCATGAAGTGGTGCACGGGATCCCTAGCCCCCACAAAGTGGTGCAGCCGGGGGACATCGTTAAGGTGGACCTTGGCGCCATGGTTGAAGGCTGGCATGCGGATTCTTGCATCACCATTGGCCTAGAGCCCCTCAGCGAGGCCGCCCGCGATCTCATCGACACAGCGGCGCAGGCTCTGCAGGTGGGCATTGCGCATGTTCGCCATGGGGTTTGGCTGCAGGATGTCTCAGGCGCCATTGAGGACTATATTCAGGGGCGGGGCTACTCCGTGGTGAAGCAGTATGTCGGCCATGGCGTGGGTCGCAACTTGCACGAAGAGCCGCAGTTTCCCCACTACCGCACCCCCGAGCTACCCAATCCCAAGCTGCGGGCCGGCATGACGCTGGCCATTGAGCCCATGGTTACTGCCGGGGGAGAAGCCACCCGTGTGCTACCGGATCGCTGGACGGTGGTGACAGTGGATGGCTCCTGGTCAGCCCAGTTTGAGCACACCATTCTGGTTACCGAGTCTGGAGCTGAGATTTTGACCGATCGCACTCCCTTTCAGTCCTAGGGAGCTCCCCCATGAAGGACTGCAACAGCTAGGATAGAAGGAGTAGAGTATTGTTTCGGCTCTTAACCCGCTCTTAACAGCGGGGAGGGGAGCGAGGAAATTGTTGTCGTTGGATAAGGAGGGTTACTTGGCTAAGGAAGACGCTATTGAAGTGGAAGGGGTAGTTACGGAGTCCCTACCCAACGCTATGTTCCGCGTGGATCTGGACAATGGCTTTAACGTTCTTGCCCACATCTCGGGCAAGATCCGCCGCAACTACATCAAGATCCTGCCCGGCGACCGGGTGAAGGTAGAGCTCAGCCCCTATGACCTCAACAAAGGGCGGATTACCTACCGCCTTAAGAAAAACTAGGCCCTCCCCCTGCCCCTGGGGCAGTAAAAGCCGGGTCTAGTGCTCTGCGCTGCTAGGCAGTTCTCCCAACGAGGCCCCAGCAGGCAAGAAGGCCGAGGGCCTGCTTTACAATAGGCCAGCTCCGCCTCTTGGGAGGCTGGGCTCTGGTTCCCTGCCTGAGGTTATGTAGCCGCTTCACCGGTTAAGTGGGATCGCCAGCGCTCTCCTTGGAGGGATCTGAACTTTCAGGGGGAGGGGGAGGTTCTTCTTCTTTAGGGTACTCCTGCTCCCACGCCGGTTGTTCAGAGACAGGGGAGGGGGGAGGTGGCACGGGTTCGGGCAGGAGTTCAGACTCGGTGTCCTCCTCCCCATATTCGTCTTCGTATTGTTTCTCTGCCTCAGCGTCAGCAGCAGACCGGGGCAGAGCAGGGGCAGAGGCGGCTGCAGCCAGCCAGGGAGGTTTGCCCAAGCCCAGGGTCTCCAAAATTCCTTTGGACAATTGGGTTAGGCGGCTCTCAGCGCCATCGGCCACAATGAGGCGCTCGCTGCCCACAGCGATGATCTCCTCGGCAGGGAGTAGATAAGTACTAAGGATAAAGCCGGGCAAAAAGGTCAGACCAAGGTTGGAGAGGATCAAACCCGTGATTAGGCCGGAGACAGAGTTGAATTCGAAATCTTTGACTTTGCCGAGGCGGATCCCTTCTTCAGTTACCACCTCACTGCCAACCACTTGGCTGAGGCCTTCCAAGTCCAGGTTGTCGAACACCTCATCACTAGGGACGAGGATGGCATCTTGGCCCAAGGCAGTTACCTGACGCAGCTCTAGTAAACGCGGCGATCCAGCAAAGGCCTTTTCCAGAACCCCCAGCACGAGGACTTGCCTGGCTTCCAGATCTGCCCAAACTTCGCTAACCACCCCGAGCCGGGCCGCATTGGCTTGGCTAATCACCTGCGTTCCCAGAACCTGTGACCGCCGACAAACCTCTGGTCGCACCAGCGCAACAGATCCTTTCCCAGTCGTCATGGTGGTTTCCCCGTCGTGAGTCGAAGCTTCGCGTCAGTGGGCTGGTCATCCGGCCCCAGGCACCAAAATCAAGTTAATAGTACCATTGCCTGTCCCCTCCCTTGCGGGCGGCTGGGATCGGATCCCGGAGAATTTGCTCACTCCAGGCCAAAAACCGCTCCGTCATGGCCTGCAGGGAATAGTGCTGTTCTACCTGGTGTCGGCAGCGGCTGCGGTCAAGGCTATCCAGGCGTTCTACAGCCCTTACCAAGGCGGCCACGTCGTCTGGCTCCACCACCCAGCCAGTCTCGCCATCGCTAACAATTTCCGCTGGCCCTCCACGGCGGTAAGTAATCACCGGCACGCCACAAGCTAAGGCTTCCACTGCCACCAGGCCAAAGGCTTCCACCCACTTGGGCGTCATGATCAAGGCAGAGCATTGGCCCAAGAGCCGCTGCATTTGGGAAGTGGGCAAAAACCCCCGGTAGTCCAATTGGGCCCGCGGGTACTGTGCTTGAATCTGCTGCCAGTAGGCTGGGTCTTGCAGGTGGCCCAGGATCAGTACCGGCCTTCCCGTCTTCTCGGCCAGGGCAGCGCAGTCTTCCAGGCCCTTTTCTGGGGCAATGCGGCCAACCCAACACAGGGATCCGTTTCCCTCCGCCACAAAGTCGTAGCGGCTGAGGTCGACGCCGCAGGGCAAATAGACAAAGGGATCCCGCCCCGCCGCCATCTGGGCGCGGGCAAAGGCAAAGGTCTGAGCTTGCGCCCGCGAGTGCACTGCCAGCCGACCTGGGTAGCGGTAGGCAATGTGCTCCAGGGCCTGATCGATGGCGTCGCTAAGGGATCCCATGCTGACAATATGGGCCAGGGGGGTGCGGAAAAAATCCGTCAGGTAGAAGGAGAGCCAGTCGTAGCTCCAGTTCACGATGAGCTCGAACTGATCCTGCAATTGGGCAGCCCGCTGCCATAGGTTGGCCACTAGGGAAGGGGTGGAGATACAAACCGGCTGGTCGCGGCGCTGGCTTTGGGCATAGGGCGGGGGGAGGCCTGTAACTGTCTCGATAACTCCCTCTGGCAAGTCGGCACTGTGGGATCCCGCAGGTGCTAGCACGCGCACCTCGGCTCCCCTCTCCAGCAGGCTACGCGCCAAGTTGACAAGGTTGAGCTCTACCCCCCCGCCAGCCCCCGATCCCAGAGGCCCAACGGGGGTGGAGACAAACAAGAAGCGGTGGGGACGAATCATGGGCGGCCTTGCAGGCTCGACCCCTTGCTGGCTAGTTTGGCTAACCCGAGGGGGACAAGGTCAGGTTCTGGCCACGAAGATTTCCCCCTTCTCCACCTTGACCTTATAGGCAGTCAGGTCGGCATCGGCTGGGCCGCGAGTACGGCTGCCATCAGCAGCAAAAGCTGAGCCATGACAGGAGCAGACAAAGTTCTTACCTCGCCACTCCACCTCGCAGCCAGCGTGGGGACAGGTTGCATCCAGAGCCAGTACGGAGTCCGCTTTTTTGGGATCCTTGACCAGCCACAGGGTGGCGGTGTTGTCACCAAAGGCGTTTTCCACCTTGAAGGGACCTCTTTCAAGATCGGCAACTGTTGCAACCTTTACAAATTGCAGCTCGGCAGCCTTGGGGCTGGCAGGGGCGCCCTGGGCAAGGGCCCGGTCAAAACGGCGCCGCGCCAAAGCAGGCAGCAGGCCCATTAGCGCGCCAAAGCCTAGCGCTAGCCAGCGCAGAAAACCGCGACGATTACTGTACATGGCCATTGGCTCCTTGGATAGGGCAAAGTTGCGGCTAGGAAGCGGCTCAAGCCTGGCCTCCCCATGGGGGTGCCAGCACATTGGCCACTTTAATTTTGGTGCACTTTTTGGTGGACTGGAATTGCTTTAGCCAGCGCCAAGCCGCACTTTCGTTGGCAGTTGCCAAGGAGGCCCCCTCTAAAAAAGAGAGCAACGGCCTTGCCCTTGCAGCAGAGGGGCTAACTAGGGGATCTTGCGAAGGCGGCGGCGGCGTTCCTCATATTCTGCACGGGTAAGCAAGCCCTGCCTCAACTGGAGCTCCAACTGCTGCTCGGGATCCTGGACTTCCCGCCCTTTCGCGCTGCTCCAGTCCAGCTCGATGAGATCCCGGTTGAAGCGAAAATCAAAGTCCTCATTGGTCATGGTAAGCAGCCACAGCCCTTCTAGCAGGCAGAGGGCGCGCAACCCATAGCTGAGGATCTGCAGGGGAATAGAGGGGACAAACACCATCAGCCCCACCAGCAAGTACACCCAACCCCAGCGCTTGTGGCCCATGTAGAAGCGCTGCAGTCCCGGGATCAGCACCCCCAGCACTGCCAGCCAGCCGGCTGCCTCGCGGACCAAGCGCTGACTATCCGAGCCCTCGCTCCCAGCCATACCCTGCCCCACCTCTACGTGCCACCAGGCTAGCGCAGTTTCCAAGGGCTTGACAGAGGGGGAGGGAACACCAGCGCCTGCCGCGTATACTTGAGGGGGCAGATCGGAGGGCAAAGATGGCAGAGCGGGAGCTGGCCGTAGCAATCTTGGCAGCGGGCAAGGGCACCCGTATGCGGTCGCAGTTGCCCAAGGTGCTGCACAAGCTGGGATCCCTGTCTTTAATCGAGCGGCTGCTGCGCACGGTGCTGGCCTTAGAGCCGCAGCGCTGTCTGGTGATTGTGGGTTACGGGCAGGAGCAGGTGCGCCAAACCCTACAGGGGTACCCGGTTGAATTTGTGGAGCAGGCCCAGCAACTGGGCACCGGACACGCGGTGCAGCAGCTTCTGCCTGTCCTTGGCAACTTTCAAGGGGATCTGCTGGTGGTTAATGGCGATGTGCCCCTGCTGCGGGTGGAAACCCTCCAGGCACTGGTGGAACGCCACCGCCAAGTCCAGCCGGATGTAACCTTGCTCTCGGCCCAGGTGGCGGATCCCTATGGCTATGGGCGGGTGTTTTGCGATGCCCAGCAGCGGATCCTGGAGCTGGTGGAAGAGCGGGACTGCACCCCGGCCCAACGGCAAAATCGCCGCGTCAACAGTGGCGTGTACTGTTTCCATTGGCCGGCCCTGGCCCGGGTACTGCCCCGTTTGGAGCGGAACAACGCCCAGCAGGAGTACTATCTCACCGACGCGGTTAAGCTGCTGGAGAAAGCCATTGCCTTGGACGCCGAGGATCCGCGGGAAATTATCGGCATCAACGATCGCCGCCAACTGGCCCAAGCCCATCAGATTTTGCAGGATCGCCTCAAGGAAGCCTGGATGGAGGCAGGGGTAACTTTTGTGGATCCCGATAGCGTCAGCTTGGAAGAGACAGTGGAATTGGCCCCGGATGTGGTGATCGAAGCCCAGACCCACCTGCGGGGGAAGTGCCGCATCGGGCCGCGTACTCGCTTGGGGCCGGGCAGTTGGATTGACTCCAGCACCATCGGCTCCGATTGCCACATCCTCTACTCGGTGGTCAGCCACAGCCAGATCGGCAACCATGTCTGGATAGGGCCCTATGCCCATATCCGCCCCAATAGCTGCATTGGCGACGGCTGCCGCATTGGCAACTTTGTGGAAGTTAAAAACACCCAGATTGGCTCCCACACCAATGCCGCCCACCTGGCCTACTTGGGTGACGCCAAGCTGGGATCCCAAGTCAACATCGGCGCTGGCACGGTCATTGCCAACTACGACGGCCAGCAGAAGCACTTCACAGAAATCGGGGATCGTAGCAAAACAGGGGCCAACTCGGTGCTGGTGGCCCCTCTCAAGGTGGGATCCGATGTCACCATTGCCGCCGGCTCCACCATCCCTGCCCGCTACCCTGTACCCGACGACTGCCTGGTGATTGCCCGTGCCTACCCGGTGGTCAAGCCCGGCTGGCGACCGGGGAGCGCTGCTGCTGGCCGTCCCCAGCCTCTACCCCCAGGATCCCTTAGGATCTATCCCATGCGCCTGCTGCCCGGCCAAGACCTCAAGCAGGAGCTGGAGCGTTTTGCCCGCCAACAACCCCTGCAGGCAGCCTTTGTCCTCAGTGCTGTTGGCAGCCTCAGCCAAGCCACCCTGCGTCTAGCCGACCAAACGGAGGATTACTTGTTGGCCGAGCGCCTGGAGATCCTGGCCTTGAGCGGATCCCTATGCCCGGACGGCGTCCATCTTCATCTTACTGTTGCCGATGCCCAGGGCCGAACTTGGGGAGGGCACCTGCGCCCTGGCTGCCTCATCTACACTACCGCCGAAATTGTCCTTGCCGACAGCCCGGAGTACCGTTTCTCCCGACAGTTGGATCCGGCCACCGGCTACCGAGAGTTGCACGTTGAAAGGGTGGCCCCGCAGCCGTTCCAGGCAGTAGGAGAGGGCTGAGCTGGTATATTGGCTAACGTAGCCTTGGGTTGCAGGCACCCTAACCGGTACTGACCTAGCCATAGGGGGGTATTCAGCATGCCCCGAGTGACCACTGCCGAGGAGCTACTGGCAAACTACGCCGCTGGCGAGCGCAACTTCCCAGAATCGAACCTGGTGGGGGTGGACCTGGTGCGCGCCACGCTGCAGGGGGCCAACCTAAGGGGAGCCAACCTCTCCTTTGGCAAGCTGAGCGGGGTTAACTTGCAGGAGGCGGATCTGCGCGGCGCCGATCTCAGCTCCGCCAACCTGATGGGGGCCAACCTGCGCGGTGCCAACCTTTGGGAAGCCAACCTCATCGGCGCTGACCTCAGCTTTGCCGACTTGCGGGAAGCCAACTTGCACGGGGCCTACCTTTGGGAAGCCAAGCTAACCCGTGCGCAACTCCAGGGGGCGGATCTAAGTGGGGCAAAAATAGGTGGAGCGGTGCTGATTGGCGCTGACCTCAGCGGCGCCATCCTGCCCGATGGCACAGTACAGCCCTGGGCTGCTCCGTCAGCAAACAAGGCAGAATAGAACTGTTGCAAGTAGCTCCTCTCATGTTCCTGCTATTTAACTTGCTCCTGACTTTGCTGCTGGCTTTGGGAGTGGCAGTCCTGGCTGGCCAAAACTTGACCTCCTGGACAGTGCAGTTTTTGCTGTGGCGCTCGGTGGAGCTACCCCTGGGATTGCTCATTGCCGCTGCGATTGGTCTGGGCCTGCTGAGCGTGGGACTAAAGTCTTTGCTATGGCCTAAGCGGAACTTTTTCCTGCTTGCCCGCCAATTGCAGGAGCGGCTGCAGCAACTGGAGGGCCAGGAGCTGCCGCCTGCTTAGGGCGCAATCTTCTGGGGCGGGAATGGCCTACCCTCTTACAAGCGCGTAAGCTGAGAAAGGCTCCCTTCGCTTTTGTTGTCAGCAGTGCCTAGCCGAGGTGACAACTATGTCTTCTTCCCCATCCTCCCCCCAAGACCCGCGCGCTCTGCGCAAAGCCCTGCGCAGCTCTAGTACATACTTTGCTAAAGGATTTGAAGAGTACAAGGATCAGGCCCAACAGGAGCTGCAAACGACTTACAAAAGCCGCCTCGTGGAGCAGATCCGCAGCCAGTCTTACCGCTATCAGCGGGGGGATATCACCATCCATCTGGCCAAAGCGTTTGGTTTTTGCTGGGGAGTGGAGCGGGCGGTGGAGTATGCCTACGAAGCGCGGCGCCGCTTTCCAGATCGTCAAATCTGGATCACCAACGAGATCATCCACAACCCCCTGGTTAACCGGCACTTGCAGGAGATGGGGATCCGCTTTGTGGAGAAAGGCCCGGACGGCAAGAAAGACTTTTCCCAAATCCGACCGGAAGACGTGGTCATTTGGCCTGCCTTCGGGGCAAGTGTCTCGGAAATGGAGTTTTTCCGCTCCCAGGGCAATGAGATTGTCGATACCACCTGTCCCTGGGTGTCTCGCGTGTGGAACCAGGTGGACAAACACCGCGCTGCCCAGTTCACCTCCATCATCCACGGCAAGTACGACCACGAAGAGACCGTGGCCACTAGCTCCTTTGCCGGAAAGTATCTGGTGGTGCTGAATCTAGAGGAAGCCGAATGGGTTGCCCGCTACATTTTGGAAGGGGGGGATCGAGAAGAATTTCGGCGACGCTTTGGCAAGGCTACCTCCCCTGACTTTGATCCGGATCGGGACCTGGAGCGGATTGGTATCGCCAACCAGACCACGATGCTGGAAGGGGAAACTCGGGCCATCGCCAAGCTGTTTGAGACCACCATGCTGCGCAAATATGGCCCCCAGGAGCTGGACAAGCACTTCATGAGCTTCAACACCATCTGCAACGCCACCCAAGAACGGCAGGATGCCATGTTTGAGCTCCTGGAGCGGCCTTTGGATGTGGTGGTGGTCATTGGTGGGTTCAATTCCTCCAATACTACCCACCTGCAGGAAATCGCCCTCTCGAAAGGGCTGCCCTCTTATCATATTGATGGCCCCGACTGCATCCAACCTCCCAACCGCATCCGCCACAAGCCCCTCCACCAAGACCCGATTGTTACCGAGGGGTGGTTGCCCGAGGGGCCAGTGCAGATTGGGATTACCTCCGGTGCCTCTACCCCAGACCGGGTGGTAGAGGAGGTGATTCTGCGCATCTTTGCCCTGCGCGAACAGCAGCAGATCCCTGCCCAGTTGCCAGGATGAGGCTGGGATCCGCTTCCTCTCCCCCTAGGGACACTTGGGCGTGCTCACCACTCTTTTTCAGGTCTATCTCCCCCTGCTGGGCTGGACGCTGCTGGGGTTCCTCCTGCAGAGGGGGCTGCCCCCTACTTGGAGCCGCTGGCTGGCCCCCCAAGTTCTAGGCCGCTTCATGTTTTGGGTGGGGGTGCCCCTGGGCACAATTGGGTTTATGCGGGGGGCAGATCTCTCGGGCCAGATCTGGGTGGCGCCTTTGGTCTGCTGGCTGGCCACAGGGCTGGGGTTTGCCCTAGCCGCCGCCTGGCTGCAGTGGCAACACCACACCTGGCAGGGGAAGAAGGATTGGGATCCCTGGCTTTGGAGCAGAGCTCGGCGCGGCAGCTTCTATCTGACAGCCACCCTGGGAAATACGGGTTATCTGGGCTACCCCATCTGCTTGGCGGTGGGCGGGAGTGCCTACTTTGGCTGGGCTTTGTTTTACGACCTCTTGGGTACCCTCTTTACCGCCTATGGGCTGGGAGTGTGGGTGGGCAGCCGCTACAGCGCTTCCTTCCTCCCTCCCTGGGAGGCTCTGCTCCGTGTCCTGAGTAGCCCCACCCTCTGGGCTTTCTTTGTTGGCCTGGCCACCGCTCGCTACCCTCTGCCAGAATGGCTGGCCCAAGGGCTAACTGCCTTTGCCTGGAGCACGATTCCCTTGAGCCTGATCCTCTTAGGCATACGGCTAGCTCAAGTGCCCCACTGGGGATCTTTTCGCCCTGCCGCCGTGGCCCTCTTCATCAAAATTGTTCTTCTGCCCCTTTTGGTGGGCCTAGGGCTAGCCTTGACTCCCTATCCTCCTTTGGCCAAGCTGGTGCTGGTCTTGCAGACTGGCATGCCCCCTGCCATTGCCACCTTGGTGCTGGCGGAAGAATACGACTTGGATCGAGAGCTGACAGCAACAGCCTTGGCCATAGGCTACGTGGCGGCTTTGCTGACCCTACCCTTCTGGTTGCTGCTGTGGGGATCCTAGTAGGCCAAGTGAGATAGGGCCTGCTCCAGGTAATGGTGCACGAGGCGATCCAGCTCAGCTTCCCCCTGGGGCAGCTCCTGCCCCTGCAGCCATACCTGGAAGCCTGAACTTTCCACAATGGCTTGCCGCAATGACTTCCAAACTGCCTGCACAGGCTGGGCTGGAGTGGAGCTGAGAGCAGAACTGGTCATGATCCCCGCCGAAAGAGGTTAGCTCTAACCTTAGGATAGCCCGGGTTCAGCTTGGCTTTGGCTAGCTGGAATACAGTCTCTAAACCAGCAATTGGCTGCGCTGCTGGATGCGCAGAGTTGGCCCCAAGGCATTGAGGAGGGCAACGCCGTAGCTGCGGGCAACAATGCGGCTATCCAAAATGGCCACCCAGCGTTGAGGCAAGCCGGTGGCCTCGACTGCTTCGGATCCCTGCCGCAAGGGGGCGACAGCCCGCTGCAATTGGCTGGCTGCCACCGGCAAAAGGTATTGGCGAAACCAGTCCTGCCGGCTGCGCTGCAGATACTGCACTCTTGCGGCCACCCTAGGATCTTCCATCGAGGGAAACGGCAAGGTGGCAATGGCCAGCAGCTCTGGACAGGGTAGGCTAGCTTTGTGCTGCAGCCAGTAGGACCAGTCGCAGACTAAGATGCCCTTTTCTCCTATGAAGGGGCTATTCACCCGTACCCGCGAGCCAAACTCAGCGGCCAAAGCAGCCCCCACTTGCCCCTGGAGGGGCTGATCCGAAACCAGCACCACCACAAAGCCCCGCGCCTTTGCAATCAGGCTCTTTAGCTCTTGTAGCAAGTGCTCCCGGAACAGAGGACTGTTGGGTAAGGGCAACCATGGCAAATAGAGGGCTAGGCTGGGCAGCGGCTCCCCACCGGAGCGGATCCACTCTTCACCTGAGCCGAAGCGCAGGGGTGTCAAGTCCGGCAGGCCCAGGCGCCAGCGATAGCTCTCTGCCTGCCGATCTAAATCCAGCGCCTCGCCGATAATCACCACTGGCTGGGTAGCCCAGATGGGTGCCAGCCATTCGTGTAAGGCCACTGGGCTGTGGTGAAGGGTGAGGCGGCCAGTCTCGCGATTGGTTTCTGCCCACCAGACCCAGCGGGAAGCGGGATCCCCTTCGGCGCTGAGCCGCCGGCGGAGCTGATCCCAAGGATCCGGCAGCCAGCCGCGGTAGCCAACCACCAAAGACAGCGCTACCTCCAGGTGAACCTGTTCGTCTGCCTGAACCAAGCAGCGGGAAAGGGGCCGTCGCAAAAGCTTTAGAGTCAAATGAACCTGGGCCTGGGAGATCCGCTCGGCCTCCGCAGGAAAGATTTGCCGCAGTTGCTGCCAATGGTTGGCTTCTAGGGTTAGGGTCAGCGCTTGGTAGGCCCACTCCTCCAGCTCCTCGGCGCCGTCCAAGATCAAGGGGATCCCGGTCGGCATCTTTGCCCCCCTTAGGCGCTCTTGCAACCAATCTAGGGGATCGACCAACAGCAACCCTTGAAAGTCAGGATCTGGCCAGCGATCCTTTTGCAGAACTGGCTTATGCAACTGCAAGACTTGTTGCAGCCAGGGGATCTCTTCCCTCAAAATTTGCGCCTGCACGGGCGCTGTGGCACAAAGCAAGGTAGCCTGGGGCCACATCAGAGCCGGCAGCAGATAGCTGAGGCGGTGCTGGCCCCCACCTGGCACCTGAATCAAGGTGCTGCGTCCTAGCCGCAATCCCCGGGCCACCATGCGGGCCATTGTCAACTGATGGGGCCACCCGGCCTCGGGAAGCTGCCGCAAAAGTTGCCGCAACTGTTGGTGGACTTCAACCTCAATCACGGTCGCTACGCCAGGGCTCCGCCACAGACGCTAGGGTGAACTAGCCTATTCTAGGGTAGGGAAGAAAACCAAACGACACCTTTGGGGTGAGCGATGTCTGGTGTTTCTGCTGTTCCCACGCCCTCGCCCAAACTGGGAGCCGCCCAGGCGGGATCCCTGCTCTTAGATCGCTCTGAGTGGGGTCGCTTGCGGATCCAGGGATCCGCCGCCCTAGACTACTTGCACAGCCAGAGCACTCAGAATCTCAAGGCTCTAAGCCCTGGCCAAGGGGCGGATACGGTTTTCGTCACCCCCACAGCAGGGATCATAGATCTAGCCACAGTCTACGCGGAAGAGGAAGCCTGCTGGATTTGGACTTCGCCGCAGCGCTGTCGCTCCCTGATGCAGAGCTTGGGGCGACTGTTGCCCTTTGTGCGCGGGGCCCAGCTAGTCGATGTAACCGATCAGACCTTTGCCTTTGGGCTAATTGGCCCCCAGAGCCAGGCCCTTCTGGAGAAGGTAATGGACCCAGGAGGGATCCCGACAAGACTATACGAACACCGCCAGGTAGAGATTCAGGGGATCCCTGTCCATTTGGCCTGTGGCAGCGGCCTTGCCCAGCCGGGATTTACCCTCTGGGGCAACCTAGAGCACAAAGCCGCCCTTGTCGACTGCTTGCTCCAGGTGGGAGCAGAGCTGGCCTCACCTGAACTTTGGGAAGCCCTGCGCCTGGAGGCCGGTCGCCCTGCCGCCGACCGCGAGCTAACCCCCGACTACAACCCTCTGGAAGCCGGCCTATGGCACGCCATTTCCCTCTCCAAGGGATGCTACATTGGCCAGGAAGTCTTGGCCAAGCAGGTAACCTACCGGCGCATCCGCCAAACCTTATGGGGGATCCGCCTCCAAGGCGAGGCTCAGCCCGGTGCCGACATCGTGCGGCAAGGAGAAAAGATTGGTGTGTTGACCAGCGCTGGTCCCACCTCCCAAGGCTACTGGGGCTTGGGCTATGTGCGCACCAAGTTCGAGCCGGCTGAAGGGTGGGAGGTGGAAGTCGGTTCTGTAGCAGGGATCCTCACCCGCCCGCCCTTTTTGAGCTTTCCGCCTGTTGTTTGAGGTAGATCTCAGCTCCCTAGAGATCGAAATGGCGGCGAAAGCGGGGATCCCACCTGTCCTTTTTGCGCTGATTACAGACTTTGCACAGGGTTTGCAAGTTGCTGATGTCGTTGCTGCCGCCCTGGGCAAGGGGGACGATGTGATCAACCTGAAGCTGCACCTCTGGGGGCGATTTGCCACAACTGCGGCAGCGGAAGCCATCCCTTTGGAAGACATACTCCCGCACAGATGCTGGGATCGGGATCCTCTCACCAGGTTTTCTCTCTTTCATCCATTACTCACCTGTATTGCGAAAACTATCTAGTTCGGAGTCTCGAGATGGGCTATCGGGAATAAACTCGAGACAAACTTTAAGGGATACCTTGCCCTCAGCCCAATCCTTTCTAGGCTGCAGGATTCGGGATTTTACTCCCTCTACTAAAGCTCTAATTTCTACGTGAACCTTTTTTGAGCGAAGGTAGCTATTTGTTCGTGCAATATCTGCAAGAAGGTAATCAATAATTGCACTGTGCAAAATACTAGGAAGATAGATTTGGTCGCCAATCGCAACGGCAGTTTCTTTGTCATCTGCTTTGAGAAGTATCGAGTCAAGCATGTCTTGTTTCCTAGTGCTAACAGACCTGGCTAATCGGCATCCTTTCGAAGGTCATCCAGAGAAAATCCATCGCTTGCTGATCCTGGATCTTCTGGCTCAAACTCAACTATTAGCCTTACCCTAACTGTGCCGGCAATCCATGGCGAGCCAGGACGTAAAAGTTTAACAGGGATCCCTCTCGCATCAGTCATATGGTAAAAATTGCCAGAAACGTTTGTGCCTTTAAGTTTGTCAGATAAACGAGATCCAAAGTTATCATAAGCACTTCGCAAGCAAGCCCCAATAAACTCTTTTGAGTAGATCAGGCCTCCTCCTATATCAATGACGGTGCTTGGAGAAGCATCTATCTCGACAAAGCGATCCTGAGGTTGATCGTTGCTTGACATTGACCCGGCCTCCTAATGCATCCCGCTAACTTAAGCTACTCCTTGTCTGTGCGAAGGTCATCTAGAGGGGATCCATCACTACTTTCTGAGCCCGTACACTCTGGCTCAAACTCTACAGTGATCCGCAATCTGACCCTGCCTTTCTCCCACTCCTTCTTACCCGGCACCAAGAGCTGACAGGTCAGGCCCTGATCAAACCACTTGGTTTCTTGCAGTAGCTTCTCTTCGGGTTGAGGGGCAAGAAGGCTACTGGCAATACTAATCAGGTTTTCCGGCGGGAGGATCCCCGAGGATCTCAAGGCTGCAATAAACAATCGATTGAGCTCTTCCTTTTTGGCCAAATCCTCTTGGGCAGCTTTGACCAGGCTAGCAACCTTGAAAGTTTTGTCCCCTACAGAGAGGATCCCTTCTAAGTATTGCTGCAAGGGCAGGGACTTAGGCAACAAAACTTCACCTCCTCAAAAATAGTAGGGAGAAACAAACTGCTTTATCTCAGATCGTCAAGTATGCTGTCCAGCTCGGAGAAAATCTTACCTAAGTCAGAGATCTCATCACTCGGCCCACTTTCGCTCGCTGGCTGCTCGGAAAAATCTGCTGAGCTGTCGGCTAATTCACCGGTTGAAGAAGGTTTAGGTAGAGAAATCAAGGGCAAAAGTTCACGACCTAGGCCCATAGCCTGTAAGCATAGGTTAATCCCAGAAACAGCTTGGTTGTAGCTATCGATCTTTGCTTCTAGGTCCCTTAGACGCTGCTGGTTTAAGGCGATTCTTTCTTCTGCTTCCTTCCTTAGCGTTGCTTCCATAAACTGCTTTGCTTCAGGATACCTCTGTGGAATTTCATTAGCCACTTCCTTAGCAAAAGGCAAGAGCTGGGTCTTGAGGGTATTGTTGGTTTCTTGCCGGAAGTTAGAGCGTATTGTCTGGCTGACTTTGGGCTCAAAGTCAAGCTTCAGTAATTGCCGGATCCCGGGCTCTGCATCTCGAATAGCGGAAATATCGTAGGACTGAGACGTTTGCTTTAAAACTTCCCGGAACTGGTAAATGGAGAAAGTGCCCTCGTCATAGAAGCGAGGACTTTCTCTTAGATACCGGTCGCACTCTTTTCGAGCACCACTGACTAATGCAGTGCGAACTTTTTCTTTAACCTCTAGTAGTTTCTTCTCTAGATCACCGTCGGATCCCAGTAGGCGAAACAACTGCTTGTAGTAGTCTGAACTGCGTACCCGATCAATAATCCGCCGGAAGGAGTTCTCCACAACTGTGGTGGCAGACTCGACCAGTATATCCTCTAAGTGATTTGATAGGTAGTAAAGAGCCTCAACCAGTACAGCCAAAAAGGGAGCCGTGGAGTTACGGTGGTGGATGCGGACAGCTTGGCTATAGGCACTATCTATTGAGAATGTGTCCAGAAGCTCATCCAGCCTACGCACCATCTTGGCCTGCAGCCTTCGGAAGTCATACTCAAACTCTTTATCCGTTCCGTCAATAATTTCGTTAACCATAGTTTGAATATGTTCATCGAACTCTTGACCAATCCTATTCAACTGCTGATTAATAAGCATTAACTCATGGGCAATCATGCTATCAACTTCTCTAGGCTGGCTGTCTAGGTCTCTATAAAGATCTATGTAAGACTTTCTGAGCTCAATACACAGAGGCTGCAAGTCATCGGCAAGAGCTATAAACAGCTGCGGGCGCTTTTCTTCCTTTAGATAGCGAGTAACTCCACTGCGGAACTCTTCTATGCCGCTATCCTTGATCATGTACTCAACCAGGGGCATGCCCCACTCGTTTAGAATTCGAATATAGTTATCGATAGGAGTCTCGTAGCCGTGCACCGAAGGGCGGAAGGGGGATCCCACAAGCCTGCCTGAAGAGCTACAGTACTTGACAAACTCACTAATAAATTGAGGTGTCTGCTCTCTGCCACCTAGCTCTTTTATACTTTCTGCAAAAATAGTATCTAGACCAAACCTTGTTTCTCGAGTTGTGGCCTTGATCTGTGAGCCGTAGAAGCCAAGCAGGGCACTAGTCTTGAATAGGCGAGCTTGACGAAACTGCTGGTCAATGATGGCCTCTAATCTCTGCCTTAGCTGCGAGTTGTACCAAGTTTCATCAATGCGGTTGAACACATAAAAAACTCGATCGCGAATACTTTCGCTACTTTGGATGTGCTCAATGAGTTCTGTTTCTTCTTTAGTCAGCTCACCCGTTGTAGCACACTTGAGGACACAGACAACTGCGGAAGTATTTGGATCGGCAATTTTTTGATAGGTGCGCTCGGCATCCGCCTTAACCGGAGCATCAATTCCAGGGGTATCGACAATAACGTTTCCATCCTCCAATAGAGGATGATGGCAGTAGTACTCAATCTTCCGCAGAACTGCACTATTGGCACCGCGCCGGGCAAAACTGGCCGCTTCTCTTAGGTTGCCAAGGTTAAGCTGTTCCATCGAGAACACTCTGTTTTCGGTTGGGTGAATTCTGGCGCGGTTTTGCTGGAAACCTTCAATTAATAAGCGCAGCGCATCTGCCTGCTTTGCCCGTTCCGACTTACTTTTGCCGCCCTCCTGCTGAACAATAGCCTCAGCCTGCTCTTTTAGGCGATTGAGGGTGACTTCCTCTAGGTTGTTGCCGCTGGGTAGGGCTAAGCCCAAGCGAGTGCAGAAGGCAGCCATCTGTTCCTGCACCTGCCGCTCGCTGAGGAAGGTGAGTACTACCCTCTCGGCGTCAGGCTCTGCATAGGAGATGTAGCACTCTGTCCCTGTGGCGTGTCCTTCGGCGCTATAGAGAAGCTCCCTTTCCAACAAGGCGTTGATCAGCATCGACTTGCCAGCGCTAAAGGCACCGGCAAAGACAATCTCAAAGGTTGGAGAAATAGCCTTGCTCAGTGAAGCCTGAACTCGGGTTGTGTCTTGCTTCCCCGAAAGCGTGGGATCCTGCTGCCAAAGGTTTAGAATCGTTTCAACGTGCTCCCGTAAGTTCTCACACTGAGGTAAGAGCTGCACAGCCATCTCAGGGACCTCCGCTAGGGCTGGGGAGATTATAACGCCCTCAGCCTCGGGCGTGAGATCCCTATACTACTTTTCTTCCGACGGGGCCCTAGCTTGCTAGGGCAAAGAGGTCACTCCACTCCCGCCTGGGAACGCCGGGCTTAGCGATGATCTCGAAGATGCGGTTTTTTGCTGCCGGTTGAAATAGGCTTTCAACAGCCACTTGAGCTACTTTGAGGCGAGGGATGCTGCCCTCAAAGAGAGTGTCAGCCTGAGAGAGGACAATGCCATCCTCGTTGTCCTGGTTTTTCAGGCCCCCTGGCCGAATGATGGTGTAGGTGAGGCCGCTGTTTTGCAAGTATTCTTCGGCTCGTTTTTTCCACACCAAGATCAGCCAAAACAGGTTGAGGGGATGGAACAACTGGGACACGCATAGAGAAGAAATCAAAACAAAGTGTTGGATCCCTTGGGCTTTGGCCACATCCACTAAGTTCTTGGTGCCTTCATAATCCACTCGGTAAGGCAGAAAGGGATCCCAACTAGGCCTAGCTCCTGTAGCACAGAGTACCACCGTGCATCCCTCCATGCCGGCCCTTAGCGTGGCCAGGTCCAGCACATCTCCCACCACCACTTCTGCTTCGGGGGGCAAAACCTGTGCGGCCAGCTCGCGGCTGCGCACCAGCGCCCGTACCGGGATGCCGCGGCCCACCAACTCTTTGACGATGCGCCGCCCCGTTTCTCCCGTAGCCCCTGCAACAAAAGCCTTCATCTTCTCCCTTTGCCTAGGTTGGCTGTAGTTGTACCAGCTCTTGGGTTGGCCCTGCTAGAACCATTATCCAATCCGCCCAGAGCGGAATGGTAGGGATCCCAAAGCGCAACGAATAGCCCCAACCTGCTGGTGAAGCAAGTTACGGGGGAGTAGCCGGTGGACTTCTATTGAAGTGGCTTGGCTACATCTCCCACCTTAAAGCCAGAGCCGCTGAGAATGCGGCCCACACTGGATCCCTGATCCACCTCTGTCAGTTGAATTTGGCCAGCTGGCTCGGTCAATTTGCGCAGGACTGCTCCTGTGGCCGGATCCTTAACCTCGCGAACGACGCGCTCCACAGAAAGGATCAATCCCACGCGATAGCCGTCGCGGCTGCCCTTGTTCAAGATCACCTGATTGCCGTAGACATCGGCCACCAAGGCATCCACCGTCGGCAAAGAGCGGGGCTGGGCTGCCAAGCGACTGGCAAAACCGGCCAACTGCTGGGCAATTTGCTCCACCGCCTGCTGGCTGGCCAAAACCAGCAGCTTTTCTTCGTTGCTGGTGGCGGATCCCCCGCCAAAGCCGGCAACCGTGACCGTAGTATCCGACTGGCTGGCGTTGCCCCGGCCCTCGACCACGGCCAAGATCTCGGCCGTGCTGGTGCTCACCAGGCGGGCATTGAGCTGCACGTTGGCATCGGCATCCACCGACTCGGCCCCCACCGCCAGCGGAAAGCTGCCGAAGGGGGTTAAGACCGGCACCCCACCGCCGGAACGGCGCACCGACACATCGAACTGGGTAACACTGCCGAGGATCACCGCATCGACCCCGAGGATCCGGCCCACCTGAGCGGCGGTGTTGGCATCCAACCGCCCTGATAGCCCCAAGTTCTGCTCGGCCAAGATCGCGTCCAGCCGCGAGCGCTCGATAACAGAAAAAGTGCCATCTCTCACCAGCCGATCCACCAGCAGATCGCTCACCCCCCGGGAAGCCTCGCGCAGGCTGTAGGAATTGCTGAGGCTGCTGAAATCAAAATCCAAAACCGCAACGCGCGGGCGAGTGCTGGGTTGAGGCGCTTGTCCTACCTGGCTGGGGGCAGAGAGATTGCAGCGAAGGTCTTGGGGAAACTTCTGGCACAGCTCCGGATTGGTGGATTGGGCAGCCACTGGGATCCCCGTCCAACCCAAGCTCAGCAGCGGGATCCCGAACAACAAGAAGAGAGGTTGCGCATGATTGAGCGATCTCCTGGATCGAGGAGGTGGCCACAGTCCATTCTTAGCTTGCACCCAAAAGAGCTTCCGGGGGAGGATGACCAATCTCACCTGGCCGCCTGTTCCAGAAGATGTCCTATACTCTACCGACTTCGAGGCCTTTGGGAAAAGGGATGAAGAGGGTTTGCACAGAGGAGTTGACAGATCTCAACAGTTAAGGCTGGGCAGAGAGGCTCGCCCTTTGTAAGTTGCCGGAAAAGCTTGACCCAATTGGGCCAGGTTCAGAACGGGATCGAGCGTGCAAGCCCAGTGCTAGCCTAGTAAAGCTGTGTTTTTGTGCAAGCTATGCCTGTTCCTAAGAAGAAAACCTCCAAAGCCCGCAGTCGCAGGCGGTATGCTGTCTGGCTGGGCAAAGCCAAGCTACAGGCGCAGCGGGCAATGACCATTGGGCGCGCTATTCTCAGCGGTCGCAACACTGGCTTCTACTACCCCAAAGCCAAATCTGAAGAAGAGGAGGGAGAAGAATAAAGCCTGGCAGCAGGGATCCTGGTTTACATTGGGGTCAGGCTCCCTTGAGAGCTGTTCTGCTGCCTCCCGGTCTTGGTTGTTTAGCGACTGGCATGCGCTCGTTGACCTCTCTTACCTACTACCAGCGGCTGGGCCTGTCTCCAGGGGCTTCCCCTGAGGAGATTCGGCGGGCCTACCGGCAGTTGAGCAAACGCTACCATCCCGACACCTCTCCCCTGGCCCCAGAGGTGGCCATTCGCTGCTTCCAAGAGTTGCACGAAGCCTACCTTGTTCTCAGCAACCCGACCAAGCGGGCTATCTACGATGCCAGCCTCCAGGTAATGATGGCCAAAGCGGGATCACTCGAGCGCATAGGCTCGCCGGGGGCAGAGTCTCTTGAGCTACCCATGGAAACCCGACCGCTTTCTGCAGGTGAGCTCTGTGCTCTGCTGCTGATGGGTGCTACTTTTGTGATCTGCCTAGTGCTGGCAGGCGTTTTGGCGTGGCTGCGGGAGGGCGGGGTGGGCTAACTGGGCTGCTCCAGCTGCGGGCAGGCAGACTAGGAAATGCTCGGCATCTGGCCTAGAAGGTGGTTGAATAGGTAGCTGGGTAGTTTTTATCTCGCCATGCCTTTGCCGCCTGAAACTACACCTCTATATAATCACTCGCTTTTCTCTCTCGAGCAGTGGCTGGAGGAACAGGGTTGTACCCGCGACCCAGAAGATGTAGAGCAGTGGTTTTGCGAGCGGCCGGGCTGGAAAGCTTGCCTGCGCTTGGAAGAAACTAGCATTTGGGTGCGCTACACCTACCCTAACGGCAACACCAAGACTTTGTCTTTTCCCTACTCCCTCAGCCGCAAGGATGTAGAACAGGCCATTTTCGAGGATTAAGTGGCCATGCGCATTCTGCAATTGCCTGCCCTGCGCGACAACTACATCTATCTGCTCTACGATCCCGAGACGGCAACGGCGGCGGTGGTGGATCCGGCAGTGGCCGAGCCGGTGCTGGACAAATTGGCCGAGCTGGGGGCGGAGCTGGTGGCTATCTTCAACACCCACCACCACCACGACCATGTGGGGGGCAACCTGCAACTTTTGGCCCGCTACCCCCGCGCCGTCGTCTACGGCAGCCAGGTGGATCGAGGGCGGATCCCTGGCCAGAGGGTGGAGCTGCAGGCAGGGGAGACGGTGGAATTTGCGGGCCGGCAGGCGAAGGTGCTGTTTGTGCCCGGCCATACGCGGGGACATGTTGCCTACTACTTCCCCGAAAGCGGGGATCTCTTCTGCGGCGATACCCTGTTTGCCGGGGGATGCGGGCGGCTCTTTGAGGGCACCCCAGAGCAGATGCTGGGATCCCTGGATCAACTGCGGCAGTTACCTGAACCGACGCGGGTGTGGTGTGCCCACGAGTACACCTTGAACAATCTCAAGTTTGCCTTGACGGTGGATGGGGACAACCCGGATCTGCAGGCGCGCTATCAGCAGGTGGTGGCCCTGCGCCAGGCGGGATCCCCAACGGTGCCCAGCACCATCGGCGAAGAGCGCCGCACCAATCCTTTTTTGCGCTGGGATCAGCCGGCTCTGCAGGCGGCCACCGGCGTTCAAGAGCCGGTGCGGGTCTTTGCCCGGCTGCGGGGTATGAAGGATCAGTTTTGACACTTTTCTTTCTTTTGGCAATTTCTAAGAGAGCTAAGGCATACTGTCGGGGGGACTGCCTCTAGCTACTCCCTGCAGATCTATGTCTTGCCCCGACTGCCCAGCTCTGCCCGCCTTTCTGCAAGAGCCAGGGCGCTTATTTCTCTGGTTGCCCACTCCTCATACCCACCAGAAGCTCTGGCGGGCCCTGGAGGCCAAGACAGAGGTTCCCGTTCAACTTTTGCAAGACCTTGGCCTAGTTGTTGCCATTGCCCAGGGAGCCCTTAAGAAGACCCTGGAGACAATGGCTGAGATTCTCTCGCAAGAAGAGATGCGGGCCAGCCGCGCCCTGTTTTTGGCCGGAGATAGGGATCCCTGCTGGCAAGATTGCGCCCGGGTGGAGTCGCTGCTGCAGTTGTTCCACCGCACCCAAGCTGGGCTTTTGTTGGAAGTGTTGAAGGAAGACCGTCTCACTACCTACTTTCAGCCCATTGTCCGGGCGCAGGATCCCACTTGTGTAGTGGGCCACGAGGCGCTGGTGCGGGGATTGGACAAAGAGGGCAAAGTGATTGAGCCAGGCTTGCTCTTTGCCATGGCCCGCGAGGCCGGGCTGCTCTACCACTTGGACTTGGCCGCCCGCCGCACGGCCATTGCCGCGGCCACCCAGCACCGCTTACAAGGGGATCTCTTCATCAACTTCAGCCCTACGGCTATCTACGACCCGGCCTTTTGCCTGCGCTCCACCGTCTGGGCCATCAGTCGCGCCGGGATCCCGCCCCAGCGGGTGGTGTTTGAGGTCAACGAATCCGACCGCAGCCCCGATTTGGACCACTTGCAGCGGATTTTGCGCTTCTATCGGCAGGCGGGCTTTCGGGTGGCGCTGGATGACCTGGGCGCCGGCTACGGCTCCCTGAACCTGTTGCACCAGTTGCAGCTGGATCTCATCAAGCTGGATAGGGAGCTCATTCGCGGCGTCGATCGGGATCCCTATAAGGCGGTGATTGCCGAGAAGCTGCTGGAGCTAGCTCAAAAGCTGGGGATCACTACCCTGGCGGAAGGGATCGAAACGGCAGGAGAGCTGCAGTGGGTGCGCGACCGCGGCGTAGATCTGGTGCAGGGCTTTTTCATCGCCCGGCCCCAGCCTGTCCCCTTAGGATTAAGACCCAGAGGATAGCTGCCCCCACGGCTTGAGCGGCTACTGAGAAGATGACCAAGGCCGTGAGGGAGAGATCGTAGAGCACCCCCATCAGGGCGCTGCCCAAAAACCAGGCCAGGCCGTAGATGCTGGTAAACAGCCCAAAGGCAAAGCCCCTCGCCTGGGCGGCCACCATGCCGGCTACTGCTGCCTTCATGACCGATTCCTGGGCGCCCAGGCCAATCCCCCAGAGCAGCATGCCCACCACCGTCAGCCCGTAGCTGCCGGAAAAGGCCAGCGGCGCAAAACCGGCAGACAGGATCACCGCCCCCAACAGGCTCCCCAGCCCCAGGCGGTCAAATAGCCAGCCCCAGCCCAGGGCGGCCAGGGCATCCACCCCCATGGCCAGGGCGTAGAGCAAAGGGATCCCAATAGCTCCTTCGCTTCCGTGCTGCTGCTGCAGGTGCAGGGCAATGAGGGAAAAGTCGGCAAACCCCATGGCCACACAGGCCGCTGCTGTGAGATACAGCCAAAAGACCCTGGAAAAGCCTTTTGCTGGAGTGGTTTCCGGCTCCGGCTCAAAGTCGCGCGGGGTGGGATACAGCCATTGGGCCAGCCCCAGCACCCCTAGCCCCAGGGCCGCCGGGATCCCCAAGGCCAAGAATGCGCCCCGGAAACCGTAGCCAGCGGCAACCATTCCTGCCACCAGCAGCGGCCCTCCCACCGCCCCAACTTGATCCAAGGTCTCGTGCAGGCCAAACCCAATGCCCTGGCCCACCTGCAACGCTGCATGGGAGAGCAACACATCCCGCGGCGGGGTGCGGATCCCTTTGCCCAGGCGCTCGACCAGCAAAAGCAAAGCAGCCCCAGGCCAACTGCTCACCCAGGCCAGAGCGGGGATCACCGCCGTGTTGAGAACATAGCCCAGGGTGGTGAGCTGCCACTGCCCTCGACTGCGGTGCACGGGATCCCTACTGAGACGGTCGCTCCAGTAGCCCACGCCCAGGCGCAGCCCATAGGCCAGCAGCTCCCCCCCGCCGGCCACCAGGCCCACCACCGTGCCGCTGGCCCCCAGGGATCCCAAAAAAGCTCCGGAGATGCTGCGGGCCCCCTCGTAGGTGGCGTCGGCGCAGAGGCTGACGATCCCCAGCAAAACGATGAAGCGCCAAGCACGAGAGAAAAGAGTCATGGCCGGCGTCCATGCCTAGCGGAGACAAGAGGTGAGAGCAAAGAAGGCTTCAGGAGGGTCTTATCTAACCAGGAGCAACTGCGGCCAATCTAAGGCTAAGCCAATCTTGTTCTCCTTCCTTTGCATCGAATAGAATTAGACACCCTCCGTCCTTTTGGCTAAGGGAGCAAAGCAATGGCCGCTAAAAGAATTCTTTTTAAGCTGGCTTGCTTTTTGTTAAGTGCCTGTTTAGTTTCGATAGCATCGACGGTTAAAACAAGTGCCGAGCAGGCGTTCTTAAACGCTGAGTATCTCATAGCTACCTCGCCCCTTCCAGATATTGAGCGGGTTCGTTTTCAAGATGGCAAGTATCAAAGAGGCTCTAGCATTTTTGAAGAAGGGTTTCTAACAGCAAGCCTTGAAAGGCTGGAACCTACCGATCTTAACAACGATGGGCTTCAGGATGTGGTGGCGGTTGTAGCAAGCAGTACAGGAGGCAGTGCTGCCTGGATAAGCCTATCCGGCCTGTTAGGTGGCAGCAAAAACCCCACACTCCTAGAGCCTGTATTTCTTGGCGATAGAGTTGTCGTTAACAACATTTCCATCGCTCGTAGCTCTAGAGGAAGTGCTGAGGTCTGCTTAGATATGCTTGTTCATGGTCCCAAAGACGCCCAGTGCTGCCCTACTAAGAAAGAAAAAAGGTGCTTCACTGTCGCCGAAAACCGATGGATACCCCGTAGAGCCAAATAATCTTTGCTGAGGCCGGTTTGGAGGCCTAGCCTAGCAACAGCTCTAGGGCCCAGCATTGATCTTTAAGCCTCCGCTGCCTGCCCAGGGGTTTCTCTAGGAGACTCTACGAGGATTACAGGAATAGAGCTGGTCTCCAACACCGCTTGGGAAGTGGATCCCACTAGCACCTGCTCCCAGGGGCGGTGGCCCCGCTTGCCTAGGACTATGTCGGTAACCTGCCGCTCCTGGGCTATGTCCACGATGGTCTCCGCCAGGGGGCCGGAAGCCAGGCAAAATTCGTGGCGAATATCCGCCAAAAGACGCTGGGCAAGCTGCCGCAACGCTTCCACCCCCTTCCCCTGAGGCTCATCGGTAACATGGAGCACAATCACTTCCCCATCCACCCGCCGCGCCAGATCCGCTGCCTTGCGCAGCACCGCCTCCGCCAAGGGAGAGGTATCCACGGCGGCCAAGAAGCTCACCTTGCCCTGGCTGCCCACCTTGGTGGGATCCACCTCTCCCTTTTCCAATAGGCGAGGGGCAAAAACTTGGGTTAGCCAGGCCCCTAGGGGTGCTGTGGTCAAAATCGACAGGGCCGCTAGGGCGAGGATCGTGTCCCCGCCAGGGATCCCCTGGGCTAAGGGGATGCCGCCGATGGCCGCCTGCACCGTGGCTTTGGCCATGTTGCCCGGCAGCAAAAAGAGCCGCTCCCGCCAGTTCCAGTTGCTCCCCAGGGTGGAAAGCCACCAGCCCAGGCCCCGGCCCAACAGCAGGCTCAGGGTCAAAAGCAGCAAACCGGGCAAGAGCAGGGATCCCAGTACCTGCAGATCCAAAGAGGCTCCCAGCAGGACAAACAGCACGATCTCCGCCACCGTCCAGAGGGCGTCGAACCCAAGCCGCAGCCGCCGCGCCAGCGGCCCATCCAGTTGGACGAGAAAAAACCCCAGGGCCATCACCGCCAGGTAGCCGGAAAAATAGGGCCACACCTGCGACGCCAGCACCAAGCCCAGCGCCAGGCAGGCCGCCAGCAGCACCTCCTGCGTGCTGTTGCGGGTCCAGTTCTGCTGTACCAAGAGGGCCACCAAAACCCGCGCCCCCAGGTAGCCCACCGCCACCCCCAGCAGGATCTCCATCCCCACCTGGAACGGCAGCCACTGCAGGCGAAGGCTCTGGGCAGATCCCTGCCCCAAAAAGCTCAGCAACAGGCTAAAGCCCAGCAACAGCAGCACATCGGAAAGGGCGCTGCCGGTCAAAATGGCGTCCGGGATCCCTTTGGCTACCCCCCAGCCCAGGCTCTTGAGGCGCAGCATCCCTGGCACAATCACCGCCGGCGACTCCGCCCCGAGCACGCAGCCCAAAAGCAGCCCCGTCCCCCAGTCCAGCCCCAGGATCCAGCGGCTCAAGAGCGCCACTGCCACCGCCTCACAGGCTGCCGGCAAAAACCCCAGGCGCAGGGCCACGGATCCCTGCTGGGCCAGCTTTTCCCAATCCAGCCCCAGGCCCGCCCTCATGAGGATGATCGTGACGGCCACTAGGCGCAGATCCCCGGCTGCCGCCAACAGCTCTGGGGACAAGACCTCTTGCAACAGGATCCCGGCCAGAATCATCCCCACTAGTGGCGGCATCCCCAACCGGCCCACGATCTGGCCGACAAAAAAGCCCATCCCTAAGATCCACAGCCAACTGCCCAGCATCAACAGAACCTCTCTCTTTGCCGTCCGGGTGTCGAAGGGCAGCCCAGGGGAAAGTAGAGCCGCGGAGTGGCAAGCCAACATCAAAGACTCCCACCCCCTGGAGCTGCCCAGAAGAGTAGGAGTCATCAGCCTCAGCCTTGGATTTAGAGAATTCTTAGAACCTGCCTGAGGCGGTTGCGGCGAACCCCATCACCGGTTGCCGGGAAAGGCCGAGCAGCCCACCCGCAACGCATTTGCCCCTTACCGTATCACGCCCCATCTTCCACCGCAACCAAGCGATAGGAGTGATGGGGACGGCCAATGGAGCAATAGAAATCGCTGCAGACATTGTGGGTAAAGCGATCGCTAAGGCTGCGGGTAACCTGCTGCACCACCTGGCTGCCCACCCTCTGAACCAACTTGCGCGGCAGAACTTGCAAAAACTTGGGCAAATGCAGCCGGATATCGAGATGAAGATCCCAGTGGACACGGGTAGTGGCAGGGGATCCCGGTAGCTCCTCCAGCCGGAAACTGGCCTGGCAATCTACCCGATAGGGCAGAGCAGCCTCCCCCGGCAGCTCAGTCGAAGTCAGCCGAAACAGGTAATCTTCCTCCGGCCAGATCTTCACCCCAAAGCAGGGCTCCAGCTCAAACCCCAGCCCGCCCATGCGGAAAAACTGCAGCTTGTAGGTGTCGGCAGAGAGGGGCTCCACCTGGAGTGGCCGGAAGCAGCGCTGGATCCACTGGCCGTGGCCGCGCAGGTAACGGGCCAAAGTCTCCCGATCGGTCTCCAGATCCACTTGGCCCCGTCGCCCAGCCTGCAAATCCAAGTGGACCTTAGCTGTTGGTTGATCTAACGGTGGGGGGTGATCCATCTCCTCCAAAAGCGGCTCCCCCTCTTCGGACAAAGCCCCTTCACTGAGGGGAACGACGGGCTTGGAGTTGGCGATAGACATCCCGAATATCCACCTGATAGTGAGCAAGAGCCACGAGGCAGTGGTACCAGAGATCCGCCACCTCGCGGGCCAGGGCGGTCTTGTCCCCCTCCTTTGCCGCCATCACCACTTCAGCCGTCTCCTCGCCGAGTTTTTTCAGGATGGCGTTGTCTCCCTTGGCCAGCAGGCTGCTGGTGTAGGAATCGGGACGGGGATCCGCCTGGCGGGCCTTGATCACGGCAAACACCTGCGACAGGGTATCGGCGGCCGGGATGGGATCCCCTTCCTTCTCTGGGAGGGTGCGGAAGAAGCAGCTCCGCGCTCCTGTGTGGCAGGCCGCATCTCCCACCTGCTCCACCAAAATGACCAGTGCGTCGCTGTCGCAGTCGTAGCGGATTTGTTTGACCCACTGCACGTGGCCAGAAGTTTCCCCCTTGGGCCAGAACGCCTGGCGGGAGCGGCTCCAGAACCAGGTGCGGCCTGTCTCCAGCGTTTTTTGCAGCGATTCCCGGTTCATCCAGGCCATCATCAGCACCGTCCCGTCCAGGTAGTCCTGCACAATGGCCGGGATCAAACCCTGTTCGTTGTAGCGGAGGCTGTCCAGATGAGCGATCCCCTCCGGCAGAAGAGCGCGGGGCGGATCCGCTGAAGGAATGGAGTCCGAGGCAGCAATCATAGAGGGTAGGAATCCAAAGAGAACATAAAAAGCAAGATAGCAAAGCCAGCTCTCCCCAGGGTACCTCCTCCTGCCCAGCCCGGTTTTTGTTGCCGCTAGGGGGATCTTAATCTGGGCTTAACCCCGTTTTAGTCGTGACTTAAAGTCAAGCTGCTAAGTTTGATACCGAGCTTTCACGCGCCGAGGGAGAGCAATGCGCATCCGGGTAGAAAACCTCTGGGTCACCTTTAAAAACAAGGTTGCCCTAAGAGGGGTTTGCCTCGACCTGTTTGGCGATGGAGCCCAGGTGGTGGCTCTGATTGGCCCCTCTGGCGCTGGGAAGTCCACCCTCCTTAAGCTCCTGAAGGGAATGGTCAGGCCCAGTTTTGGAAAAGTCTGGGTTGGCTCTTTCCCCCTCCATGAAGGCGGAGGGGAGGGGCTGCAGCAGGTGCGCAAGCGCACGGGCATGATCTACCAGACTTTTCAGCTCATTGGCCGCCTGACTGTCTTGGAGAACGTCCTGATTGGGCGCCTGCCCCACCTGAATCTTACCCAGGGCTTGCTGCGGCAGTTCTCGAAGCAAGATCTGGCCCAAGCAGAAAAGCTACTGGAGGAGGTGGGGCTTCTCGAGCACGCCTGGCAGAGGGCCGATGCTCTTTCGGGGGGACAGCAGCAGCGGGTGGGCATTGCTCGCGCCTTGATCCAAGAGCCGGCGCTGATCCTGGCAGATGAACCCATCTCGGCTTTGGATCCCAAAAATGCGCAGGTGATCATGGATTTACTGCTGGGAATGGTTCGTCGACAGGGCATCCCGCTCCTAGTGACCCTGCATCACCTGGAGATGGTGCGCCATTACGCCAACCGAGTTGTTGCCTTCAAGGAGGGGCAGGTTTTCTTTGATGGGCCGGTCTCTGCTCTCACCCCTGAAAAAGAGAAGGATCTCTACTTCGGGGAGGGGGAAGCCTCTCAAACCCTCGGAGGGTTGCCCTCAGCCTTAAGGGCTTGAGGACAGGCAAGCTCAAACTCAACTTCACAACTGCAGAGGAGAATACTCATGCGCAGAAGAAAGGTTTTGGCTCTAGCGGCTTTCCTTCTGGGCTTTGCCAGTTGGGTGCCGGTGCTGGCGCAGAAGCAGAACTGGCCCAAGGAGCTAGTGATCGCTGAAGTGCCGGTGGAGAGTGCTGCTGATTACGAAGCTCGCTATGCGCCTTTCCTGGAATACCTCAAGCAGAGATTGGGGATCCCGGTGCGTTTGTTTGTGGCTGGCGACTACACAGCCGTGATGCTCTCCCAGGCGGAAGGGAAAACCCACGTTGCTTTTTATGGGCCCGCCTCTTACGTCGATGCGATTGAAAAAGCCAACGCCCCCATCGAAGCCTTTGTGAAGGAAGATTCTGTTCGCTCGGGCACTGTTTACCACTCTCTGATGATTTCCAAGAAGGGCAGTGGCATTACAACTCTAGAAGCTGCCAAGGGCAAAGATTTTGCTTTCGTTGACCCGGAGAGCACTTCTGGTTTCAAGGTGCCCATGGCTTACTTCTGTCTAGAGGCCAAGATCAAGCCCAAGGAGTACTTTAAACAAGTTACCTTTGCCGGCAACCATGAGTCGGTTATCCTGGGGGTTGCTCAGGGAACCATTCCCGTGGGGGTGACCTGGGATACCGGGATCAGTATTGCCACCAAGAAGGGCCAAATTAAGGGTTTGGAAGATTTTGAGGTGATCTGGAAGTCCGATCCGATCCCTTCCTCTCCCTGGGCCTACCGCAAAGACCTGCCGGAAGACCTCAAAGAAGCCATCCGCACGGCCTACCTAGAGTACGAGAACACACCGGAAGGCAAGCAATGGCTAGAAGCTCGCGGTCTCAAGGGTTTTGAGCCGGCCAGCGACAAGGATTACGATCCCTTCCGCAGGGTTAACAATGCTCTTAAGCAACCTGAGTGCCAACTCTAAGAAACTGCCCCCCTTACCAGCGGAGCTCAAATGGAGAGATCGCCTCAGTGTTCTCCTCGGCGGGATGGTCTTTTTGACTCTCCTGCTGACGGCGGGGCCGGCTGAGATCTCACCAGTCAGGTTGCTGGCTGGGTTGGGGAGGAGTGCTGTCTTTGTCGCTCGCTTCTTTCCGCCCAGCCTGCAATTTCTGCCAGCTTTTCTTTACTCTTTGCTCCAGACCCTGATCATGGCTTTCTGGGGCACTTTTCTGGCCACCTTTCTTGTGCTTCCCTTGGCCTTCCTGGGATCCAAGAACGTCGTCCGCTCTCCCGTGGTCTATCTGGCTGTTCGCGGGTTAATGGACATCCTCAGGGGGCTTAACGAGCTGGTTCTAGCCCTGGTTTTTGTGGCTGCCATTGGCTTGGGACCTCTCCCAGGGATCCTGGCGTTGACGCTGCACACAGCTGGAGTGGCAGGCAAGTTGCTCTCCGAGGCCATTGAGACAGTGGATATGGGGCAGGTGGAGGCCGTGAGGGCTACGGGCTCCCATCCTCTGTTGGTTCTTGTCTATGGCTTTTGGCCGCAGGTGGCCCCAGCGTTCTACTCGGTGACGCTCTACCTGTTTGAGGTCAATGTGCGCTCGGCAACAGTCTTGGGCTTGGTGGGAGCTGGTGGTATCGGCTTCGATTTGATGCAGACGGTGCGGGCCTTCCGCTTTCAGGACGCCGCCACCATCATTTTGCTCATCCTACTAACCGTGTTTACAATCGACAAGGTCTCGGCGCGAATTCGCCAATCCCTGGTATAGGAGGTGAGGGTGCAGGCTCTTGAAATCCTGGAGCTGCTGCAGGAGGCTCCTGAAAAGACAGTTGTGGCTCTGGCGCGGGAGGTACGGCCCGCTCTGGGAGCTAGCCAGAAGCTGAAGGAAGGGGCAGGCCTGCTGTTGCTCCCCTTCCAGGACTCGCGCAGCGGTACGCCGTTTTATCTGGGAGAAGTCTTGGTTTACGAGGTTTGGCTGCGCTTCCCCCGAAAGGGAGTGGAAGGCTATGGAATGGTGCTGGGGGAACGGCCGCGCCTGGCCCGCTCCCTGGCTTACCTGGATGCCGCGTTGCAGGCGGGGATTGCTGAAGATCGGATCCAGGCCTTGGCCCTGGAAGCTCAGGAACATCTCCAGGAGAAGGATGAGCGCCTCTGGCGCAAGGTGGCCGCCACGCGCTTGGAGGTGGAGACGCTATGAGCGTGCCCATACCTGCAGCCGAACGGCAAAGCCAACAGGTCTTCCGAACCTTGGTGATGGCGCTGAGCTACCCTGGCCGGCTTTGGCGCTTGCCAGCTCGCTCGCTGCGCCAAGCCTTCCGCCTCATTGGAACTACCCTGGTGGATGGAAATGTGGGGGTTTGGGCGCCAGACTGGCTGCTCTTAGATCTGCGCGGTCAGGCTCCTCGGCCCGTGGCCTTGGAGGCGGCGGACTTTGTCTTTGCCGAGCGGCTGGCGGATTTGCCTGCCGGCTGGGAAACCCTCTCGGTTCTTAAGAGGGGCACCTACCTGGAGCCGGAGAGCGGGGCAACTCTCATCCTGGGAACTGGCTGGGGCCAGGGATCCCCTCTTGTCTTCAAGGGCCCCGGCATTGCTGGGGAGGTGCGCTTGGCTGTGGATTTGCCCCCTGCTTTTTGGCGGCTGCGCTCCCAGATCTCGGCCTACCCGTTGGGAGTGGACATCTTGCTTACCGACGGGCAGCATGTAGTAGGCATACCGCGAAGTGTGGAGGTGGGTTGATGGGCTACGTGGTGGCGCGGGGCAGTCAGGAGGCCATTCTCAATGCCGAAGCCCTTTTTCGGGAATTGTTGCCGAGGGGGGCAGGTCAGTGGAGTAAGGGCCTGGCCAGCTACTTGCCCTATCTTTTGGATCAGGTGATGGCGGAAGCTGGCCTCTGGGCTCCAGAGCTGGCTGCTGAGGCCTTGGCCCAGACAGGGGGCGATCTCTACGAAGCGCTGCTGCTTTTGCGAGCTCATCGAACTACCCTTCCTCGCCTGGGCAAAGCGCAGCTTCAGAAAAAAGAAGATTTGCTCCTGGTGCGACGGCTTTCTTCAGCCTTCAAGAGCATTCCCGGCGGCCAAGTCCTCGGCCCCACCCTCGACTACAGCCTGCGTCTGCTGGGTTTTTCCGGAACCCAAGGGGTGGAGCCAGAGACCACGGCTGCTCCCCAGCGCTACCCTTCGGTGCGAACCTGGCTAAAAGAGCAAGGCCTGCTGGAAGAAGATCCAGTGGCAGAGAAAGACTTAGAGGAAGAGATCCCGGATCTAACGCGGCAGCCGCTGCTGTTTCCGGCGCCAAGAGCCCATCGCCTGCAAGCTTTGGCGCGAGGGGACACCGGGGGACTCCTGGCCCTCGCCTACAGCGCCATGCGGGCCTAC
This sequence comes from Synechococcus sp. OH30, assembly GCF_047462175.1. NCBI lineage: Bacteria > Bacillati > Cyanobacteriota > Cyanophyceae > Synechococcales > Synechococcaceae > Synechococcus > Synechococcus sp. OH30. The sequence continues at coordinate 468,604 of NZ_JANSIP010000001.1, read as the reverse complement.
AACGTCCACACCCACCCAACAGTGGCGGAGTTGGGGGTGGGCTATCTCGAGGTGCGGGCTATCCACCCGGTGCGGGGAGGTAGCTTTCGCCTGGGGCGGATCCGCTTGGCCTTTGCAGAAGTCGTCGGGCATGGGGAGAAGGGATACCGCTTAGGCTTTGCTGCCAGCTTGGGCTGGAACGAGGGGCGGGTTATTGCGGGCGCAATGTTGGATTTGGAGATGGATCGCCCCACCCATCCGGCCCGCAGCGAGGAGTTTGTTCTGGTACACACGGATCCCGTGGAGGCCTCGGGCTTTGCCCTGCACTACAAACTGCCTCACTATGTAACGTTCTTCAGCAATTGGATGAGCCATCAGGAGGCTGCTCTTGAACCCTAAGCATAGCTACGCCTACTTGGATCCTGAAGCCAAGCGAGAAATTCGGCGCAAGGTTCTCAAGGCTTTGGCCATACCGGCATATCAAGTTCCCTTTGCCAGCCGAGAGATGCCCCTAGCCCGCGGCTGGGGCACGGGCGGCCTGCAGCTTACCCTCAGCCTCGTGGGGCCGGAAGATGTGGTGAAGGTCATCGACCAAGGAGCGGATGACTCGGTTAATGCTGCCAACTTGCGCCGCTTCATTGCCCACGTCAGCGGAGCTCGAACCACCACTGATGCTTTGGAAGCAACCCTCATCCAAAGCCGTCACCGCATCCCGGAGGAGCGGCTGCAAGAAGGACAAATCTTGATCTTGCAAGTCCCGATCCCTGAGCCCCTGCGCTACGTGGAGCCTTCCGATGCCAAGGCGCGGGAGCTGCATGCTCTGGGGGACTACAGCCTGCTTTGGGTGGATCTATTTGAAGAACACTTGCGTCACGGCCGCAGCCGCAAGGGAGCAGCCTATCCCGTTCTGGTGCATGGCCGCTATGTGATGGATCCCAGTCCCCTGCCGCGCTGGGATCTGCCCAAGCTGCACCAGGCAGCCCACATCACGCTCTTTGGCGCCGGTCGGGAGAAGCGGATCTATGCTGTCCCCCCTTACACGCAGGTAGAACCTCTGGCCTTTGTGGATCGACCCTTCCAGCCGGAACCCATTGTGGGATCCTGCCGCCGCACCGGTTGCCGCCACGTCTTTCTCAACGCCATTCCCCAGGAGGATGGCAGCTTGGCCTACGAGATCTCCGACCAGGGCTATATGGAAAAACTCCTAGCTGGCAAAGAAAGTGGGCCTTTATTTGTTGGGGAGAAGCAGCATGGTTGAAGAAAGGCCTTTGCTGGAACTGGTCAAGGTTTGGAAAGCCTACGGGGATCGCTGGGCCCTCAAGAACGTCAGCCTCAAGCTCTATCCCCAGGAGGTGCTGGGGGTGGTAGGGGCTTCTGGCAGCGGCAAGAGCACCCTTTTGAGAATTCTCTATCTCCAGGAGACGGCGCAAGGGGAATACTGGCTCAACCTCCCCGGCTGGGAGGGGTGTAATCTGCTGTCGCTTTCTCCCTATGAGCGACCTGCGGCGCGGCGTCACTTGGCCATGGTTTATCAAGAAGCTGCCCAGGCCCTGCGCATGGGCTTTGCCGCCCTAACCAATGTTGCTGAGCCCCTTGTGCTCAAGGGGGAACGGCGATTTGAAGTTTTGCAAAAGGAAGCGCAGGCAGCTTTGGAGAGGGCAGACTTCCCCCTGGAGCGGGCTGGGGATCCGCCTACTTTCCTTTCGGGAGGGGAGCGGCAGCGGGTGCAGATTGCCAAAGCCTTGGCTCAAGAGCCAACGGCCATCCTCTTGGACGAGCCAACGACTGGCTTAGATTTGCTGGTGCAGGCAACCTTCTTGGACACCCTACGCCGCCTCAAGCGGCAGTTGGGGATGAGTCTGATTTTGGTTAGCCACGATCTCTCGGTGGTACGGGCATTGGCGGATCGCATTGTGGTTTTGCACCAAGGAGAGGTGGTAGAAGAAGGCCTCGCCGACCAGGTGCTGGAGGATCCCCGCCACCCCTTTACTCAGGATTTGGTTGCCGCAAGGCTGTAGAGAGATGCTGCAAGTTATCGATTTGGAAAAGCGGTTTTTCCTGCACCGGCTGGGGCGGGAAGTTCTGGCTTTCAAACAGGTGAGCTTCTCCCTACAAGCAGGGGAGTTGCTGCTCCTAGAGGGCCCGAATGGCGCCGGCAAGTCTTCCCTGTTGCGAACACTTTACCGCAGCTACTGTCCCACAGGGGGGCAGATCCTTCTGCAGACTCCTCGCGGAAGGGTGGATCTGGCGCGTTTGGGGGATCGCGAGATCTTGTGGATCCGGCGGGAGTACATCGGCTATGTCAGCCAGTTTCTGGATCCCCGACCCCGCACCACCGCCCTGGAGCTGGTGGCGGAGCCGCTGCTGTGGCGAGGTGTAGAAGAAAGCCGAGCACGGCAGCGGGCGGCAGAGCTGCTCCTGGAGCTGGGCCTAAAGCCCGAGTTACTGGAGGCTTTCCCCACGGGTTTCTCTGGGGGCGAAAAACAAAAGCTCAACCTGGCCCGCTCGCTCATTCATCCCTATCCCTTGCTGCTGCTGGACGAGCCCACGGCCAGCTTGGATGCAGGGGCCAGGAAAGCTCTGCGGGAGCGCCTTCGCCATCTGAAGCAGCAGGGAACTGCGCTTGTTGGCGTTTTCCACTCGCCAGAAGACGTGGCGGGCTTGGTGGACAAAACCTACCACCTGGAGGAGAAGCAAGATGTGGCTGTCCGGACTTAAGCTGGTTCTCCCTGACCAAGTGCTCCCGCTGGGATCCCTGCGGCTGGAGGGGGAGTGGATTGCCGAGATTCGAGAAGGGCAGGTGGACGAAGGAATCCCTTTACAGGGCTTAACCCTCGTCCCTGGCGTCATCGATCTCCACGCCGACAGCCTAGAGCCGGAGCTGGAGCCGCGGCCAGGGGTACAGTTGGCTGCCGAGATGGCCCTGGAGGTTTGGGAAAACCGAGCTCTGGCAGCAGGCATGACCACTGCTTTTGTCACCCTGTCCTTTTGGGAGGGCCTGCCCGGTTGGCGCAGCCCGGAGACCGCTTTGGCCCTGGCCGAGCAATTGGTTGCCCTGCGTTCCCATTTGTCGCTGGACTTGCGGATCCATGCCCGCTACGAAGTCTCTCGCCCCTTGGGAGCAGCAGCCGTTCGCCACGCCCTCAGCCAAGGTTGGGTGGATCTCCTTTCGTTTATGGATCACACGCCTGGCCAAGGCCAGTTCCCGACCCTAGAAGACTACGTTCGCTATATGGCCCGTCACCTGGGCCAGCAGCCTGAGGAGGTTGCCGCCAGCCTCAGGAACCCATCCCAGCCAGAAGTTCTCCCTGCCCTTGCCGAGCTGGCCCAGCAGGCAAAAGAGCGGGGAGTCACGCTGGCTTCCCATGACGACGATTGCCCCGACAAGGTTCAGTTGATGGCCAAGCTGGGCGTGAAGATCAGCGAGTTTCCGGTCACCTTGGCCGCTGCTCTAGAAGCCCAACAGTTGGGCTTACTGGTGGTCATGGGGGCCCCCAATGCTCTCAGGGGATCCTCCCATGTGGGCAATCTCTCCGCCCTCCAGGCCCTGAAGGCAGGATCCCTGGGCGCTCTGGCCACCGACTACTCGCCGGCTGCCGCGCTAAGAGCTGCCTTTGCCCTGGCGGAGAAGCAGGCTTTGGAGTTGCCCCAGGCCATCGCCTTGGTCAGCCGCAACCCCGCCCAGGCCGTTGGCCTCCAGGATCGGGGGGCTCTTTGCCCAGGGCTGAGGGCCGACCTGGTGATCTTGCGGGAGAAGCCCTTCCGGGTTATGGGCGTGTTTGTTGCCGGCAAGCCCGTCTTTCTCCGCGAGGGCCTGGGTTGGCAGGGAAGACTGGATCGCCAAAAAGTTGTGCCCAGAGTCGAAGCCCCCTGAATCTACTCCAGAGCCGCTCTCGGCAGCAGCTTCCGGGTCGGCTTGCGCTCCAGAGGCCAAGTGGGTCGCTCCAGACGGGTATCCACCAGCACAGAGGCTGGGGCGAGATTAACCCGCTCCAGCAGCCGTTGCAGCAGTTGAGCATCGATGGCATCCCCCCCCCTGGATGGGGTTGCCGTTCCCGCCACCAGGGGAGTATCGGCCAGCAGCAACTCTGCCACTGCCTGGGCCAGTTCTTGGCCGTACACGCCATCAGGGCCAGAGGGGAGCAGATCCAGCCGTCCCTGCTGAGCGGCCAGACGGCTTAAGCCCAGTTGCACCGCCACCACGGCCGGGCCCCGCTCCCCTTGCCTTAGAGTGCGCTGGCCGGCCAGGATGCTCTCCAGCTGCGCCTTGGCCACTTCCTGGTCGCCGCTGGGGAGCAACTGCACCAGTCCCTTCAGCCGGCTGCCGGGGGAGTTGGCGCTTGCCTGCTGCTGGGGATCCTCCCTCCACAGACGGGTTAGGTCGTAGAGCAAAATGGCGTGGGGGACAGGGCGGCTGAGCTGGTTGGGGCCGGCATGGCCGGTGGCGAGGATCTCCCCTTGGTAGACCAGTGAGGTGCTGAAGCCAGAGTCCAGCAGCACCGCCTCACGGATCCCGGTTTTGGGCAATAGGCTAGCCAGGATGGCGGCGTTGACGTGGGTTTTGGTAACCCCGATTACCACCTGATCCTGGTTGTCTACGCCAAAAAAGGCGCGGGGGCGGAACTCGGCGGCGCTGGAGAGGCGAAACGAGTCAATCTCCGCTGGCGAAAGGGCCCGGCCATCCTTGACCAGCCACAAACCCGCCACAAACAAGTCCGTGACCTCCGGCATGAGCTGGCGAAGGTTGTCGAGCTGGGTCATGGTGTCGGGATCAAAGGGCACAAAGCGCAGCCGATCCCTGCCTAGGAGTACCAAAGGCCGGCCCCGGATGACCCTGTCATCTTCGGGGCGACCGGGAATAAAGGTCTTGTGGTTGGCGGCCATCACTGGCCCCACCATGACGTTGCTGGCCGAGTTAATCCAAGGAATGGAGAAGAAGCTGCCGTTAATGCCGGCATCGGCTTGGTAGCGCTGGACTAGGGTTCTTACCTCGTAGCGCCGCTCCGCGTGCACCGTAGCCGCCCGTCCGCCGCGGATGGTGAGGATTCTCACCCCGTCGATGACCTCATCGGTTAGAGCCAGGGGCCGTGTCCCATCCAGCCAGTAGTCGGGGCTGCGGCCAAGGGTAAAGGTGCGGGCGCCAACAATGGCCTCGGTGAGGCGAAACTGGTTAAAGCGGCGCACCTCCAGCAAGTTGGGCGACTGTCCCGTAAAGCCGGGATCCATCGTAAAGGCCATCCGGTAACCCGCCTCGGCCAGGTATTGCTTCACCCGCTCGTCCCGATTGCCTTCCGGATAGGCAAAGTAGTGGATGGGGTGGCCCAGCTCCTGCTCCAGCTTGGTCTTGCAGTCAACCACCTCTCGCCGCAGGCGGGCATCGTCCAGCAGCCGCAGGTCGGGAGGATGGTTGACGGTATGGGCGGCAAAGTCAATCAGCCCGCTGGCATCCATCTCCCGCATCTGATCCCAAGTGAAGTGATCTTTGTCCGTAGGCACGCCGACAAAGCCGGTCTGAACAAAGTAGGTGGCGGGGTAGTTGTACTCCTTCAAGAGGGGGTAGGCGTTTTCGTAAAGCCCAAGGTAGGCGTCGTCAAAAGTCAGCAAAATGGCCTTTTCCGGCAAGGGATCCCCGTCCCGTAGGTGTTTGTAGAGTTGGTCGATGTGGATGGGGGTCAGCCCCGCCTGCTTAATGGCCTCAAAGTGCTGCCGCAGCTCGGCTACCGTGGTGTCAAACCAGACTTGTTTGCGGCCAGCCACCACGTCGTGGTACATGATGGCCGGCACGTAGGAGAGGCTGGCCAAGGGAGCCAACGCAAAAGGATCCCGCTGCAGTTGCGGCTCTTGGGGGAGGGGCGGGCGCTGTTGGGCGGCCTTGGCCTTGGCCCGAGGGGTTGGAAACTCAGCTAGGGTCCACGCCAGGGCCGGCAGGCGGCTGGCCCAGTCGGGATGAGCAGTTGCCCAGGCCACCAGGGCTCCAGTCCCAAACCCCAGCACCGTAACCAACAAAGCCAAGAAGCGGAGCAGCCGGAAGCGCAACTTCGTTGGCGGTCGCTGCCCAGAGTTAGAAAAACTTCGGCGCGGGAAGGGGGATCCCCTTTTTGCCCCAGGGACTGGATGACCGCCCCGGCGCGTCGGCGGCTGTCGAGAGGTCATGTCCTCCTCCTCACCGGCAAAACCAACGTCAGCCTACCACCCCCATCTCCTGGTTGGGGATGAGGAAGCCCTTGCCAGTGGTTTGCACCCCAGTCCATAGGAGGGGTAGCAGAGCCACCGCCCAGAAGCTGTCCAGGCAAGTCAGTCGAGGTTGCTCAACAAATTGGACTCTGTAATGCTGACAATCTTGCCCCCCCTTTGGGTAATGCGCTTCACTTCTTGGGAGAGCCGGCTGAAGGGCACTTTGTACTCGACAACGCTCTTGCGCACGCCCCCTCCCACCAGACCCGATACCTTGATGGTGAAAATCTTGTCGCTGTTGGGCAGGGACGAGGCTGCCGAAGGGGCAACCTGAGCAGGTTTGGTCGCTGGAGCCGCTTTCGCTTGCGGTACAGCGGCGCTCTCCCGCTCCAAAAGCAGCCGCCAACTGCGGGGATAGGCGGGAGCCAGACGATAAACCACCTTGTAGGAGCCAGTTACATGGTCATCTTCCGACTCCACCCTCACCACTGTTCCTGCTGGGATATCTAGCTTGGCTCCCTTGGACATCACTTTAATTCCAGGCCAGTTGGTGGGCACATCCGTCAGCAGCTCAACTTCAAACGCTTGATCCCCTAGTAGCAACTTGGCCATGGCGATAACTCCGTTTTGCTTGGCAGGCAGCTGCCAAAAACCCCGCTCGACTACAGCCTCACCGCTAGACATTTTACTGGTTACGGGTGCTCCACCAAAGCCTCCCGCCAGTATCTGTCCTGGAAAGGGAGTCTGTTGTAGATTTGTAAAGGAATTGTCGAGGGTGGCACACCTGGAGGGATCCCCATGCTGAACTTGGCTTTGCTGGATTTGGCAGCAGCTTCGGATTGGCTAACGACTGCCCTTCAGCCGGTGGCTGACTTCTTTGCCGGCTTCAACCTGCCCCAGCCAATTGTGCAGTGGGGGCATCCTCTCATGATGGGGATTGTCGTGGTGGTGATGGGCAGCTTTGTGGGTCTAACGGGCTGGCGGGGGCGGGCCTTGCGCCTGGCAGCCGAGGGATCCCTGCCGGAATCGGCCCAAAAGCCGCTCTTGGATCACCGCAAATTGGCCCCCTGGATGGCCACCTTCCTTGCCCTGGGCTACACCGGCGGCCTTCTCTCCTTGGTCATGCAGGGCAAGCCCCTGCTGAGCAGCCCCCACTTCTGGACGGGATCCCTGGTGTTGCTGTTGTTGGCCGTGAATGGCACCTTGTCTCTCAGCGGCTTTGGCGGCAACCGGGAGACCTTGCGCACTGCCCATGCCTATCTGGGCAGCCTCATTCTCTGCTTGCTCTTTACCCATGCCCTCCTGGGCCTAAAGCTGGGGCTGTCTTTGTAGCGGATCCCCCTAGCTACTAGAGCCAAGCCTAGCGAATGTACTGCACCAGCGTTCGCGAAGCAGAGCCCACCCGCAGCTTGCGCAGGGCATCCCGCTCGATCTGGCGAATCCGCTCGCGTGTCAGGTTAAAGTGGTTCCCCACTTCTTGCAGGGTTCTTGCCCTTTGGCCGTCTAGCCCATAGCGCAACTCCAATACTTGCCTCTCAATGGGCTTTAGGGTCTGTAGGGCAGAACGTACATCTTGCCGCAGAGACTGCTCCAGGATCTCTTCAAAGGGTTGCTCCTGCCGCTCATCCGGCAGCAAGTCCCCTAAGCGGCTTTCCCCTTCCTGGCCAACTGGTACATCTAACGACAGGGGCAAAGCGGCAGCCTGCTGGATGAGGCGCAACTTCTTGACCTTGATGCCCATTGCCCCGGCCAGCTCAGCTTCTGTAGGTCGCCGCCCTCGGGCCTTCGTGAGCTCGCGGTTGGTCCGCTTGAGCAAGCGCACTTTGTCTACCATATGCACTGGCAGGCGGATAGTCCGGCCCTGGTTGGCAATGCAGCGGGTAATGCCCTGGCGGATCCACCAGTGGGCATAGGTACTGAAGCGGAAACCTCGCTCGGCATTGAATTTTTCAGTGGCTCGAATCAGACCTATGTTGCCCTCTTGGATCAAGTCCAAAAAGGGTACCCCTCGGTTGAGGTACTTCTTGGCCACACTCACCACCAGACGCAGGTTGGCGTTGATTAGCTTGCGTTGGGCCTGCTCTCCCTGGCGGATGCGCGAGCGCAGAGTTGCCACAGGGATCTGCAGGGCTGCCGCCAATTCCTCATCGCTGGGATCCTGCCCCCGCTGCTGCCGCCATTCTTTTCGGGCCTGGTCAATGAGCAGCTTCTGCTGAATTTTGCGCGACAGCTCAATCTCTTCCGCGTGATCAATGCGGGGCACCCGGCCAATGGTATTCAAGTAGTGATCAACAGCATCTTCGTTAAGGCGTGCACTGGCCGCCAGGTCAGCCTCTGCAGCGGAATCCACAGCCTCCGGCCAGGGCTCATCGAACTCCTGAGGGGAGAAGGGAAGGTTTTCAGGGTGAGGATGAGAGAGAACCACGGCCACCTTGAGGAGAGAACTTTCCTCCCTAGTCTAGGAAAGTTTCTTCCCCCCCTGTAAGCGAAAATCGATCATCACCGCCTTTTTTGCCTAGAAATTTTCCTGCCTAGAGGGGGGATTACCCCGGATCCTACCCGCTAAGCCCTGACCGAGCAGGCATCCTAGGCGCAAGCGTCCGTAAGCAATTTTCGATCTAGAGCCTGAGGTAGGATGTTTAGGAGGCAGCCAGGCTGCCTGCTCTAACCAAGTTTCCCTAAGAAAATCGTGCTTGCCTAGGCTACCATGGGGCGCCGGAGAAGCCATCAGCCTCCTCAGCCTGGAAAAGAACATTCCTCCTCCCTTGCCAACCCCAACCAGCACCCTCCTGCAGCAAACTTGATTGGAGAGCGAGTGCGCTGGGTACGGGAGAGGTTGCAGCTCACTCAGGATCAACTGGCGGGTCGCCTGGCCAAGTACGGTGTCCATTTGGATTACGTCAAGGTGGGCCAGGTGGAAAAGGGCAAACGGCGCGTCATCGACAAAGAACTGGTGGCTTTTGCCAAGGCGCTGGGAGTCTCGGTTACTTGGCTGCTGAGTGGCGACGAATCTAGCCTCTAGTCAGTTCCCTAGCCCCTACCGCCCTGGCTAGGAGCGGCAGCAGAAGGAGCAACTCCAGGCGCTCTGCTGGCCCTAGGGTCACTCTCCCCCTTGCGGATCGTTACAGATAGTTGAGAAGCTGCAGTAAAGCAAAGCAGAGACTGGCGCTGCCCAAAGGCACGGTCAGGTTATCCAGCCCCCACCAAGAGAACATCTCCAAACCCATGGCTATCCCCCCCACCACGACGCTGATGGCAAGCAACAAGGGAGAGAAGCCAAAGTACCCCAATAGTAGCAATGCCATCACTAGGCTGCTCACCACCCACATGGTCAGGGATCCCTCCCAGCTTTTTTGGAGGGATCCCAGTTGATAGGGATGTTTCCCCCAGCTCTTGCCCACCAGCCCCGCCAAGGCATCGGCCCAGGTCATCACCAGAATGCCAATGACAGCGAAAACTTGTTGCTGGGGCCGCCAAAACAAGAAGAGGAGGAGGCCAATGCTGACAGCATAGAAAAAAGTGCCGAAGCTGCGGCGCCCGACGCTATTCAAGCTAGGCAAGATAGCCACCCGGTAGGAGAGCAGCGCCAAGCCAGCAAACACCAGGGAGAACCCCACCCCAAGCCAGCGGGGCACCTGCAAGGCCCAAGCCAGCAGAATGATATTGCCCACACCAATGTGGACAGCTTTGCGCACCCATTCCCCATCCACTTGTCGGGAGCGCAGCCATTCCGCAAAGGCAAATACGGAGGCCAGCCAGAGAGCGTAGCAAGCAAGCTGCTGCGCTAGGCCCATGAGCTGGCCTCAGAGAGTTTTCAAGTAGCTAAGCAGATCCGCCATTGCCTGGGGATCGGGCTGGAACTGGGGCATGGGCGGAGTCTTGCCACTGGTTACTTGGTAAATGATAAACCGGTCAGAGCGGCGGCTGCTCACCCCCCGCAGGCTGGGGCCTACGCGGCCATCCCCTTCTTCGCCATGGCAGGCGGCACAGTTAAGGGCAAACAGCGAGGCTCCCCTGCTGGCTTGCCCTTCCATGCTAAGAACAGCCTCGATGTAGGGATCTGGCCGCACGGCTGCAGCCAGCCAACTCCAGCCAAAGACCGCCAGACCTACAAGAAGTAGACCCCATCCCAGCTTCCTCACCCAGCCCCCTGACCCCAGCACTTGCAGGAAGGAAAAAAACGGCCTCAGGGGCTGCCCTGGGGAGAGCTGAGAGCAGGCTTGAGGCTCTCCCCTGCTGGAAGCCAAGCAGGGGCTGCCGGAAATGCCGAGATTGGGAAAGAAGAAGGGCACAGCAGACAAACCTGAGAGAAACCGTTTCAATCTTTTACATTTCCACCAATACAATAGCCTAGAAGCCGCTTCCTGCCAACAATCTGTAAGGGTATTTACTTTTTCTTAATGATCTGCGACGGCTTGCTGAGGCTTGGACTTCCTCAGCAGCGGTTGGCTGGGAAACAGGCGTTGCATCACTTCCAATTGGGCCTGGGGATCGCTGTTGAGGCTGTGGATGACGTTGGCCCCTTGCAAGTAACTGCGGAGGCGATAGCCAACCTGCAGGTTTCCATAAATAACAACGGCTGCTACCTGCTCCCGCCGCTGCCCTAGCCAATCCACCACATAGTTGGGCAGAGGATCGCGAACAAAGGCTTGGAAAATCCACTGGCCGCTGCGGTTGTTTAGAGCTGCCTCCAGCAAGCTCAAGGGGGTAAGGGAATGGCTAAGCAGAGGAGGAAGACCCAAGCTGGCGGGAATGCTCAGGGCAGGAGATTCGGCTAAAAGCACTGCTTCAGGACCCAGGGAGAGATCCTGCCAGATCCAGTTCCAACTGCCGGGCGGCAAGGGCAAAGGCAGGGGTTGGCCGCCTGTAACTCCACCGCGGGCCATGGCCGCCTGACAGGGGACAATGTCGCTCTCGGCTAGGAGGGATCCCAACTGGGCGGCCCTGGGCAGAGGGGAGCGGGCGCCGAACAGCTTGGCCAAAGGGGAGTCCTTGGCCAGGGGATCCCCCAGCAGTAGGGGCTTTAGTTGCTCGTCGGAAAAGCCGCGGTTGAGGGCCGGGTCAGTGGGATCCTTAGCCCCCATCCAGCCGGGCAGCAAGCTAAAGTCCGTCTCCGCCAGGGCCGGCCACACTTGCTTGAGCAGGGCGGAGGCGGAGGGAAAAAGCCGCTGCTTGGCCCGCAGCACCCGCGTCACCGATTGGGCAATGGCCTGGGCATCTAGGGATCCCTGCTGCACGGCTTCCACAATGGCCGCCACAGCCGCCACCGGCTCAGGAGGGGCCAAAAGGAGGTCAGCGCCGGCCTGGAGGGCCCGCACTGCTAGTGGGCAGGGAGAGGACTCCGTCCCCCTGCCGCGAACAGCCAACTCGGCCAAGAAGCCCTGATCGAGGCCCTCTGCCACAATCAGCCCACTGAACCCCCATTCTTGGCGCAGCAGTTGCGCTAGCCGTCCCGGCAAAAAAGAGATTGGCCAGCGCTCATCCCACTCTGGCAGCACCACTGGCGCAACCGAGATGGCCCCCACCTGCTCCACCAAGCCGCGGAAGGGCAGCCAGGGTCCTGCTTGCAGTTCGCCCAAGGTAAGGCGCAGGCGAGGACAGCAGGGGGCAGCAGTTGGCTCTAGCGATAGCAGCGGGCGGGCCTGCTCTACCTCGGCCCAGCCTTGGCCGGGGAAGGATCTGGCTGTGGTCAGGATCCCCTCGGGAACCGCCTGCTCACAGCCCCGGATAAAGGCCCGCGCCAGTTGCAACGCCAGGTGCGGCTCCTCCGCCAGCGCCAGCTCTGCTGGGCCTTGCCCCAGGGGCTCAGCCACCGGGCCAAGCAGCCAGTTAATGCCGATGGCCGCCGCCTCCCGCGCCGTGATCCTTCCCCACTGTTCTGCCCAGCGCTCGGCTTCGGATCCCAGGCGGCTTAGGCCCAGGGGGTGGGGGAAAGAAGTAGCCCCCGCCAGCGCCAGGCCGCGACTGGCCTCGGCTGCCACCAAAAGGGGCAGGGCAGCCCAAGACTGCGCCTCCTCGATCAGCAGCAGGGCCTCTGCCACATGGCCCTCAGTAATCCAGAGGCCCCCGATCCCCACCTCTTGGATCAGTCGCTTGAGGACCTCTCGGGGAGGAGACTGGGATCCCAGGCGGGCCGAAACCGGCACCACCAGCAGTTGGGCCACCTGCCGTGCTAAGGACAAGGGCTGCTCAAGGGCAGCGACCGGGGATCCCGAACCACTCATGGACACCATCAGCAAGGGGAAAGCGAGGGGATCCTATCCTTTGCGAAAACGCCGGGCAAGCGCAAAGATCCTAACCCCTCTGCCGGCTGCCGAAACCCTCAACGCCTTTGGGAAGCCCGGCAGCGGTCGCAGGTGCCGCAGGGCAGGCTGGACTGGTTCTCAGGGTAGCCAAAATGTTGCAAAATTGCCTGCCAGCGACAGCCGCGGCTGTGGATGAAGTCCTCCATCCCCCGCCAGGGATCCTCCCGCCGTGGCGGTTGCCAGCGGCGGTGCAGCACCTGGAAGTGAAAGGGATCTGGCCAGTGCAGACAGCCCATTTCCTGTAACAGGCCCAGGGCCACCCGCGTCTCCCCTGGGGGCAAGTCGGCATAGGATCCCTGGGAGGGCAGAGTTTGGAGGAGGCGGCGTGCTTGGGCCAGCAGGCGCTCCTGCTGGGAATAGAAATAGGCTTGGCGCTGGCGATCGGTGGGATCCAGCAGGCCCGTCGGCTCCGAGACAAGCATGAGGGCCCGGCAAGGGCCACCATCCCGCCCGCCCCGCCCCACCTCCTGCAGATAGTCCATCAAGTTAGGGGGCGGGTGAAAGTGCAGCACCCAACGCACGTCCGGCTTGTTGATGCCCATGCCAAAGGCGTTGGTGCAAACCAAAAAGCGCAGCTTGCCCTCTAGCCAAGCCCGTTCCAGCTGGCGGCGGGATCCCGCTTCCAGCCCGCCGTGGTAGGTGGCGGTTTTCTGGTTTTGTCGGCCCAGCCACTCGGCCAGCTCCTCCCCATCCCGCCGGGTGCGCACATACACTAGGCCCGAGCCGGGGTTTTCGGCCAGGAAGCGCAGCAGGCGGCGACGGCGATCCGCTGGGCTCCAGGCCACCTCCACATGGAGGGAGATATTGGCGCGCAGGGGATCGGCACGGATGCACTCCGGCTGCTGTAGCCCTAGGAGGTGGCGCAGGCGGTTGAGGGTTTCGGGATCGGCGGTGGCAGTAAAGGCAGCGATGGGAAAGGCAGGCTGGCCCAAGGCAGGACGCACCAACCCCAGGCGGCGGTAGTCGGGCCGGAAGGATCCTCCCCAGTGCACCAAGGTGTGCGCCTCGTCCACCATGAGGCCGTTGATAGGCACCTGTTGCAGCCGCTCCCAGACCGGCGGGCTAAAGAGGGTTTCCGGCCCTAGATAGAGTAGACGCAGCCGATTCTCCGCCAACGCCCGCAACACCCGCTTGCGCAGAGCCGGTTCCAGCTCGCTGTGCAGACAGGCTGCCGGCAGACGGCGCCTCCAGAGGTCCTGAACTTGGTCCTCCATCAGGGCAATCAGGGGTGAGACCACCAAGGTCAGGCCTGTCTGCAGCAAAGCCGGCAGTTGAAAACACAAGGACTTGCCAAAGCCCGTCGGCAGCACCACGAGGGCATCCCGCTTCTCCAGCAAGGCGCGGATTACCCGATCCTGGGGCGGCCGCAGCGCCTCGTAGCCCCAGTACCGCTTGAGGGCAGAGTAAACCTGCTGCCAATCCTGCAAACGGCAATCCCCTTTGCCGCGATCTCTCTACCTACAGCAATCTACAGCGACTTCCTCGAGGGAAGTTCCGGGCCACTCCAGATCCTCCCAAAGGAAGAGGGGGCAGGGGTGAGGGAAACCCCCTGCCAGATCCACTCCCTAGGCTGGACGGCTGGGATCGGGGCTAGCGGGGAAGCGATGATGCCTGCTCAGGCTGGCAAGGTGGGGTTGCAGTAGCCATAGGGCAGCAGGCTTGTGCGATGCTAGAGGTGGGGTGTTCCTGCTGCTTTGGTTCCCATGACTGCCCTAGATTCCACGTGCTCGCTCCAGCCCAGAGTGGCTTTTGTTCACCGTCGCACAGCAGAGACGGACGTGCAGGTTCGCCTCAACCTCGATGGCAAGGGGCAGCACGAGATCGACACGGGGATCCCCTTTTTGGACCACATGCTGGCCCAGCTCAGCACCCATGGGCTAATTGATCTCCAGATCAAAGCGGTGGGGGATCTGCACATCGACGATCACCACACCAACGAAGACGTGGGCATCGCGTTGGGACAAGCCCTAGCCCAGGCGCTGCAGGATCGGCGCGGCATTTACCGTTTTGGCCACTTCTGGGCGCCTTTGGATGAGGCCTTGGTGCAGGTGGTGCTGGATGTTTCCGGACGCCCCCACCTCAGCTACGGCCTGGAGCTAACTGTGGAGCGCATTGGCCGCTACGAAACCCAGTTGGTGCGGGAGTTTTACCAGGCAGTGGTCAACCACGCCCAGCTGACCCTGCACATCCGCCAGGCAGCCGGCCTCAATGCCCACCACATTGTTGAAGCCAGTTTCAAAGCCTTTGCCCGCGCTCTGCGCATGGCCGTAGAGCGGGATCCGCGCCGACAGGATGGGATCCCCAGCTCAAAAGGGGTGCTGTAAACTTAGCTCCCGCTTCAGCTGGGGACGGCGTGGCTGGCCAAAACAACACTGCCGCAGGCGGGCCAACTCCGCCTCACTGAGATCCTGCCACTGGCCGGGAGCCAGTCCCTCCAGCGAGAGAGGGCCCAGCCGCACTCGCACCAATCGCAGAGTTGGGATGCCGACAGCGGCGGTCATGCGGCGCACCTGGCGATTGCGACCTTCCCGCAGCGTCAGCTCCAGCCAAGTGGTGGGGATGGAGCGGCGAAAGCGAATGGGCGGATCCCGCGGTGGCAAGGGTGGCTCTTCGGTGAGAACCCTCACCTGGGCAGGGCGGGTTTTCCGCCCCTGGATGATCACCCCTTTTTCCAACTGTTGCAGAGCCTGCGGCGTGGGGATCCCTTCCACCTGCACCCAGTAGGTGCGCTCGTGGCCGAACTTGGGATCGAGGAGGCGGGCGTTGAGGCGGCCATCGTCGGTCAGCAGAAGCAGACCTTCGCTATCTCGATCCAACCGCCCCACCGGATAGACCCTGGGCACCGGGATGAAAGACTTGAGAGTTGGCCGCCCCTGCCGGTCGGTAAATTGGGTGAGCACGCCGTAGGGTTTGTAAAACTTGAGGTAGCGCATGGCAAAAGGGTGGATCCCGTCTTTTAAGATTGGGCAGAGCAGCTTCAACGGTAAGATCAAGCCTTAAGGGCAGCGTTTCCCCCTGGCGGCAAAGTTGGACGGATCTCACCTCATGACGATAGACAACAATCTACTCTGGGTTTTAATTGGAACGGCAGGGCTCTCCCTTCTCAGTCTGGTGTACGTGTGGGTGGATGAGGGGATCAAACGGCGCCGCTACGAGCGGCAAAAGCAAGAAGAGGCTGCCCAAGCCGCTGCTGCTGCCCCCGAGCCCACCGCCTCAGAGCCAAAAGCCGAGCTCGAACCCTCCGCCTCTCTCCAGGAGGCAGAGGTAGCGCCTAATACACCCAATGCCCCAGCCGCCACCTCCGAGCCGCTTGCCGATACCGCCGCTAGAACAGAGGAGACGCCGGAGGCCACCCCTTGAAGCTGCTCTTCCCCCGTTCCGCCTAAGTCGGCAGGTGGGCTAACCTGAGACAGGACGGCCAACGGGATCCCTATGTTGCGCCTGTTGCGGATCGAGAACTTCGCCCTCATCGAGCACTTGGAGATCCCCTTTCGGGCAGGGCTGAACGTGCTCACGGGAGAAACAGGGGCGGGCAAATCTATCATTCTCGAGGCTCTCGATGCCGCGCTAGGGGGGCCAGCTCGCGCTCTGCGCAGCGGCAGCGAGCGGGGCCTGGTGGAAGCCATTTTCCAGCCCACGGCCGCCCTGGAGGCCTGGCTAGAGCAGGAGCAAATTGAGCCTTTGGAAGAAGGCCTGGTCTGCAGCCGCGAGCTGGTGGTGCGCAACGGCAAGCTCAGCAGCCGCCTGCGAGTCAACGGGGTGCTGGTGAACAAGGCTCAGATGCTCAGCCTGCGCTCCTACCTGGTGGAGATCACCGCCCAGGGTCAGACAATCCAGCTCCAGTTGCCCCAAACTCAGCGCCGCTGGCTGGATGCCTTTGGCGGCGAAGAGCTGTTGCGCCTGCGCCTAGAGGTGGCAGCTTGCTACCAAACCTGGAGCCAGCTCAAAGCAGAGATAGCATCCCGCCAACAAAACCAACAACTGCGGCTGCAGCGGCTAGATCTCCTGGAGCTGCAAGCCCAAGAACTGGCTGCCCTGCGCCTAGAGGATCCCGGCGAACTGACCAAATTGGAGCGGGAGCGGGAGCGCCTAGCCCACTGCGTGGAACTGCAGCAGCAGAGCTATGCCCTCCACCAACTGCTCTACCAAAACGACAGCGGCTCCCCAGCTATTGCTGACTTGTTGGCCCAAGCCGAGCGGTTGCTGCAGAGCATGGCTCAACGGGATCCCGACCTAACTCCCCTCCTCGAACTGGTTAGCAGCGCCCTCGTTCAGGTGGAGGAGGCCGGACGGGAGCTGCTGCGCTACGGCGAGACCCTGGAAGCAGATCCCAGTCGGCTAAACAAAATTGAACGGCGCCTTGCCCAACTGCGCCAGGCCTGCCGCAAATACGGCCCCACCCTGGCCGAGGTGATGGCCCACGCGCAGCGGGTGCAGGCAGAGTTGGCCCAACTGCGGCACGAGAGCACCGACTTGGAGGAACTAGAGGCGCGGCTGGACCAGGCAGCCCAGGAGCTGGAGCGCCACTGCCAGGCGCTTTCCCACCTGCGGCAGCAGGCGGCCCGGAAACTGGAAAAGGCCCTCGTTGAGGAGCTCAAGCCCCTGGGGATGAGCGGCGTGCAATTCCAGGTGCAAATCCAGCCAGGATCCCCCACCGCCGAAGGGGTGGATCAGGTGAGCTTTTGGTTTAGCCCCAACCCCGGCGAGCCCCTGCAACCCCTGGCCGAGATTGCCTCTGGCGGCGAGATGAGCCGTTTTCTACTGGCCTTAAAGGCGGTGTTCAGCGGCGTGGATCCGGTGGCTACCCTGGTTTTTGACGAGATCGACGTTGGCGTATCCGGCAAGGTGGCGCAGGCCATTGCCGCCAAATTGCACCAGCTGGCCCGGAACCACCAAGTTCTCTGCGTTACCCACCAACCCCTGATTGCCGCCCTAGCCGATCACCACCTGCGGGTTTACAAAGTGGTGCAAGAAGGGCGGACCTGCGTGCGGGTGGATCCTCTGGGAGAGAGGGAGCGCCGGGAGGAATTGGCCCAACTGGCCGCTGGCCACTCCGCCCAGGAGGCAATGGGCTTTGTGGAAGCCCTTCTCAGGCAGGCAGTCCAACTGGCCAGCTCCGCTTAGCTCCCCTCTCCCTCGAAGAGAGGGGCTGGAGGTGAGGGCCTCAGCCCCCCAAAAACAGCTCCAGCACTTGGGGATTGCGCAACAGGTTGGGGCCAGTATCCTCAAAGCGGTTTTCTCCCATGGACAAGACGTAGCCCCAGTCCGCTATAGCCAGAGCCTGCTTGGCATTTTGCTCCACCATCAGGATGCTGACGCCAAGGCGGTTGATCTCCTGCAGGAGAGCAAAGGTCTGCTCAACGTATAGGGGCGACAGGCCAGCAGTGGGCTCGTCCAGTAACAACAGCTGTGGCTCTGTCATCAACGCCCGCCCCATGGCCAGCATCTGCCGCTGCCCACCGGAAAGGGATCCCGCCGCTTGCTTTCGCTTCTCCTTTAGGGGCGGAAACAGCTCATAAACCCGCTCCAGTTGGGCAGTGTAGTTATCGCGCCGGATAAAGGCCCCCATCTCCAGGTTTTCCTGCACCGTGAGGGAGGGAAAGACATTGTTGGTTTGGGGCACAAAGCCAATCCCCCGCCGCACCAGTTGCTCGGCAGGGAGATGGGTGATGTCAGAGCCTTGGAAGAGCACCCGGCCAGAGTGGATAGTGGCCAACCCAAAGAGGGACTTGAGCACCGTGGATTTGCCCGCGCCGTTGGGGCCGATGATGACCACAATTTGGCCCGGATTGACCTTGAGGCGGATCCCTTTGAGGATGTCTACGCCGCGGTAGCCGCTGTAGAGATCCTGAATCTCTAGCAAAGGGGTCATGGGGGGGATCCCTCCGGCGAGACGGTGGAGGCCGGCCCGGAGCTGAGGGCCTCGGCCAGGGCAATGGATCCGAGATAGGCCTCGCGCACAGCTGGGTTTTGCCGAATTTCCTGTATGGATCCCTGAGTCAGCACCCTCCCCCCCGCCATGACCACCACATGGTGGCAAAGGCGAGTCACCAGATCCAGGTCGTGTTCGATGATGCAGAAGGTGCAGCCGCGCTCACGGTTGAGGTATTCGATGAAGCGGATCAAGTCCGCCAGCAGGGTGCGATTGACGCCAGCCCCTGGCTCGTCCAAGAGGATGACCCGCGCGTCCGCCATTAGGGTACGTCCCAGTTCCAACAGCTTCTTTTGCCCGCCGGAAAGGTTGACCGCCAGTTGATCGCGCAGGTGGATGAGGTTGAGCCGTTCCAAAACTTCTTCAGCCCGAGCTTGCAGCTGGCGCTCCTGCCGTTGCACGCGCCGCCAGCGAAACCAGGTGTTGAACAGGTTTTCCCCCGCCTGCTCAGGAGGGACGACCATCAAGTTTTCTAGAACGGTCATGCGGCCAAACTCGCGCGGGATCTGGAAGGTGCGCACTAGCCCGCGTTGAAACAAGCGGTGGGGAGGCAAGCCCGTGACGTCCTCCCCATCTAGCCAGATGCGGCCACTGCTGGGTCGAATAAACCCGGCAATGATGTTGAAGAGAGTTGTTTTCCCCGCCCCGTTGGGGCCAATCAAGCCCGTGATCCGGCCAGCTTCGATGCGGAAGGAGCAGCGATCCAGGGCATTGACGCCGCCAAACTGTTTGGAGACGTTGTCGATAACGATCACACTGCTACCCTGGGAAAACTCCATTGCCTAATGAATTTACCATTCCATTCTATGAACTTTTATCGTAGGATAATGAGCCTTATTTAACCAAACTCGAGAATAGGTTTGCCAAAAAGCTCCCCCTCGGGAGTGGAGCTGACTCTAGGAGGGAACTCTCCGAAGTGACCCAACGTCTGCTTGTACGACCACCAACTTTTGGGAAGTGCAGTTGTATTCTCTCACTGGAGGTTCTTATGCAGAGACTGACACGGCGGGCCTTCGCAACGGCAGCAGCCCTAGCAGCTGCGCTCCTGGTTACCCCCTTGCTACCGAGCACAGCTCAGCAAGCAGCCCAAACCCCGATCAAAATTGGAGCGCTGCTGTCTCTGACGGGTGACCTGCAAGCCTATGGGGAAAACTGCCTCAAGGGCATCAAGCTGGCCCTGGATCAGATCAACGCTGCCGGCGGCGTCCTCGGATCCCAAATCCAAGTGGTGGAGGCGGATGACCAGACCTCAGCCCAACCAGCTATCGATGCGGCCAAGCGGCTGGTGAACGTGGAGAAGGTGGCCGCCATTATTGGTGCTTTGGGCAGTGGCGTTACCATCCCAGTGGCCACAACAGTAACAGTTCCTAGCAAGATTCCGCAGATTTCGCCCGCTTCTACTGCTCCCAGCATCACCACCTTGGACGACAATGACTTTCTGTTCCGCACCGTTCCTTCCGATGCTTTCCAAGGGGTAGCCCTGGCGCAAATTACCCGCGAAGAGAAGCTGGATCGCCTGGCGGTTATCTACATCAATAACGACTACGGACAGGGGCTGGCCGACAGCTTCAAGGCAGCCTTTGAGAAGCAGGGAGGCAAGATCACCAAGGCCGTCCCCTACGAGCCCGGCAAAGCCTCCTACCGCGGCGAGCTGGATCAGCTCAAGGAAGGGGATCCCCAGGCCCTAGTGGTTATTGGCTATCCAGAAAACGGTGCAGTTATTCTGCGGCAGGCCCTAGAAGGGGGGCTATTTAAGCGCTTTGTCTTGACAGACGGCATGCGGTCTCCCGATCTGGCTGCCCAGGTGGGGGCGGACAAGCTAGAGGGATCCATCGGCACCTCCCCCCAGGCCCTCACCGATAGCAAGGCTTACCAAAGCTTTGCCGAAGCCTACAAAACTACCTATGGGGAGCTGCCCCCCACCCCTTACATCGACACCGCCTACGATGCCGCCTTCCTCTTAGCTCTGGCCATTCAAAAAGCCGGCAGCACCGATGGTACTGCCATCCGCGATGCCCTGCGACAAGTGGCCAATCCGCCTGGCACCGAGATCCTGCCTGGCGAGTGGGCCAAAGCAGTGGAGCTGCTGAAGAAAGGGGAAGACATCAATTACACTGGCGCTTCCGGCTCGCTGGACTTTGATGAAAAGGGAGACGTGGCCGGAACCTTTGCCCACTGGACCTTCAAAGGCGGCCAGATCGTGGACTTGAAGGTGTTTGAGCCGAAGAGCTAAAGACTAAACTGCCTTCAAGGAGGAGTAGGGGCTGGCTGGGGAGATGCCTGGCAAGCCCCTGCTTCATGGCACCGCCGGCCCTTTAGGCGTACTCGGCAATGACGACGGTGATGTTGTCCCGACCTCCTCGCTCTTTGGCTGCCTCGATTAATTTGAGGACAAGCTGCTCTAGGTCTTGCACCCTCAAGCAATACTCGGCAATGACTTCGTCGTCCAGCTCCTCGGTGAGGCCATCGCTACACAACAGGAGGCGATCCCCGGGAAGCAGGCTAATGGGTTGGATAGCAGGCGGCCCTGTGTCGGGCCGGCCTAGGCAGCGCTCAAGGATGTGCCGCCAGGGGTGGATGCGGGCCTGCTCTTGAGTCAGCTCCCCCTGCCGAACTGAGCGAGCAACTAGCGTGTGATCCTCCGTCATCTGCTGCAGCTGGGATCCCCGCAGGCGGTAGAGACGGGAGTCGCCAATGTGAGCACTCCAGCAATTGTTGTTGGGATCCACCATCGCCACTACTACGGTGGTTCCCATGTCCGCCCGTTGCGGGTTTTCCCGCTGATCCTTAAGAATCGCCTCGTTGGCAGCTTCCACTGCTTTGCTCAGGAGCTTGGGTGCCGGCACTGTCTCCCAGCCTCCATCCAAACAGGCCCGAATTGTCTCAACCGCTAGCTGGCTGGCTGTGGCTCCCGCTGCATGCCCACCCATGCCGTCGGCAACGATGAAATAGCGCCCTTTTGGATCGCAGTAGTAGGCATCTTGATTGCTGCTACGGACCTTGCCCGGATCCGTAGCGCCAGCATAGCGTCGCATCACCTCAGCCGATCCAATCCCTTTGCCTTCCAGAGTACCCTGACCAGCGCCAAAGCAGCGAGAACAGCCAAGACCAGGGTGACAACCGCTAAAGTAGCATGCCCGGCCAAAAATAGCTGCGTGGCGCTGAGCAAAAAGGCTGCAAACAATACGGCGTAGATGGTGCCCAGGCCAGTTGTGTTGAGCTGACGCAGCAGGCGTTCCATTTCACTGGAGCGGACCCGCAGGCGCAGCTCCCCCTGGTCCAACTTACTCAAGGTCGCCTCTAGGCGGCGGGGCAGGCTGAGGCTGCTGCTGGTAAATTCCACCGCCTGGCGGCTGACTTGGGCTAGCAGGGTTTCCTTCTCGGGTTGGCTACTGTTCATGAGCTCTTCTGCAAAAGGCTTGGCCACCTCGATAAAGTTAAACTCTGGATCTAACCCTTTTCCCAACCCCTCCAGGGTAGTGAGGGCTCGCATGACAAAGGTAAAGGTGGCAGGGAAGCGAAACGGCTGCTCGTAGGCCAGCTCGTAGAGGTCTTCGCTAATGGCCGCCACCGAGATCTCGTCCAGCTTGCCGGAAAAAGGTCTGTCCAGGAAGTGATCCAGAAGGTACTGCACTGAGCGACGGACGGGTGCGAGATCGGCAGTGGGCACCAGAACGCCCAGCTCCACCAGCAAGGCCACCACTTGGTCGGCATTTTTGGCCACCACAGCTGCCAGCATATCTGCCAGCTTTTCCTTGAGGCCGGGACGAAGGCGCCCCATCATGCCAAAGTCGTAGAAAATCAGTGTGCCATCTGGCTTGACGGCAAGGTTGCCGGGGTGGGGATCGGCGTGGAAAAAGCCGTCTTTAAGCAGTTGCCGCAGATAGGCCTCTGCCCCCAAGCGGGCCAAAGCCCTGCGATCCAACCCTGCCGCCCTCAGGGCCTCGTAGTCGCTAATTTTGATGCCCGGTAGGTACTCCAATGTCAGCAGCCGGGGGGAGGTGTAGCGCCAGTACACCTTGGGAACGGCAATCTGGGGCATGTCGCGAAAGTTGCGGCGGAACCTGTCGGCGTTGCGGCCCTCGTTGAGATAGTCCACCTCTTCCCAAAGGGTGCGGCGACACTCTTCGTAGATGCCAATCCAGTCCCGGCCCGGCCCGCCCCAGGGGGTGTGGTGCTGAAAAAACTCGGCAATGCCGCGGCAGATCTCGAGATCGATGGTGAACAGCCGCACTAGGCCCGGCCGCTGCACCTTCACCACCACTTCTTCACCGCTTTTGAGCTTGGCGCGATGCACTTGCCCCAAACTGGCTGCGGCCAAGGGGGTGGGATCAAAGTAGCTGTAGATTTGCTCAATGGGCTTGCCCAGCTCCTGCTGTACAATGGCCGCCACCTGCTCATAGCTGAAGGCAGGCACCCGATCCTGCAGCTTGGACAGCTCCTCCACATACTCAGCAGGGAAAAGATCGGCGCGGGTGGAGAAAAACTGCCCTACCTTGATAAAAGTGGGGCCCAGCTGGAGCAGCGTCTCGCGGATCCAGATGGCTCTAGCACGACGGCGCTTGGCTTTTTGCTCTGGCGTAGGCTGCCCCCCATAGCTCCAGGCCTGCTGGTCCAGCCAGAGGTAGAACAGCCAAGTCAGCACAAAGCGCCAAATGTCAAGGAGGCGGCCCCATCGGCTGTAGTTTTCCCGGGCCCACCGGTAGGCGGTGTAGGGTTTAGCAGGCTTGGCTCCCGTTGCTGTGCTTGCCTTCAAGCGTTTCGATTGCGGTACTTCTGCAACTCAGAGCGGAGCTGGGCTACCTCGGCCCGCAGGTCGTCTAGAGTTGCCTGCAGGTCTTCCACCTTGTAGGTGGACGAGGCCATTGCTTGGGTAGCTAGCGATGCTTCTGTCTCGGCTCGGGCCATCACCTCCTGGGCAAAGGTCTGCCAGCCTTCCTGCAGCTCTGCCCACAGCTTACCTACCTCCGCAGCAATGTCGGCAAGCGTGCCCTCCCAACGCTCCCGCAAGACATCGGCCATTGCTTTGCCGACGAAAAAAGCCCGCACAACGGAATTCTTCATGCAGCCCAAGGGTTAAGAAGCATCACCCAGATTATAACGAATCTTGCCGCAGGCAAGCTGCCGAGCCACCCCACCCGAACAGCAGCGGAGCCTTGGCCCGGCAGTCCCACAGGCACTTGCCCTAGGAAGCCTGTCTAGGGCTAGCGACGGTTGGTGGTCATGTCAGGGATCTTTAGATCAAAGACGCTGATGTTTTGCCGCGCTGCCGGCTTGGGATTGAGCAGGCGAGCCATGTTGATGAAGTTCTCCGGATCCCCAGGTTTAGGCGGGCGGACAACCCGATAGGTGCGCACCACTTCCCGGGCCGAAGGCCTTACGCCGGAAATATCCCGCCAACGTGGTCCATAGCGAGGGGTGACCAAGTTGGTTGGCTTCTCGGAAAGGCGGCGGCGCTGGTAGGGCACCACATCGTCTCCAAAAGCGGCGTCGTACTCCTCGCTATCCACAATGGCGTCGATGAACCCGTCTAGGCCGCGGGTGGCCAGGATAATCGAGTACTGGATGCGCTCCATTTGGCTGTAGGTGGGCCGACCTAGGAAGCGCTGGAAGGTGATCTCAACGAAGCGGTAGTTGTCGTTGGGAACCATGACCAGGTCGCGGTAGACCTCCGACTTGCCCAGGCCACGGATAAACTCTTTCACCGAAATCGCCCCGTTGCGCAACTGGGACTCCAGCGCTCTTTGCCGGTAGCTCTCCAGCATCAGGTGCTCGCTGAAGATTTGGCGGTAGGCGGCGCGGATAACATTCTCAATACCCGTTGGGTCATCGGGGCGGTAGACGGGCGGAGTTTCGTCACTAGCCACAAAGTAGCGGTTTACCCGTTCGTTTTGCGTGGTGGGGCGAACAGCCAGCAAAGGAAGAGACATAGGCGGTGCTCCTATCAAGAAACGAAACAACAAGAAGAGGCTACAGCTCAGTAGCCAGCTCCTCCTGGCTTAGGCGAGCGCGGAGAGGGATCAAAGGATCCGCATCCTGCAAAGCTGTCTGCAGAGCTGCCTTGGCAGCAGGTCGCAGGGAAAGCTCCCCTAGGCGGGCTAGGTCCGTTAGGGCTGCAACAGCGGCATAGCGCACTCCCCAATCGGCATCCCCTAGGCATTGCTGGAGTAGCTGCAAAGCTCGCTCTTGATCGGACAAGGGGCGTTGGGCAGCCACCCGTCCCAGTCCCCGTGTTGCTGCCCGCCGCACGCTAGGGGCGAAATCAGCCACAATGGAGTCGACCAAAAGGGGGTAAGCATCCCCATGGCCAATGCGGGCTAAGGCTCGCACCGAGTAGGCCCGCGCCCCATAGTCAAAGCCGTCAATGTTGGCTAGCAAGGGCTGTACCGCCGCTTCTCCAAAGCGCAACACCTCCTCCAGAGCTGCCTCCCCCACAGCAGGGCGGTTGAAGCCAAAAGCGCGAATGAGCAGGGGGATCCCTTCTACCTGGCCCAGGGAGCCCAGAGCTCGTACCACGCCCAGCAGTTCCGCCTCTGAGGTGGCCTGCTCCAGTTGGGCAGCCAGTTGAGCCACAGCAGGAGGAAGCACTTGCGCAGGGGATGAGGAGGACATAACCGGCCTAGAAGCTAAGGTGAGGTCAAAAAAGTCCCAGCTCTAAAACAGCCTGTCAAGGTGGGGGATGATTGCCGCTGCCACCTGATCTGGCGGCACCCACCCCAACTGCAAGGCCACGTCAAATAGCCGCTTTAGAGCATTGAGGCGCAGGTTAAGGGCCACATTGGCAGTGGCCAACAGGGGGGCTCCTGCAAGCCAGCCCGATTCAGCTAGGTCGAAGAGGGCTGCCTGGCGCAAGCTAAAGTTGGGGTGGGCTAGCAGCGCCACCAAAACTTGAGTCAGCTCCTCCGCTTGGGTAAAGCGATAGAGGACCCAAGCTGCTGCTGAACGCACCCGCTCTGAAGGGTGATCCAAGAAAGGCCGAATGGCTGCTTCAGCTTCGCTAGCGTTGAGGTGGCCCAGCGCCTCAATGAAAGCCTCCCAAGGCTGCTCCTCCTGCGACTTTAACAAAGCTAGCAGGGGCTGCACTGCTCGTCTATCTCCCAGCTGGGCTAGGGCGTAGGCCGCCTCTTCCCGCACCAGCAAATCGCTGCAGCTAAGCGCCTCAATCAGCCCAGGCACAGCCCGGACATCGCCAATTTGCCCTAGAGCTTTGGCGGCGTTGCGCCGCAGCGGGTAGCCTCCCAGGGCAGTGCGATCTCGCTCGTCTTGCAACGCCAACAGCAAGGGCTCAACTGCCCGCCCGTCGCGCATAGTGCCCAAGTACCAGGCGGCGTAGTAGCGCTCCTGCGGATCGTCCCCTTGCAGCCAGGCTATTGCCTGCTCCCAGGTAAGCTGCTGGGGCAGCACTGCCGTGTTGGAGGCTAGACGAGCTATTGCAGAGCCATTCATGAAGCCAGGGCAACTTTTTCAACAACTGCTTGCCTAGAGCCAAGCCCCAGGGCAGTAGGATCCCTTACTGGACAGGAGGAGTAGGGCCTTGGGCAGGGGATCCCGAGAGAGGGATAACCCGGAGAACCTTGCCACCCATCCGTAGAATGCGCCGCATCTCAGCAGACAGCCGGCTGTAGGGGACGGTAAGCGTAGCAGTGCTGCGGCGCACTTTCTCTGAGGTACTCAGGGCCTCAGGTGGGTTGAGTAGGCCAGTGTACTCAATTCTGTAAACCCGACTACCGGCTTCTGTCAGAGCCTCTGGGCTACTGGTGCTTTGACCGAACATACCTTTCCCCGCTGTTTGAATAGTTGTCTTGCCACTCCCGCTGCCCAAGCTCGGAAGAGGCCTACACAGTTAGCAAAAGAACCCTAGGAGGCACTGTCAAGCTGCCTCGCCCTAAAGTTGAGGACTCCCATCCCTTCGGTTAAGCCTGCAGGCAGACAACCCACTCCCTAGGAGAGCTTGGTTACTAGGAGCTAGGGAGCTTACCTCCACCCAGGTTGCTGCCTGCTAGGCAAACCAAAAGAGATTGGCTCAATGGCTAAGGAGCCCTATCTTTACCTCCCCTAGCTGAGGGCGTTGATGGCGTAATCGAAGTAGATGGCCGCTTCATTGGCCGCTTGGCCCTTCAGCATGCCCAGAGCGCGGCTCTTCATGTGCTGCAGAGCCACGATGTACCAGCTGGGGGAGAGGTTAAAAGCGCGGTTCACTTCCCGCAGACCAGCCACCAAGTATTCGTCGAGGGGGCCGGTGCCACCGGCAACCAGCGAGTAGGTGATAAAGCGCAGGTAGTAGCCGATGTCACGGGCGCACTTGGCCTGAAAGACCTCGCCATGCCCCATCTCCCCTGGTTGGCTTAGGTAGGGGAAGCGCTTGAACACTTCTTGCACCGCTTCGCGCACCAGCGTCTGTTGGTTTTGGGTTAATACACGAGCTGCTTCTAGAGAGGCGGCAGCCCGCTGGTAGCGACCACTCACAGCCTGCAGCTCGCTGGCGTTGAGAAAACGCCCTTGATTGTCAGCAGCGGCAATTGCCTCAGTAATAACAGTTTTCACCTTTCAACTCCTCAATGCGTTCACTGCTAGCAAAAACAGACCTTAAGCAGCCAGTCCACCCCAAATTGGGGGACTTCTGCTTGCTACTAAAAGAAGCTTTGCTTAGCACGGGCCAAGCCGGCCCCCGCTAAAAACACCCTACACAATGGCGGCAGCAGCTTTGTCGAAGTAGCTGGCCACTTCGCTTTGGATTGCTGAGCAGTCGCCAGGGGTGATGCCGTTTGGATCCATGATCTTGGCCAGGGCTTCTCTCTTCATAGCCGCAATGGCATTGGCCATGGAGCTGGTGGGCACTCCCAGAGCAATGTAAGTTTCCCGCAGACCGTTCAGGCAGCGATCTTCCAGCACGGAGCTGTCTCCCGCCAAGGTGGCGTAGGTAATGTAGCGCAAGATGATCTCCAGGTCGCGCAGGCAAGCAGCCATGCGGCGGTTGGTGTAGGCGTTACCGCCGGGAGCAATTAGATCTGGCTCCTGGGCAAACAGAGAACGAGCTGCGTTAACCACAATTTGAGCAGCGTTGCTGGTCATGCGGTTGACGGCATCCAGGCGCTTGTTGCCTTCTGCCACCAAAGCCTCTAAACGAGCAAAGTCTTGTTCACTTAAAAAAGCGCCACGTGCATCTGCCTGAGTAATTACCCGGGTAAAGGCGTCTTGCATAATGGATCTCCTCTTGGTTTTTTCCCAAAGTAAGGATGAGCGACTGGCTGATCCTCTCAAAAGCTAGCTGCTCAGCCTCGCTGGATGCGGGATCCGTTCGCCCAAAAACCGGGGATCCTGTGAAGGGGGCTCAAAACTACCTCCACCGAAGCCCCAGATTTTGAGACCGGCCGACAACTCCTACAACTTTCAGACAGCCGAGCATCCAGGACAATTTTATAGCGCGGGAGCGATGAGTATTTTGTGAAGATTTACAAACAAGCAGATCGGCCTGGCCGGCAAGCTCCTCGTTCTGCCAGTGCAGTGAGCGGGCAATTGGTCGACAGGGGAGCTAAAAAATGTAAATATTCGTTTCATTTCTTTTCCGCTGCAGCCATCAAGAGTGCGGGGCCCCTACTCCTTGCAGGGCAGCCTTGAGCTCGCGGCAGAAGCAAGCAATTTGTTGCAGGCCGTGGGCAGGGGTGGGCGCTTTGGCCAGCCGTTGCACAAAGGCGCTGCCGACAATGGCGGCATCGGCTCCCCAGAGGGCAATCTGGCGAGCCTGGTCGGGGGTAGAGATGCCAAAGCCCACCCCAATCGGCAGGGAGGTGGATTGGCGCAACTGCTGCAGCAAGGTTGGGAGCCGCTGCTCGAGGGTGGCCCGCTCGCCAGTGACGCCGGTGGTGCTGACCAGGTAGATAAAGCCCTTGGAGTGTTGGGCAATGCGCCGCATGCGCTCGGGGGGGCTGGTAGGGGCCACCAGTAAGATGAGGTCGATCCCCTCTGCCTGCGCTGCTTCCCGCAGGGCTCCGGCCTCTTCTAGAGGCAGGTCAGGGACGACTAGGCCAGCACAGCCAGCCTGGCGCAGCTGCTGCACAAAGTTGGGGATGCCGAGCTGGTAGATGGGGTTGTAGTAGGTGAAGAGGATGAGAGGGGCCCGCAGCGAGAGGCACCTCAACCCCTGCAAAATGGCGCCCAAGGTCACGCCCCGCCTAAGGGCACGGGTAGCTGCTGCTTGGATCACCGGCCCATCGGCCAGGGGATCCGAGTAGGGCACCCCCAGCTCGATGAGATCAGCGCCGTGGTGATCCAGCACCTGCAGAGCCTCAAAGGTGGTTTGCAAGTCGGGATCCCCGGCGGTGAGGTAGGGGATAAGGGCGGCTTCACCGCGGCTGCGCAGCGCCTGGAAACAGGCTGTGATCCGGCTGGGCATGGGATCCGACCCCTCTGGTTTTTTGGAGAGCATTACCACTCTAGCGCCTAGCGGGATCCCTGGGGGATGGGCACAAAATCGTAGCCCGTACCGGAGCGGTTGCCCCGTTCGACGCGCACCAGCACGTAGGGGGCATCGCGGTCGCCGGAGGGCAAAAAGCGCACCTCCCCGGAAGCGCCTCCCTGCAAGCGGAAGTTGGGGTCGCCCAGGACGGCAAGAACAGCGCTGCGGCTGGGGGATCCCTGCCGAAGGGCCTGGAGAAAAACACGGGTGGCGTCGTAGGCCAGGGCGGTGCGCCAACTCACCTGCCCTCCCCACATCTGGGCTGCCTTCTGGGCAAAGCCGCGGCTGCGGGGAAGATCGGGGTGCCAGGGCACCGCCACCACCATGCCCTCCACCGCTGCTCCCCCTTCCTTGAGCGTGGTGAGGCTAAAAAGCACATCTCCCCCCACCAGGGCAAGGGGTTGGCCGCGGAGGGCGTTCTGGCGGGCAACGGCCAGCGCGTGTTGGGCTACGGAAGCCGTAGGCGCCAAGAAAGCCACCTGGGATCCCTGCTCCAGCGCTCTCTGGAGGCTGGCCTGGGGGTTGAAATCGGCGGCTGTTAGGTCGAAGGTGGCCAGCACAATCCCCCCTTCGCTGGTCAGGGTGGAGGCAAAGGCGTCGCGCAGGCTGGTGCTGTAGGCGCTGTTGGGGTTGTAGAAGATGGCCACCCTCTGCAGGCGCAGTTTGTTAAGGACATAGCGGGCCAGTTGCGTGCCAGCAATCTGGTCAGAGGGGACGGTGCGAAAGATGGCGTTCCCCAGCAGGCTGATGCGGGTGCTGGTGGAGGTGGAGGAGATCATAGCCAGGCCGGCAGCCTGATAGATCTCAGCCGCCGCCAGGGTGGCATCGCTGGCGTTGTGGCCGATCACCCCCAAGATCTCAGGCTGGCCCACCAGGGCTTTGGCCACTGCCGCCGCTCGCTCTGGGTTATCCCCGTCGTCGGCAATCACCACCCGCAGCAGCCGCCCTGCAATACCCCCTTGCTGAAATAGCTCCTCTTGGGCCTGGGCCACGCCCCGCAGTGTCTCTTTGGCGCGGTTGGGGTTACTGGAGATGGGCACCACCACGGCTATGCTCAAGGGGTTGCCCTGCTGCTGGGCGCGGGCGTTGTTGAGGAAAATGCGAGCTTCCGGGTCGTTGCGGTTGTTCTGTAGCCCCATCTCTAGGAGCGGGATCGCCGCCCTAAAATTGCCCTGGCGGATGAGCTCTGCCGCGGCCACGGCGGCGGGGCTGCTATCGGCAAAGAGGGTGCGCTCGCCGCTGGTTAAGAGCAGATCCTGGGCCCCACTGCCCAACCCTGGCAGCGAGATCCCTTGCGGCCAGCGAAGGTAGCCCGCCCGCCAAGCGCGATGACCGCCCCAGAGGAGCAGGAGTCCCAGAACAATGTAGACGATAGGTGGCGGAGACTTGGCAACCATGGAGGAGTTGCAGCAGGGCCAGCTGCTCCAGAATGGAAGTAGGCCCAAAAGGAGGCCGCCTCGCTAGCATTGGCCAGTGGGCGATACCGTAGTCTTCCCATGATAGAGGCTGTCGAAAACCCTGTGCCGCAGGATCCGCTGGAGCAGGCGCTCTGGGACTGGCACCGGGGCCAAGCCAAGGGAGCTTTGCGCCTGCACGCCTACAGCGCTGAGGGGATCCCGCTGGCAGAGGAGCCCCAGGTGATCTCACCGGAGGTGTTCTTCACCCAGGAGCTGCCGGAGGTGGAGGCCCTGGCTTTGGATCTCTGTCGAGGTCGCGTGCTGGACATTGGTGCCGGCACAGGCCGCCACAGCCTGCTGCTGCAGGAGGAGGGGTTGGCTGTGGCCGCCCTGGATCGCTCTCCGGTGGCGTTGCAGATCATGGCCGAACGGGGGGTGCGCTGCCGTATTGCCGCCGACCTGTTTCACTGGGCAGGGCCGGAGGAGCCCTTCGATACGCTGCTGTTGCTGATGAACGGCGCCGGCCTAGTGGGATCCCTGGCGGGGTTGGAGCGTTTTTTGCGCCTGGCTCGCCCTTGGATTCAGCCTATGGGTCAGTTGCTCTTGGACTCTACTGAGCTCAGTGACTTCGGCGAAAACCCAGCACCTCTAGAGGATCTGCTGCCGCGAACTCCAGAGCCGGCCATTCCTGCGGATCCAGAAACCAGGGTTTTAGAAGAGGAAGGGAGAGGGGAGGTAAAAACCAAGGTAGTCAACTTTGTGGCCGAATACAACGGTCAGCGCGGGGATCCCTTCCCCTGGCTCTTTGTGGATCCAGAGACCCTGCTGCACTATGCCCACGCCAACGGCTGGCAGGGACAAATTCTCTACCAAGAGCCGGGGGGAGCTTTCCTGGCGCGGCTCACCCCCTTGTACTAGTCCGAGCGGGAGTTCCTTGAGGTGAGGCCAGCCAAACCCCCAGTAGGGCTCTAGGCGATACTTTAGAAGAGGTCCTTGAGTTCAATCAGTACCAACGATGGCTCAGCCTGCCCTGCGCATCCTGCTTGTGCGCCACGGTGAGAGCACCTTCAACGTCGAAAATCGCATCC
This sequence comes from Synechococcus sp. OH30, assembly GCF_047462175.1. NCBI lineage: Bacteria > Bacillati > Cyanobacteriota > Cyanophyceae > Synechococcales > Synechococcaceae > Synechococcus > Synechococcus sp. OH30. The sequence continues at coordinate 437,273 of NZ_JANSIP010000001.1, read as the reverse complement.
AAGGCCGCTCCGATCTCTCTCGCCTTACCCCCAGCGGAGAAGCGCAGGCACAGCGGGTAGCTGAGGCTCTAGCCGGGATCCCCTTGGATTATGTCTACTGCAGCCCTCTCTCCCGCGCCCTCGACACCGCCCACATTCTTCTCAGGGAGCGAGGGGGGATCCCGTTGCTGATTAGTGAGCAGCTGCGGGAGATTGACCTAACGGAGTGGGAAGGCTTGACCTTTGCCGAGGTGAAGGAGAAGTACCCGGAAGAGTACTACCGCTGGCGGTACCAGCCCGACGAGCTGGAGCTGGGGGGACGCTTTCCAGTGCGGGATCTCTGGCAGCAAGCGCAGGTCTTTTGGCAGCAGTTGGCTGAGCAGGTGCAGTTGGATCCCCGCTCGGAGCGGGGGAGTGATCCTACGCATCCCCTCAACGTTCTTATCGTCGGCCACAGCGGCCTCAACCGTGCCCTGGTCAGCACGGCCATTGGCTTGGGGCCAGTCCACTACCACCGTCTGGGGCAAAACAACTGTGCTATCAGTGTTCTCAACTTCCCCCAGGGCCTGGGGGGACCAGTGCAACTGGAATCTTGGAACATCACCGCCCATCTGGGCCAGCCTCTGCCCAAGCGCAAGCAGGGGATGCGCATTCTGCTCGTGCGACATGGCGAGACGCAATGGAACCGGGAGCAACGCTTCCAGGGGCAGCGGGATATTCCCCTCAACGCCACCGGCGAGGAGCAGGCAGCCAAGGTGGCCGAGTTTTTGGCGGATCAGCCGCTGCACCTGGCCTTTTCCAGCCCCCTCAAGCGGCCCTGGGCTACCGCTGACGCCATTTGTCGCCACCACCCCCACCTCATCCTGCGCCCAATGGTGGAGCTGCAGGAAATCTGCCACGGCGACTGGGAGGGCAAGCTCCAGAGTGAAGTGGAAGCCGAATACCCCGGCGAGCTGGAGCGCTGGCAGCGGGATCCTGCCGCCGTGCAGATGCCCAACGGGGAAAACCTCTACCAAGTTTGGGCCCGCACTCGCTCGGCCTGGGAAGAAATTTTGACCACTACGGCCGCTCAGTTTCCAGAAGGTACGGCAGTGGTGGTAGCCCACGATGCCATCAACAAGGCCATTATCTGCCAGTTGTTCGACCTTTCTCCCCATGCCTTTTGGATCTTCAAGCAAGGGAATGGCGGCATTACCGTCATCGACTACCCGGAAGGAAAGGAGGGTGCGCCAGTTTTAAGAGTGCTGAACCTCACCACCCACCTGTCCGGCCAGATTCTTGACTGCACCACTGCGGGCGCTCTCTAGGGGGTGAAGATGGGATCCCCTCTCCCTGTCGACCTGGGTTTGCCGGATATTTGCCTGCAAGGAGTACGCCTGTTGGATCCCTGGCGCCAGCGCGATGAAGTAGCTGATGTTTGGCTACGTCGGGGCCGCCTTCTCCTCGTCGAGGCAGCAGCGATCCCCGCCAAGGTTCCCCGTCTGGACGCCTCCAGCTGGGTGCTGGGCCCAGGCTTGATCGATCTGTACACCTACAGTGGCGAGCTGGGGGAGAGGGGCTTCTCCACTGGCCGCGAGACCCTCACCTCCCTGGCAGCCGCAGCGCGAGCAGGCGGATTTACCCAAGTTGGCCTCCTGCCCACTCCTGTCCCGGGGACGGCAGCTTTTCCGGTGCTGGATCAGCCAGAGCAGCTGGGCCGCTATCGCCGCCAGCGTGGGGATCCCCGCTGGCTGCCCTGGGCTGCCCTTAGCTTGGGTGACCGGGAAGAAGCTCCCAGCCCCTGGGGAGAGCTGGCCCACGCCGGAGCCATTGGCTTTGTGGCTCGGGTCGGCGGATTAGAGCCGCTGCGCTCCTTGGCTCTGCTGCGACGGGCCCTGGAGTATTTGCGACCTTGGAATAAGCCGCTACTGGTTTGGGCCTGGGATCCCACCCTGGCGGGCTCGGGCAGTCTCTACGAGGGAGTATGGGCCCTTCGCCTAGGGCTAAAGGGCATCCCAGCCAGTGCCGAAACTGCCGCCTTGGCCCGCCTCCTGGAAGTGCTGCGCAGCGTCCCTTCGCCGGCGCCGGTGCATGTGATGCGCCTTAGCCAAGCCCGCAGTCTAGAGCTTGTCCAGCAGGCCCAGGCAGAGGGGCTGCCGGTTACTGCCAGCACCACCTGGATGCACCTCCTCCTGTCGGAGGAAGCTGTCCTCGAGGGCGGCTACGATCCCAACCTGCGCCTGCTGCCTCCTCTGCCCCATGCTGCCGACCGGGAGGCCCTTATTGCCGGGATCCGCAGCGGCAACTTGGGCATCGCCACCGATCATGCTCCCTACACCTACGAGGAGAAAACCCTGCCCTTTGCCGAGGCTCCTCCTGGGGCCATAGGCCTGGAGTTGGCCTTGCCGCTGCTGTGGCAAAACCTGGTGGAGACGGGATTGCTAACAGCGCTACAGCTCTGGTCGGCCCTCAGCCTCTACCCGGCCCGCTGCCTGGGGCTGGAGCCGCCCTGTCTGGATCCCGGCAGTGACTGGGTGCTCTTTGATCCAACCCATACCTGGACAGTTTCAGCAGCTACCCTCCGCTCCCATTCCCAAGCCACTCCCTGGTTGGGCAAGACCCTGCGCGGCAAGGTGTTGCACACCCATGTTGAAGAAGGAAGCTAGCCCTGAGGCCGAGACCGGCAAAACCCGTTCTCGTTGCCCGCAGGGCCGTGAATCCCCTCCCATGCAAACCCAGATCCTCCCCCCCACCCCTGAGCACCTTGCCCTGGCGGCCGAAGCGCTGCGGCAGGGCCAGTTGGTGGCCATGCCTACAGAAACGGTCTACGGCCTGGCAGGCCACGGCCTCAACGAGCAGGCGGTGGCCAAGATCTTTGCCGTCAAGGAGCGCCCTCGTTTCGATCCCCTGATCCTGCACCTTCCAGCCGGGATCCCTCTCGAGGGGCTGGAGGGAAAGCTAGTGGATCTGTCGGCTTTTACTGCCACCGCTCGCGCTCGCCTGGGATCCCTTGTCGCCACCTTCTGGCCGGGCCCGCTGACCTTGGTGCTACCCAAGGGCCCGCAGGTGCCGGATCTCGTCACCAGTGGCTTGCCCACCGTGGCGCTGCGGGTGCCGGCCCACCCCGTAGCCCAAGCTTTGCTGCAGGCAGTTCAGGTGCCTTTGGCTGCCCCCAGCGCCAACCGCTTTGGCCGCCTCAGCCCCACCTCGGCCCAGGCTGTCTACGCCGAGTTGGCGGGGCGGATCCCCTATATTTTGGACGGGGGGGAGTGTGCCGTGGGCGTGGAATCGACAGTCCTCAAGCTTAGCCCCGATGGCACCCCCACCTTGCTGCGCCCCGGCGGGATCCCGCTGGAAGTTTTGGCATCCCACCTCGATTTGCCCCTCAGCTCTCCCCCTGCCCCCGGAAGCGGCGAGAGGCCGGAAGCTCCAGGACAACTGAGCAGCCACTACGCCCCCGGCAAGCCCCTCTGGTTGTTACCCGTTGCCTTTGCCCAGCTCCAGCCCGAGGACTGGCAACAGTTGCGGCGATTGGCAGTGGGACACTCCCACCTGGGCATTCTCAGTTTTGCTGCCAAACCGGAAGCGCTGGCAGAAAGCCTCTCCCGCCACTGGCCTGAAGTTGCCTTTACCCTAGAATGCCTGGGCCCCGATCCCAACTTGGCGGCCCGCGCCCTCTTTGCCAGCCTGCGCCGCCTGGATGAGGGAGCAGCCACTCTGCTATTGGCTGAACCGCCACCGGTCGTCACCGGCCTAGGTTATGCAATTATGGATCGGCTACGACGGGCCAGCCGCTTATGGAAGCCTCCCCTCTCGTCGCTATCGTGATGGGCAGCGACTCAGATCTGCCTACCCTAGCCCCTGCCGCCCAGGTGTGTGAGGAGTTCGGGATCCCCTATCACCTCCAGATCCTCAGCGCCCACCGCACGCCGGAAGCAATGGTGGAGTTTGCCCGCCGCGCCCATACCCAAGGGATCCGCGTCATCATTGCCGGCGCCGGCGGGGCAGCCCACTTGCCGGGGATGGTGGCGTCTCTAACTCCTCTGCCGGTCATTGGGGTGCCGGTGTTTAGCCAATCCCTACAGGGGCTAGACTCCCTCTACTCGATTGTGCAGATGCCCAAAGGGATCCCCGTGGCCACTGTAGCCATCGGCAATGGGTACAACGCTGGACTCTTGGCCGTGCAGATCCTAGCTAGCGGCGATCCCGCCCTACAACAACGGGTGCTGGCCTATCGGGAAAGCCTCAAGCAGAGCGTGCAGGAGAAAAATGCCCGCTTGCAAGCCCAAGGGTGGAAGGCCTATCTAGCTGGCCTCAGTGGGGCAGAGCGCTCTTAGCATAGTTGAGGGGACGCCGGCCTAGGGGGCTAGCGGATCCCCTCTAGAGGAAGCGCAGCTTTGGGAGTTCCAGCGGTGAAGAAGGGAACGGAGCGCCCCTCCCCTGGCCAGGGATCCTGGCGAGAGTATCTGCAGCGGGTTCAGAAAGGGGCAGTAGAAGTGGGATCCCAGGTGGCCCTATGGATGCTTGCAGGGCCGCAGTGGCGGGTTCTGGCTTTGTCGGGCTTGGCCCTGGCGGGGCTGGCTTTTTGGCACTGGCGCCTGGCCCTTTCCTTAGCGGTGGGCACGGGGGTGATGCTAGGGGTGTACGCGGCTTGCAGCCCTGAGTTTAGCCGCCGCTGGCAGGAGTGGCAAGCTTGGCTGCGCCAAGCCGATCGCTCCCTGCTGCTGGCTGGGGCGGGGGGGGCAGGCGCTGCCCTCGGTACCTACCTTGTGGTCTCAATCTGGGCAGAAGCCAGCCAACGCTGGCTAGCCACGGGCGCCATTGTGCAGGGGCTGGTTACGCTGGCCCTGCTGTTGCTGCTGTTTGGGGAATGGCTCAGCCGCCGGCAGGAGCGGCGGCGTTCCCAATTGGAGCGGGATCTGGGTGACATTGCCTCCCCCGATCCCTACAGGCGGCTGCTGGGCGTGCGCCGGCTGCAGAGCCTTATGCCCCATTTGGATCCCGAACAAACCCGGCTAGCAGTGGACTATCTACGCCTGGCCCTTGACCAGGAAACAGTGGCTGTCGTGCGGGAGGCCCTCTTGGAAGCCCTGCAGGGATGGGGGATCCTGCGCCGCCTCAACGATTTGACCAGTCTCCAGCAACCCGAAGGCAGTGGCGATCCCTCGGCAAGCCGTAGGGGCAACGCCTAAACGGCCAGCGGCTTCAAGAGTTGGTTAGGTGTAATCGCCCTTCAGGGATAGCTTTTGCCTCCTCGAGGAGAAAAGGGAACTCGAGCTAGAGCTTCTCCGTCGTAAAGGAGTGTAAACCTACTCTTCACGGAGGGTTACATCGCATGATTCGCAATCTCTTCGCGCTCTCTTTGGTCGTTGCCTCGGCCGCTACGTTGGCTGCAGCCCCTGGAGTCCATGCCAGTAGCCCCAGCCCAGCGCCTGAAAGCGCGAAGACTGCGGCTCCTGCCCAAAAAACCATCGTGGATGTTGCTGCAGAGGCTGGCTCCTTCACCACCCTAATCAAAGCCCTGGAGGCTGCTGACCTGGTGAAGACCCTCTCTGACAAAGGTCCCTTCACCGTTTTTGCCCCGACGGATGAGGCCTTTGCGGCCTTGCCGAAAGGCACTCTAGACGACTTGCTCAAGCCAGAAAACAAGGAGAAATTGAAGCGAGTGCTCAGCTATCATGTGGTGTCTGGCGAACTTCTCTCTCAAGATCTAAAGGCCGGTAAGCTAACTACCCTTGCCGAAGCCCCTGTGGAGATCGCCGTCAAGGATGGGATCCAGGTCAACGACGCCAAGGTGGTAACCCCTGATCTCAAGGCCTCCAACGGCGTTATCCACATCATTGACAAGGTAATCCTGCCACCAGAGAAATAACCTTTTTGGCCTCCTGAATCTACAGAAAGCCCACCCAGAGCCCCCAGCTCCAAGGCTAGGGACCTTGGACTGCAACGGGGGCTCCCTGGCTTCTTGGCTTTTGGGATTTTTACACTCCTTCAATACCAACACTGGAGGTGTAGATTGCCTCCACAGATACACCAGCCACCCGCCGGGGACGCACGATCATGTACTCATTGTCCATTTGCTTGGGCAAGGGGATGAACTCGTCCCCGCCCACCATCAGCTGGTTGATTAGCTCTGTGTATTCTCTGGCATCCTTGACCCGTACCTGCAGGGTTTGACCCCCTTCCAGCATGATGTGAATGAGGTAGCCATCGGGTTTCCTGGGCATGGGTGCTCCTGCTTGGCTGCAGCAAAGGTCGATAAGGGAGGTTCTCATGAACATAACATTATTCCCCCTCGGGGAGACCTGACCAAGCTGTGGCTCCTCTTGCAGGCAGGGGAGAACATCCTCCCTTACTAGGCCATAGCCAGCGAGGGACGGGAGGAGGACCCCTAGAGAGTTCCCCTGGGAGGGTCGGTGGGCATAGAGTAACAGGATGGACCCACTTTGGGTTACTTCCTCGCTTCCTCTGGTGGCTGGGATGGCCAACACCCCTCTCCCTCAACGGCTGGACTGGCGCAACCTCAATGCCCTTTGGGGATCCGTTTTGGCCGAGACCTTGAGCCGGCTGGGTTGTCGGGTGGCCGTGGTGTGTCCAGGATCCCGCTCTGCCCCCCTCACCTATGCGCTAGCGCGGCACCCCGAGATCGAGGCCATTCCAGTGCTGGATGAGCGGTCAGCGGCCTTTTTTGCCCTTGGCTTGGCCCAGCGGCTGCGGCAGCCCGTTCCCCTCGTTTGTACCTCCGGCAGTGCTGGTGCCCATTTTTTCCCTGCCCTGATCGAGGCAGCAGAAAGTGGCTGGCCACTTTTGGTGTTGACGGCGGATCGGCCGCCGGAGCTGCGCCACTGCCGCGCCGGTCAGACCATCGACCAGGTAAAGCTCTACGGCCATTACCCCAACTGGCAGGCAGAGTTGGCAGTGCCCAGCGCCGACCTGGAAGCTCTGGCCTACCTGCGCCAAATGATTGTCCACGCCTGGGAACGCGCCCTCTACCCCTTTCCCGGCCCCGTGCATCTCAACGTGCCCTTGCGGGATCCCTTGGCCCCTGTTGCTGATGGCAGCACTGCGCCTCTAGTCCATTTGCAGGAAGATCCTGAGTTTGAGAAGACCTTTTTTCGGGGGGTGGCTCCTGCTGGATTTCCCTTCCCGACAAGGCGGAACTCTTCTCAGGTAGAGACAGCTTCTTTTTGGCAGGAGTGGTGCAGCTGCGAGCGGGGGGTGATCTTGGCAGGGCCAGCCCAGCCGGCAGATCCCCAAGAGTACGTGGCAGCAGTGGCCCGTTTGTCGCTGGCTCTGGGCTGGCCGGTGCTGGCGGAGGGACTCTCCCCCTTGCGCAACTACGCTTCCCTTAACCCTTACCTCATCACTACCTACGACTTCCTCCTGCAGCGGGGGGATCCCTTGCTCTGGCCGGAACACGTCATCCAACTGGGATCCCTGCCCACCAGCAAGGTGCTGCGGCAAGTTCTGGCGCAAGCGGCTCCCCGCACCTGGCTACTCGACCCCCGTCCTCAGAACGCCGATCCCCTCCACAACTCCACAACCCACTTGCCCTACACAGTAGAGGAGGTGGCGGCAGGGATCCCGGCAGGCAAGGCCAAGGCAACCGCTTTTCTGCAAACCTGGCTGAGGGCGGAAGCAAAAGCTCGGGTTGAGCTGGATCGCCTGCTGGCGGCTGTGCCGGAGTGGTTTGAGGGCAAGGTTGCCTGGTGGCTGGCCCACCACCTGCCTCCGGAAACGCCGCTATTTATTGCCAACAGCACGCCGGTGCGGGATGTGGAGTGGTTCTGGCCGCCCAACGACCGCCGCATCCGGCCTTACTTTAACCGCGGCACCAACGGCATCGACGGCATCCTCTCGACTGCCTTTGGAGTGGCCCACCGCTATCGCCCGACGGTGTTGCTGACTGGGGATCTGGCCTTTCTGCACGACTGCGGTGGCCTGCGGCTTAGCTCTCAGCTACAGGGATCTCTAACCATTTTGCTCATCAACAACCAGGGAGGAGGGATTTTCGAGCTACTGCCCATTGCGGAGGTGGGCCGCCAGGGGCTCAATCCTCCCTTTGAGCCCTACTTTGCCACTCCCCAGGCGGTAGATTTTGCTCGCCTCTGCCAGGCTCACGGCATTCCCCACCAGCGGCTGGAGACGTGGGAGGAGCTGGCTCAAGCCCTGGATCCCTTGCCCGCCCAAGGGGTGCAAGTGTGGGAGATCGTTACCAATCGGCGGGCGGACGCGCAGCGACGGCAGGAGTGGTTTCGGCGCTGGTCTGAGCCGCCCTCCACGCCATAACCCGGTTCCAAATCTGCTCCGGCAGATCCTCAGCCTCGCAGTCTAGCCACTGGATCCCTGGCATGGCCCGAAACCAGGTCATCTGCCGTTTGGCAAACTGGCGGGTACGCCGCACAATCAAAGGCTGGAGCTCCGCCTCTGGGATCCGCCCTTCTAGGTAAGCACTAATCTCCGCATAGCCCAAGGTCTGCAGAAGAGGCAAGTCCGGCCCATAGCGCTCCCGCAGCGTCTTTACCTCCTCGATCCACCCCTGCTCCAGCATTGCCGCTGTGCGCCGGGCAATGCGTTGTTCTAGACGGGGCATCGGGCAGTGCAGCCCCAAGATCAAGATGGGGTAGTTGGGAGGGTGGGCCTGCCGCAGGCGGGAAGCCGGCTTCCCGGTGGTGTAGATGATCTCTAAAGCCCGCAGGGTGCGCACCTCGTCATGGGGGTGAATCTGCCGAGCGGCCACGGGATCCAACTGCTGCAGCCAGGCGTAGCGGATCTCAGGCGGCCACGTCTCCAATTGAGCGCGCAACTGGGGCTGCGGGGGAACTGCCGGGATCCCCAGCCCTGCAGTGATAGATTGGATGTAAAGCCCCGTCCCCCCCACCAGAATGGGAGTCTGTCCCTGCCGATGGGCCTCGGCAATGCGGGCTTGGGCGGCTCGTTGGAACTCGGCCACAGTGTAGGTGTGGCGGGGATCCACAAAGTCAATGAACTCATGGGGCCAAAGGGCCCGCTCAGCAGGGGTGGGCTTGGCGGTGCCGATGTCAAACTCCCGGTAGACCTGACGAGAGTCGGCGTTCAACAGGGGGGATCCCAGCCGCCGGGCCAGCCACAACGCCTGCTGCGACTTGCCGGTGGCGGTGGGGCCAGCAATAACGATGAGCCCCGGCCCTACGGTCGAGGAGGGAGCTTCTCGGCAGTCGCGCCCAGTTGGATACGGGTTTTGATCCATCCGCTGTCGGCAAGAAAGTTCACCCAGGGCAGCAGGTTAAGATTTCTAAGGAACCTTAGCACTGTGAGTGAACGACTCCCGACCCTCGTCTTCGTTGAGTAAACCCACCCTGGCTTACGACAGGCTGCGCGAACAGCTAGCGTACCGGCTTCGCATTTTTTGTTGGTCCAGAGGCCTCGGCCTGCTGCCACCCTGCGACCCCCAGCACGAACAAGTCAGGGAAATTACTTGTTCCCCCTAGTTGTAGCACGAACGGCTTTCGTCCCGACACTACATGGAACTCCAGTGCAGGGCTTCCCGCTGGTTAAGCTAGAATAAGGCATTCATGGCCCCTATCCTCTTCCTGGCCTCTTGATCTCCCCGTGATCTCATCTTACGTCCCTGCTTCTCTAGCTGCGTTGGGCGGGGCGTGGCTTTGGTTTGAGCTGCCCCTGGTCAGGCTGTTGCTACGGGCGGCACGGCGAGGGCTGGCCAGCCTTGGCAGAGCAGTTGGAGCAGGTGTCTTGGCAGCACTGCTGACGTGGGAAGGTTACCCAGCGCGGGCAGAAGTTTTGGTGCTCAAGCAGGGAGAAGTGCGCACGCTGCCCCTCTTGCAAACGCGGGCCCGACCGTCCTGGCAGATGGAAATGCTCTATTTGGGCATGGTGGAGGAGCGCTTCCTAAGCTACGCCCGCGCCAACAATTGGGAAGCCCTCTCCAGCGACCGGGAGGATCCCCGCTGGAGCCGCTGGCAACTGCGCCCCGGGGGTGAGGCTCTCTACTTGCCGGCTGCCCCTTCGTCGCGGGATCCCTCCGTGCCCCCCCTCTATGCCCGCGGGTTTTATGTGGAGGCCTACTTCATGGGCGGGCGCCTAGTGGGGATGCACCTGATTTATAACCCAGAGGAACCGGGCTTCAATCCAAGGCAGCTGCAAAGACTTGTCCGCGCTTGGTTCCCCGATAACCGCCTGATGGTGTACTACCAGGTGCTGCCGGAGGATCCCGACCAGCAGGTGCTAGAGGCCTACTGGGGTACTATCCCTCCTCCCTACCTTGCTGACATTCAGCGCAACAGCCGCCTGCCTTTCTGCCAGGTTTTTTTCAGCCCTACTTCGCCCCAGCCAATCACTCCTCCTTCCACGCCTCCCCATTGCCTAGTCCAAGCCGCCAGTGAGGAGGGTACGGTGCCTTCGGCTACCCAGCAGGAGACCGCCGCTCTGCGCTAGAATTTCGGGCTCGTCCTCCCCTCCCTGCTCCTCTGTGCCTTGGCCTGAGAGGAGCGCAAGAGCACGGTTTTCCCAAATCAAACCGTTACCAGCTCCGGGCGACGGCTGTTGCGGATAGCGCGAATAGCCTCCGCATAGTCTTTGGCCTTGAACACGGCCGAGCCGGCCACGATGGCATTGGCCCCCGCCTCGATCACCTGCCAGGCGTTGCTAGCCTTGATACCGCCATCCACCTCGATCCAGGGATCCAGACCGCGCTCGTTGCAGAGAGCCCGCAACTGGCGAATTTTGGGCACCACTGCTGGAATGAAGCTCTGGCCGCCAAAGCCGGGGTTGACGCTCATGATCAAGACCAGATCCACCAGATCCAGCACGTACTGGATGAGCTCCAAGGGGCTGGCCGGGTTGAGCACCACGCCCGCCTGTTTGCCCAGATCCTTGATTTGGCTGAGGGTGCGGTGCAGGTGAATGGTGGAGCTGGACTCGGCATGAACGGAGATAATGTCGGCCCCCGCCTTGGCAAAGTCGGCCACGTACTTTTCCGGCTCCACAATCATCAGGTGGACGTCCAGAGGCTTGGCCGTAACCGGGCGCAGGGCTTCCACCACCAAGGGGCCAATGGTAATGTTGGGCACAAAGCGGCCATCCATGACGTCCACGTGGATCCAGTCGGCCCCCGCCTCATCCACTGCCCGCACTTCTTCTCCTAAGCGGCTAAAGTCTGCCGAGAGGATGGAAGGGGCAATAACAAGTGGCTTTTGCCCAGAGGTCGCTGACGGCTGAGTCATGGTGAGTATCCAAGTTGTAAACCGCAAAACAGGGGGCCTGCTCCTCTATGGTACGGGGTTTGATCCCCTTTGCAAAGCACCACCCTGCTTCTCGGCTTGGAACCTAGGGGTGGGGATCCCGACGAAGCTGGCCCCCCGGAAAACTTGGGCCAGATGACCCCAGGGATGCGGCGGCTGGGCGTTGCTCTGCGGCTCTGGAGCAGCCTGTTCTGAAGGAGCTGGGTTCACCTCTTCTTCCAACCGCAGGGCAAGCTGCTGCAATTGCAAGTAGATGCCGTTAACAGCCAGCATGGCCAAGACGGTGCCGAAAAACTTGGTGTGGGATCCCATAGACCAACCCCTAGGCAAGAAGCAAGATAGAGGATATTCTCGTCGCCGCTGCCCTAGCTCCACCTTAGCGTCTGGGCGGAACAGGCCCTTGGAGATTACTCTCGCCCGCTTCAAGGCCTTGCGGTGAACGACTCCCGACACTCATCTTCGTTTTAGATAGCGTACGGGCTTCCCGCTTCACAGACTTGTTGGTACAGAGGTCTCAGCCTACTGCCACCGGGCGACCCACGGCAGGAATAACTTGTTCTCCTCAATTGTAGGACGAACGGCTTTCATCCCGACACTGATATAAATACAGTGCAGGGCTTCCCGCTGATTAAGCTAAAGCAACGTCATGAGCACCTATCAACACCTCCACACCGCCCTTTGGGTTAGCGATCTGGCCAGGGCCGAGCATTTCTACGCAACTGTGCTCGGGCTCCCGAAGGCAGAGCGGTTTCCCTTTAACTTTCCTGGTGCTTGGTACCAGGTGGGGTCTTCGCAGATTCATTTGATCGTCCCTGAGGAGCCACTTAACCAAGGGCAGCAAGCCAGTCGTGGCAGCAAGGCGAAGTGGGGGCGCCTTCCCCATGTGGCCCTGGGAGTGGAAGATCTGGAGGCGGTAAAGGCCCGCCTGCTGCAGGCAGGCTATGAGGTGCAGCCCAGCGCTTCCGGGCGGGCGGCTGTGTTTGTTCGGGATCCCGACGGGAATGTGATTGAGCTAAGCTCCCTGAGTTCCCCCCAGCCATGACCGCCATGCCAGAGCCCTCTTTGCCCCAGCCAAGCAGCCTCCTCCCCTCCTTTGACCCGGCCACCGCCTTGGTCAACTCGGCGCAGATGCGGCGTCTTGAGGAGGAGATCTTCGCTGCCGGCATGCCCGTGGCCGCCCTGATGGAGAAGGTGGGGCTGGCCGCCTTTGCCCAGTTGCAGCAGGATTTTCCCCAGGTGCAGCGCATTGGCATCCTCTGCGGCACGGGGCACAATGGCGGCGACGGCTTGGTGGTTGGGCGAGAGCTGCGGCTAGCCCAAAAGGAGGTGAAGGTTTGGTTGGGGAAGCCGGATCTCAAGCCCCTAACCGCTAACCACGCCCGCTACCTCAGGGCTCTGGGAGCGGAGTTTGTGGAGCGGGTGGAGGCGTTGGCCGACTGCGATCTGCTCATTGACGCCCTCTTTGGCATTGGCCTAAACCGGCCCCTGGGGGATCCCTGGGCGGGGGCGGTGGAATGGGCCAACGGCAGCGGCATTCCCATCCTCAGCCTGGACTTGCCCTCCGGCCTCAACGACCAGACAGGCGAGATCTGGGGCTGCTGCATCCGCGCCAGCCACACCTATGCCCTGGGCCTCTGGAAACGGGGCCTGTGGCAGGAGGCGGCTCTGCCCTGGGTGGGACGGCTGCATCGCCTTGATTTTGGCATCCCCCCTTGGGCCTGCCTAGCAGGGGCGGTTCCCCAGCTATTGCTGAACCCTTGGCCCCATTTTCCCCCTGACCCACCTTTGGATACCCACAAATATCGCCAGGGATCCCTGCTAGTAGTCGCAGGGTCGGCGGCCTATGCCGGGGCGGCGGCGTTGGCCGGGCTGGGATCCCGCGCCAGTGGCGTGGGCATGGTAACCCTGGCGGTGCCGGCGGAATTGAAGGGGCTCATCCACAGCACTTTGCCGGAAGTCTTGGTTCACCCCTGGGAAGGGATCCCGGCTCTGCCGCCGCTGGGCGAAAAACCTTTCCAGGCGGTGGCAGTGGGGCCCGGCCTAGGAGAAACCCGCCGGCGACTGCTGGAGAGCTTGCTGCAGGATTGGGCCGGGATCCCTTGGGTTATCGACGCCGATGGCCTCAATGCCCTGGCGGAGATGGGGGTGGAGCGCTTGCAAGAAAACGGGATCCAAGCCATCCTCACCCCCCACCTGGGGGAATTTCGCCGGCTTTTTCCAGGGATCCCGCTTGCGGATCGCATGGAGGCAGCCCAGAGAGCAGCAGCCCAGAGTGGAGCGGTGGTGGTTTTAAAGGGAGCACGGACGGTCATCGCCTCTCCTACGGGGGAATGCTGGGTCAACCCGGAGAGCACACCGGCTTTGGCCCGCGGTGGCAGCGGCGATGTCCTAACTGGCTTAATCGGCGGCCTGGTGGCGCGCAGAAGGGCCCAACTGGGTCAGTCGATGGGGATCGCGGAGCTGCTCAGTTGTGCCTGTGCTGGAGTGTGGTGGCACGCCCAAGCCGCTATCCAGCTGGCGGGGGAGCGGGGTCTAACAGGGGTGGATCCGGCCCACCTAGGGGAGTACCTGCCCAAAGCGCTAAGTCGGCTTAAGGTTGCAGGAACCCCAGGGCTAGCCCCAAGAAAATGAACAGGCCAAACCCAATCCGGTAGACGATAAACAGCCAGGTGCTGCTGCGCTGCAAAAATCGAATGAGCCAATCGATGGACCAGTAGGAGAAAACAAAGGCCGAGAGCGTCCCCAACCCCTGCGACAGCAGTGCCTCTGCCCTGAACTCGGCGATAAATTCCTCCACCCCGGCCAAAAAGAGGGCCGGGATCCCTAGCAAAAAGGAGTAGCGGGCGGCAGCCGAGCGCTGCAAATCCAGCAACAGAGCCGCTGTCAGCGTCACACCGGAGCGGGATACCCCTGGAATCAAAGCCAAAGCCTGGGCCAGCCCTACCCAGAGCCCATCCCAAATGCCCAGGCTGTGCAGATCTCGCCGGCGTTTCCCCACCCGTTCCGCCCAGCCCAAAGCCAGTGCCAAGCCAATGGCGGCAGTAGCAATCACCCCCAACTGGCGGGGCGGGGATCCCCAAATGGCCTTGACGGCCCACCCGGCAACCCCAATTGGCAACGTCCCCACCAGGATCCCTATGAGCAGCCGCCAAGACTCCTGCTGGAAATCTCGCTCCTGCCAAGCCTTCCAGGAGCCAAGGAGCACCTGGCGCAGATCAGAGGCAAAGTAGATCAACACTGCCCCCAAGCTGCCCAACTGGATTACCGCCGCAAAGGAAGCGCCTGCATCTGGCCAGCCCAGCAAAGCCGGAACCACCCGCAGGTGCGCCGTGCTGCTAATGGGCAGAAACTCGGTGATCCCCTGCACCATGCCCAAGAGCAGGGCCTGCCACCAATTGGGATACCAGGTGTCGGCTAGGACCAAAGACAACCTCTCCCTGGATGCCAGGCTACCGTTCGCCCCCAGCTCCTCTTTGGATCCCTTGAGGTTGTTGAAGCCAGAGGCAGCGGCCATTAGAAGGTAAGCCGCTCCGGATCGTCGATGGTGATGAGCCAGTTGCCCACCTTGCGGAAGAGCGGATTGGGCTCTGTCCCCTTTACCCGCGCTTCTACCCGGTAGATGCCGGCAGCGGAAGGATTGCGCACATTGGAGAGCACCAAGCGGATCTCCTGGCCGGCGGCAATGGGCTGACGGGCCACCACCTCCAAGGAGCGAAACTCCTCGTCCCAATACACTTCCGCCAGCTCCACTGGCTTCCCCTCCACCTCTAGGCGCACATTCTGGGGATCGATGACGGCATCAAAGTTCCTGTCCCCACTAATTAGAACTTCTGCTACCGCCACGTCCTGCGGTGGGATCGTCAGGCGATAGCGATCCAGCCGACCACGAATGCCGCGAAAATCCAGCCGATAGCTGAGGACAGGTACCCCCTCGCTGCCCGTGATGACAAAGCCCGACTGCCCCACTGCTGGACGGGACAGCAGCAGGGATCCCACTACACCTGCCACCGCCATCCCCAGCCGCACCCAGCCAAAAAGCTGCCAGCACTTTGCCCCTCTCACCACCCAAACCTCCCCAAACACGTCAGCGCCTCAGAGCTCTGCAATCGCTAGCGACTCAGCAAGCAGCAGAACCGTATCCAAAACACCCTCCATTCTAAATGGGTGGGATCCCCGCTCAGGACCCAACAGAGTGCGGGGGTGCGCAGTTTTTCCCAGCCACCAGAACCTTGCAGTCCTGATGCTCTGCCACGTCCAGGAGCTGGTGGGAGGGTGGGAGGATCACTTAAAGAAACTAAGTACTCCCACCCCGATTACCATCAGCACCCAGAGCAGGGATCCCACCAAAAGGACATTCTTGGCCCGGCTCCAGTCGCTGGCTGAGCTAAGGAGCACTGGCACTGCCACCACCAGGAGCAAGCTGTAGAGCACCAACACCAACAGAGCAATTTGGAAAATGAGCATCATCTTTACGGATCCCTCACAAAAGTCTTGTCTTAAGATAAAGGCTCCCGACAACAGCGGGCTGCCCAAGCCGGGCCGGCTTGCTGCGCACCGGCGGCAGGAGAGAAAGGATAACGCTCTGACTATACCAAAACTGGGATCCCTCTCGCCGGGGCAGCTGATGGATGAACTACCTAGATACAGACTGCATTCGGAAAGGGTTGAAGTCGGTTGCCACGTCAAAGTAGTCTTCCTGTTCCTGTTGCTTTAGCCAGCCGGTGATGGCGTAGGTCAGGGGCGTACAGACTGCCTCAACGGCACACTTGAACACGTAGTTGGAGACAATGAGGCTCATCAGACCGGGAAACACCCCCCAGAAGGCGATGAGAATAAACAGGCCCGTATCCACCGCCTGGCCCACCAACGTGGAGCTGATGGTGCGTGTCCACAGCCAGCGTCCCCGCGTCCACACCTTCAGGCGGGCCAGCACATAGGCATTGGCAAAGCTGCCGCTCCAGTAGGCAATGAGGCTGGCCAGTACAATGCGCGGGGCAAGGCCGAGAATCTGGTTGTAGGCTTCCTGGTAGGGCCAATCGGGGGCTGCCGGCAGGGATCCCACGATCATCAAGGTTACCGACAGCAGGGCCGCCGAGAAAAACCCCAACCAGATCACCCGCCGCGAGCGGGCATAGCCATAGACCTCCGTGAGGATGTCGCCGAAAATGTAGCTGAGGGGAAAGAGAATAGTGCCGCCATCAAAGGTAAACGGCCCCAAAAGCACGATCTTGGCCGAGGCGATGTTGGAAATGAGCAGCACAGCCACAAACAGGGCCGTCACCGCATCCAGGTGCCGGTAGGCGCGCTCCAAGCCTTGCTCAGACATCAGGATCCCCCTAGCAGTTTACGAATATGCCGCAACTCCTTGACGATCAGGGCCAAGCCCTGACTGTGCCGTTCCACTTCGCTAGTGAGTTTACGGATCTGCTCTTCTAGACTAGCGCTGTGGGCTTCCTGACGGTCTAGGCGCTGGCTGAGGTTGACAAGCCGCGTCACCACCTCCCGCTGGATGAGGTTTTCCGTGCCTTGGATGAGCAGGGTCTCGATGGCGGTGAGCTTGTTCAAGAGCAACTGGGTGTTGGTTTCCGACCCCGGCTCTGGTGCCGCCTCAGGGGTCACCCGCAAGGCCTTTTGAATTTGGGCCAGAAGGGCTTCCGCCTCAAAGGGCTTTTCAATGAAGTCAAAATCGACAAAAGGCTCAGGGATGCGGGCTGTTACCTGCTCTTTCATCCCCGACATCATAATGACAGGGGTGTTTTTCAGGCTCTCCTCCCGCCGGATGGCCTGCAAGGTCTCGTAGCCATCCATGTTGGGCATGACGAAATCCAGCAAGATGAGATCGGGATGGTGCTTTTTGGCAACCTCCAAGCCCGTCAGGCCATCTTTAGCCTCCAGCACCTGGAATTGATCGGCCAAGATCCCAGCCACCATCTTGCGGATCATGATGCTGTCGTCAATGACCAACACCGTCTTGGCTGTCATGCTCGGGCGCTCCCTTTTCCCAATCTGCTCGACTTGCTCAGCCTCTTCCCCCAGGGCATTAGGCAGTGGAGACGTCTTTCCTGGGACACCAATAGAGTACTCTCCCTGCTAAAGAAGTGGGGTGGGACTAGCAATTCGCCGGCTCTCCCAAGGCCCAGAACTTGCCGGTTTCGCACCGCTGCCTTGCTATAATCTAACGTAAACAAACATTAAGCATTCGCACCTTGCAGGGTTATGAGCCTACAGTTAAGCTCCGAGCTGTCGCTGCCAATCCCATCGCCAGTTGGAGAGGCAGCCTACCGTGCCTTTCAGTGGAGCAAAAACCTCTTCGGCTTTGTCCACAAGGCTCTCTCCACGCAGGCTTCCGAGCTGATGCTCTCTGCCATTAGGGAGTTGCAGAGCTTTGTCTCCGGCAAGCCCCTGCCGCCGCGGGAGCGGGTAAAGGTCAGCGCAGCTACTTTGCAGGAGTTGCGGGCTCGTTACGAACGGCTGCTCCAGGTCGATTGGCAAGATGCCGAGGCAGGTTACTACCCTCACGCGCTTCTCTTTGACAACCCCTGGCTGGACTTTGCTCGCTATTACCCAGCCGTGTGGTTGGAACTGCCCCAGATTACCCGACGGGTCCACAGTCGGCGCTACCAGGAGTTTTCTCCAGACATCTCCACAGAGGGCTACCCGAAATACTACCTGCAGAATTTCCACTACCAAACCAACGGCTACCTAAGCGATCGCTCGGCTGAGCTCTACGACCTCCAGGTGGAGCTGCTGTTTGGGGGCACGGCGGATGCCATGCGGCGACGGGTAATCCGGCTGCTCAAGGATGCCCTCGATCCTGCTCTATCTGCTCCCCACATTCTCGATGTGGCTTGTGGTACGGGGCGCACGCTGCGCCTTTTGCGGGGAGCTCTGCCCAAAGCGGCGCTGTACGGTCTGGATCTTTCCCCTGCCTATCTGCGCAAGGCCAACCGCCTGTTGCAGGAGTTGCCTGGGGAGCTGCCCCAGCTCATCCGCGCCAACGCTGAGGCTATGCCCTATGCCGACGCCACCTTTGATGCGGTTGTCAGTGTGTTTCTCTTCCACGAGCTGCCCGGCCCGGCCCGGCAAAATGTCATCAACGAGATGAGCCGCGTGGTGAAGCCGGGGAGCGTCATTGTCATCTGCGACTCGGTGCAACTCTTGGATTCGCCGGAGCTGGAGGAGACGATGGAAGCTTTTGTGCAAACCTTCCACGAACCCTACTACCGAGACTACATCCGCGACGACCTGGGGGCGCGTCTGCAGCAGGCAGGCTGTGAGGTGCTGCGCCGGGAAACCCACTACGTCAGCACTTATATCCTAGCCCGTAAGAGTTGAGCGCCCTTGCCAAAAGCGAGGAAGAGGGGAGTCGCAGTTGTCTGTCTGAAGTATAGTAGTAGCAGACACGAAACCTGGGATAAAAAGCTAGGCCACCCATACCTCTGGCTGCAAGGCGGTTAAAATCCCCTTTTAGGCTCATGTCTCCTCCGTATGGCTCCCTCCGTGCTGGCATCACTGCGCTGAAGCAGGAGCGCTACCTAGAAGCGATCAACCTTCTTGAGTCTTTTTGCTACTGCTGTTCGATTCAAGGGAGCTCACCCCGCCGGAAGGAGCGTAGAGACTCCAGGCTAAACTCCGAGGAATGTGCTCTGGCGCGAGTGGCTCTGATTATGGCCTATCAGGGCAGTGGCGACCTGGAGCGCTCGACTGCCCTCTGCCAGGAACTGTTGGAGCAGGGGGAAACCCCTTCAACTCCCCTCTGGGCACGGGAGTGGGCAGCCCAAGCTCTAGCTACCCTCAAGCAGGCGGCAGAACATCCTATGCCCCCTGAGGAGGTAATGGCGCGGCTGCCTGCCCTCCAGCAGTTGGAAGCCTGCCAGCCCTGCTGGAGCTCTCGCGACCCGGCCCCCCATTTGCTTAAGTCCGCCACCTGATTGCGCATGTCTGCCACTGAGCCCACTACCTACCACTTCATTGTTGCCAGTTTGGATTTTTTGCGGTCTGAACCTCTAGAGGAGGTGCTGGAAGAGCGTCGCCGACACTACGAGGAGCACCATCGCCCCATCGATTTCTTTTGGGTGCCCCAGCCGGCTTTCATGGAAGCTCCTGAGTTCAAGCCGCTGCGCCACAAGTTGAAGGAGCCGCTGGGAGCGGTGGTCTCGACCAATGAGGATTTCATCCGTTGGCTGGCGCTGCGCCTTACCTTTGTGGAAAAGGGCAGCTTTGTAGCCCCCAGCGAGTCGATCCCAGATCCCTTGCGCTCCCTATCGTTTTCAGAAAGCTGATAGCCTTTCCCTACCCTCGCCTTAGCGGCTTGCTCAGGGGGGAGGCACAACTTGGGCGGCCCAGGGGTAAGCTGCCCTGGAGGGGAAGCCAGTTTGATTGCAGGCTAGGTCAAGATTTAAGATTAGGGCACCTCTCCCAATCCAGCAGCGGTAATGCTGGAGCGCGGCAGGGAAAACCAAGGCGGGGGAGAGGGATATGCTGAACGGGGGCACCATGACTTTGGAGCAACGATGGGACTGGCCGGAAGGGGAGGTGGAGGTCTGCCACCGGACTTCTCATCTTCGGGATCTTCCTTCCCCATTTCCTTCAACTGAGGTGCTGAAGTCAGAGGCCCCCCCACTTGAGCCGCCGGCAAGTCCCCCCTCCGGCTCGCTGAAGTGTTCGTCGGGGGATCCCTTGCCAGAGCCCCCTCCCCAGGATCCCAAAGAGGACAGCCAAGCGGATTCCCCTTTCTCAGGGACAGGCCTGGGAAACTTTGCTGCCGTCCTGCGTCGACCCAATTTCCTGCTGCTGTGGATGGGGCAGGTGTTTTCCCAGTTGGCCGACAAGGTGTTGTTGGTGCTGCTGATTGGGGTGATCTCGAAGCAGTTTCAGCCAGAGGGGGCTTCCATCAGCGGCTGGGTGGCGGCGGTTATGCTGGCTTTTACGCTGCCGGCGGTGCTGTTGGGCAGTCTGGCAGGGGTGTTTGTGGATCGCTGGCCCAAGAAGGGGGTGCTGGTGCTCTCCAACGTACTGCGCGGGATCCTGGTGCTGCTGTTGCCGCCGCTGCTCTGGCTTACCGCCGGGCGTGACCTTTGGCCAGGGATCCCTTTGGGCTTTGGCAGCCTGTTGCTGGTGAGCTTTGCCGTCTCTGTCTTGACCCAGTTTTTTGCTCCTGCCGAACAGGCCACTCTGCCGCTGATCCTGCCTAGGCGGGAGCTGTTGGCGGCCAACTCCCTCTACACCACGACGATGATGGCTTCGCTGATCGTCGGCTTTGCCATTGGCGAACCCCTATTAACGCTGGCGGATCGCTGGGTGCACACTTGGCTGCCTGGCTGGGACGTGGGACCGGAGCTGGTGGTGGGGGGAGCCTACCTGTTGGCGGGATCCCTGCTACTGCTGCTGCAACCCCACGAGAGGCTAGAGCCCCGGCCTTGGCAGGCTCCCCATCTCTGGGAAGATCTCAAGCTGGGCCTGCAATACATCGGGCAAATGCCCTTGATCCGCGCGGCCTTGCTGCAAATGGTGGTGCTCTACTCGCTGTTTGCGGCGCTGGCAGTCTTGGCGGTGCGCATGGCCGAGGTGACGGCGGAGCTGGAGGCAGATCAGTTTGGGGTGTTGCTGGCGGCTGCCGGCCTGGGCATGGCCATTGGCGCCTTTTGGGTGGGGCATACGGGCCGGCAGGTGAGCCGTCGCGCCTGGAGTGGGCTGGGATC
Source organism: Synechococcus sp. OH30 (assembly GCF_047462175.1). Classification (NCBI taxonomy): domain Bacteria; kingdom Bacillati; phylum Cyanobacteriota; class Cyanophyceae; order Synechococcales; family Synechococcaceae; genus Synechococcus; species Synechococcus sp. OH30. The sequence continues at coordinate 416,374 of NZ_JANSIP010000001.1, read as the reverse complement.
CCTGTTGCTGTGTCTGTCCTTGGTGGCTTTGTCCTGGACGGAGGGGAAGCTGTTTCCCAGCTTGGCTTGGATTGTCCTGCTGGGCTGTGGAGGGGCGTTGGTGGCGGTGCCCATGCAAACCTTGCTCCAGGAGGAGACCCCCGAACATCTGCGCGGCAAGGTTTTTGGACTGCAGAACAATGCGGTCAACATTGCTCTCAGTTTGCCGCTGGTTTTGGCGGGGGTGGCAGAAACGTATTTCGGCCTTGCCTGGACGTTTCTCGGCCTGGCAGCCCTGACTGGGTCGGCGGGGCTGTACCTCTGGGGTCTGCTGGGCAGAGAGGGGCACAGATAAGTTTTTCTGCTGGATAGCTGCGGCGTAGGGCTGTCGGTCTAGGTTTCTCCCTTGAGAGGGGAGCAGCGGACCGACGTGGGAGGTGAGTCTGCTACCCTTATAGAGGCTTTGAATCGCACATCCCGTTGCAGATCAGCGTTCTGGCGCCGTAGGGATCCGCCCATGCACATCGCCTGGATAGGCAAGAAGGCACCTTTCTGTGGCAACGTCACCTATAGCCGTGAGGTGACCAACGGCCTTTTGGAGCGGGGACATCAGGTGAGCTTTTTCCATTTCACCAACGAAAGCCCCTCCCCCAGCCTGGAGGCCCCTGCTGTAGAGGGATCCCGTCGTGAGCTGGTGGGGCGGGATGTTTCCCTGCCCTGTCTGTACAAGTCGCAGATCTACACAATCCCGGCTCCCAACGCCCGGCGGTTGCTGACCCAAGCCCTACGGGAATTGCAGCCGGATTTGGTGCATGCTTCTTTAACAATTTCGCCCATTGATTTTGTGTTGCCGGAGATCTGCGCTGAGCTCAACCAGCCCCTGGTGGCTACTTTCCACCCGGCTTTTGACCGACGGCGGCGCAACATCGCCTCCCGCACCCAATACCTGGCCTATCAGCTCTATGCCCCCTGTTTGGCCCACTACGACCGCACCATTGTCTTCTCGGAAACGCAGCGCCAGATCCTAAGCAAACTGGGGGTGAGCCGCGAGCAGGTGGTGGTCATTCCCAACGGCGTCGACGTTGATAAGTATTCGCCAGGACCCTCCACCCTGAAGCAACGGTTGGGGCTGGAGCGGGTCTTTGTCTACCAAGGACGGATCTCGCCGGAAAAAAATGTCGAGGCCCTGCTCAAAGCCTGGAAGCAGGCTCAAATGGGTGAGAAGTGTGGCCTCCTGATTGTGGGGGATGGACCCCTGCTCAATACTCTCAAGCCTTTCTACACCCGCCAGCACGGGATCTACTGGCTGGGCTATGTGGCGGACGAGCAGGAGCGTATCGAGATCCTGCGGGGATCTGACGTGTTCATTCTGCCTTCCTTGATTGAGGGGCTGTCCTTGTCGCTGCTGGAGGCGATGGCCTGTGGGGTGGCAGCGGTGGCCACTGATGTCGGTGCCGATGGCGAGGTTCTAGCGGATGGAGCCGGGATCTTGTTGGACCCCGCTCGGGTGACAGTGGAGCTGCAAACGCTGCTTCCGCTATTGCGGGATCAGCGGGAGTTTACCCAACTGCTGGGGATGAAAGCCCGCCAGCGCGTTCTAGAGCGCTACACCCTCAGCCACAACCTCAGTCGCCTAGAGCAGCTCTACCAAGAACTGTGCCAGGGATCCCGTCAGCGCCGCCGGGCCTGAGGAAGACTGTTGGGATTGGGCTAAAACTTTTGTGATGGAGCTTCTGACATTTTTGCTAAACTGCATCGTTATGTTTCCAGGGGATCTCCTCTAGCTTCCCGATGGATGAGCACAACCCGCAAAAAGCCTTTCCGGCCCAGCCCCCTGCCGGGCTATCGGGTTTGTCCTGGCCGGAGTCTTTTCCTGCCAAGGTTCTGCCTGCCTCGCTGCCGCCCACAACCGACCAGGACACGCTCAGCTCAGTTCAGGAGGATCCCACCCCTAGGCTGGGCACTGCCAAGGAGAAGGAGTCGCCAGCCCTCTTGCCCGCCCCGGCCAAAGCTGAAGCCGGTGCAGACCAGCAGTCGATGCTGTACCTGCTGGGAGGATTGGCCTTTGCCCTGCGCTCCTTCAACAACCTCAACCAGATCCTGGAGCTTACCGCTTTTGTGGCCAGCCAGCTCACCGAAGCTGATGGGGGAGCCCTAGTGCTGTTTAGCCCCAACGGCACCATTCAGTTGGATCAGCTGCATTGTTCAGATCTTGAGCGCCGCGAGCAGATTCGCGCGGAAATGGAGCAGATTGCCCAGAGCCTATCTGCTCAGGAGCCCCTCCTCAAAGCAGAAGGATCCCTGGCGGTGAAGATCCCAGCTCTCGAACATCTTCTAGACGAGCGCCTGCGTCAGAGCCTGGGGCCAGATGTGCGCCTGTTTGGCACGCCCCTGTTGATTCGTAACTCTGTCCAGGGTCGCCTGTACGTTTTCAGTCGCCAGCCCACCTACCACTGGACTGAGCGCCGCCAGCAACTGCTGCGCCTCGTGGCCGACCAAGCGGGTGTGGCCATTGAGAATGAGCGCTTGACGGCGGCCTTGCGCCGCAAAATGGCCTTGGAAAAAGAAATGGAGATTGGCTCCTACATCCAGACCCAACTGTTGCCCCGCCACTACCCCCAAGTCAAGGGCATTCGGCTGGCGGCCCGCTGCCGCGTAGCCAGCAAAGTGGGGGGCGACTACTACGATTTCATCAAGATCCCGAAGGCACCTGCCTCTGGGGAGCCGGGCAGCAACCTGGAGGAATCGTCTGAGCCGTCGGCAGACTCTCGCCTGGCGATCGTGATTGGGGATGTTATGGGCAAAGGCGTGCCTGCCGGCCTGCTAATGAGCATGACCCGCGCCATGGTGCGGGCAGAAGCCCTTAACGGCCACTCGCCGGCCCGTGTTCTCCAACATCTCAATCGGGCTATGTACAGTGATCTGGAAAACTCCAGTCGCTTTATTAGCTTGTTTTACTCGGAGTACGATCCCCGCTCCCGCCGCTTGTGCTTTAGCAACGCCGCCCACAACCCCCCCCTCTGGTGGCGGGCCCGCAGCCGCGACATCCAGCCCCTAGACACGGAAGGAGCGCTGATTGGCTTGGAAAAACACAGCCAATACACGGAAAGCTGCGTGCAACTGCAACCAGGGGATGTGGTAGTCTACTACACTGATGGCTATATTGAGGTTGCAAATACCCGCGGGGAGCGGCTAGAGACCTCAGGTCTAGTGGAGGCCATCCAGCGGGCTGCTAGTTGCTACGAGTTGCCCGAGGAGATCCTAGAAAGCCTCTTTGCCCAGATGGAGGCTTTCCGAGGCCCTAGGAGATCCCGCCCTGTTGTCCCCGAGCCAGCGGCGGAGGTGGAGCTTCTGTTCCAGGACGAGATTTCTTTGCGGCCTGAGCTGGTGGACGATACGACGCTGGTGGTGTTGAAAGTATTGCCCGATTCTGAGCCAAGCTAGGTAGGAAGGTTCAAACTGAGGGTACCCTCTAGTAGGGAAGCCTCCTAGGGGGGCGGCTCACTTTCCCAGTCAACCTTCACCTGAGGTACAAGCATGCACTTCACTGCTTCTGGCTTCGAGCTTTCCTCGGTTTATTTGCCGGCCTCGCCGGCCTTGCAGACGGAGGCGATGGTTGCCCAAGTGTTCCGGCAGGACGTGCTGGGCGATATCCGCAAGGGGTGGAACAACTTTGTGGAATCGGGCCAAATTTGGGCGCTTTTGATAGGAATCGTGGCGGGCTACATGCTCAAGAGCATCACTAGCTCCCACTAGAGGCAGTAGCCCTTGGACCTCCTGGCGCTGAGGTGGCGGCGCCTTGGCCGTTGCTGCTTAGCTTGCTTTTTTCTAGTCTTCCTGTGGTAGTCGATCCCTATCCTCCTTCCGCGTCCATGTCCCAGCCGACAGCCCCTTCCACCCCGCGCCCCTGGAGCGGACGCTTTGCGGGATCCCTGCACCCTCAGATTGCCCGCTTCAATGCCAGCATTGGCTTTGACATTCGCCTTTTGCCCTACGATGTGGCCGGATCCCTGGCCCACGTGCAGATGCTGGGGGCCTGCGGCATCTTGAGCCGCGAAGAGGCAGAGCAGATTCGGCAGGGGCTGGAGCAAATCCAGAAGGAGGTTGCCGAGGGCATCTTCCAGCCCGACCCAGAGGCGGAAGATGTCCACTACGCCGTCGAGCGCCGGCTGGTAGCGTTGGTAGGGGAGGTGGGGAAGAAGCTGCACACCGGCCGCTCCCGCAACGACCAAGTGGCCACCGACCTACGCCTTTACCTGCGGGATCAAATCGACGCTATCCGCCACTCCCTCTGGGAGCTGCGAGGGGTCTTGCTGGAGTTGGCTAGCCAGCACGTGGAGACAATCCTGCCCGGCTACACTCACCTGCAGCGAGCCCAGCCCGTGAGCCTAGCCCATCACCTTTTGGCCTACGAAGAGATGTTCTGGCGGGATTGGCAAAGGCTGGGACGGGTGCGAGAAGAAGTGAACGTCTGTCCCCTGGGATCTGGGGCGCTAGCTGGCACTTCCCTACCCATTGACCGGCACCTTGCCGCTCATTTGCTGGGGTTTGAGCGCATCAGTGCCAACAGCTTGGATGCAGTGAGCGACCGTGACTTCCTCGTGGAGTTCCACGCTGCCGCCAGCTTGATTATGGTTCACCTCAGCCGCCTCTCGGAAGAGATTATCCTCTGGGCATCGCAGGAGTTTGGCTTTGTCGCCCTCACCGATACTTGTGCTACCGGCTCTAGCCTTATGCCCCAGAAAAAAAACCCCGATGTGGCAGAACTGGTGCGGGGCAAAGCCGGGCGGGTATTCGGTCATCTGCAAGCTCTGTTGGTTACCCTCAAAGGGCTGCCCCTGGCCTACAACAAAGACTTGCAGGAGGACAAGGAGGGGCTTTTTGATGCTGTCGATACTGTAAAAGCCTGCCTGGAGGCGATGCGGATCCTCCTGCGGGAAGGCATCCAATTCCAAACCCAGCGCCTAGAGGCCGCGGTGCAGACAGACTTCTCCAATGCCACCGATGTAGCCGACTACCTAGTGCGCAAAGGGATCCCTTTTCGCACTGCCCATGATCTGGTGGGCCGGATTGTGCGCACCTGTCTTGCGGAAGGTATCTTATTAAAGGATTTGCCCCTGGAGCGCTGGAAAAGCTTTCACCCCGTCTTCGAGGAGGATATCTTTGCGGCCATCGATCCCCGGCAGGTAGTGGCTGCGCGGCTTAGCCCTGGAGGCACTGGCTTTGCCGCAGTACGGCAGGCCCTGCAACGGGCCCAGGCCCGCCACCAGCAGCTAGAGCTAGGGTAGCACCGCCCTCCTAGAAGCAGCCTTGACAGAATTGGAGGCAGGATGGGATCCCAAGCCACCTCCCCACCCCCCTTTGCTTTGGGAGAAGTGGTGGAAGCCAACACCACCACCTTCGTGGCCCAGTGCTTTGAGCCGGAGCGGCTGGCTTTCCCAACCCTGCCTGCTCTTGGTAGCTGGATCTGCTCTCAGGATGAAGAGAGCGGCAACTGGATCTATGGAGTGGTTTGCTACGCGGCCATCACGCCTGTTGACCCAATTCACCGACCTAGAGCTTTAGGCTTGTCCCTCCAACAGCTGCGGGAGCAGCAGCCCCAAATTTTCGCCATGTTGCGCAGCGACTTCCGTGCTGCCATTGTTGGCTTTGTCAGCGGGGAGCGAGTTTACCAGTACCTGCCGCCGCGCCCGCCCCAGATTCACCAGCCAGTTTATCCCTGCTCGGAGGGACAGGTGCGGGAGTTTTGTCGCTCGTTTGAGTTTCTGCACACCCTGCTGCGCATCAACAGCATTCCCAGCGACGAGTTGGTAGCTGCTGCCATCCGCCAGACCTATCGCCTCTTGAACCGGGACCGCCACTGGTTGGTGCAGGTAGGGCGGCAGTTGAGCTTGCTGTTGCGGGAGGATTACGAACGCCTGAGGGCAATTTTGCGAAAGATTGAAGCCTAGGCGAAGAAATATTGAGAACGGTGCTGAATCCCGCTGAAATGGCCCCTGAGGGTGATAGTCTGGGACAAACTCAATGACCTGCTCTTTTGTGCACCTCTTGGATTGAAATGTTTGACAAATTTAATCCCTTTGACAAGCCCTCCAAAGGTAATTGGGCAGGCCGCACTTTTTCTGCCGCTGTTGGTGCCTCCTTGGCCGCTGCAGTTTGCATAGCCCACGGCCAGTCACTTCTCCTCTCGCTGCTGGTGGTCAGCTGCGCGACGGTGTTTACTCTTATCTGCGACGAAATGGGGTGGATGTAGACAGCCCTGGACAAAAGGGATCCTCCGTCTGCATTGCAGCTTTCTTCTTGCTTGCACGAGAAAGCTATCTAGAAACGTCCTGTGCCGCTATGCCCGCGTATAGTTGATGGTTAGCGTCAATGCATGCTAATGCAAACAGAAAGCAGGGGTAAAGCCATTAGGAGAAACTGACAAGGGTGGCGTGTCCCTGTATCCGGAGGCTGAGCTTTTAGGTACAGCCCAGTAGCCCCCGTTAGTTAATCCCCCTCCCTCGGCTTCGGCGGTGGAGGGAATTTATTGCTGTGCGGGCAGAGGTGGAGCTGCTCCCAAGGTGTCCTTGGTAAAGCTAAGGTGAGGGAGGTCTTGACGATACAGGTATAGTCTCTGTTGAGAACCTTGCAGACTGGCGAGGCGGGACCTAGGCCTTGCCCAGGCGCAAGGGAGGGAGGCCTGGAGAAGATTTGGGTCCTGCCTAGAGTCCATTGCCCTTGAGCCCATGACTTTCCTTCCTCTGGTTTCCGTGATCTTAGGCACGCGGCCCGAGGCCATTAAGCTGGCCCCAGTTATCCAGGCTCTGCGGGCCAGTCCCCACCTGCGCACTGAAGTAGTCCTGACGGGGCAACACCGGGAGATGGTGGATCAGGTGATGCGGCTTTTTGGCCTGCAGGCGGACTGCGACTTGGGGATCATGCGTCCTCGCCAAAGCCTAACTGATATTACCGAAGCCACCCTGCGCGGCCTGGAGCCCTACCTGCAGGCGCAGCAACCCCAACTGGTCTTGGTCCAGGGTGACACCACCACAGCCTTTGCTGCTGCCCTAGCTGCTTTTTACCAACGCATTCCCGTGGGGCACGTGGAAGCTGGCCTCCGCACCGACGATCTTTACCATCCTTTTCCTGAGGAGGCCAACCGCCGCCTCATCTCCCAGTTGGCTACCCTTCACTTTGCCCCCACGCCGCAGGCGGTGGAAAACCTAAAGCGCAGCCACGTGGTTGGCTCTATCTACTGCACCGGCAACCCAGTTATCGATGCTCTGCAGCAAGTGGCCTCCCTTGGGATCCCCTGTCCCATTCCCGGTCTGGACTGGGAGCGCTATCGCGTTTTGTTGGTTACCGTACACCGGCGGGAAAATTGGGGGGATCCCCTCCATGCCATTGCTAAGGCTCTCCTACAACTTTTGGCTGAGTTCCCTGACACCGCGATTCTTTTACCTCTCCACCCCAACCCGGTGGTGCGGGAGCCCCTGCAAGCTCTCTTGGGATCCCAGGAGCGAGTCTTTCTCACTGATCCCTTGGACTATCCCTGCTGGGTGAGTGCCATGCAGCGCTGCACTCTCATTCTCACAGATTCGGGCGGCATCCAAGAAGAGGCTCCTGCTCTGGGCAAACCGGTGCTGGTGCTACGGCAGACCACCGAGCGCCCAGAGGCAATTGCTGCTGGCACCGCCCGCCTAGTCGGCACCCACCCCGAAAAGATCCTGGAGGCGGCCCGGGAACTGCTCAGCGATCCCCAAGCCTACGCCCGCATGGCCCAAGCCAAAAACCCCTTCGGCGACGGCACAGCTGCCCAACAAATTTGCCACCTCATTGAGGATCAGTTGCACCTAAAGAGCTGCCAGGGATAAATTCCACGGGAAGATTACACAAGTCCGGCCTTGTTTTGAAGGCAACAGCAGAGCTCCCTTGAGGTATTGTAGAGCACACGAGTTTGTAGGCAAGTTGGCATTCCTAAAAAGCTCAACTGTAAGGAGGAGGCGTAAGCAAAGTAGCAAACCTCAAAGAGCCCAGAGTATCCTGGTGAGGCCTTGTATTGGCAGGGGAGGAGAGTTGCCTTAGGGTCAGCTAGGATGCTTAGTATTGAATAGAGTCTTAAGGGCTGACATGCCATCTAGCTGGTTCTATACCTCCTTCCCTACCCCTGAGCAGGAACTAGAGCAAGCCCACTTGGCTTCTTCTCGCTGCAGCAAGCCCTCCTCAGGCGAAGGGCTGGGGGCCAGCTTCGAAGGAAACGGCGCCCAGAGTAAGGCGGCAGGTTATCCAGAGGAGAACATGGTGAGCAATGCCGCAAAAATTAAGGTGGTAGGGGTAGGGGGGGGAGGTGGCAACGCCGTCAATCGGATGGCAGCTAGTAACCTCAAGGGCGTTGAGTTTTGGAGCATCAACACCGACGCCCAAGCTCTTGCTCAATCCTCAACGCCAACAGTGAAATGCCTGCAAATTGGGCAAAAGCTAACCCGTGGGCTAGGGGCAGGTGGCAACCCAGCCATTGGTCAGAAGGCGGCCGAGGAGTCGAGCGAAGAAATTGCTGCCATTCTGAAGGGGGCAGATCTGGTCTTCATTGCTGCTGGCATGGGAGGGGGTACAGGGACAGGGGGAGCGCCTGTGGTTGCCCAGATTGCCAAGGCCAGTGGCGCCCTAACCGTAGGAGTGGTGACGCGGCCTTTTTCTTTTGAGGGCAAGCGGCGCGCCAAGCAAGCTGAAGAAGGGATCCAAGCGCTGCAGGAGGCAGTGGACACCCTGATTGTGATCCCCAACGACAAATTGCTCTCGGTAATCTCTGAGCAAACCCCTGTGCACGAAGCCTTTCGCGTTGCCGATGATGTCTTGCGCCAGGGGGTGCAGGGCATCTCCGATATCATTCTCATCCCGGGCATGATCAACGTGGATTTTGCCGATGTGCGCAGTGTCATGGCCGATGCCGGCACTGCCCTGATGGGCATTGGCATGGGCTCCGGCAAGTCCCGCGCCCGCGAAGCTGCCATTACTGCCGTGTCCTCTCCCCTTTTGGAAACCTCCATTGAGGGGGCTAAGGGCGTCCTCTTCAATATCACTGGCGGACTGGATCTGTCGTTGCACGAGGTAACAGTTGCAGCTGAGATTATCGCCGAGGCCGTGGATCCGGAGGCCAACATCATCTTCGGCACCGTGCAAGACGAGCGCATGCAGGGCGAGGTGCGCATCACCGTTATTGCCACCGGTTTTGACCGACCGCGGTCGGCTGCTAGCACTCCTGCAGCTAAGGCCTCCGCAGGCAACTCAGGGGGGACGCGCAAGACCCTCTCTGAACCACCCCCTCGGCAGCCCCCTGAGCCTGAGCCCCCTCCTTCCGGCGGCTTGGACATTCCCGAGTTTTTACGTCGTCGCCGTCCGCCTCTCTAGGTAGGATTGAGAAATGGCCAGTTAAGAGCAGCAAGTCTTGGGGTGGTGGAGGAGTCATGAACATTGTCGTCCTGGCGGGAGGCCGTTCGGCAGAACGGCAGGTCTCCTTGGTGACGGGTAGGGCCTGCAAGCAAGCTCTGGAGGATTTGGGGCATCGCGTAAAGCTCATCGATCCGGAGGAGGACCTGCCCCTGCGCCTTTGGCAGGAACGACAGGCTGGCTGCGACTTTGTTTGGATTGCCTTGCATGGCCCAGGCGGCGAGGATGGGGTGGTGCAGGGGATGCTGGAGTGGCTGGGCCTGCCCTACCAGGGATCTGGGCCCCTGGCCAGCGCTCTAGCCATGGACAAGCTGGTCTCTAAGCAGATCTTTCGGGCTGCAGGGATCCCCACCCCTGACTGGCTGGTCTGGGATAAAGCGCAGCCGCTCTCCTGGGTTGAGTGCGTGGCGCGCTTAGGATCGCCGCTGGTGGTCAAGCCCAGCAACAGCGGCTCGACGGTGGGGATCAGCATTGCCCGGGATGAGGAGTCGTTTGCCCAGGGGCTGGAGTTGGCCTGCTCGGTCTCATCGCGGGTTTTCCTAGAGCGCTACATTCCCGGTAAGGAGATTACCCTTGCCATTCTCTCCGGCCAGGTTCTCCCAGCCATTGAGATTATCCCGGCACGGGGAGACTTTTACGACTACGCCGCCAAGTATGCCCCCGGCGGCTCGCGGCATTTGATCCCTTGTTCCCTCAGCGCGGCAGGGTTGGCCCGCTGCGAGGCGGCAGGGCTAAAGGCCTATCAGGTGTTGGGATGTGAGGGCCTAGCGCGGGTGGATCTGCGGGTGGATGCTGACGAGAACCCCTGGGTGCTGGAGGTGAACACCCTGCCTGGCATGACCCCTACTTCGCTTTGCCCAGATGCGGCAGCGGCGCTGGGGTGGACGTTTACAGAACTGGTGGAGCGGATACTGCAGGATGCCCTACGGAGGGCAGCTTTGACCCGCTCGCCCCTCCCGGTTTAGCCCCACCCCTGCTGGCCACAACTTCTCCGGGCTTAGGGGGCGGGTGGAACTGATGGCCTTGCTTTTCCAGCACGAGCGCGGTCTCCTCAGCGCCCCTAGACCGTCACCTCTTCCCAGGACCTCCAGCGCGGCTTGCCTTCTTGGCCTAGATGCAGGGAGTCAAGTTGGGTTTGGAGCAGGTGCAGGTGAGCTTGGCAACGCTTGACAGCAACCCTGACAGGGACGGCCAAGCGAGCCTGCAACGCCTGGGCAATCTCAGCTTCTGTCTTCAAGATCCCAGGGCGGGCAAGCCAATTCCAATACGGCCGTTATGGCCGGGGGAGGGGCGCTGCTTCGGGGTAAAATGTATCCGCATCTCCAGGGAGACAGGGATTCCCCAGCAGATCCCGGCATACAACTGGCAGTCTTATGCAGGAAAAAACCATCGTCCGCAACTACTTCAACACGGTCGGCTTTGAGCGCTGGCGCCGCATCTACGGCAACGAGGAAGTCAATTTTGTCCAAAGAGATATCCGACTGGGCCATGCCCGCACTGTTGAAACGGTGTTGCAGTGGCTGGGGGATCCTTCAGGTTTGCGCATTTGCGATGCCGGCTGTGGGGTGGGCAGCCTCAGCCTGCCTTTGGCTGCCCGTGGGGCGCAGGTATTTGCCAGCGACATTTCCGAACAAATGATTAACGAAGCGCGTCGCCGGCAGCAGCTCGAGCTGGGATCGCCAGACAATCCCCAGTTTCAGGTTCTGGATCTGGAGGAGCTGACAGGGGAGTACGATATCGTCGTCTGCCTGGATGTAATGATCCACTACCCCGAAGCCGACGCCCTGCGTATGCTTAGGCACTTGACCGGCTTAGCCAAGTCCCGCCTAATCTTCAGCTTTGCTCCCAAAACCCCCTGGCTGACGCTGCTCAAGAAAGTGGGAGAGTTCTTCCCTGGCTCCACCAAAACCACCCGTGCCTACCAACACCGCGAGGCAACGTTGGTCAGCCACCTTGCCGAGTGGGGCTGGAAAGTCCAGCAGCGACAAACCATTCAAAGCCGCTTCTACTTTGCTTGTCTGCTCGACCTGGTGCGCTACAACTTCGTTCCCAATTGCACGGGTAACAACACCTTCAGCAACACCGGCTAGGCCCGGGGGATCTTGAGCACTGCCCAGGGCCCACCCCAGGTCTTTGTGAAGTAGCCGTTCCCATCCTGCTAAAAACTCGCGCTGCCCAGCTAGGGAGTAGCCTCAATGGCCAGGATCCCTAGTTTGCAACCGGCTTTGGACTTGGCACCCGCAGCAGCTCTGCTCCCTCTAGCACCCGCGCCGAGCGGATGACATCTCCCACTTGGATACGCTCCACCCACTCCATGCCACTGGTGACATAGCCAAACACTGCATAGCGCCCATCCAAAATTGGCAGATCCGAGAGGGCGATATAAAACTGGGATGAGGCTGAATCCAGAGGACTGGAACGGACCATGGCCACCGCGCCTAGGCGATGGGGCAGGGCCAACTTACTCAGGGCCAGGGGATCCTCAATCAAGGTGTTGTAGCGGGGGTAGGGTTCTCCCCGCACCTGGATTTCTAGGGGGAGGGTCCGTAGGCGGCTGCTGCCCGGCTCGGTGGCGCCACCGCTGCCATCTCCGCGGGGATCTCCTCCCTGCACCACAAAAGGTTGGGGATCTTTCTCCACGCGATGGAAAGTAAGGCCGTTGTAGAAGCCCCGCTGCACCAGATCGACAAAATGGCCAGCCGTAAGGGGCGCTGCATCGCCGCGGATCTCCAGGAGCACCCGCCCTCGCCCTTCAGCAGTCTGGATTTCCAGTTCCACCACCGCTCTGCCTTGCAATTGCGGGCGATCGGCATAGGCTGCCGGGATCCCCTTCAAGGCTTCTGCTGAAGGAGGCCTGCCGTGGCAGGCCAGTAGACTGAGACACCCATATCCCAACACCAAGCCGATCCCCAGCTTGCCCCCTGTCATCTGTGCAAGCCTCGCGTAACCATGCGTAGCGTGCTTCTCGTATTCCCTCCACGAACGGACACGGGATGCCCCAGCGCCTGGTTGTACCCAATTTCAACCCGGGGGTGTCCAAGTCCAGGGCGGGGCTTATCCACCCCCAGCAACTAATGAGACAACCCCAACTGCAAGGTAAGGCTGCGAACACCGTTGCTCACAGCCACGCCGTAGCGGGTAATGGAGGTGACCCGCCACTCGCCTTTCACCCTCTGGCCCGCCTGCACCTGCCGCACCACCTTGTCCACCAAGATCAAGGCCTTAGGAGCGCCTGGATCGTGGATCAGCCCCACCAATTTCATCGGCGGCGGTGCTTCTTGGGAGGGGAGCGGCGCCGGCGGAGTCAACCTTCGAGAAGGAGGGGGAGCGGCGGCTACTGGTCTTCCCGCTTCCGGCTTGGCCGCGACCTCTCCCCTTGGCTCCTGAGAGGCACCCTGCTTAGGCAGATCCAGACAGTTGGAGGACGGCTCCTGAGCTGGCGGGGGAGCAGAAGGGACAGGCTTAGGCGTCTCGAGGCGGGGATCCCTTGCGGGAGCGGGATCGGCCAGCGAGAAAACCCCCACCCGCGGACCCAGAGTTAGCCAAAAAGCTAGCCCCACCACTAGCGTGGCCAGCAAACCCAGCAGCAGCCCGCCACTAGCCGAAGAACGGTGGGAAAGCAACGGGGGGCGTGTACCCAAATAGGGATACTCCTCTGCCCCCCCTTCCTCAAGGCTGTGCTCCAACTCCTCCAACAGCTCATCCAGGAGAGAGTCGGCTTGATTTGTATAACCGGCCAAGGCCCACGGAGAACAACGGCTCCTGGCTGCTGAAGCATCCAACCCAGACACGGAAACGGAACCTCCCTAGCCTGACGGCAAGGCGCCCGCGGCGGTGAAACACCCCAGCTGCTGTCTCCTTACCCCCGCGACCTCAGAGGAGCCGCATTTCTGGGTACTCGGTCAACAGCGCTTCCGCCGACAGGGTGTCTCCCTCCAACTGCGGCGTCCACAGCACTTCAATGGCCACAATCCGCTCGGCAGGGATGGAGGCCAACTGCATTAGCCACTGCCGCAGCTCTGCCACGGACTTAACTACAGGTAGTGTACCCAAGTTGCCGCGATACGCAACTAGTAGAGTAACGACCAAGTACTCGCCGACATCTGGGATCCGCCTAGTCGATTGGGGCAGGGCTGCTTGGGAAAGCTGCTGGATCTGGTTGTTACGGTTGGTGAGGGTTTCCGCGCTAAACTTGCTCCGCTCTTGCAACGAGGCTCGGTAGAACAGGGATTCGGCCTGGGAGAGAGGCCGCTTCTCCGCCTCTGCATAGCCATAGACCCAGTAGTCACTGTAGCGCATCAAACTAAGGCTGACTTCTTGCAGCAGTTGGCTCAGCCCCTCTGGGGACTGGGTATCCGCTTCCAGAGCCAGCGCGTTGATCTCCTTTTGCAGTTGTCGGGCGCTGGCCAGCAGGCCCACTTTCACCTGGGCCACGGTTACTGGCGGGTCAGCAACCCCTTCGTCACCCTCTTCGGAAACAGCTGAGCGCAAGCTGCGCACCAGAAAGCTACCGGCCCCAATCAAAAGCAGCAACGTCAGCAGGCTGCCACCGCCTCCCCAAAACAAGGGCACCACTAAGGGAAACCCAAACCCCCCTCCGTAGCTGGGGTACACCGGAGCGGAACGGGGACCAACGGTGCGGGGAGCTGAGAAAGTCGGGGAGCGGAAAGAGCCACCGCCAACACGACCACCACTGCGCGCCCAGACAGCACTGAGGGGCGCCAAGGCCAGGATCACGGCCAGAGCAAGAGCCAACAGGGACCGGCAGAAGCGACCGATTCGTTTCAGCATGTTCACAGTTTGTCCACGTCCTTCCTCAATTGTAGGCTCTTTCCTCAGCCGGCAGAGGCCAGGGGCTTGCTCTCCCTGAACGACTCTCGATCCTCATCTTTGTTGGGTAAACACAAACACAATATGGCCTACGCCACCTACGCAACCCAAATCCAGGGCAGGGCTTCCCGCCGATTCAGCTAACCCTATCCAGCAACTTGGAGCATTACAGACCATTACAATCTGTATCGAGCCCTTGCCAAGTTCAACCCCAAACCCATGGACGGGCCAAGAGGAGGAGCAATGCAGCCAGTAGAAGTGCAAGAGCGGCCCCAGAAAAGGCAATCTCTTCAGTCCTTGGCCCAGAGGGAGGTGCGGCTGTTGGTGTTGGACATCGATGGCACGCTGGTAGGACCTTCCAACCAAGTTTCAGAGCCAGTGCGACGGGCAATCCAAAGGGCTAAGGCGGCAGGCGTGCGGGTGGCCATTGCCACGGGTCGGATGCATCGCTCTGCCGAGCGATTTCACTACGCCATTGGAGCGGATATGCCCCTCTGCAGCTACCAAGGGGCGCTCATTCGGGATCCCGAGAGCCAGAAGACGTTCAAGCACTGGCGCTTGGACTGGGCGCTGACAGAGGAGTTGTTGCAAGTGCTGCAGGATCTGCCGGTGGGGGTCCATCTCTACATCGACGACCAGCTCTATGTGCGGGAACTCAGCCCTCTGAGCCACGCCTATGCTGAGCGCTCGCAAGTGCCGTTCCAGATTCTTTCCCCTGCCCAATATGGGCAAAGACCCACCAAGATCCTAGTTGTTTCAGAAGATACGGAGTTTTTGCAGGAACTCCAGGGATCCCTGCGGCAGCGGTATTCTCCAGAGCAGCTCTATCTCACGCGGTCAGAGCCAATTTTTTTGGAGGCTACCCATCCAGCGGTGAACAAGGGCAATGCAGTGCGCTTTCTGGCGGAAGAGCTGCTGGGGCTGTCGGCGGAGCAGGTGATGGCCATTGGGGATGGCGACAATGACATTGAGATGCTGCGCTATGCAGGGATCGGGGTGGCCATGGGGAATGCCTCACCGGCTTTGCTGCCCTACGCTGATTGGGTGGCTCCTCCCGTCACCGAGGATGGGGTGGCGGTGGCCATCGAGACCTTTATCCTCACCTAGGCAGGGATCTGACCGTGGGCTTAGCTGATTCTCCCTTCCCCCAGATTATCCTGCGTCCGGAGCAGCAACAGGTCTTGGCCTATCAATCAGGGCAGCTGGGGATTGCTGCTGTTCCAGGGAGCGGCAAGACGTTTATCCTGGAGCTTCTGATTGTCAATCTCATCCTCAAGCGCGGCATCCCGCCCGAGCGCATCGGGGTATTTACCTACATGCGCTCAGCACGGGTCAATCTGCTGCGCCGTATCAACCAACGCCTGCAAGAGGCGGGCTACCCAGATCGCTTTACCCAAGCCTTTACCTTGCATTCCCTAGCGCTGCGGGTGTTGCGGGAAGCCCCCGGCCCTTGGGAAGAGCTGTCCATCCTGGAGGAATATGAGCAGGAGCGCCTTCTCACCCGTCTCTGCCGCGCCTGGCTCAACTCCCACACCCACCTCTGGGAGCCCCTGATCCCTGCCGATGAGAGGGCAGTCTACAACCGGCTGCGGTTTCGGCGCAGCTTTCAACAGATGGTGCAGGCGGTGATCAGCACAGCTAAGAACCTGCGCCTGGAGCCGGAGGTGCTCCCCAGAGAGGGCTACCTAGGCTGGGCGGCTCCCCTCTATGCTGCCTACCAAGCGGAGCTGCGTCGCCGAGGCCAGCTGGACTACGACGACCTGGGCTGGCAGGCGGTGGAGCTGATTGAGCGGGACTCGGCGCTGCAGCAGCAGGTGCAACAGTGGTACGACTACCTATTCGAGGACGAAGCTCAGGACAGCTCCCCCCTCCAAGAAGAGCTGCTGCGGCTGCTTAGCCAGCGCACGGGCAACCTAGTACGGGTGGGGGATCCCAACCAGAGCATCATGGGCACCTTCACCACCGCGGAGCCGCGGCTATTTCGTGACTTTTGTCAGGCCAGTCCCCAGGTCATCTCGCTGCAGGAGTCCAGCCGCAGTGCTCCCCAGATCCTGGAGCTGGCCAACCGCCTGGTGGACTGGGTAACTCAGGAACACCCCATCCCAGCCCTGCGCACCGCTCTAGCTCGGCAGCACATTCGTCCAGCCAGTACCGGCAGCCCAAATCCCCCAGCCAGCGAAGGACAGGTGGAGTTTCGCTGCGTCAGAGGAACCCCCGAGCAGGAGCTGCAGGAGGTGGCTCAGTGGGCCTTGACAGCCGCCCAGGCCTTCCCCACCCAAACAGTGGCTATTCTGGTTACCACCAACGAGCTGGGAGGAAAAGCCCTCGACTACCTGCGGGAAAGGGGCGGAGAGCGGGTTATTGACCTGTTGCGGGGCAGCCCCACCCAGCGGCGGGTGCTGCTGCAGCTCAAGGGGGTGATTGACTGGTTGGCCCAGCCCACTTCCTCTGCTCGACTGGCTGCAGCCGTAGAGCACCTAGCCGACTGGGCCGGGATCCCACGGGCGGAGCTGGAGCCAATGCTGGGCTGGATCCGCGCCTCGCTGCCAGAGCGGCTGCTGTTTCCCCAGTTTGGGGAAGCTCCTACCTGGCCAGATAGCCCCTCTTGGCAAAGCTTAGGCCAGTTGCTGCAGACCCTGGCCAGTTGGCTACGGGCTGGGCGTTCTCCCTGGCTGGAGGTGCTGAATTTCATTGTCCAAAGCCTCTACCGCAAGCCGGAAGAGCTGTTTGTGGGTTGCTATGTCATCAACCAGTTGGAGCAGGTGTTGGGATCCCTCCCTGAGGCGGATTGGCAGGAGATTGCCCAAGAATTTCAGGTGATTCTGGATTACCGCCTCCGCAACTTGCCCTCGGAGCTCTTTGCCTTCAACCCCGAGCCGGGCAGCATCACGGTTGCTACGCTGCACCGTGCCAAGGGTTTGGAATGGGATCAGGTCTTCATCCCCCAGGTGTCGGCCTACGAGTTTCCTACCCACTATGAGGAGCGACCGGTGGGGCTAAAGTTTTTGGAAGATGTCGATATGAAAGCAGAAGCCCTGGCCCAGCTGCGCCAGCTTAGCCGCAGAAGCTACTGGGATCTACAGGCCAACTCTCCTACCGAGCAGGCCTTTTTGGACTTGGCTGCAGAGCGGCTACGGCTGCTGTATGTGGGCATTACCCGCAGCAAACGGCGGCTGACCCTCTCGGTCTCTAGCCACTCCTCCTATGGCAGAGAGCAAAGCCCAGCTTTGGCCTTTCGCGTGCTCAGGCGCAGTTTTGAGCTCAATTAGCATTTGTTCTGCCTCCCGCCTGCTAGCATAGCTAAGCCCAATCGGGCAGTCGTAACAAGGGTGTTTTGCAATGCAACCTCGGCGTGTTGCCCGCGAACTGGCCTTGCTGGGGGTCAGCCAACTGCCGGCCACGGCGGCCAAACTCAGCGAAAAACAACTGGAGGACTTGCTGCTGGCAGCCATCCGCACCCTGCAGGAGGAAACCCATGAAACCCTTGCGACGGCAGCGGCAGAAATTGAGCGCAGTGACCGCCTGTTGCAGGAGAGCGATCCTCTGTTTTTGGCTGCCTCCGAGGTCAAGGAAGAGAGTGGATCCCGTTCCCTTGCCCTCCGTCTTCACCAGGCCCAGCGACATTTGCAGCGTCTGGAAAGTGCCTTGCAGGGGGCAGCTGTGCCAAGGGAGTTGCCAGAGCTGGTTTACCAAGCCCAAGTGGCCCTCGGCAATGCTGGCCAAGCCCTAGAGCACCTGGAGCAGCGCCTGCAGAGCGTCCGCCACATCCTGGAGGAAGTTGTTCAGTTGTCCCAAAAGGCAGTCAACCGGCTGGGGGCTGCCCTCTCGATGCCGGAACTGCTGCACCTTGCCCAAGCCCAAGAGGTGCGCACCTATGCTCTGCAACTGTTGACCGCCCTGCATACCCACAAAGAGGTGATTGACGCTCGTTTACAAAAGGTTCTGGTGGGCTGGCAATTGCAGCGGTTGGGGCGGATCGAGCGGGATATCCTGCGCCTGGCGGTGGTAGAGATGGAAATACTGGCCAGCAGTCCCGTTAAGGTCGCCATCAACGAAGCTGTAGAGTTGGCCAAAAAATACGGGGACCCGGAGGCCGCCGCTTTCGTTAACGGCGTGCTGCGGCGGGTGGTGGACAACCCGGTGGAGACCCCCGAAGGCCCTGCTGCCACCTCCGCAGGCTGAGCAGATAAACCTCCCCTGCTCTAATGCGGAGGGAGACTGGGCAGGCAGATCTGTCTCAGACAAGGGCGTTTCTCCCACCACCAGGATCCTTCCTGCAGGGCTGCCACGGGCTTAAGGCTGGGATTGTCCCTGAGCACTACCCGCCAACTTCTGCCTTGCAGGTGGGGCTGGAAGTGCCCCTTTAGCAGAATGCCCTAGCCAGATCCCTGGCCAGTTCAGCAGGGCAGCTTGCTCTTGCCTCCAGAAGCTACGTGCTGCCCACCCTCCCTTCCCCCTCGACACTGGCTAGGGGTAGGTTGAGACCGGCAGCGGCAAGAGAGGGTTTTGCTTGTCCAGAAGCGGGCGATGAGATTCGAACTCACGACATCCAGCTTGGGAAGCTAGCGTTCTACCACTGAACTACGCCCGCAGTTAACCTCGACTACCATATTAGCACTTCTTGGGCGGGATCCCTGGTACAACAGAAGCAGCGTTCTGCCTTTGGCCGATGCCCTCTATTCTTCTGCTCTCCGGTAGCCCCGGCCCCCGCGAGTCTGCCGGCCCACCGCCGCGGTCGGAGGCGATTTTGCACCATGCTGCTGGGATCCTGGCCAGCCTGGGGTTGAAGACGGAGTTTGTTTCGGTGCGGGATTTGCCGCCAGAGGATTTGGTACGGGTTAACTTCGAGAGTCCTCAACTTAAGCAGATTCAGGAAAAGGTGGCCCAAGCCGCCGGGATTATCCTCTCCGCTCCTGTGTACAAGGCTTCCTATCCCGGCGTGTTCAAGGCCCTGTTGGATTTGCTAGACCAGGATGCCTTTGTCGGCAAAGTGATTCTCCCCATTGCTACGGGGGGAACGCTGGCCCACCTGTTGGCCATCGACTTTGCCATGAAGCCGGTGCTGGCCGTGATGGGCGCAACCCACATTTTGAAAGGGATCTACATCCTCAGCTCGCAAATCCAGTTTGAGCCAGACGGCACCCTGCGCCTGGAGGAGGAGATTGCCGAACGCCTGCAGGCTGGGCTCCAGGCCCTTGCCCAGGCGGTGCAGTGAGGAACTCTCTCAGGGATCCCGCAGCAGCACTGGTGTGCTTACAGCAGTGCTTTGCCCCAGCCGGTCGAAAACCCGCAAACTGAGGAGGTAGGGGCCGGGCGCCAGGGTTGAAGGGGGGCGGAGGCGGAAGCGAGTAGTGCAGGATACCTCGCCGGCAACACAGTTGACCTGGGCTGCCGAGAGGGTTTGCACCTCGATCCCTGACCAGGAGAGCTGCAACGCCAGCTCCGCCGGGAGCCGCCCCGGTACCGACACCGCGATCCCCACCTCCAAAAAGTTGCTCCGACTGATGACGGGCGGAATGTCGCTGCTAAGGATGAGTGGCGGCAGAGGAGGGCTAGGAGCCAGAGCAGCAGGGCTACACCCCCCTGCAGCCGCTACGGCCAGTAGGGCCAGTGTCAGTGGCCAAAGTCGGGATCCCACCGGACTTCCACCTAAAAATCCCTCTCCCAGTATAGGCGGTAAGCAGGAGATCCCTAGCGTCAGTTTTGTGGGAACCCAAAAGTTTACGCTATATGTGGTGGTCAAGCTGGATCTTCCCCCCCAGCATCTGCTACAGTAAGGCGCATGACCTGTTGAGCAGCCCGGCTATGGAAGGGGAAGAGGAGCTAGAAACGTTGCGGGCGCGGGTGCGCAACCTGGAGCGATCCCTGGCCGAGTCAGAGGCGCTGTCGCTGCAGCAGATTGAGTGTATCCAACGCCTGGAACAGCAACTGCAAAAGCAGGAGCAAGCGTTGCAAGCCTGTCAGGAAGAGAAGGCTCGGCTGGAACAACGTCCTACCCTGGAAGCTTTTCAGCTTCAGCAGCAGCACATTGAGGAGCTACAAAATCTCCTCTGGGAGATGGAGCGGCGCCCCACGCTGGAGCACTACCAGCTCCTGCAGCAGCAGTTGCAAACCAGCCAAGCGGAAATCGAAACCCTCAAGGCAGAATTGCAGCGGCGTATCGAGCCGGCCCGGTTCTATCAACTGCAGCAGGAGATCCTGGAGCTGAAACAGCAAGCGAAGCAGCTGGAGGAATACGCCGCCAAGTTATCGCAGGTGCAGCTTTTGCAGACCCAACTGCAGCTCCGCATCCAGGAGTTGGAGAAAGAAAAGGCGCAGCTGCAGGCGCAAATTCAGGAGCTGGCCAGTCGGCCCTCTGCCCAGGAGTTGGAAACCCTGCGGGCGGAGCTGGAAGCTGCCCACCGCCAGGCTGAAGCGGAGTGGCAACGTCTGAGGACCCAGCTGGAGAGTGAAAAAGCCCACCTCAAGGCCGAGCTGGACAAGGCCCGGCAACAGATTCGTCAATTGCAGCAAGGTTCCTTGCCGGAGCAGGGGGAGAAGCTGCAAGCAGAGTTGGAGCGCCTGCGCCAACAGGCCTCTTTTGCCAAAGCGGAGCGGGCCAGCTTGCTGGAAGAACTGCAGCAGAGCCGTCAGCAGCAGGCGGAGCAGACCCAGCAGCTTCTTGCCCTGAAAGAGCAGGTGCAGGCTCTCACCTCTGAGCTGGACGCCCTGCGAGCTGAGCGGGATCAGCTCCGCCAAGAGCTGGCCCAGCGACCAACGCAGGAAAGCCTGAAAGAAGCCCAGCGGGCGCGGGAAGTGGCGGAGGCCCACTCTCTATTTAGCCAAAAGCAGATAGAGAAGTTGCAGCAGCAGGTGGCGGCCCTGAAAGCTGAGTGTGCCCAGGCCCATGCCTACGCGCAAACGCAGGAAAAGGAGGTGGCCCTGTTGCAGCAGCGCAACCGGGAGCTGGAGGAGCAACTGGCTGCCCTGCACCCGTCGGCTCCCGGCCGGGCCGTTGTCGAGCCCAGGTCGAGCCAGCCGGCTGCTGCCCACCGCTGGCCCGCTCAGGAACGGCTGCAAGCAGCGCCTGCCCAGCCTGCTCCCTCCCCAAAAGGAGCTGCCGTCCCTCCTACCGGCGAACCCCCAACGGGGAGAATGCCTGCCGGCGGGATCCCCCCCCTTACCCTCAAGGAGGAGCAGGATCGCACAGAAAGGCTGCTGAAGCGCTCTGTTTTGGCCACGGGCTGCAGCGGCGGAGAAAGGGGGGAGCGCAGCCGCATCGAGTTGCCCACTTTTGTGCAGCGGCGGCTCTACTCAGCGCTCCATGCTCGCGGATCCAGCGGCTCTCCAGCTTGAAAACGGGGCCAGGCCCAGCGCAGCAGGGATCGCAGTTGGGCATGAAACCGCTCCGGTGCAAACTGCAGAGCATGGGCGCGAATCTGCCGCGGATCCCACTCCTGGCGCTCTGCCTGGCGCAGTCCTTCGACGAGGGCTTCCACACTGGCTTCGGAGATGAGGATCCCCGTTTGGCCGTGGCGGACGGTCTCGCAGGTACCGCCTCGGTTGAGGGCCACCACCGGTCGGCCACAGGCCTGGGCTTCCACGGCCACCAAGCCAAAGTCTTCCTCCCAGGGCAACAGCAGCAGCCGGCAATTGGCCAGCAGTTCCTGGAAGCACTCTAGAGGCTGGTGGGGCAAAAACTCCACCTGTGGTCCTGCCAATTGCTTTAGCCGCGGCAGCTCCGGCCCTTCCCCCACCACTACCAAACGGCGGTTCAGTTGCTGGCAGGCAGCAATGGCGAGATCCACCCGCTTGTAGGGCACCAGCCGGCTTACCACCAGGTCGTAGTCGGCCTGGGGAGTGGCCACCGGCTCAAACCCCTGCAGCGGCACCGGCGGATAGATAACCACGGCCTCGCGGCGGTAGAGCTTGGCGAGGCGCCGGCGGATGTGCTGCGAGTTGGCAATCAATAGATCTGGCCGCTGGGCCGCCACAAAATCCCACTGGCGCAGGCGGTGCATTAGCCATCGGCTGAGGGCAGCAAGCGGGCGGATCCCTGTCAACCCCTCCCGCTCAAGGTAGATCTCCCGGTTTTCCCAGAGGTAGCGGGGCGGGCTGTGGATGTAGCTTAGGTGGAGGGTGGAAGGCCCTGTCAAGATCCCTTTGGCAAAGGCATGGCTGCTGGAGATTACACAGTCATAGCCGGAAAAGTCGAAGCTCTCGTAGGCTAAGGGCATCCAGGGTAGCAGGTACTTGAGGCGGCCATGGTAGTTGCGGCGCAGTACCCCTAGCCACTTGGCCCAGCTTTGCAAAAACGAAGTGTGAACGGAAAGCTCCCGCCAGCTCGGCGGCAGGGTGTGGGCCGAGAAAAGGCTGACATAGAGGGGAGCCTGCGGGGCAAAGGCCAGTAGCTCCTGCAAAACCTTTTCCGATCCCCCCGGCCAGATGAGGTACTCATGCACCAACGCTAGGCGCTGCGGCCAAGAGGGCTCCCAACTCGGCATAGCTAGGACTCTGCCGCGGGGGGTCTTTTGCCAATAGGGCCGCTGACCTTTCTGGCTTTTTCGTCAAGCCGCTCGCTAATGTAGGCGTAGATCTCCCGGAAGCGCGGCACTGCCCGCATCTCTAGGCGGCTGCCGTCTTTGAGGGTGAGCACCATATCGCCCCAAGTGCCCAGGCCCCGCGGCACCGTCACCACCTTGGCAATCTCCTTGTAAATGACATCGGAGCGCTCCTTCCCCCCCCAGCCGCCAATGACCGTGATGCGGCGATTGGTAATCCGGTAGTGAACCCACAGCCTGCGCACCAGCGCCCCTACAAATAGAGGCAAGCCAACCACGGTAAGACCGACAAAGGAGTTCAACACTAGATCGCCAATATGGGGCCCGCCTTCAAAAAAAACCTCTTCTTTGATAGCCATGCCCAGTCGAATGTTCGTAGGGACCATAAACAATCTTAAACAGTTTCTTAGCCTTCCCCAACTGCCCGGCAAGCTAGCGGGAGAGGCGGGAGCGGGTTTGCCGTTGAAGGGCTTGCCCTGAGCAATAGGTGGCCCAGATTAGGCGAACAAACAGGGCTATCACAACCAGCGCCACGGCTGCTGCCCCGATATTGCCCAGCCAGCCCCATCCCTCTAACCCGGTCAGAGCCACCAAGGCCCAAGAGGCGGGGTGCAGCATTCCACCCAAGAGGAGAATTTGCGAGAGGAGTTGCCCAGCCGTAAAGCGGGATCCTAGCACCACCAGCGCCAGGCCGCCGCCGATGTTGATGAGTCCCATATTGCCCAAAAAGGCGTAGCAGATGTGCCAGGCGTACTTTTGTTTGGGCACCTCTTGCCAGGAAAGGGGTTCTGTAGGGATCCCTGAGGCCTCCTGGGGGGCAAGCGGCAACGGCTGAACTTGGCTGAGGATCCAGCCCAGGACAATCGCGGCAGCAAGCATTGCCACGCCTGCCTTCACGTTCAACTTGCCAGGGATAGCCAGCTCGGGGTGGGCCCACATTGCCGCTCCTCCTCCCAACCTGTCCTAGCCTATCCTGTCTTTGCCTCCAATTGGCCACTAGCCTCGATCCCGGGGATAGAGCGGCGTGCCACAGCGCTTACAAAACCGGGCATCCTCATCGTGCTGGGAGAGGCCACAGCCTGGGCAGGCCCACTGAACTGAGTTGCCGCTTTTCACCAGTTGCTTGATGAGCTCTCCCACTTGCCAAGGGATCAGGGCCACGCCCGTCAAGATCATCAGCACCGTCAACAGCCGGCCCAGCTCAGAGGTGGGGGTGAGATCCCCAAACCCCACCGTGGTCATGGTGACAACAGAAAAGTAGAAAGCATCCAAAAAGGTGGCAAAAGTGGTGGGATTGGCCGGATGTTCCACCTGGTAGATAAGGCCAGAGTAGACAAAGACAATCGCAAAGAGAGTAAAAAGGATGCGCAACAAGATGCGGGTGTCAGCGGAGATTACCTGACCCAATAGGGTCTTGCCCTCCACTAGGCGCAGCAGCCGCAGGATGCGAAACCAGCGCAAGAGACGGATAAAGCGAATATCGGCTAGACCAGCAAAAAATGGCAAAATCGCCAGCAAGTCAATGAGCGAATAGAGGCTGAAGACATAGCGCAGCTTCTGGGGAGCCGCTGCCCAGCGCAGCAGGTACTCCACCACAAACAGGCCAAGGATCAAGCGATCCAGCCGCTCTAGGCTAAGGCGCACCTCCAAGGGCAGGGGATAGGTTTCCGCCACAAAGAAGGTGGACGAGCAGAGAACCAGGGCTGCCACCAGTAAATTCACCCAGCGGCTTTCGGGAGTGTCTTCATCTCCCCAATACCGCTGGAGGAGGCCAGCAGGGACAAGCTTGGCTTGAGGGGAGGCCTGGGAGGGTAGGGTGGTCACAAACAAGCTCCAGTTGGGAGAGATCGAGAGAGTTTCCTTGCAGCGCCTGTCGGGCGTACCTTGACTAGGGTAATGGAAACTGGTAGGTAGAGCGAACTTCAATCCTACAAACGTCTAGGCTTGAGGTGAGTATTGAATCGATGTTGCCTCCCATTGTCCTGGCTTCACAATCTCCTGCCCGCCGCCAACTGTTAGAAGCTGCGCGGATCCCTTTCCGCGTTCAACCCAGCTACTTTGACGAAAGCCAAATCCAAAGCTCGGATCCAGTTGAACTGGTGCAGAAGCTGGCCTCGGCCAAAGCCGAAGTGGTGGCGGCCCAGCAACGGGAGCCTGTTTTGGTCATTGGGGCCGACTCGGTGCTCTACCTCAAGGGAGAAATCCTGGGCAAGCCGGCCAATGCTCTGGAAGCGGAACGGCGCCTGCGGCAAATGCGGGGCGAAGTGGGAGAGCTCTACACGGGTCATGCCTTGATTGACACGAAGCAGAACCGCCGCCTCACCCACTATGCGGTTACGCGGGTGTTTTTTGCTAAGCCCAGCGACGAGGAGATCCGCGCCTACGTGGCCACCGGCGAGCCGCTTAATTGTGCGGGCTGCTTTGCCATGGATGGCCGGGGCAGCCTGTTTGTGGAGCGGATTGAGGGGTGTCCTGGCAACGTCATCGGGCTAAGCTTGCCCCTGCTGCGCCGCATGATCCAGGAGTTGGGCTACTCCCTCACCGAAGTCTGGAGTTAGCTAGGGGGGGTGGACAAGTCCTGCACTGCCCTTGCAGAGCCAGGGCCGGGATCCAAACACCCCCGCCAAGAGGCGGTGAGCGCTGCTGGAGTCGAGGACACCTACGCGGTGGGGCAGCCCGTGTCTGCTCGTGGAGGGACTGCAAGATCCCGTTGAAGCGGAAGAGGAGGAGCTCACCCGTCTAGATGCCGCTTGAGCAGCTCGTTGGCTAGCTTAGGATCCGCCCGCCCTTGGGTTTTTTTCATCAATTGCCCGACAAAGTAGCCAAAGAGCTTGGTTTTACCCCCGCGATACTGCTGCAGTTGCTCGGGGTTTTCTGCCAGCACCTCGGCAATCATCTGCTCCAAGAGGTGGCTATCGGAGATTTGGGTCAGGCCCTTGGCCTCCACCAAGGCGCGGGCAGAGCCACCTTTTTCCAACAGCTCCGGCAGGATCTCCTTGGCAATTTTGCTGGAAATGACGCCCTGCTCGATGAGGCTAATTAGCTCGGCCAGGGTTTCCGGTTTTAGGGCAATGTCGGGGTAGTCCAGCTTGTGGGTGTTGAGGTAGCTGGCAATGTCGCTCATCATCCAGTTGGCGGCTGCCTTCGGGTCAGCGCCAGCGGCAACCACGGCCTCAAAGTACTCGGCGGTGTTGCGTTCGTCGGTGAGGTAGCGAGAGGCGTACACCGAAAGTCCGTACACCTCTTGGTAGCGCCGCCGCTTCACAGCCGGTAGTTCCGGCAGCTCCGCCTGCCAGCGGGCTTTTTGCACCTCGGTAACGCGAATGGGCGGCAGATCCGGCTCGGGAAAATAGCGGTAGTCGCTGGATCCCTCTTTCTTGCGCATGCTGATGGTGCGCTGGCTGTTTTCTTCCCAAAGGCGAGTTTCCTGCACGATAGGCTCGCCCGCTTCCAAAGCCTTGACTTGGCGTTTGAACTCGTACTCAATCGCCCGCTGGATGGCGTTGAAGGAGTTCATGTTTTTGATTTCCACCTTCGTGCCGAAGGTTTGACTCCCCAGCGGACGCACCGAGATGTTGACATCGCAGCGCAGGGATCCCTCCTGCAGGTTGCCATCACACAGGCCGGCGTAGCGCAGGATGCGGCGCAGCTCCTGCACGTATTCTGCGGCTTCCTCGCCGCTGCGGATGTCTGGCTCGCTGACAATTTCGATGAGGGGGACTCCTGCCCGGTTGAAATCCACCAGGGAATAGCTGGATCCCGCAAGGCGATCGCTGCCAGCATGCACCAACTTGCCCGCATCTTCTTCGATGTGCAAACGAGTGATGCCAATGCGCTTGGTGCGGCCGTCGCTAAGCTGGATCTCGACCCAGCCTTGGGTGGCAAGGGGTAGGTCGTACTGGGAGATTTGGTAATTTTTGGGCAAGTCGGGGTAGAAGTACTGCTTGCGGTCAAACTTGCTGTAAGGGGCAATGGTGCAGTTCAAAGCCAAAGCTGCTTTGACTGCATACTCTAGAACCTTTTCGTTCAGCACCGGCAGCGTACCGGGCAGGCCCATGCAGATGGGGTCAATTTGGGTATTGGGGGGAGCGCCGAAGGCCGTTGCGCTGCTGGAGAAGATCTTGGAGCGGGTGCTGAGCTGGCAGTGCACCTCCAGCCCAATGACAGCTTCGTATTCCACTTTGGCAGGAGCAGCAACCGTCATGGCCAAAAGAGTAAAGGGTAGGTTTCCCCATTCTAGTGGGATGTCGCCAGCTCCTGACCCGCTGCCTCAAACGGTGGGGCGGATCTCAAAGGTGGAGAGGCCCTCGGGTGGCTCGGAACGGTGTTCGACGCCCTCCACCCGCGAGCCGGGGCTGCCCTGCTGACACCAGCGCAGCATTGCCTCCACCGCCGCCGGGGATCCCTCAAAAACCGCCTCGACACGGCCATCCCGCAAGTTGCGCACCCAGCCGTGGACGCCGGCGCTGCGGGCCATGGCTTCCGTGTAAGCCCGAAACCCTACCCCCTGAACTCGCCCGCGCACCCAAACGTGAACGCGAACTGTGTCATTCATGTTGACAGGGATCCCTCCTCCGAGGTGCTACGAGGTTCCGGAGCTGCTGGCGGCTCGGCTGGCTGGGCCGTAGCTTTCTCGGCCTGCTGCTCTAGGCGCTGCCAGAGAAAGTTGATGAGGGCAACCAGTCCCAGGATCCCCAACGAGATCCCGCAGGCGTACCCAATGGCTTGCCACAGCACAGGAGACATGCGCCAACCTCGCTTGTGCAGAAAGCTCCCTTCTGACCTTATCAGACAGAAACGGAAAAAGAGGGGATCCCTGGACAACGCCCCCCAAGCTGGACAAGATTCGGCACAATGGGGAGAAGTGTTTCTAGCGAGCAGTTGAGAAGAGGCCATGGCCTACAAACTCTGGATCGACGGCCAATGGGTGGATAGCCAAGGGGGAGACCTGATGGTTATCGAGAACCCGGCCACGGGGGAGAAACTAGCGGAGGTGGTGGACGCCAGCCCCGCCGATGTGGATCGGGCAGTCCAGGCTGCCCAAACCGCCTTTTCCGATGGCCGCTGGTCGAAGCTCACCCCCGGCGAGCGATCCCTGGCCCTCTGGAAACTGGCGGATTTGATCGAGGCGCAGGCTGCTGAACTGGCGCGCCTGGAGTCGGAAAACACCGGCAAGCCCTATGAGTTGGTGAGCTTGGGAGGGGATCTGCCTCTTGCGGTAGATAACCTGCGTTTCTTTGCCGCTGCCGCCCGCGACATCCATGGCTTCAGCGCCGGAGAATACGCCAAGGGTTACACCTCACTATTTCGCAAGGAGCCGGTGGGGGTGTGCGCGCAAATTACCCCCTGGAACTACCCCCTGCTGATGGCCGTCTGGAAGATTGGCCCTGCCCTGGCCGCCGGCTGCACGGTAGTGCTCAAGCCTGCTCCCACCACTCCTCTAACCACCTTGAGGCTGGCGGAGCTCACTGCCGAGGCCGGGATCCCGCCGGGGGTGGTCAACATCGTTACCGGAGGCGATGCTACCGGCCAAGCCCTGGTGGAGCACCCGCAGGTACGCATGGTTAGCCTCACTGGCTCTACCGCCACCGGCAAGCAGGTGATGCGCACCGCTGCCAACACCCTGAAGCGGGTGCATTTGGAGCTGGGGGGCAAGGCGCCCTTCCTGGTCTTTGCAGATGCCGACCTGGAAAGCGTAGCCGCCAAGGCCGCCTTTGCTGCCACCTTCAACAGCGGCCAGGACTGCACGGCAGCTACCCGCATCTATGTGCACGAGAGCAGACTGGCGCAGATGCAAGAGGCCATTGTCGAGGCAATGCGCAAGGTGGTGGTGGGGCCTCCCTTTGAGGCGGGGGTAGAGATGGGGCCTTTGGTCTCGGCAGCCCAGCGGGAGCGGGTGATGGGATTCGTGGAGCGGGCCAAAGCCGAGGGAGCCAAGGTGCTAACCGGCGGGCGGATCCCTTCCCGGTTTGACCGGGGCTACTACTACGAACCCACAGTGATTACCGATGTCGATCAAAAAGCGGAGATCGTGCAGAGTGAGGTTTTTGGGCCAGTTCTCACCCTCAGCTCGTTTCGCGAAGAAGCAGAAGCGCTACGCCTGGGCAATGACGTCCTATACGGGCTGGCGGCTTCTGTGTGGACTCAAGATATTGGACGAGCAATGAAGCTGGCGGCTGAGCTGGAGGTGGGCACCGTCTGGATTAACGATCACCTCCCCATCGCCTCGGAAGCCCCCCACGGCGGCTTCAAGCAATCGGGATTTGGCAAAGATCTCTCGACAGAAGCGGTACGAGAGTATCAGATTACCAAGCATGTGATGATTGCAAGCCGCTGAAGTTTGACAAAACAGCAGCACTTCAGTAGGGACATCCAGAAACCCTTCCCCATCTCATTCGCGTCAGCGGCGCGGAGCGCTTAGTACGGGGCTACCGAGCTATTCTTCTGTGTACAGCTCTCAATCTGCCCTGGATCTGGGAAGATCTCAAAAGATTGGCAAGATTTAACCGTCGATGACCCACCTCCCTAAGTCACCCCTGGGATCTGCAACCCTAGCCCCCCCCCGCACCTTCCCCCTTACCGCTGTCGTCGGACAGCAAACCGCCAAGCTAGCCCTATTGCTGGCGGCGGTGGATCCCAGCTTGGGAGGGGTGGTGCTGGTGGGGCCGCGCGGCACGGCCAAGTCGGTTTTGGCCCGAGGGATCCACGCCCTGCTACCTCCCATCGAGGTCATCGCCGGCTCCTATTGCAACGACGACCCGGCGCGGCCCGAGACCTGGTCGGACTGGGCCAAGGCCCGCTACCCGCAGGGAACAACGCCCCCTACCCAAGTGATAGCTCCTCCCTTTGTCCAGATTCCCTTGGGGGTGACGGAGGATCGGCTGCTGGGATCCGTGGATGTGGAGGCCTCGGTGAAGCAGGGGGAAACGGTCTTCCAGCCAGGGCTCTTGGCTGCCGCCCACCGGGGTGTGCTCTATGTGGACGACATCCACCTCTTAGACGACGCCATCGTCAACCTGCTGCTGACGGTGGTGGGAGAGGGAGTAAACCGCCTGGAGCGGGAAGGGCTGAGCCTGCAGCACCCCTGCCGGCCTCTCCTAGTGGCCACCTACAACCCCGAAGAGGGATCCCTGCGCCCCCACCTGCTGGATCGCCTAGCGCTGGTGGTGCCGGTGGGGCAGGAGCTGAGCCTGGAGGAGCGAGGGGAAATTGTCCAGCGGGCAACTCGATTTGTCGACGCCCCTGAGCCCTTTCTGGCGGAACACCAGGCGGAAGTGGAGGAAATCCGCACCCGCATTCTCCTGGCGCGGGAGTGGCTGCCCCAGGTCAAGCCACGGCGGGAACAGATCCACTACCTGGTGCAGGAGGCCATCCGCGGCAATGTCCAAGGCCATCGAGGGGAGCAGTTTGCCCTGCGGGCGGCCCGTGCCCTGGCGGCGCTGGAGGGACGGGATCACCTCTTGGCCGAAGACCTGCAACAGGCGGTGCAACTGGTGCTGCTGCCCCGCGCCCGCTACAACCCCGACCAGCCGCCGCCTCCCCCACCCCCATCCCAACAGTCGGATCCTCAGCCGCCAGAGCCCGCCAAGGAGGGGGAAGACAGAGAAGAGACAGAACCCCAGCCGGAAAATCCTAGCCTGCCCCAGGAGTTTTTCTTCGACCCCGAACAAGTGGCCCTTGACCCGCGCCTCTTGGCCTTTGCCCAAGCGCTAAGCCAACAGGGAAAAACGGGATCCCGCAGCTTGGTGTTTAGCACCGACCGGGGCCGCTACGTCAAGCCCATCCTGCCCCAGGGAGCCAACCCCCGCATCGCCGTTGACGCTACCCTGCGGGCTGCTGCCCCCTACCAGAAAAGTCGCCGCCTGCGGCAGCCAGGACGGGCCGTCATCGTCGAGCCTGGCGATATCCGCGCCAAGAAGCTGGCCCGCAAAGCTGGAGCCTTGGTGATCTTCGTGGTGGATGCCTCTGGCTCCATGGCTCTTAACCGCATGCAGGCGGCCAAAGGCGCAGCTCTGCGCCTGCTGACCGAGGCCTACCAAAACCGCGACAAAGTTGCCCTGATTGCCTTTCGCGGTGAGGCTGCGGAAGTGTTGCTGCCCCCCACCCGCTCCATCGAGCTGGCCCGCCGCCGTCTGGAATCCCTGCCCTGTGGCGGGGGATCCCCCCTGGCCCATGCCCTCACCCAAGCGGTGCGCCTGGGGGTGAATGCTCGCGCCAGTGGCGACGTGGGTCAAGTCATGCTGGTGGCCCTTACCGATGGCCGGGCCAATATTCCCCTCAGCCGCTCTCTGGGACGGAGGGAGGGGGACTCTGTCGACATCAAGCAAGAATTGCGAGAGATTGCCCTGCGCATTCGCGCTTTGGGGCTAAAGCTGCTTTTCATCGACTCGCAAAGCCGCTTTGTCACCACTAGCTTTGGCGCTGAGCTGGCGGAACTGGCAGGCGGACGCTACTTGCACCTCCCCCGGGCCACGGACCAGAGGATTGCGGCCCTAGCCCGTTCGGCTCTTCGAGAGGAACGTAGCTCTCCCTAGAGGAGCTGCAGCTGTAACTTTTCTTAATGGATTGGTTATGATCCCTGTAGGCGCTCTTCACCTTGCCCTATGGCCACAGGACTTCTGCCAGAACTCTCCCTGCCCCATTCCATGCTTACTGACTGGGTCAGCCGGGGAGTAAGTGCTGCCATTCGTGCCCTCTTCAAGCAAGCTGGGCGGGTGGAGGCGCGGGTGCGGGCAGAACCGATTACTAAATTGCTGCAGGGGCGGATCGACAGCTTTGAGCTGGTGGGCCAGAACCTGCAGATGTACAACGGCCTGCAACTCTCGCTCCTAGAGCTGTTTTGCAGTGCCGTGGCCATTGATTTTAGCCAAATCTGGCAAGGGCAGATTAAGCTGCGCCAGCCGGTACAGGCCAGGATGCGGGTAGTGCTGAGCGAAGTGGATCTGGCGCAATCCTTCAACACCCCTCTTGTACTGAACAAGCTAGCTCAGGTGGAGGGAAAGAACCAGCCCCTGTCATTTTGCCAGGTGGAAGTGCGCCTCACCCCAGAGCAGCGGTTGCAATTGCGGGCCAAGGCGCAGCAGGGAGAAGGCAGGGTTTTTCAGGTGGGCTTCTCCGCCCGCCTCGAGGTAATAGAGCGCCGCTGCCTCTGCTTGGCCGATCCTTTGTTTGAGGGCGAGACAGAAGAGGGACGCGCCCTTAGCCGCGCTTTGGTCGACCACCTGAATACACTCCTCGATTTGGATCGACTGGCCTTGGGAGGGAGCAAGCTGCAGGTAGATCGGGTGTGCCTCCAGCCTCACCAGATGATCCTCTATGGCAGCGCCATTCTGGCGCGCTTTCCCACCCGCCGATCCCACTCGGAAAATGCTTGACAACCCTTCAGGGGGGGGAGTACGCTCAAAAGCGGTGAGGAGTGAAGAGAAGAAGCCTCTGGGGTCGAAACAGGGAAAGACGCCCAGAGGTTTTTTCACAACCTGTTGACGGCTGGTCGGAGTTCAACGCCGGGCCTCTACCTTCAGCAAGGCCGGACAATTTTTCTCAGCACCTCAACCCTCCTTGGGCCCCGATTGGCCAAAAAGCCTGCTTACCCAACCAGCTCTTGGGGCAACTTTTTGCTGGGAAGAGGCGGGAGAGTTTTCCCTTGCTGTGAAAATGCCTCGGTCTTTCGCCAGCCCTCTTGACCCGTCTGCCGCTCTCTGGCCTAATTCAAGTCAGGCCTCTCTCCCGTTCTCCATTGAGATACCGCCTCCTTGAGTTCTGGCGTCGCTGCTTTCCCCACAGCCTGCGCACTCAGGTGGCGCTGGTGATTGCCAGCCTTTCCTTTGTCCCTAACCTGGTCTTTATCCTGTC
Source organism: Synechococcus sp. OH30 (assembly GCF_047462175.1). NCBI lineage: Bacteria > Bacillati > Cyanobacteriota > Cyanophyceae > Synechococcales > Synechococcaceae > Synechococcus > Synechococcus sp. OH30. Next base: position 383,744 of record NZ_JANSIP010000001.1, on the reverse strand, counting down.
AGTGCCTTGGATCCTGCCCGGCACAGAGCTCAGTCCCGAGGGATCTGTCCTGCTGCTGCTGTGGATCCCTTTGCTGGCGGTGCTCTCAGCGCTGGCGGGCTATGCTTTGTCTTCCCTGCTCTTGCAGCCCCTGACCTTGCTAGCCCGCGAGCTGGCCCACCTGGAAACCTTGATTAACCAGCCAGGCCGCTGGACTTTGCTGCTCCGCCCAGGGGATCCCCAAGAGGTTCTGATCCTACGGCAGGCTCTTGCCCATCTGCTGCGCCAGATCCAAAGCGATCAAAGACGGCGGGAGGCTTTCACAGCTACGCTGGTGCATGACTTGAAAACTCCCCTCATTGCCTTCGGGCATCTGCTGAGTGCCCTCAAGCAGGAGCTGCCCTTGAGTCGCCAGGAGCAGCTTGCCCTGCTGGATCGCATGCTGGAGGAGAACCAACGCAACCTGGCGCTGGTGCAAAAGATGGTGGAGGCCTACCGCCTAGAGCGGGGGGAGATTGCCCTGCATCCCCGGCCCTGTGACCTGGGATCCCTAGCCCGACGGGTGGCCGAACGCATGGGATCCCTGGCTCGAGAGCGAAGGATTGACCTGCGGGTGGAGGGAGAAGGGTGGGGCAACGCCGATGAGGCCGAGCTGGAGCGGGCGCTGGTGAATCTCGTAGACAATGCCTTGCGCTATGCCCGCCATGCGGTGGTGCTGACTGTTGGCCCTCGCCAAATCCAGGTACGGGATGATGGACCCGGCCTGCCGGCTCCCCTAGAAGATTTGGCCCAGCCCTACATCGCCCAGCCCCTTTCCATCGCCGGCCAGCACTACCCGAGCGGATTGGGAGGCCTAGGACTCTACATTGCCAAGGGCATCCTGGAGGCGCATGGAGGAGAATTGCGTCTGGTGGAGACGGGATCCCAAGGCTCTACCCTGGCCCTGGTACTGCCCTGATGCCCAACCCTGCCCTGAAGGGCGAGGAGTCTTGTTCCTGGTTCACCCTCCAGCCGGCGCAGCCGTGCTCGTTGCCTCGGGCATCTGCCCGGTCGGGGCGGTACTGTCTCACTCGCTTCCCAACAGCGCGCCTAAGGCAGACTGCAGGGACGCCGACTCGCGCGCCTGTCTTCTCTGGCAAGACGCCAGATAAGGGCCTGCCAACCACTTGCCACTCACTCGACGGGACGGCCCCGATACATCAACCGGTACTTTGCCGGTGGGGGCGCAGCCGTTTGCCCTTGGCGTTCTTCTGGTGCAACGGGCGGGGAAGGAAGGGAGCTGTCTTTTTCAGGCCGCAAACCCGCCTGCTCGAGAACCGCGTGAAGAGCTGCCGTGTCAATGGGAAAAGGCCACCTGGCTGCCTTGTAAACTTGCTCGAGGGAGTGAAGAATGTCGTCGGCTTCGGCCAAACCAGGGATCACCTCGGCTGCCCCCTGGGAGATGGCCCAGCGCCGCTCTGCCGGCTCAATGCGGCGACGGGGGTGATGAGTGAGAATCACAGGGATATCCGGAAGCCGGCTCCGACACTCTCGACAAAAGGCATAGGGGTTAAACAGCCCCGTCGTCATATCCACCACCATCAGATCCGGAGGATGAGTTGCCGCCACCTCCACCAGATCTGCCTGAGGAGAAACCAGCACCACGGCATGGCGCTGAGACTCCAGCACCGACTTCCAGAGCTGGGCCTGCCAAGGCTGACCCTGAGCCACCAAAACGGTCTTGGTCACGGTGAGCAGAGCTAGGTGAGCAAAAGGGGAAGGGGAAACCTGCACGACTTAACGGCTCGCCTCAGTTCACAACTTTGCCTAGGGCGCAAGCTAGCATTTCCAATCAAGAAAAACAGTAACTAGCCATACAGGTAGGGTTGGACCGACCCCGCCGCTCGGGTAGCTGAAACTCCACCAGTTTGCGGCAGATTTTTGGGTACAGTTTGTCCGGCAGCTTCAGCGCTTGCCTTGCTCGGGCAAACCAACCTCAGCTTTCTCTTCGGTTTCGGATCCCAGCTCGGCCTGCAAGGCCTGCCACTCCTCGGGGGAGAGGGAGTGAAGTTTCTCTTGGATTTGCTGCCTCTCAAAAGCGGCCCACTGGGCCTTCAGGGTCATTTCCCTGCTCAACACCCGCTTCAGGTAGCCCACAGTCCAGCCCAGGCACCCCAGCAGAAACACCACGCTTGACACCTGCTGCGCCGCGCCCGTATCCAAGCCGGCCCAAAGCAACAGCCCGTAGAAAAGTCCTCCCCCCAAGAGCAGGGCTAGGCCAATGCCGAGAACATCCCGTCTGCGCATAGCTGGTAGGTTGCAGAAGGGCGGGCTCTAGATCGAACGCGGCTTGGGTCGAAACGTCATGAAGGGAGCCACGAGCACCATACCGGGGAAGAAAAACAAAACTAGGAAAAACATCAACACCTTTTCCCAGGCACCGCTGTAGTTCCAGCGCTTGTCCACGTACACCAAAAACAAGAACGGCAGCACCAGCAGGTAGAGAACTGCTAGGGCAGCATAGGTCAAGCCAATGAGCGTTGGGGTCGAAAGCATCTCCAGTTGCCTCAAATTAGCCTGTGCCAATCCAGCCCGCATCGGGGTTACATTGCAGCATTGTAATAGCGAATAAACTTGTCGGCTTAGCCGGCTCTTCGCCTTATTGCTATAAACTCGTGCTGATGGCCCCGACAGGGCAGGTAGAGACGCATTGTTCGCACATAACACAGCGATTACGCAGAAACTCCAGTTTCCAGTCAGGAGCGGCAATCTTCAGCGCCTCGGTGGGGCAAACGCCTGTACACAAGCCGCAGTCCACACACAAAGCCGGGTCAATCTGAATTTCCTTGGCCTGTTCGGCTACCTCGATCCCCAACGACTGCACCCACTCTAGCCCTGCTTCTACTTGGTCAATATCTCCGGAGAGCTCCACCACGAGGGTGCCCACTTCGTTGGGACTCACCCTAGCACGCACGATGTTGGCGGCCACGTCGAAGTCCTTGGCCAGGCGGTAAGTAACAGGCACATTCACCAAGTGCCGCGGGAAAATCAATGTTACTCGTTTGCGCACAGCGTCTCAGGTTGCTGGTTGAGCATTGACCAGGCCACACCTTCCAGTATGGCAAGGCTGTCCTCCCTGGCTGCTCAAGCCCCTGCCTGCAGGGGCAGAAGAACTGGCAAGGCGGGAGTTTCTCCCCTTGGCTCCGGCGCCTGCCACAATGGAAGCAGAGCGTTCTTGATCCCCACCCCATGAACTCGGCCCGGCCCCGCCTTAACTCCGAGCACTACCGACAGATGTTGGTGCGCGATGGCGAGCGGCGCTTCCGTGAGTGGCATACCGCCTTTCTCAACTACCAGCGGCGGTTTTTACGCGAGATGGAGCAACTGCGTCTTCGGTATTCCTCAAATCGCTGAGTAATGCCCCCGGCTATCCCTTCTCTCCTGGTTTCTTCTGAGCCTGATTCCTCCCTCCGCCAGGAAACCCTGGAATTACTGGAGTGGCGCCGCCTCTGTCAACATCTGGCCACTTTTGCTGCTACGCCCCTAGGCCGCCGCGCCTGTCTAGAGCTGGATCCCTGGCGCAGCCGCGAGGAGAGTGAGGTCTGGCTTGATCAAACGGAGGAGGCCATGCGGCTGGATTGCAGCCAGCCAGGGGGGGTTTCGCTAGAGGGGATCCACAACCTGCTGCCGGCCTTGGAACGGGTCGAGCGAGGGGGCATCCTGAGCGGGGAAGAGCTGGTCCAGATTGCCACAACGCTGGGAGCTGCTCGCCGCCTGCGTCGCCTCATCGATGACCAGGATCACCTACCCCGCCTGCGGGAGTGGGTGAGCACACTGCGCACTTACCCTGAGCTGGAGCAGGAGATCTTCCGCTGTCTGGATGAGCACGGCGAGGTGAGAGATAGCGCCAGCCCAGCCCTTGCCGATTTGCGCCGTCAGCACCGCCTTTTTCACAGCCAGATCCAAGAACGCCTGCGGGAGGTGATGAGCCAATGCCCCCAGGCGCTGCAGGATACCCTGATTGGCCAGCGGCAGGGGCGCTTTGTGCTGATGGTGAAGGCCACCCACCGCGACGTGATCCGGGGCATCGTCCACGACAGCTCTGCCAGTGGGGCCACCCTCTATGTGGAGCCCTACGCTGTGGTGGAACTGGGCAACCGCCTGCGGGAAACCGAGGTCCAGATCCAGGCGGAGGAAGAGCGAATCTTAGCAGCGCTCTCGGCCCAGGTGGGATCCGTAGCCGCCGACTTGGAGCATCTGCAAGCGGTGCTGGTTGGGCTGGAGCTAGCTCTGGCCCGCGCCCGCTATAGCCTGTGGTTGAAGGGCAACCGTCCCCAGTTCGTTGCCGCTGGATTGCGCCTGCGCCAGGTTAGACACCCTTTGCTTTGGTGGCAGGTCCGTCAGGAAGGCAAAGGCCCAGAGGTGGTGCCCATTGACTTCACCCTCTCCGAGTCTATCCGCGCTGTGGTCATTACTGGCCCCAACACCGGCGGCAAAACCGTGGCCTTGAAAACCCTGGGCCTGTTGGTGCTGATGGCCAAGGCAGGGATCTTCCTGCCAGCTCAGGATCCACCCCAACTGCCCTGGTTTGAGGGGGTCTATGCCGATATTGGCGACGAGCAATCCTTGGAGCAAAACCTCTCTACTTTTTCAGGCCACATCCAGCGGATTAGCCGCATTGTGCAAACCCTGCAATCGCGTCCAGAGCCGGCCCTTGTTTTGCTGGACGAGGTGGGGGCGGGCACAGATCCCACGGAGGGCGCTGCCCTGGCAGCTGGGCTATTGGAGTATCTCTCAGAGAAAGCCCTGCTTACCCTGGCCACCACCCACTACGGCGAGCTAAAAGCTCTCAAGTACCAGCACCCCGGCTTTGAAAATGCCTCGGTGGAGTTTGACGAGATTACGCTGGCCCCTACCTACCGCCTTTTGTGGGGGATCCCGGGCCGCTCCAACGCCTTTGCCATTGCCCGGCGGCTGCAATTGGATCCGGAGATCCTGCAGCGGGCCCAGCGGTATCTGCAGGGAGAAAGCCAACTGGAGAAAGTAATTGCTGGGTTGGAAGCGCAGCGGGCTCACTTGGAAGAGCGGCTAGCTCAGGTGGGATCCCTGCACCAAGAGCTAGAGACCCTCTACCGCCAAATGCAAGAGCGCAGCCAGCGGCTGGCCGAGCGAGAAGCGCAACTGGAATACCAGCAGCGCCAGGGGCTGGAAACTCTGCTGGCTGCTGCCCGCCAAGAGGTAGCCGCCGCCATTCGCAAGCTGCAACAGGGGGACGATCCCCGCCAGGTAACCGCCCATCTCCAGCAAATCCGCGAACGCTACTTGCCGGCACCTCTACCTGTGGACACCGAGTTTGTGCCGCAGGTGGGGGATCGGGTGCGGCTGCGGGGCCTGGGACAGACAGGAGAGGTCATTGCCGTCGAAGGGGAGGTGTATGTGGTGCGCAGCGGCATCCTCAAGTTCACGGTGCCGCGGGGCCAGTTGGATCCCATCGATGAACATCAGGCCAAACAGCGCCAGCGCCCCAAAGCTCCTCCCTCCCCTCCGCCCACCACTGCTCCCCTGAACCTGCGCACCAGCCGCAACACCCTTGACCTAAGGGGGAAAACTGTAGCCGATGCCGAGGCGATTCTGGAACAGCACTTTGCCCAAGCCCCTCCTGGCCCGGTTTGGATCATCCACGGCCACGGCACGGGACGCCTGCGGGCCGGCGTCCAGGCCTACCTCCAAAATCACCCGCGTGTCCAGAGGTTTGCCCCGGCGGATCCCCAGGATGGGGGTACCGGCGTAACGGTGGCCCAGCTGCGATAGGATCCCTCAAGTCTCTGCCTCTGCTTGCAGCAACTCCCCTTCTCCCTCTTGCCGCCGGCTCTGCCAATGCCAGTAGCCGCACAGCAGTTGACTATCCCCAATGAGCTTCAGCATCACCGCCACCACCACTGTCCAACTGAGAGGCCCAAAGGCAGTGCCTGCTGCAACCAACAGCGCCAGCCCGGAAAGGTTAAGTCCCAAGCCTTGTACCCCCATCCCCAAGAGGCTCTCGCGATCCGACATCCGACAACTCCCAAAGGTGGATGGTCCCAATTTCCCTGGCCAGAGCTGGAAAAAGAACCTATCCAAGCCTCAGTGGCGTTGCCCTAAGCCGCCCACTTTGGGAGGCATAATGCGGCGCGGTGTCTTCCCCCTTGCAGTCATCCCAAGGTCAGCCGCTGCTAAGGCCGTGCTGCTGGAGTAACCTTGGAACAAAAGGTTACAAAGGGGATAGAGGTAGCTGCCCTGGGTAAAAACCTAGGGTGACCCCAGCTTTTCCCTCTTGGGAGTCTGCTGCTCCCTTTGCTAGGCAGTCCACGAGGACCAGGTTAATTATCAATACGGAGTATTAGGTAGACTTAAAGTTTCGTTTAGATTGGTATCCCATAGATTGGCATCTCAGCCCTCAATGGGTTTGTTGCGAGCGAACTTACCGGTTGCTTAGCAGTCTGCTTTGAGATACGGGTTGACTAAGTTTGAGTAGCCATGAAACTCGAACTGACTCCCCGCCAGCGGAAGATTCTCTGGGCGACAGTGCGCAGCTACATTGCGACGGCTGAACCTGTCGGTTCCAAGACTTTGGCTCAGTCGTATAACTTTGGGGTAAGCACAGCCACCATTCGTAACGACTTAGCCACCCTTGAGCAGGCGGGGTTGCTGTTCCAGCCCCACACCTCTGCCGGTCGGATCCCTTCTGACTTTGGCTATCGGGTTTATGTCAACGATTTGTTGACCTCCGGCTGCATGGAGGGGATCCCCAACGACGCTCCCCAGCCAGAGCCCCATCCGGCGCTGCAGCAGTTGCTGGATCAGGTCAGTCGTGAGCTGGGAGACGACCTCGACAGTTTCCTCCAGCGAGTAGCGCAGCTTTTGGCCCAGGTGAGCGGTTGCATTGCTCTCATCACCCCACCTCAGGGGCCAGTGGTAGCCATTCACCACGTGCAGTTGCTGTCGGTAGGACCAGCTCGGGTGATGGTGGTGGTGGTTACCGATTCCTATCAAGCCCATTCAGCCTTGGTCAGTCCACCGGAACGGCCTGAAAACCGCTACGAGGATCTGGAAGACGAGCTGCAGCTACTTAGCAACTTTCTCACCCTCAAGCTGCGGGGCAAGACCTTTGCCGAGCTGCAAGACCTGAGCTGGCTAGAGCTGGACAAAGAGTTTCGCGCTTACAGCCATTGGCTGCAGCAACTGCTGCATTTGGTGGTTCAGCGCTATCTACGGCCCTCTTTGGGGCCTGTGTTTAGTGCAGGCATGACGGAGCTGATGCGGCAGCCAGAGTTTTCCCAGCCGCAGCGGGTGCAAGCAGTGGCCCGGTTGATTGAGGAGGGCTCTGAGCAACTGCAGGGGATGATTGGGCTCTATGCTGCCAGCACCCCAGCTTGCCAGGACGGGGCTGCTCTTTCTGCCCCGCTGGCCAAGAAGCCTTCCTCCTCTGCCGATCCCAAGCGGGATCCCTCCCACAACAACATCCCTGTGATCATCTACATTGGCAGCGAGAATCCGCTGGAATCCCTGCGCCACTGCACGGTGATCGCCTCGGTCTATCGCCGTCGCTCGGCGCCCCTGGGGACGGTCACCTTGCTGGGGCCAACGCGGATGGCCTACGAGCGCAGCATTGCAGCTGTGCAGACGGTGGCCTCCCATCTCACGCGGGCCCTAGCCTAGCAAGTCTAGAAGCGGGTTGCCTGGGAGCAGTACCCCACCGTGGCTAGACTCTCTCCTCTCCACCTGCGGGTTCAGTGTGCCATCCGAGAGCGGCAACTGCTTTGCCCCGGCCAGCGGCTGCTGGTGGCCTTTTCCGGCGGGCAGGATTCTTTCTGTCTGCTCCAGATCCTGCGCGATCTGCAGCCGCGCTGGAACTGGCAGATTTTTGTCTTGCACTGCAACCACCGCTGGTCGGAGGAGGAAACAGCCTGTGCCCACTTTTTGCAAGAGTGGCTCCACCAGCAGGGCCTCCCCCACGCCGTCGAAACTGCCGATCCCATCCGCTGGGATGAAGCGGGGGCCAGGGCTTGGCGCTACCAACAGTTGGATAAATGGGCGCGCGCCTGGAATTGCCAGGCCGTGGTTACAGGGCACACAGCCAGTGACCGCGCAGAGACGTTCTTGTGGAACCTGCTGCGGGGCACGGGAGCGGCTGGGCTAGCCAGCCTGGATTGGCAGCGGCGTTTAGACGAGCGGGATCCGACCTCTGCCTGGTTGGTGCGACCGCTGCTGGGCCTTTTCCGTTGGGAAACAGAGGAGTTTTGCCGGCAGTACCAACTGCCGGTCTGGCCGGATCGCAGCAATCAAGATTTGGCGCACGGGCGCAACCGGATCCGCCTGGAGGTGATGCCCTATCTCAAGCAGCACCTTAACCCTCAGGTAGAAAAAGCCCTGAATCGGGCCGCCACCTTGCTAAAAGCGGAACATGAACTGGTGGTGGCGCAAGCTGCGCAACTGTGGCCGCAGGTGTATGAGCCAGCCCTACCAGGGTTGCGACGGGATCCCTTGCGAGCTGCTCCCCTTGCCCTGCAGCGGCAGGTCATGTTTAAGTTTTTGTCTTTGCTGATCCCCCATCACCCTACCTTTGAGCAGGTGGAAGCGGGGATCCGGCTCCTCAAAGCAGGTCGCCGTAGCCGCAGCCCCGACTATCCTGGGGGTGGCTGGCTGGAGGTAAAAGGGGAGTACTTGGCTTGGGTTGCTCGCCCCTGTTCTCCAGTAAGGACTCCGTCCCACTGAGGTCCGCGGCAGCGCTAGAGCGCAGCTGCGCCACCCTGGCCTTCCTGCAAACTGGCTACAGCCATGAGCATGCCCCGCGCTTTGTTCAAACATTCTTGGTACTCCCGCTCTGGCTCGGAGTCAGCCACGATGCCTGCCCCAGCTTGCACGCTCACCCGGCCGCGGTGAACCAGCAGGGTGCGGATGGTGATGGCAGTGTTCAGTTGGCCAGCAAAGTCGTAGTAGCCGTAGGCGCCGGCATAGGGGCCGCGGCGGCACTTCTCCAGTTCGTGGATAATCTGCATGGCGCGAATCTTGGGGGCACCGGTCACCGTGCCGGCAGGGAAGGTGGCCCGCAGCAGATCCCAGGCACTGTACTGAGGATCCAACTGCCCCACCACGTTGCTGACAATATGCATCACGTGGCTGTAGCGCTCAATTTGCATTAGGTCGTCCACCTGCACGGATCCCAGGCGGCAGACCCGCCCCAGGTCGTTGCGGGCCAAATCCACCAGCATGACGTGCTCCGCCCGCTCCTTGGGATCTGCCAACAGCTCCTGCTCCAACTGGCGATCTTCGGCAGGGGTGGCGCCGCGGGGACGGGTGCCAGCGATGGGACGCACGGTGGCAATGCGCTCTTCCCCAACGCGGCTAAGCTTGACCATCACCTCCGGGCTGGAGCCGACAAGGCAGAGATCGCCAAACTGCAAAAATGCCATGTAGGGGGAAGGGTTAATGAGCCGTAGGGAGCGGTAGAGCTGGAAGGGATCCCCGGCAAAAGGAGTGGTGAAGCGCTGCGAGAGGACCACCTGAAAGATCTCGCCGGCGCGGATGTACTCTTTGGCCCGCTCCACTGCCTGGCAGTAGGCGTCGCGGCTGAGGGTGCTGGGAGGAATCTGATCCGGTAGGTGGGGCTTCCAGTTAAGGCTAAGGTGGGAGAGGGAAAGGGGGGCGCTAAGCTGTTGCACCAACGTTTCCACCCGCTGGCAAGCTTGGGCGTAAGCCTGCTCCGCCGGCTGCTGGCGCGTGTCGGCAAAGGCCACCACCCAGATCTTGCGCTTCACCTGGTCGAAGATGAGGATGCTGTCCACCTGCATTAGGATAGCGTCAGGAGGATCTCCCGGCTGCCAGGGATAGATAGGCACCCTAGGCTCAATCCAGCGAATGAGCTCATAGCCCCAGTAGCCAAAGAGCCCGCCAATGCTGCTGGGCAACTCCGGCAGGTGCACTGGCTTATAGGGCTGCAGGCAGCGGGCCAAGATGGCAAACGGATCCCCCTGGTGCTGCTCCTGCCGACCGTCGCGGTGGATTTGCAGGGCCTGGTCCCCGCGCACCTCTAGCACCCACTGGGGAGCGCAGCCGAGGAAGCTGTAGCGGGCCACCTGTTCCCCCCCCTCCACTGATTCCAACAGAAAGTTGTAGGGCTGCCCAGCGCAGACCCGGTACCAGGCAGAGACGGGCGTTTCCAAGTCCGCTACCCATTCCTGGTACACCGGGATGAAGTTGCCCTGGCCAGTGAGGGCAAGAAACTCTTTCAAGGGAGGGTAAACCATGGCCTGCAAGTTGGGATCCCTGCTTTCCCAGACTTTATCCCAGAGCGGATCCCTCTGACCTGCCCAGTTGCTCTAGGATCAGAGGCTACCGGGCTAAGGGCGGCTCTACCTTTAGGAAATCTTGGCTATGCAAGTTCCATCGCAGATCCTCAGCGAGCGCCTGCGCTTTCAAGGCCACAAGTACACCTTTGTTAGCCAGCGTTTGCGCTTTCCCAACGGGACAGAGGGAGAGCGGGAGTACCTCATCCACCCCGGTGGCGTGGTGGCCGTGCCAGTGACTGCCGAAGGCAAGTTTGTCTGCATTCGCCAGTATCGCTTTGCTGTCGCCTCCTACCTTTACGAATTTCCTGCCGGTACTGTCGAGCCGGGGGAACAGCCGGACGAAACCATTCGCCGTGAGCTGGAAGAAGAAACTGGCCTGCGGGCTCACCGCTGGGATTCGCTCGGCCAATTTTATCTCTGCCCCGGCTATTCCAGCGAGATTATGTATGCCTATCTAGCGCGGGATCTGGAAGTGCTGGATTCTCCTCCCGCTAGGGATGAAGACGAAGACATTACTGTTGTCGAGTTTTCTCCTGATGAACTTACAGAAAGGGCCAGTTTTGGCCTCGATTTGGACAGCAAATCCATTGCCTGCTTTTGGCGGGCCCAACTGTTTTTGGCAGCAGAAAAGAGGACCCTTGCCAGGGGGAATGGGCCCTAGGCAGGGCAGCCAGTTCCTGTCCTGCTTAAACCTCCCCCCGCGGGAGAGGGGGTCACCTACAGCAAAGTAGCAGCATAGCGGGCAGCCCCCCTCAAACCCACCTGCTCGTTGACCACCACCTGCACCGACAGCTGCTCCAACAGTGGCCGCATTCGCCCCTTATCCAAAAAGGCTGCCAGAAACTCCCCCTGCCTCAACAGGGGCAAGAGCTTGGGGGCAATCCCACCGGCAAGGAAGAGGCCGCCGCGGGGCAACAGGTGCAGGGCAAAATTGCCGACAGCCGCTCCGTAGAGGCCAATGAACAGCCGCAAACACTCCCTAGCGAGGGGATCCCGTCCCTCCAGGGCGGCATTGGCAATTTCAGCGGCTGGATCAATCCAACCGGCCCCCTTTTCCCAGGCGGCAATTTGGGCTAACACTTGCTCCTCTCCCTGGGCCCAGCGACTATCCCGCAAAAACTGGTAGATGGCTACGATCCCCTGGCCGGAGACCACCCGCTCGGTGGAGACACGCCCGTATCGCTGTTGCAAGTACTGCAGCAGCTCCCATTCCTGAGGGGTGCGCGGGGCAAAGTCCACATGTCCTCCCTCGCTGGCATGGACCTGGTAGCCACCTTCTCCCCAGGTGAGGTAGGCCTGCCCCAGCCCTGTGCCCGCTCCAATGACTCCAATGGGCGCCCGCGGCTGCCGTTCCCCCGCTTGCAAAGTCTCCAGCTCCCCCTCCCTCAGCGCTAGCACGCCATAGCCTACGGCGCTGAAGTCGTTGATCAAAGCTAGGCGCGGGATCCCCAGCTCTACGGCCAATTGGCTTGAGTGCAGGCTCCAGGGCAGGTTGGTGATTTTGGCCGTTTGTGGGCCCCCATCCCCTTGCTTTTCCTCCATCACTGGGCCAGCCACAGCAAAGCAGGCAGCAACCGGTTGGGGATCTCGCCCCAGCTCCTGCCGCGCCTGGGCCAGAAACTCCAGCACCAGCGGGGTGAGGTGGGGATAGCTCTGGCTGGCGTAGCGGCGGTGGTAGAGGCTGTGATTGAGATCTTGGGCATCGAAGAGGCTGAGGCTGCTCTTGGTACCCCCAATATCTCCGGCCAACAGCAAGTCCATAGGATTTCTTCTAGCCAGCAGCTTCCTTTCCACCCTGCCACCTCTGGAGAGGCCATGCCAACCTCAGGCCGCCTCGACCCGCCAAGATCCCTGCTGCGAGGGCTGCTAGGACCCACTAGGCGGAGGAAAGCGCAGAAAAGGTGCTATGTTAACTGCTGTGAAGTTTCTTAATATCGCGCTTTGCCTTCTCTACCTTTTTTACCCCTTCTTGCGGAGAAGCGTTTTGGATCCCTTAGGTCTCACCACGCCGTTGGAGGAGCGGCGGCTATGCTGGTGGGCCTACCCGTTTTTGTGGAAGCGCCCCTGGTGCGCTCTGCCCCTTGGCTGAGCTTGGCGATGGCTGTAGGCTGGCTGGGCCTTAGCTTGCGGCTCTACTCACGGCCCCGCACCCGCATCTGGGGGGATCTGCTCTATGGCTTCACGCTGACTTGGCTAGCAGGCTCCCTCTACTGGGGCTGGCTGCGCTGGGAGCCCCTCTGGCACATGCCGGTGGAAGCTTTAGGGATCCCCATTGTCTGGTGGGGGGCACGGCAACGCTTTGCCCGCATCGGCACCTGGTTTTATCTCGGCTCCCTGTGGGGCACGGCAGTGACAGATCTTTACATTCACTTGCTAGGGCTAGGGCCGGAGTGGCGGCAGGCGATGCAGTTGGAGCGGCTGGAGCAAGCGGCCGTCCCCTTTAGGGCTGCACTCGACAAAGTGGCCACCCCTTTGGGGATGGCTTGGGGCATTGGCTTGGGCCTTCTGCTCCTTGGGGTTGGCCTGGGGGTCATTCAGGGATCCCGGCGACTGCACCACTGGGCCTTTGCCGGAGCAGTGCTGAATACCCTGGTGGTGGATGGGCTGTTTGTTTGGGGGGCAGCCACGCTGCGCTAGGCGAGGTTACGACGCTGAGGCTCCAGAAGAGGGTGTTTCTGCTTCCTCAGGGGACACCTCTGACGGTGGCGCTGGCTGGGGCAAGAAATTGACGACTTCCCACCTCTTGCCACCGGCAGAGGCATAGGCCAACAGCCATTGCTCAGTTGGGCCCTGGGACTCTGCCTGTTTGACTTTTTGACGGGCCAAGGTGAGCTGGAAGGGATCCCCCTTGCGGCGGTAGGGTCGGCGGGATCCCGGTGGCTTCACAAGGAGGGTGTAGGTGCCGCTGAGGTGGTGGCCCTCCAGGGTTTCTCCTGAAGTCAAGAGCAAAGGCTCACGGCGATCCCGCTGGATGCGGACATCTTGCACTTCCAGATGGTCTGCCAAGCGATCGCTGCCCACCAACGAGGCAACCGGCCCCGCCAGGTGAGTCAGCTGGTAGGCCAAGGCCTGTTGCACCACCGACTTGGGTGGTCTGGGAGCACAGCCTGCTAGGAGCCCCAACAAAACAATGGCCAGAAGACTCAGCCGGCAACGCCTGCAACTTACCGTGGCCCTTTCTTTTAGCATCTCCAACTCCCCCCTGTCTTGGCCAAGCCCGCTAGACAACAGCAGCGCTGGGATGCTGCTTCAAGTACTCAGTATTGACCCCTGACTCGCGGGTGAGAGCCACTAGACCGGTGCGGGCAATCTCCCGAATGCCAAAGCTAGTCAACATCTTAATGATGGCCACCATCTTGCCTGGATCGCCGGTGACTTCCAACGTTAACGACTCTTCCGCCACATCCACAATGCGGGCCCGGAACATCTGCGCCACGTCCAGGATGGCAGAGCGGGTCTCAATGCTGGCATTGACCTTGACCAGCATCAGCTCCCGTTCTACACAGGGGACGTGGGTAATATCCGTTACTTTTAGAACCTCGATGAGCTTGTAAAGCTGCTTGGTTAGCTGCTCCACATCGTGCTCGTCTCCCTGCACCACCATAGTGATGCGAGAGATCCCAGGCCGCTCGGTGGGTCCGACGGTGAGGCTGTCAATGTTGAAGCCCCGGCGGGCGAACATGCCGGCAATGCGGGTTAAGACCCCGGGCTGATCCTGCACAAGAGCGCTGAGGGTGTGTTTCACGGCAGCCACAGAAGGAGGGGCGATGAGCTGGTACGAATTTTACGCCAATTTCGCAGCCGCCAGCCTAGGATCCCTCCTCATCCTCATAGTTGCCGCAAAGCCCGCTGGACCTGCTCTTGCAGGACCGGGTTGTGGCGCTGGCAGCCAAGGTGCAAGGCAGCTTGCCAACTGGCAATGGCTGTCTCGGGGTCTCCCAGGTTGCGGTAAGCCAGTCCCCTTCCGTAGAGACCGTACTCGTCCGCAAGAGCAAGGGGATGGCCGCCGGCCTCTAGGCGAAAGGCCTGCTCGTAATCGTCGAGGGCAGCCTTGATCTCCCCCAGCTCGTAGAGAAGATTGCCCCTGAGGTAGAGGGCATAGGGCTGGCCGGGCTCTGCCTCTAGGCTGCGGCTGAAGTCAGCAATCGCTTCAAAATAGCGATCAGCCCAGGTGTAAGCGACGCCCCGCCAATAGTAATGGGCTGGCGAGGGATCCCAGCGGATGGCCTGGGACCAGTCAGCTACCGCTGCCTCCCACTCCCCCAGGTAGCCGTACACCTTGGCGCGGCAGGCATAGGCGGGCGCCCAGGTGGGATCGCGAGCAATTGCCTCATCCAAGTGAGCCAGAGCTGAAGGTAGAGATCCCTGCTGCAGGTACAGCTCAGCCAGGCGGAGATGGTGGGAAGGACGGGGCTGCAGCCGTACTAGCTTGGTCAACTCGGCGGTTGCCCCTTGCAGATCCCCTTGCGCTTGGCAGATGAGGCTGCGGTAGAAATAGGGCTCTGGGCGGTGGGGGAGCAACTGGGCCGCTTGGTCGAAGTCCGCCAGCGCCTGGGGAAGCTGGCCGAGCTCGAGGTGAACCTGACCCCGCAGGAGGTAGGCATTGGCTAGACGGGGATCCTGCTGCAGCGCCAGGCTAAGCTGCTGGATGGCCCCTAGCAGATCCCGGTTGAGCCACCGTTCGCGACCGCGGTTGTAGGCCAAGATGGCTGGGCGGGTGAAGGCAGAAATTGCCGCTGCACTGGCCAGGCCCATCACCGCCAAGAGGCGATCCTGGCGCCAGCTGGCCAGACTCCCCAGCAGCAGGGTGGCAGCGATGCCAAGGCGTAGGCTGGCAGAGGCGTAGGCTTTGGGCATGGCGTTCTCAACAAACTCAGCCCTCCCCTAGCTTGCTACGACCTACAGCCCGCTGACCAGAAAAGAGCGCAAGCCTCGGCATTCCTGCCTGGGGCTATAGCTGTGGGGAGCTCCGCCGCCGAGAGTGCGGCGCAGCTTTAAATATCCCCTCGCCTCAGTAGGCCGTAGGCCTTGGAGTTGGGGCCACAGCTTCCCCCAGGCGCCCTGTGGGGGCTTTTCCTCTAGGTTGCCCCAGATTCGCGTTTCTTAGGCCCACTTGCTTGATGAGCAAAGGCCTAGGCTAGCGCCATCGTAGAGTTGAACCACGCGGCCTAGAAGCCCCCCGCAGGAGCCAAGGCTTGGACAACTTAGCCCCCTGCTGCGGCTTAGCAGGTCGGTCCTTATTGCGCAGGTCTTCGACAAAGACAGCTCTCTTGCAGCCGTCCTTGCTGCCGCTGCTACCAGCAAAAGGCTAGCGCGGCTGGCCAAAATCGTTGGCAAACTTTGCAAGAAGTGCAACTGCAAGCTAATCGAGCTCAGGGGGGAAGCAGCTCCCTTCCACCTCCCTTTCAAACATCCGCTCTAAAGGGTAGCCGCCCCTCGCTAAAACGCTGGCCAGAAGAGAGGATGGGCGGCAAACTAACGGTGGTATCTACCCAAAGGCAGCAGTGGAGGACAAGTCGAGGGCCGGCTTGGGCCGGCAACCTCTACAGAACAGCCGGCAACTTGCCCGCTGGCGCCGCCACCGGGCTGAGGGAGCTCGCCTGGCGCGGCTTTGGGGGGATCAGATCCCAACAGGCCAACAACTGGACTTCCGCCTTGCGGTAGTGGGCTTGGCTTTGGCCATCGCCCTGATGGGAGTGGGGGCCCGTTTGGCCTATTTGCAACACCACCAGGGGCCAACCCTAAAGCAGCGAGCCGAGGCCCAGCAGCGGGCTCAGCTCCGACCCTTCCTCCCCCGCCGCTCGATTGTGGATCGCCACTCCCTTGCCCGCCAGCAGGCGGAGCTCTTGGCTGTGGATCGGCCCGTCTACACCCTTTGGGCCCACCCTCGCCTTTTTGGCAAGCGCACCCCCCAGGAGATTGCCACTGCTCTAGCTCCTCTGCTGCGGCGGCCAGTTGAGGAATTGACTCAGCAGTTGTCGGCTACTCACTCGGTACGGCTGGAGCGCTGGCTGGCCCCAGAAGTGGCGGAGCGAATTCAGGCTTTGTATCTGGACGGTCTGGAGCTGGTGAGCGAACGGCAGCGGGTCTATCCCCAAAAGGAGATGGCCGCTGAGGTGGTGGGCTATGTAGATCTAGACCACCGGGGCCAGGCGGGAGTGGAGTATTCTCAACAGGCACTGCTGGAGCGGAGAGTTCAGCCAGTTACCGTTCCTCGAGATGGCTACGGCCAGTTGTTGGCTGCTGAGGTGCCGGAAGGGCTGCTGCAATCTGGCGAGACGGTGCTGCAACTGACCCTAGACATGCGCCTGCAGCGGGCTGCCCGCGCTGCCCTGAAAACGCAACTGGAACGGTTTCGAGCCCTGCGGGGCACAGTGATTGTCCTCCAACCCCAGACGGGGGAAATCCTGGCGCTGGTGAGTGAACCTACCTACGATCCCAACCGCTACTTCGAGTACGACCCCGCCCTTTTTCGCAACTGGGCCGTCACAGACCTGTACGAGCCGGGATCCACCTTCAAGCCCATCAATATCGCTATTGGGCTGGATGCGGGAGCCTTCACTGCTGAGGAACGGGTTTACGACGCGGGGCAGATCTGGATTGGCCGCTGGCCCATCCAAAACCACGACTACCGCCAGCGGGGTGCCCATGGCTGGATAAGTGTTGCCGAGATTCTGCGCCTGTCTAGCAACGTGGGCATGGTGCACCTGATGCAAAAGCTAGATCCCCGCCAGTACTACCATGCCCTTCTACGGCTAGGATTCAATGAGCGCAGCGGTGTGGATCTGCCCTTTGAGCCCCCCAGTCGCCTGAAACCCCTGCGGCAGTTTCTAACTGTGCCGGTGGAGCGGGCCACCGTCGCCTTTGGCCAGGGGATAGCCCTCACTCCTCTGCAGTTAGCTACCTTGCACTGCATCATCGCCAACGGCGGATTAAAGGTGCGGCCCCATGTGGTGCGCGGCTTGGTGGAAAAGGATACCGACACTCTGGTTTGGGCCCCTCCCCAACTGACGCCCGTGCGGGTGTTGTCGGAGGAGGCCACGTTGGCAGTGCGCATCCAGATGCGGGATGTGGTGGACTTTGGCACCGGGCAATTGGCCAAGATCGAGGGGTATGAGATTGGCGGTAAAACGGGCACTGCCCAGAAAGTTGGGCCCCAGGGAGGCTACTTGCCCGGCAAGCGCATCACCAGTTTTGTGGCCTACTTCCCAGCCCTTCGGCCGCAGTATGTGATTTTGGCGGTGATCGACGAGCCTAAGGGGGAGGATGCCTTTGGCTCGACAACGGCAGCTCCTGTGGCTCGCTCGGTAATCCAGGAGATCATTGCCCTGGAAGGGATCCGCCCCAATTCCCCCTAGCCACCGCCACTGTCTAACTTGGCGCTCGCCAGCTGAGCTTGGCGTTAAGGTAGAAGTTCCAAAAGACCACAATGCCAATGGCCATTAAGTTAGCCAGCAGGTAGTGAATGCCTAGGTGCTCACTCAGCAAGATCAACAACGAAGAGTTAAGCAGCAGGCCAATTAAGCAAATAACATTAAACTTGACCAATCGCTTCAGACGATTCCAGAGGCCTGGCTGTAGCTGGGTGACATGGCGAAACGTCCACAGGTCATTCCAGAGAAAGTTGTTGAGAATGGCCACCTCAGAGGCAATGAATTTACTGATAGCCAGATCCCACCCTAAGTTGCTGGGATCGTGGAGCAAATACAGCAACGTCATATCCACAAAGGTGCCAGACAGGCCAACCGTGCTAAAGCGCAAAAAGGATCCCACCTGTCCCAGCGAGAAGCGCAGGTGGATGAGATGGTGGAGATACTGAAGACAAGTTTGCAGCTGGATTTTGCTCTCGCCGTTTTGGCGCTCCTGGAAGACGTAGCCGACTTCAGCAATGGTTTTCACCCGGCCCCGCGCCAGCACCTCGATCAAGAGCTTATAGCCCTTGGGACTGAGGGGGATCCCGGCAATGGCCTGGCGTCGGACCAGAAACAAGCCACTGAGCGGATCCGACACCCGCCTGAAGATCCCCGGCAGCAAAACCAGCCCGATGGCTTGAGCTCCCCGAGAGACGAGGCGCCGGCCCAAATTCCAGTGGCTCACTCCTCCCGACTCCACGTAGCGGCTGCCCACCACCAGGTCTGCCCCTTGCTGAATAGGAGGCCACAACTTGAGGATGATCTCTGGCGGATGCTGCAAGTCGCCATCCATCACCCCTAGTACCTCGCCGCGGGCAACTTGCCATCCCCGTAACACGGCGGTAGCCAGGCCCCGTTCCTGGTGGCGGCAGATAACCTGCAGTTGCGGGAATTCTTCTTGCAGTTCTTGGGCCACTTTGGCCGTGTAGTCGGGGCTATTGTCATCCACCACAATTAGCTCGTAGGCCCCAGGCAGGATTTTGTCCAGATGGGTACACACCTGCCGGATTAGGCTGCTTATGCTGGAGGCCTCGTTGTAGGTGGGGATGACCAGCGAAAGTTGCACAGGGCTGGGCTGAGACAGAGGCGGGATCTGAATAGGGGCTGCCGAAACTTGCAGCTGGTTGGACGAAGCAGGAGCTCCATGAGGCATTCAGCCGACCACCCCAAAAAACACCGAAAAGCATCCCAAGCAGGAGCTGGAGCGCGGATCCAGCAGAAATGCTCAGCTGCCTTGCTTGGCAAGACTGCTCCGCGCCACCGGCGCGCTAACGATCCCCTATCGTACCGAGGGATAACCCCTAGAGCTAGACGGCTCTCCACCTACCCAGCGCCTCTAGGAGGATCCCGGCGAAGGGGTGATCAATAGGGGCACCTCGACCTGGGCAGAGTTGGGCTCCGGCAGCGGTGGGGAACTGGGGTAGGGGATGCGCTCGTGGTTGGACTCTCGCCAAACTTCCACAAAGGCCTCGGCCACTACCTCCAGATCCTCTAGTGTCAAGCCACTGTCGACCAGTTGGCCATCCTGCCAACGGGCCTGGACAATTTTGCGGATAACAGCCTTGGCCCGCTCCAGTACCTCTGGGCCAAAGCCATCGCTCAGGGTCATGCTGCGCAGCGCCGCCTCACAGGCATCGGCCAGCATCACCACCCCTGTCTCCTTGCTTTGGGGGATCGGGCCATCGTAGCGGAAAGGCTGCTCAGGAACCGGCTGGCCTCCCGCTTTCAACTGAGCCTGATGGTAGAAATAGGCAATCAAGATCGTTCCCTGGTGTTCAGGAATGAAAGCCTGGACGGCGGTGGGCAACTTGTACTGCTTGGCCAGCCGCAGCCCATCGCTGACATGGGCCTTGATAATTTGAGCGCTGCGGTAGGGATCGTCCAGTTGCGTGTGGGGGTTGAGGCCGCCCATCTGGTTTTCGATGAAGTAGCGGGCCTGCAGCATTTTGCCAATGTCGTGGTAGAGGGTGCCTGTGCGCACCAGCTCCACGTTGAGATTGAGCTTCTGGGCCGCCCGTTCCGCCAAGGTGGCTACAAACAGGGTGTGCTGGAACGTGCCAGGGGCCTCTGCCGCCAGCCGCCGCAGCAGGGGGCGGTTGGGGTTGCTTAGCTCGATGAGACGAATGGGGGTGGCCAGATCGAACAGGCGCTCCAGGTAGGGGCTGGCTCCCAGGGCCACAATGCTCCACCCCAGCGTGATCCCCCCTCCCAAAGCCATGGCCAATAGGTCAAGGCTGCCACGGGTAGCCAAGCTGAGGGCTCCATAGGTTAGCATCTGCAGTGCCGCCGCCCCTCCCCCCAACAAGGCCAGCTCTTCCCGGGAACGGGCCCGCCCAGCCAGGGCACAGGCCACTCCACTGGCAGAAAGCAAGGGCAGGAAGCCAAGCAAGGTGGCCTCAGAAACTAGAGGTAGAAACAACGCCTGGCCTACCACCACCACCAAGCCCAGCCCCGCCCCATAGAAGCTGCCCAGCAACAATCCCACCGCTGGTAGAGAGTTGAACTCCAGCTGGGACAAAGCCGCCGAGAGGGGCGCTGTTAAGGAAAGCAGCAGAATCAACAGGCGATCGCGGCGGCGCAATCCCGGCTTCAGGCGTCGCTGCAGCGGCACAAAGACAGCCAAGCCTAGACCCATGAGGCCAGCTACTCCCACGAGGCCCCAGCCGTTCATCCGGCGCTGGGTAAAGCCAAAGTGGTCCAGGATCAGAAACGCCTTAGGAGTAATGGGCTCGCCTGCCCGCACGATAACCTGGTTTTCCGCAACCGAGATCAGGACGGGCTCGACTTTTTCCAGCTCGGCACGAATCCGCTGCTCGGTGCGCTGGGGATCTACCTCCAGGTTGGGAATGAGCACCTGTTGCAGCCACTGATAGACCAGCCCCTGTAGCTCCTGCCGCTGGGCAGCGCTGCCGGGAAAGGTCAGCTCATCCAGTTGGGCTTGGATCCCTTCAGCCCGCACTTCGCGCGGCAGCCCATCCACAATGCCGAGCTTCTGCACCCGCTCCAAAACCCGCCGACTCAAACTCTGGAGCTGCTGCCACTCAGCCTCTGTTAAGTTGAGAACTGGGGCAGGAACAGGGGGGGTGAGCTGTTCCAGAGCCGGCAGGGCTGCCCGATAGCGCTGCTGGGCCGCCTCCACCTGGGCAATCAGTTGGGTGTAGGGATCCATCACCTCTGGAGCCGGCCTGTCCAGCCAGGCTCGCTGCCAAACTTCAATGAGCTCTTGCCGGGCCCGCTGATCAGGGGGAAGCTGCTCTGGCCGCTCGGAGGGTTTTGCCGGCAAAGGCGGAGCAGTCGAGGGAGTGCGGATGGCCGTTTGCCGCACTGCCGCTTGCAGGGCCTCCCATTCTTCCGAGGGCAGCTGGCGCAGATAGATCTGGGTAGGCAGGGAGAGCAACTGAACGGAAACGTAGGGCAAGGGGCCAGCCTCTTGCCGAATGGCTTCCACTGCAGCCAGGAGGGCCTCTAGGTTTTGCCGCATGCTCTCGTTGGCAGCAGGGTTAATCTTGAGGGCCTGTACCACCCGCCGTCGCGCCTCGGCCTGCCGCGCCTGGGTGGCCTCCACATCCTCAATCTTTGCCGCCGCAGGGGCGATAAACGTCTGCGGCGAGCGACTGCCGACGGTCAGTTGTGGCTCGTTGTAGTAGCGGATCCCGTGGACAGCAGTGAGGGAGAGCAGCGCCAGCAGGTGGCCAAGGAGTTGCTCAGAAAGGGAGGGCCGGGCTTTGCGAGCAGACGGCGCCTGCGGTTGTCCCGTCCAGCGTTGCGCCATAGGTGGTAAGGGATTGTTCGTCAATTTGCCTGGCAGCCTCTTCTTTAACCGGCCAGCCCCGGGAACCGCCTAGTCACCAATGGTAATCTGGCCAATCATGCCTGCTTCAGCGTGGCCAGGGATCGTACAAACCAGGGAGTAAACCCCAGATTTGAGGGGGATAAACTGCCACTCCACTGCCGCGCCTGGCTTGAGCTCAATTTCTCGGATCTGTCCTTTAATTTCTACCCCAGCCACCTCCAATTTGCGCGTCCAAACAGCATCCGCAAAGTCTTTGGCGCTGAAGTAGTGCTTCAATTGGCTGGGATTGCTCAAACGCAACCGGTAGAGGTTGCCGTTGCGAAAAAAAAGCTCCTTAGGCACAAACACCAACTGGTTGTCGGCCGTGCCCAGCTCAACCGTTTTGTCCTGCGGCGTTTGCCGTGACAGATCCCGCCCCCAGGCCGGCCAAAGGAGGCCGCCACTCAACATCCACAGACAGCAGCTCAGGATTAGGAGATAGCGCAGCCCACGCAGCATAACCACTACTAACCAACACCCTGGAAACCCCAAGATAGCAGCTCAAGAGAAAGACGGGAGACCTGCCCTGGCAGCGGGCTGGACTGCCACCAGCTCCTGGCTTGCGCCCTGCAGCCCTTGACTAAGCCACAGAGTGGGGGGTGCCGCTGCAGCGCTTCCCTTGCCTTGTTCCATGGCTACAGCCGCAACGTAGCCCTCGGCAACCCGGAGAGGCAAGACTAGCCAGGCGGGATCGGGATCCCTGGCCAGCCTTCTGGCACCAGCCAGACCCACGCCCATGGCTTTCAGGAGAGCCTCTTTTTGGGTCCACATCTGCAAAAAAACTGCGTCCCGCTCTGGCGGTGGGCAGGCGAGGAGGTGGGCTTGCTCAGCGGCGGAAAAATAGCGCTGGGCAATGCGTTGCCAATAAGGCACGGGTCGGATCTGCTCCAAGTCCACACCAATTCGACGCTGCAGCGTCAAGCCCACCAGGATCCCCTGCTGGGAGTGGCTGAGGTTGAACTGCAGCGGTAGGGGTGGATCCCGCCAATAGGGCTTACCGCTAGCCGTGCGGTCAAGGGAGATGTCCTGGGGCGGAATGCCAGTGTAGCGGCTGAGCAAGGTTCGCAGCAACAGACGACCAGCCAGGAAACGGCGCCGATCCTCCAACAGGTGCAGTTGCTCTGCCCGCTGCCGTTCCTCGAGGGAAAGCAAGTCAAGCTGAGGGAGCAACGCCTCCAAGGGGGGCACCTCCTCTAGCCACAGGTAGATCGCTGGCTTTTCTAGCTCCAGCAGCCGTTGCC
The DNA here is from genome assembly GCF_047462175.1 of Synechococcus sp. OH30. NCBI lineage: Bacteria > Bacillati > Cyanobacteriota > Cyanophyceae > Synechococcales > Synechococcaceae > Synechococcus > Synechococcus sp. OH30. The sequence goes on along the minus strand of NZ_JANSIP010000001.1, from coordinate 360,973 downwards.
GCAGTCTTACCCTCCCAAGCTCCAGAGGCCCAGACAGTTCTGGAGGTTGCAAATAGGGTAACATGGCCTTGGGCTGGCGTGGTTGGAACACCACCTAGACAGTAGCTCTCTTCCTGGACGTGCTCGCAAGGCCAGGGTTGACTTGATGTATTCCTTTCACTACCCACCCCGCCCCGACCGTATCCGCAGCGCTCCTCAACAGGCTACTCGCCAAGGGATCCTCTGGCCGTTGCTGGTCGTTACGGCTGTGGTGTCCGGCTGTGCAGGGGCTTTCCTGGCGGCCATGCTGCCCCGTCCGGTTCTCCCCCCTTCTCTAAGTGCTGAGGACCAGGCAGTCTTCCGACCGGATGCCCTGCGGGCTGCTGCCCTGGATCAGTCCCTGCACATTCTCATCCTTGGCACCGACAAGCCAGATCCCACCCTCTCGGGATCGGGGGTGGCACGCTTTAACAGCCGCTCCGACACCATCCTTCTTGCTCGCTTTGATCCCCAGGAGCGGCGGATTACCGTGTTGTCGATCCCTCGCGACACCCGCGTGCGCTTGCCCGGCTTCGGCGTGGCCAAGATCAACGCCGCCAACCTGGTGGGAGGCCCTGCCCTAACCGCTCAGGTGGTGAGCCAGTTGCTGGGCGGGATCCCGATTGACCGCTACGTCCGCCTCAATACTGAGGCCCTGGAAGCCATAATCGACGCAGTGGGTGGCGTGGAGGTCTACGTACCGGAGCCCATGCAGTACGTGGATCGCACGCAGCAGTTGTTTATTAACCTAGAACCCGGCTGGCACCGCCTCAACGGGAAACAGGCCCAACACTTTGCCCGCTTTCGCCGCGACCACCTGGGGTTGGGAGATATCGGCCGGGTGCAACGGCAACAGGAGCTGCTGCGGGCCCTCAGCCGGGAACTGCTTTCCCCTGCCGTCTGGCCGCGCATCCCGCAGGTTTTGCAGGTTGTCCGTACCCACCTGGATACCAACCTTACTTGGGAAGAAGTCTTGAGCTTGGCCAAGTTCCTTCTCACCTACGGCGGGGATCGCATTGATTTCCTCCTGTTGCCGGGCCGCTTCAGCCAACCAGGAGAATTTGCCACCAGCTACTGGCTGCCGGATCTAGCCGGGATCCGCCGTGTGGCCGCCACCCATTTTGGCCTGGAGGCAGAAGTGGCCCCCATCCCGCCGCAACACCTGCGCATAGCTGTGCAAAACGCTACCGGCAAGCCGGGGATGGCCCGCCGCATGGTGCAAGAACTGATTAGACAGGGCTACACCCAAGCTTTTGCCGTCGAAGACAGCCCCCAGGTGTTGCCGCACACGGAGATCCTCGCCCAAAGTGGGGATCGGGAGGGAGCTATGCAGGTTCGCGCTGCCATTGGGCTAGGAGAGCTGCGGGTGGAGTCCACGGGAGTTCTCAACTCCGACATCACCATTCGTCTGGGTCAAGATTGGGCAGAGCAGCTTGCCCTCGAGATAAACCAGGGCCAGAGCCAGCATAGAGGAGCTCAGCTCTAGGGCCAGTTGATCTGGGTGCCAATTGTCGAGGGGGATCCCAGTTTTCCTCCTGGCGCTAGGGACACAAAAACAGTTGCTAGCGTGCTGGGTTTAAAACAGCAGCGTCCAAAGCTGTCCTACTAGGCCCTAGGAAGGCAAACCGCGTATACCAGGAGGGTGAGGCTTGAGGCTTAGTTTTCTTGGTAGATTGGAACTAAGCTGGTTCTAAGTTGGTTCAAGTGGCAACCTGCCTATGACCGTCCTGGAACAGGGAGCTATCACGGTCCACACGGAGAACATTTTTCCCATCATCAAGCAGTTTCTCTATTCGGATCGCGAGATCTTTTTGCGGGAGCTGATCTCCAACGCTGCTGATGCCATTGCCAAGCTGAAAATGGCCAAGCTGGCTGGCGAAGTGACGGATCCCCCAGAGCCAGAGATTGTCATCTCGCTCCACAAAGAGGCCAAGACCCTCTCCGTAAGCGACACTGGCATCGGCATGACCGCCGAAGAGGTGAAAAAATACATCAACCAAGTGGCCTTCTCCAGCGCTGAAGAGTTTATTCAAAAGTACAAGGACAAGGGGGCGGACCAGGTCATCATTGGTCACTTTGGGCTGGGTTTTTATTCTTCCTTTATGGTGGCGCAGCGGGTGGAGATCGACACCCTTTCCTACCGGCCTGGCAGCACCCCTGTGAAATGGTCCTGTGACGGCAGCCCCAATTTTACCCTCTCATCTTCCCAACGCTCTGCCATCGGCACCACTGTTACCCTCTACCTAACCCCCGATAGTGAGGAATATTTGGACCCAGGCCGCATCCGCGAACTGGTGCGCAAGTACTGCGACTTTATTCCTGTTCCCATCAAGCTCAACGGAGAGGTTATCAACCGGCAAAAGCCTCTCTGGAAAATTCCTCCTTCAGAACTTAAAGACGAAGACTACCTAGAGTTTTACCGCTATCTGTATCCCTTCCAGGAGGATCCTCACTTCTGGGTCCACATCAACACAGACTATCCTTTCATTGTGCAAGGGATCCTTTACTTCCCCAAGTTGCGCCCGGATATTGATCCCACTAAGGGTCAAGTTAAACTTTTCTGCAACCAAGTTTTTGTCCAGGATAACTGTGAGGAGGTTATCCCTAAGTTTCTCCTGCCCTTGCGCGGCGCCATCGACAGCCCCGATATCCCCCTCAACGTCTCCCGTAGTTTCTTACAAAACGACCGCACCGTTAGGCGCATTGGGGATCACATCGCCAAAAAGGTGGCAGATCGCCTCAACGAGCTCTACAGAGAAGACTACGAAAAGTACGTCAGGGTCTGGCCAGATATCAGCCTCTTTATGAAATTTGGGGCCATGAACAATGACAAGTTCTTTGCCCAGATCAAAGACATTCTCATCTTCCGAGTGGCCGGATCCCCTGCTGATAAACCGGAGTACGTGACTCTCAAAGAATACCTGGAGCGCACGCGGGAGAAACAGAACAAGCGGGTTTACTACGCCACCGACGAGGCAGCTCAGAGCGCCTACATCGACCTGCACCGCTCCCAGGGCCTAGAAGTCATCATGCTAGATAGCTGGATCGACAGCCATTTCAGCAGCTTCCTGGAGCGGGAGTATCGGGAAGAAGGGATCCAATTTAAGCGGGTGGACTCGGAGTTGGATGAAGCCCTGATCAGTAAAGACAAGGCTGCTGAGATTGTTGACCCCACAACTCAGAAAACCCGCAGCGAAAAGCTGGTGGATCTTTTCCGTCAGGCGCTGGGGAAAGAAAAGCTGCAAATCAGGGCCGAGGCCCTTAAGTCAGAGTCGGTTCCGGCCATGATCCTACTGCCGGAAACCCTGCGGCGGCTGCAAGAGCTGAACGCTATCTTGCAACAGAAGCCAATGGAGTTTTTGGAAGAACACACCCTAGTTCTCAACACCGCCCACCCCCTGATCCAAAACCTGCAAGCTTTGGCCGAGGAGGGGCGGGATCCAGAGCTGGTCAACCTTATCTGCAACCACATCTATGACCTAGCGCTGATTACCCAGAAGAGCTTCGACCCAGCAGCGGCGCGGGCCTTTGTGCAGCGCTCCAACGAGGTGCTGACGCGGCTTACCCGCCGTTAGTAGGCAGCACTCTCCCAGCCGGCTCCCGTCTGCAGAGCTTCTGCTGGCCCAGGCAAGGGAGGGCGAGAGCTGGCGCCGTTTCTGCTCTCTTGGAGAAGGGGAGCCACCTGCCGCATAAGGGTAGCCATCTCTAGGGCACTCATGGCGTACTCCCAGCCCTTGTTGTTTTTGATCCCAGCCCGCTCTAGCGCCTGCTGCAGGGTGTCGGCCGTGAGGATACCGAAAATGACCGGCACCCCAGTACGGAAGCCTGCTGCCGCGATCCCCTTGGCCACCTCTGCCGCCACATAGTCAAAGTGGGGGGTCTGCCCCCGGATCACCGCCCCCAGGCAAATGATGGCATCGTAGCGGCGGGACTGGGCCAGTTGGTGGGCTACCAGCGGCACCTCAAAGCTGCCAGGCACCCAGTAGTAGTCCACCTGGCGGCTCTCGGGGCTGACATCTAGGCCATGCCGCTTCAGGGCATCCTGACACCCCTCCAACAACTTGCCCACAATTAAATCGTTAAACCGGCTAATAACAATGGCTAGACGCAGATCGCCTGTCTGAACAAAATTCCCTTCGTAAACTGCCATCTTGCTGCTCCGGGAAAAGAAAGCGGCCTCCCCTAGGCCGCAAAGCGGCACTTTTTATCCTGGCATACTCCCGCTGCTCCTGGCCCAATCGGCTAGCTAGGCCAAGAAGGGATCCCTAGACAGACGGCGTGGCAGGCTAGTAGGGGTCTCCAGGCTGGCCGCCCACTCACTGAGGAGGGCATTGACCCAGTGGGGCAGCTCGTCGTGGGCACAGTGGCCTACCCCTGGCAGCTTCACCAAAGTAAGAGCCGGCTGCCAGCGCTTGAACTGATCCGCCAAAAAACTGGGCACCGCCGGATCCTCTTGACCCCAGAGGAGGAGAATGGGCATTTTGAGGGCGGGCAGGAGGCGCCTGGGGCTGTCGAAGCGGCGGCAGAGGATGGCCCTGAGGCTGTCCAAGAACACATGGGCTGCCCCCAGGTCAAAAGCTGGCGCTTGGAAGATCTGCACCAGCTCGTCGTCCACCTGCTCATCCCGCTTGTAGACGTTTTTGATCCAGGCCCGCAGTACCTCAGTTTGCCGCAGCCAATGAAAGAGGTGGGGATAGGTGAGCGGGCACCCCAGCAAGGCAAGGATCCCTTCGCAGAGGGCTCGCACCAGGACATCCCAGGGAGGGGGCAACTCTTCGGGGTGGGGCCCATCGGCGCAGCTAATCAGGCACAGGCCCTTCACCATCTGGGGATAGCGGCTAGCGGCAATCACCCCCACCAGCCCGCCCAGGGAGTGGCCAACCAGGATCAGGGGCTGCTGGATGTGGACGTGCCAAAACTCGTACACCTGCTCCACCCACAGGTCAACGCTGTAGGCGATCTCCGGCTTGGCGCTTTTCCCAAATCCCAGCAAGTCGAGGGCGTAGACAGAGCGCTGCGCTCCCAGGGGGATGATATTGTGGCGCCAGTGGCCTACCGAAGCTCCAAAGCCATGGATTAGAAGGGCCGGCGCCGCCACCAAGTTTACCTGGCCAGTGGGGGTGTGAGCGCGACTAGGAGTGTAGGTGAAGTGAATGGGCCAGCCCCGCCAGACCCAAGTTTGGGAATGGCCATAGCGAGGCAAGCCCGAGAGGGGATCCCTGGTGTCAGCTGCTTGGGGGGGAGAGGGCATTTCAAGTCTAGGGGAGGAGCAAGTTAACAACAAAAGCCCCACTGCTAGAGTGGATAGACCCATCATAGCGACTGCGTCGGGGTGCCTTGAGATGAGCGAGGAGACAGACTGGATAGACCCCATTACGGCGGCCAGCTTTCGCCAGATCGACCAAGAGATCGGTCCCCACCCCTGGCAGGGGATCCCCTATGAGATTGTGCGCCGCGCCATCCACGCCACCGCTGACTTCGAGCTGCGGGATCGCTTTGTGTTCAGCCCCACGGCAGTTGAGGCGGGGCTGGCGGCCCTGCGGCAAAAACAGCCGGTGGTGGTGGATGTCAGGATGGTGGCCGCCGGGATCCAAGCGGGCCTTGAGGCTCAGGGGATCCCGCTCCACTGCGCCTTAGACTGGGTGGAAGAGCCCCTTGCAGTTGGGCAAACCCGCGCTGCTCAGGGGATGATTAAGGTGGCCCGCCGCTACCCGGAGGCCATCTTTGTTGTTGGCAATGCCCCCACCGCCTTGTTGGCGCTGGTGGAGGAGATTCGCGCGCAGCGGCTCCGGCCCAGCCTCGTGATTGGGGTGCCGGTAGGCTTTGTGGCCGTGGAGGAGGCAAAGCAAGCCTTGGCCCAAACGGATGTCCCCCAGATTCGGGTGGAGGGCCGCAAGGGTGGATCCCCGGTGGCTGCCGCCATTGTCAATGCTCTACTGCTAGCCGCCCGCCGCCTCCCCTCCTCAACCCACTAGAATTGGAGCTACGTCTGCACTCCCCCAATCCACCTATCGAACGCCCAATGGCTGACCGGCCACCTCAGCTGGCAGTGGTAGGCGTAGCGGGGGACGGCTCCGTGGCTTCCTGGGGGATCCGGCCTCTCTCCCAAGCCCAAACCCTGGCCGGGCCCCCTAGCCTGCTGCAGCTCTTTGCCGACCATCCCGCTCGCAAGGTCTGGCTTACTGGACCGGTGGAAAGTTGGATCCCGCTTCTGCAGAAGGAACTAGCGCAGGGATCGGTGGTTTTGTTGGCCAGCGGGGATCCCCTGTTTTTTGGAATTGGGCGCCTGCTGACCCAGTATTTCCCACGGGAGCAGTTGGCGTTCTACCCGCAGGTGAGCTCAGTGCAGTTGGCCCTCAACCGCCTGCAGATCCCCTGGCAGGAGGCCACCATCCTCAGCCTGCACGGACGGGGAATGGAGCTGTTGGAACCCGTTCTCAAACAGGGATCCCCTGTGATTGTGGTGCTTACCGATCCCAAGCACACGCCAGCCGGCCTAGCCCAGTTCATTGCCGACCTGCAGCTGCCAGTGCGCTACCAGGCCTGGGTGTGCAGCCAACTGGGATCCCCCCAGGAGCAGATTGTGCCCCTCCTTGCAGGGAAAGCCTCCACCTTCCCCAGCCCCAACCTGGTAGTGTTGCAGCGCGTTGAGTCGGAACCGGATCCCCGTCGCTGGCCCCTAGTCGGGATCCCCGACGATCAGTTCCACACCTTTCCCGACCAGCCCGGCCTAATCACCAAACAGCCCATCCGCCTCCTCACCCTGGGGGCGCTGCAGCTGCCACGGCAGGGAGTAGTTTGGGACATCGGGGCCGGCACCGGCTCGGTGGCTGTAGAGATTGCCCGCCTCTCGCCCCAGCTCCAGGTCTATGCCATTGAGCGCAATGCCACAGGCATTTGTCTTATCCAGCGCAACCGCCAACGCTTCGGCCTGGAGAACCTGCACGTGATCCCGGGGGCAGCGCCCCAGGCGCTGGCTGACCTGCCGGATCCGGATCGGGTGTTGCTGGGGGGAGGTGGCAAAGGGATCCCCCAGCTCCTGCCCGTAGTGGCGGCCCGCTTGCGGCCTGAAGGAATCCTGGTGGCCAACTTCGCCACCCTGGAAACCTGCAGCGAAGCTCTACAGTGGCTGCGCTCACGGGGCTGGCAGGTGCGGCTGGAGCATGTCCAGATCTCCCGCTCAACAGCCCTGGCGGAGGGCACTCGTTTTGCCCCCCTCAACCCCGTTTACCTGTTGCAAGGGATCCCGGCCAGTTCTTGACCTCCTCCCCCCCTACCGGCTTGCTCCAGCCCACGCAAGCCAACAGCGCCGCCGGAGGGACGGGACTTGAATCCCCTTTTCTTGGCCATCGCCGTAACGCTTTCCCCCGGGCCAGGGGGCTGGCGGCAAACTACCCCTCGTCCTCTTCGTCGTTGCTGAGCCCTCCTCGGTAGAGGTAGGAAGGTCGGTTGGTCTTCTTAATGTAGTCCTTGATGGATTCTAGGTCGATGTAGCGATCCGCCAAGTTGATGAGTTGATCACTGGTCATGGAGCGCAGGCTAACCACCTCCACCCGTGCTCCCTGATAGCTAACGGCATTGACGGCATAGGCCAAGTCGCCGTCGCCGCTCACCAGCACCGCTGTCTCATACCAGCGCACCAGCGACAACATGTCCACGGCAATCTCCACATCTAGGTTGGCCCGCTTGGATCCATCCGGGAGCTGGGTTAGCTCTTTGGTAACCACCCGGTAGCCATTGCGGCGCATCCAGAGCAAAAACCCCTGCTGCTTTTCGTTGTTGCGATCAACGCCGGTGTAGAAGAAGGAGCGCAAAAGGGGAGAACGACCGGTGAGCGTCTTCAGGAGGCGGGTGTAGTCAATCTCAATGCCCATCTGCAGGGCAGCATAGAAGAGGTTGGCCCCGTCAATGAAGATGGCTACGCGCCCGCGGTTGTCCTGGAAAGGCTCCGGAAGTTGAAAGCCAGGCTCAGGATCAAGACGCAACATTCGAGTTTTCTTCTCCAAGTTTTGGCAAAGGGGTAGAGAAAGTAGAATATTGCCAAGGGTCAGGAGGGCAAGGCATTGGCACAGCAGGGCCCTAGCTTACGCCATTACCCTAGCGTAGAAGATCACCTCCCCCTGGAAGACTTCCAAAATCCTAAAGAAAAATACTTAGCCGAGCCTGGGCAGGGAGGTCTGCTCTCTTATCGCTTCCCCACTCCCCTCCACAAAGGGGTGTTGCGCAGCCGCTACAAACGCTTCTTTGCGGAGGTGGAACTAGAGGACGGGCAACAGGTAACTGCCCACTGCCCCAACACTGGCCCGATGACGGGAGTCTGCCAGGTGGGGGCAGCTGTGTACCTCTCCTACCACCCCCATCCCCAGCGCAAGCTGGCCTACACCTGGGAGATGATCCAAGTAGGGGAGGTGTGGGTAGGGATCAACACTGGCCTCCCCAATCGCCTGGTGGAATGGGGGCTGGAACGCGGCTGGTTTCCCCAATTGGCGGGATTTTCCCATTGGCAACGGGAAGTCACCTGCGGCAGAAGCAAAATCGACTTCTTGCTCAGGGGAGACTCTGGCTTGGCCTACCTAGAGGTTAAAAACACCACCTGGGCGGTGGGATCCCGCGCCCTCTTCCCGGATACAGTGACAACTCGCGGCCAAAAACACCTGGAAGATTTGATCCAGATCCGCCGGCAAGGGCAGCGGGCTCTGCTGCTGTATTGGATTAACCGCGCCGATTGCACCGAGTTTGCCCCCGGGGCAGAACGGGATCCCCGCTATGCCCGTCTGTTTTACCAGGCCCTGCAAACGGGGGTTGAGGTGCTGCCCTACCGGGTCGAGGTTTCGCCGCAAGGGATCCGCCCCTTGGGCCTAGCTCAACTTGTGGTCTAAGAGAACCTTCTGGGATGCAAGTAGCCACCTGGAATGTCAACTCCATCCGCACCCGCCTGTCTCAGGTTTTGGCTTGGTTGGACAAGCAGGGATCCCTGGATGTGCTCTGCCTGCAAGAGACCAAGGTGGTGGATGAAGACTTTCCCCGGGCCGCCTTCGAAGAGCGGGGCTTTCATGTGGAGGTGTACGGGCAGAAAGCCTACAACGGCGTTGCCCTCATCAGCCGGGAGGTGCCGGAAAAAGTAGAGCGCGGCTTTGGGGCCCTGCTGCCGACAGCAGCAGAGCTGGACGAGCAAAAGCGGCTTATCGGCGGCCTCTACCGCGGCATCCGCATCCTCAACCTCTATGTGCCCAATGGCGAGGCGGTGGGATCTGACAAGTACGCCTACAAGTTGCGCTGGCTGGCCTGCCTGAAAGAGTACCTCCAGCTGGCCCTCGACCAAGGGCAGCCGATTCTTCTCTGTGGTGACTTCAACATTGCCCCGGAAGATCGGGATATCTACGATCCCAGCAAAGCCGGAGAAATCATGGCCTCGGAGCCGGAGCGGCAGGCCCTGCGGGAGATCCTGGCTTTGGGGTTTGAGGATGCCTTCCGCAAGTTTAACCCGGATCCCGGCCATTTTAGCTGGTGGGACTACCGGGCCGGAGGGTTTCAGAAGAATCGCGGCTGGCGCATTGATCACCTTTACCTTTCCCCTCTGCTTCAGGACAAGGCTATTGCCTGCTGGATTGACCTTGAGCCGCGGCGGTTACCGAAGCCCAGCGACCATGCCCCTGTGGTTGTAGAGCTGGCAGTCTAAAATCCCCAAGCCGCTCCTTGCCAATCCTTCCCTGAGACAAGAGCGGCTACCTGCGCTAGGCTGGTAGGTGTTAACGAATGTATCGGGCTACCGCCATGGCGCTCTTTGGTTTTGGCAAACTGAGCAAGAAACTGACCCTGCCCACGCCGGAAGAGGCTTTGCCGGGCCGCTCCGAGCCAATGGCAATCGTTAACCGGCACTACGTCAAGGGCACGCCCCTAAAGCCTCCCTTTCCCGAGGGCATGGAGCTGGCCATGTTCGGCATGGGCTGCTTTTGGGGAGCCGAGCGCAAGTTTTGGCAGTTGCCCGGAGTGTTTACCACTGCCGTGGGCTATGCGGGCGGGTATACCCCCAACCCCACCTATGAGGAAGTTTGCACCGGCTTGACTGGCCACAATGAGGTGGTGCGGGTGGTTTACGATCCCAGCCAGATTAGCTACCTGCAGCTTTTAAAGGTGTTTTGGGAAAACCACGATCCCACCCAAGGGATGCGCCAGGGCAATGATGTGGGCACCCAGTATCGCTCCGGCATCTACGTCTACTCCCAAGCCCAACGGGAGCTGGCGGAAAAAACCCGCGATCTCTACCAGCAGGCTTTGAGCGCCCACGGCTACGGTCGGATCACCACTGAGATCTTGGAGGCTCCAGAGTTCTACTACGCCGAAGACTACCACCAGCAGTACCTGGCCAAAAACCCACGCGGCTACTGTGGCCTGGGGGGAACGGGGGTGCCGCTGCCGGAGCTCCTCCCTAAGTCTGTTTAAGCCCCACGGAACTGTCCAGACGCGTCCTTGACAGCGCCTTGACAAGAATCCCCCGCCTTGAGGCGGTGGGAGCGTCAACCTGGCCAATGGCGGCCATGGCCCTTACCCCCGGTCCCTCTCCCTCAGGGAGAGGGGAGTCAGAGCGGCGCGTTCGTGACGGCGTTGCCTAGCGCTAACGACGTACAGAAACCTTTCATTTTCCCGGTTGCTTGCTTGCAAGGATCCCAAAAGATGTTTAGAAGATGCGGCGGGAAGGGGATCCCCGCTCCAGCAGCTCCTTGGCTACTAGGGTCACCACTGCCAGCAAGGAGAGCACCACCGCTGCTGCATAGGCTGAGCCCGTGGCATAGCTGCGGTAGGCATCTTCCACAAACAGAGGTAGGGTTTGGGTGCGCCCAACGATGTTGCCCGAGACCACCGCCACAGCGCCAAACTCCCCCATGGCACGGGCATTCGTTAGGATGACGCCGTACAGAAGGCCCCAGCGGATGTTGGGCAGGGTGATGCGCCAAAAGATCTGCCAGGAATTCGCTCCCAGGGTTTTGGCGGCCTCTTCCTCTTCGGTGCCGGTTTCTTCCAAGACGGGCAGTACCTCCCGCACCACAAAAGGCAAGGTGATGAAAGCCGTGGCCAGCACAATGCCCGGAAAGGCAAAAAGGACCCGCAGGTTCCAGGATCCCAGCCAACCTTGACGGCCAAAGATTAGCACCAGCATCAGGCCGGCCACTACTGGCGAAATGGAAAAGGGCAGGTCAATAAGGCTAAGCAGCAAGGCCCGTCCTGGAAAGCGGCGGCGGGCCAAGGCTAGGGCGGCGCAGAGGCCAAAAAGAGTATTGAGCGGCACAACAACCAGGGCAGTCAGCAAAGTCAAGCGGGCCGCACTGAGAAACTCTCGCTCCCCTAGGTGCTGAAAAAAAGTGGGGATCCCTTCCCGAAAGGCCTGGTAGAAAACATTCACCAGCGGGATCCCGATGAGCAGACCTACGTAGAGCAAGACGATCCCAATCAGCAGGCCAGCTAGCCAAGGGCTGGCGGGTGGTGCAACTTCCCTAGGTTTCATGGCGACTTGCCCAGCCTTGCAGAAGGTTAATCACCGCCAGCAATAGAAAGGAGATCACCAACATCACTGTTCCAATCACGGTGGCGCCGGCGTAATCGTACTGTTCCAGTCTTTGGATGACCAGCACCGCCGCAATCAAGTCCTGGAAAGGGATGCTGGCGGCAATAATGACGATGGAGCCATACTCACCGACCGCGCGAGAAAACCCCAGCGCCACCCCTGTTAGGATAGAAGGCAGAATTTGCGGCAACACCACTCGGCGAAAGGTCTGCCAGCGGGAGGCGCCCAAGCTCCAGGCAGCTTCTTCCACCTCTGGTTCCAGTTCCTGGAGCACCGGCTGCACGGTCCGCACCACAAAGGGAAAAGAGATAAACAGCATTGCCACCCCCACCCCCAAGCGGGTAAAGGCAATGCGAATTCCCAAGGGAGCCAGCAAGGATCCTATCCAACCGTTGCTGCTGTAGACTGTGGCCAGGGTGAGACCGGCCACAGCCGTGGGCAGGGCAAAGGGCAGATCAATTAACCCCTCGAGGAGCTTTTTGCCGGGGAAGGCGTAGCGCACCAACACCCAGGCGGTTAGGGTGCCCATCACACCGTTCACGAGGGCTGCCAGCAAGGCAGTTACAAAAGTAACCTCATAGGCAGAGAGGGCTAGGGGATCGGTTGCAATCCGCCAAAACTCTGCCCAGCCCAGGGTGCTGGACTTGGTAATCAAGGCAGCCAGGGGCAAGACTAACATCAGGAAGAGATAGCTCAGGGTCAGCCCCCACGGCCAAGACAGTTGAGACAACGCTTGCAGCAAGGTTCCCTAAGCTCCCACAGGCATGGCTGTCATTTCCGTTTTTTTGATGGGGAAGGCTTTGATTACCCTAGGGCGCACGTAAACCTGCTGCCCTATGTGCAGCGGCTGGCTGGCGTATTGCTCGCGGCTGAGGTGGGCCCAGAGGGAGCCGCCATCGCTGAGAATTAGCTCCGCCTGGATCTCCCGCCCTAGGTGAATGATCTCTTTGACCCAAGCCGAGACACCGCTGCTGGTGGGGTTGAGCTCGATTTGGACATCGTGGGGGCGCAGAAAAAGCCGATGCGGGCCGGCTTGGGCTTCAGGGAGTTGGCAGGACAATACAGAGCGAGGCGAGAGCTCGTTGACCGGGCCAATAAAGCTCATGACAAAGGGAGTGGCCGGATGATCATAGATCTCAGCCGGGGATCCCACCTGTTCCACCCGCCCCTGGTTCATGACCACAATTTGGTCGGCCACCTCCATGGCCTCCTCTTGGTCGTGGGTAACAAACACAGTGGTAACGTGCACCTCGTCATGCAGGCGCCGCAGCCATTGGCGCAGCTCCTTACGCACCCTGGCATCCAGCGCCCCAAAGGGCTCATCCAAAAGCAACACCTGCGGCTCCACCGCCAGAGCACGGGCCAGGGCCACCCGCTGGCGCTGTCCTCCTGAAAGCTGTGAGGGGTAGCGATCTCCAAACCCTGACAGTTGCACCAGCTCCAGCAGCTCGTCCACCCGTGCCTGGATCTCAGCCCGTGGCAGCTTGCGGATCTCCAGGCCAAAGGCAATGTTCTGCCGCACCGTCATGTGCTTAAACAGGGCGTAGTGCTGGAAGACAAAGCCAACGTTGCGCTCCTGGACGCTGGCATGGGTGGCATCCCGCCCCGTGAGGAAGATCCGCCCTGTGTCCGGCTTTTCCAGGCCGGCAATGAGACGTAGCAGGGTAGATTTGCCAGAACCCGACGGCCCCAGCAAAGCCACCAGGGATCCCGTGGGAATGATGAGATCCGTAGGGTGGAGGGCCTGAAACTGGCCAAAACGCTTCGATACCCCTGCAATGGTGATGCCCATAGGTTCTGCCTAGCTAGTGGTTGGTCTAAGGAGTTGCTGGCTCGGTTGCCGGATGGTGCTGCAGCTAGGGGTAAGGGAGGTGAAATCTGCAGCTAATCTACGGTAAACCTGTCAACAAACCGTTGATACAGCTCCCAGGATACCTTGAATGGGGATGCAAAACAAGGGAGGCTCCCTACAGCCCGGCTTGGATGCGGTCAAACGCAGCCCCATCGGCAAAAAAGCGGTTTTGGATTGCTTCCCAGCCCCCCAGGTCGGCAACAGTTACCAGCCTCTCAATGGGAGGGTACCGCCAGGCAAACTCTTGCGCCACCGTCGGCTCCACCGGACGGAAACCCACCTCGGCAAAGGCCCGTTGCGCTTCTGGAGTAAACAGGTAGTTCACAAAGGCTTCGGCCACGCTGCGGGTTCCTTTGCGCTCCACCGTGGCATCCACCACGGCTACGGGGTTGTCGATGGAAATGTTGGGATCCGGCACCACGTAGGGCAAGGACTGGCCGCGCAGACCGGCCAGGATCACCTCCTGTTCGTAGGTGAGCAGGGCATCTCCCTGCCCTTTTTGGAAAAAGACATCCGTAGCCTCCCGCGAGTCCCGTGGCAGGACGCGGACATTTTTGTAGACCTGGGTGGTGAAGGCCAGGGCTTGGGGCTCCGGAACAGCACTCCAGAGGGCCAAAAAGTTCCAGCGGGCACCCCCTGAGGTTTTGGGGTTGGCGGTGATCACCTGCAGGCCGGGCCGGGCCAGGTCCAGCCAAGAGCGGATACCGTGGGGGTTGCCCTGCCGCGTTACAATCACCACGACCGAGCGGGTAACGATCCCTTGGTTGGGCGTGCGGCTTTCCCAGCCCGGTCGAATGAGACCGGCAGCCACAAGGCGCTCCACATCCAGGCCCAGGGCCAGAGCCACCACATCGGCATCCAGCCCGTCAATGACCGCCCGCGCTTGTGTGGCCGAGCCGGCGTAGCTGCTTTCTACGCGCACCCGTTGGCCGGTCTGGGCCAGCCAGTGGGCCTCAAAGGCAGGGATGATCTGCCGGTAGGCGTCGCGGGTTACGGCAAAAGAAGCTAGGAGAATCCTCACTTCCCTCTGGGATCCCACCCCGCAGCCGCCCAGCCCCAGCAGAAGTCCTAGGAGGAGGGATCCCACCGCCAGCCACCGCCCCACTCTCCCCGACCAGGCCACCGCGACAGGTGAGGAGATCCCCCCTGTCCCTTCCCTCTTCACAGCCACCCCCATTCCGCTCTCCCCAAGAACCTAAAGGTTGAACGGCAGGGATCCATTCTACGGTCAGCCGGTCGGCAGACCGTCTTTAGGGCCAGGGATCCCTAGGCAGGGCAGGGGGTGGGAAGCGCCGCATCGGCGGCAAGATCCAGCGTGGCCCTGAGGAGGCCGGGATCCTCTGGAGAAGGGAGCAGCTGGAACCCCAAGCGCCTGCAGAGGCGGCGCATGCCCTCGTTTTCGCTGAGCACCTCGCCGGTGAGGCGCCGGATCCCTTCGCAGCGGGCCACCTGAATCAGGCGGGTCAGCAGCTCCGTGCCGATCCCCTGTCTTTGGTAGGGATCCGCTACCAGCAGGGCAAACTCGGCTTCTTCGGGAAGGCCGTGTTTTTTGGAGAGGCGGCTGATGCCGAGGAGGTGGGGCTCTGGGTCTTGCCGCTCGGCCACCAGAGCAATCTCCCGGTCGTAGTCGTTAAAGCAGATGCGAACCAAGCGCTCGTGGGCGATGCGGGCGCTGTATTTGATGGGGTGGAAGTAGCGCAGGTAGATGCTGTAGTCGGAGACGTGGCGGTGAAACTGGATCACCAGCAGCTCGTCTTCGGGACGGATGGGGCGGATGGTGATGCCCTCGCGGAAGGGCCAACTGTACTGGCTGGGGTAGGGGCGGATGGCCAATGGTACGGGGGGTTCCTGCTCCGAGCGCAAAATGACGCGGGCATCCAAAGCCAGCAGTTGCTCGCCTGAGGCCAGCAGGGGGTTGATGTCGATCTCTTGGATCTGCCGCTGTTCGGCCACCAGTTGGCTGAAGCGCACCAAAAGCTGTTCCAGCGCTTCCAGATTGACGGCTCGGCGCCCCCGCACCCCCTTGAGGGCCTTGTAGATGAGGGTATTCTCCATCAGGCGGCGCGCCAAGGTGGTGTTGAGGGGGGGAAGGCCAATGGCGCGATCCTGGAACACCTCCACCAGTTGGCCGCCGCTGCCAAACAGCAACACCGGCCCAAACTGGGGATCCTCGCTGCTGCCCAGGATCAGCTCGTAGCCGTCGGTGCGGATCATCGGCTGCACCGTCACCCCTTGGAAGTGCTCTGGCCCTGCTTTCTCGCTGACGTTGCGGCGAATCTGGGCGAAGGCCCGCCGCACCGCTTCGGCATCGGGCAGGTTGAGCTGGACGCCGCCCACGTCACTCTTGTGGGTGAGGGTATGGGAGTAGAGCTTCAGCACCACCGGGTAGCCCATTTCTGCGGCGGCCTCTACCGCTGCTTCCGGGCTCTTGGCCACCCGCGTAGGCACCACCGGGATCCCGTAGGCGGCCACGATCTCCTTGGACTCGACCTCGGTTAAGAGCCGGCGACCTTGCTGCCGGGCTTGGCCGAGAATTTGTTGCACCCTCTCGCCCTCGACTGCTGTTGCAGGGAGCAGAGTGGGAGTTTCGTAGAGGGCCTTGAGGTTGTCGCTAAAGCGCCACAGATAGCTGAATACCCGTGCCGCCTGATCCGGGTAGCGGTAGGTGGGGATCCCCGCTTGGTTAAGGATCTGCTCGCCGGCATCCACCAGGTCTCCCCCCATCCAACTGGCCAGGATGGGCTGCCGGGAGCCGCTGCGCCGCCAGGTCTCCACCACCTTGGCAGCAGTGGCGGTGGGATCCGTCATCGCCTGGGGGGTGAGGATCACCAAACAGCCCTGGCTGGCGGGATCCCGCAGCACGATCTCCAGCGCCTGGGCAAAGCGCTCCGGCCCGGCATCGCCCAAAATATCAATGGGATTGCCGTGGCTCCAGTGGGGCGGCAGGATGGAGTTAAGCTGCTCCAGGGTTTGGGGAGAAAGCTGGGCCAGGGATCCCCCGGCGCGGATGAGGGCGTCGGTGGCCAGCACCCCCGGTCCGCCGGCATTGGTGAGGATGCTGAGGTGGGGGCCCTGCGGGCGGGGCTGTTTGGCCAGCACCTCCGCCATGTCGAAGAGATCTTCAATGTGATCCACCCGCAGCACACCGCAGCGGCGGAAGGCTGCATCCAAAACCGCGTCGCTGCCGGTGAGGGATCCCGTGTGGGAAGCTGCCGCCTGGGCCGCCGCCTGGGTACGCCCCGCCTTGATGACAATAATCGGCTTGCTCAGCGCCACCTCGCGGGCCGCCGACACAAACGACCGCGCATCCCCAATCGACTCCATGTAGAGGACAATGCTGTGGGTATGGGGATCCTCGCCCAGATAGTCGATGAGATCCCCCCAGCCCACATCCAGCATGGATCCCAGAGAGATGAAGGCGCTAAAGCCGACATTTTCCCGCAGGCTCCAGTCCAGGATCGAGGTGCAGAGGGCCCCGCTTTGGCTGATAAACCCCACGTTGCCGGGTCGGGCCATCTGGGCAGCAAAGGTGGCATTGAGGCCGGTGTGGGGGTTTTGGATTCCCAGGCAGTTGGGACCAATGAGGCGCAGCTTGCCGCGGGCAGCCTCTTGGATGGCCTTTTCCAGCTCCAGCCCCTCCGGGCCAATTTCCTTAAAGCCTGCCGAGAGGACAATGGCCCCCTTGACGCCGGTCTCGACGCATTCTTGGATAACCGCCGGCACCCCGGCTGCCGGGATGGCGATGATGGCCAGATCCACCGGCTCCGGCAGAGCAGAGAGCCGCTCGTAGGCCCGGATGCCCAACACCTGGTGCCGCTTGGGGTTGACCGGGTAGACCGTGCCGCCAAAGGGGTGGCTGATGAGGTTCCAGAGCACCGTGCGCCCCACACTGCCCTCGCGCTCTGTTGCCCCCACCACCGCCACCGAGCGGGGCAGAAAAATGGGATCTAAGGGGTGGGATCTGGCCTTCCAGATGTCCAGGCTGGGATCGGGGCGGTGCAGCGTAGCCATAGCCGTTGCAAGGAGGGAGAAGCACGTTTTGGCGGGGAGGAAGGCCGACCTTAAACCAGAGCCGGCTCCGGCTGGTGGTAGAGGGCAGCCTCCACCCGGCAGCCCCGATAGGCCAAGACGTACAGCTCCTTCATATCCTGAATGAGGGGGTAGCGGGGGTTGGCGCCGGTGCATTGGTCATCAAAAGCCTGCTCCGCCATCGCTTCCAGACGGTCGTAAAAGGCCTGCTCGCTCTCGCCGAGGGCCTCGCGAATGCTGGCCGGGATCCCTAGCTTCCGCTTTAGCTCCTCGATGGCCTCGATAAGGCGCATGACCTTTTCATCATCATTGGCTCCCCCCAACTGCAGGTAATCGGCAATCTCGGCATAGCGGTGCTTGGCGTTGGGGTAGCGGTATTGGGGAAAGATGGCCTGCTTGAAGGGGGCGTCGGTGGCGTTGTAGCGGATGACGTGGGTAATCATCAGGGCATTGGCCAGGCCGTGGGGCAGGTGGAAGGTGGATCCCAGCTTGTGGGCCAAGGAGTGGCACACCCCCAAAAAGGCGTTGGCAAAGGCCATGCCGGCAAGGGTGGCGGCGTAGTGGACTTTTTCCCGCGCTTCTGGATCTTCAGCTCCCTTCTCGTAGGCCCGCGGCAGGTAGGTCATCAGCAGCTTAATTGCCTGCAGCGCCAGCCCGTCGGTAAACTCGCTGGCCATCACCGAGACATAGGCTTCCAAGGCGTGGGTGAGGGCATCGATGCCGCCGTAAGCCGTCAGCTTCTTGGGCAGCTTCAGGGTGAGATCCGGATCGACAATGGCCATGCTGGGGGTGAGAGCGTAGTCGGCCAGGGGGTACTTGATCCCCACCCGGTCATCGGTTACCACCGCAAAGGGCGTTACCTCGGATCCCGTCCCGGAAGTGGTGGGGATGCAGACCAGTTGGGCTTTTTGCCCCAGCGGCGGCAGCTCGTAGACCCGCTTGCGGATGTCCATAAAGCGCGTTGCCAGGCCTTCAAACTCCACCTGGGGCTGCTCGTACATCAGCCACATCACCTTGGCCGCATCCATCGGGGATCCGCCGCCCACGGCGATGATGACATCCGGCTGAAACTGGCGCAACTGCTCCAGGCCGCGGTTGACGTTGCTGAGGGTGGGATCCGGCTCCACCTCGTGGTAGACATCCCACTTTATCTGCAGCTCCTCGAGAACCCGGGTAACCGGCTGCAGCACACCCAGCTCGAAGAGGGGCTTATCGGTCACCAAAAAAGCCCGTTTTTTGCCGGCCAACTCCCGCAGCGCCACCGGTAGACATCCCGGCTTGAAGTAGATCTTGGGCGGCACCCGGAACCAGAGCATATTTTCCCGCCGGTAGGCCACGGTTTTAATGTTGAGCAGGTGGCGCGGCCCCACATTGTCGGAGACGGAGTTGCCCCCCCACGTGCCACAGCCCAAAGTTAACGAGGGATCCAGCCTAAAGTTGTAGAGATCCCCAATTGCCCCCTGGGAAGAGGGGGTGTTGATCAGCACCCGCGCTGTTTGGAGGGCCTGCTCAAAGTAGGCAATGTCGTCCTGGTTGGCGGGATCGGTATACAAAACAGAGGTGTGGCCCCGCCCACCGAAATTGACCAGTTGGACAGCAACCTCGACGGCGCTGTGGAAATCCTTGGCGCGGTAGAAGGCCAAAACAGGGGCCAATTTTTCGTAGGAAAACGGCTCTTCGGGCCCCACCTTGTCCACTTCCCCAATCAGCAGCTTGGTGCCTTCGGGTACCTGGATCCCGGCCAGAGCAGCGATGGTCTGCACCGATTGGCCAACAATAGCTGGATTGAGACGGCCATCCTTGAGGAGGATGCGGCGCACCGCTTGCGTCTGTTCCGGATCCAAAAAGTAGGCTCCTCGATGGCAAAATTCCGCCTTCACCTGCTCATAAACGGCCTCCACCACAATCACCGCCTGTTCCGAGGCGCAGATCATGCCGTTGTCAAAAGTTTTGCTGAGCAAGATTGAACTGACGGCCATGGGAATGTCGGCACTGGCGTCGATGACCGCCGGCGTGTTGCCCGCTCCCACACCCAGCGAGGGGTGGCCGGAGGAATAGGCCGCCTTGACTAGGGCGGGGCCGCCGGTGGCCAGGATTAATTTCACCTCCGGGTGCTGCATCAAAGCCTGAGAAAGCTCAATCGTGGGCTCGTCAATCCAGCCAATCAAGCCCACAGGCGCGCCTGCCGCCTCAGCCGCCTCCTTGACCACCTTGGCCGCGGCAATGGTGCATCGTTTGGCGCGGGGGTGAGGCGCAAAGATGATGGCGTTGCGGGTTTTCAGAGTGATGAGGGCTTTGAAAACCGTTGTCGAAGTGGGGTTGGTGACCGGCACAATGCCCGCCAAAAGCCCCACCGGCTCAGCAATGCGCTCGTAGCCAAAGCTCTCGTCCCGCTCAATGACGCCACAGGTTTTCTCGTGTTTGTACTTGTTGTAAATGTATTCAGAGGCAAAGTGATTTTTGATCACCTTGTCTTCCACAATGCCCATGCCGGTCTCCTCTACGGCCAGCTTGGCCAAGGGGATCCGCTCGTTGTTGGCTGCCAGGGCAGCTTTGTGAAAGATTCGATCCACCTGCTCCTGGGTGAAGGTGGCATACTCAGCCTGGGCAGCTTTCACCTGCTGGATTAAGGCTTCCAGTTCCTCGAGATTGGTAACAGGCATAGGTGGATCCCTCCAAAATCACCTCCATACGGGTTAAGAGTTGAGGCAACCATGAGAAATTGCTGGAAAACTCCATAGGCTCACTGGCTGGCTAAGCGCCCACAGGTGCGGGAACCTGGATCTCGGTGGTCATTTTTGGGGGATGGGTGAGGGTGTTGTGGATGATGCAAGCGTCGACAGCTTTTTCTAGGCCCTTTTGCTGCCTTTCGTCGAGGGGGATCCCCGTCTGAACGCGAATGCAAATGTTGTCTAAGCGGCTGGGGTGCTCAACTTTATCTGCAGTAACAACCACTTCCAGCCCCCGAGGATCCAACTGCCGCGCTTCCAGATACTTGACGGCATAAAAGCCAACACAGGCACCCAAAGAGGCCAAAAACCACTCCGGCGGCGTCATTCCCTGATCTTGGCCGTGGTTGTCCAAGGGCTGATCGCTGAGGATGCGATGGCCGCGGCTTTCGGCTTGAAATTGAACGCCATTTTGGTAGGTTACGCGCACTTCCACTAGGGATCCCTCCTCTATTTTTCCATCTGCCAGAGTTGGCCAGCTCCTAGCCTATAAGTTCAACCTAGCGCTACTTTAGGGGCAGCCTAAGAATTTTAGAGATGACTTTGGGATCAAGCTGATGCAAATGGGGATTGACTCTGTTTTTGTTACTGTTGCTACGGCAATAAACTCAGTCTTAGCAGCCATTAAACCGCCACCAATCCCCGCTCGCGAAAGATCTGCAAAGCGTGGTTGATCTGTTCCGGGGTGGGCGGCTGGACATCGCTGAGGGTGTAGGGCAGTCCCAACTGCTGCCATTTGTATTCCCCCATCTTGTGAAAGGGCAAAACCTCCACCCGCTCCACGTTGGATAGAGTGGCCACAAACTCAGCCAAGCCCTTGATGTTTTCCTCAGGATCTGTTAGTCCAGGAACGAGAACAAAACGAATCCAGGTGGGCTTTTGAATCTGATCCAAATAGCGAGCCAGATCGAGAGTGGGCTGCAGCGAAACGCCGGTAACTTTGCGATAGAGCTCCGGCAGATAGGACTTGATATCGAGCAACACCAAATCCGTATGGGCCAAAACTGGCTTGGCCACCCCCAAGGGCGCGTAGCCGGAAGTGTCCAGCGCCGTGTGCAAGTCCAGCTCGTGGCAGCGGCGGAAAATCTCGGCCACAAAGTTGGGTTGCATTAACGGTTCCCCCCCGCTGGCCGTGACTCCCCCACCCTTGAGGTAGTAATTGCGGCAGCGCTGGATCTCCGCCATGAGGGAGTCCACCGTCACCACCTGGCCGGCATTGGGATCCCGACAGTCGGGATTGTGGCAGTACAGACAGCGCAGAGGACAGCCCTGTAGGAAGATGACAAAGCGGATCCCTGGCCCATCCACCGTGCCACAGGTCTCGACCGAGTGAATGCGGCCGGTTATCGGCGTCAAGGGGTTGAGCGGGGTATCCATACTTCTATCCTCAATGGCTTTTGCAAAATATCAATTAATCTTGAGGTTTTCTTCCCAATTGCTGGCCATGTTGTGCACATCACGGTTTGGACTTTACCCAGACTGTGTTTTTCTTAACGGTTGAAAACCAATGGAAAGACCTCCTACTGGGAGGCCTCTGCCGAGAGGTTGTGCAGGCGATGGGCTTTGGGATCAAAGCCCGCCGGGAAATGGGTATAGGCATCGTAATCGGCGTGATCCAGCAAAGCCCCCTCCAAGAGGGCACCGCGGAAATTGCTGCCGAAAAGTAGACATCCCCGCAGGTCGGCTTTGGATAGGTTGGCGCCGCTCAAATCGGCAAAGCTGAGATCGCACCCCCGCAGGTTGGCGCCTGCCAGGTTGGCGCCGCTGAAATCGGCATAGCGCAGGTCGGCACCGGCTAGGTGGATCCCTTGTAGGTCGGCCTGGGGCAGCTCGATCTCCTGGAAATCTCGCCGTCCCGCCGCGTAGTCTCTAACCAAATCCCCAACGCTATAGTTCATGGAACCTCCTTGCTTGGGGAGGGGGGATCCTTCACCTGGCTAGGGGCAGCCTTCCGGGATCCCCCGCCCCCTCGTTTAGAAGTGTTGATGGAAGGTGCGGTTAATCACATCCAGTTGCTGCTCGCGGGTAAGCTTGATGAAGTTCACCGCGTAGCCGGAAACCCGGATGGTGAGCTGCGGGTAGAGCTCTGGGTGCTCCATGGCGTGCAGCAGGGTCTCGCGGTTGAGGACATTCACGTTGAGGTGAAAGCCGCCATCCCGCATGTAGCCGTCCAGCAGCCCCACCAGGTTGGCAACCCGCTCCTCGGCCGTGCGACCTAGGGCCGCCGGCACGATGGAGAAGGTGTTGGAGATGCCATCCAGCGCGTCGTCGTAGGGCAGCTTGGCCACGGAGGCCAGCGACGCCACCGCTCCCTTGGTGTCGCGGCCATGCATGGGGTTGGCCCCCGGTGCAAAGGGCTCGCCAGCCCGCCGCCCATCGGGGGTGTTGCCGGTTTTCTTTCCGTAGACCACGTTGGAGGTGATGGTGAGAATGGACTGGGTGGGGATAGCGTTGCGGTAGGTTTTGTGCTTGCGCAGCTCCGCCATGAAGGTCTGCACCAATTGCACCGCAATCTGGTCAACCCGGTCGTCGTTGTTGCCATATTTGGGGAAGTCGCCCTCCACCGCGTAGTCCACCACCAGGCCGCGCTCGTCCCGAATTGCCCGCACCCGCGCATACTTGATGGCCGAGAGGGAATCCGCCACCACCGATAGGCCAGCCAGGCCAAAGGCCATCGTGCGCACAATGTCGCGGTCGTGCAGGGCCATCTCCAGGCGCTCGTAGCAGTACTTGTCGTGCATGTAGTGGATGATGTTCATGGTGTTGACGTAGGTCTTGGCCAGCCAGGCCATCATCTGCACCAGGCGCGGCCACACCTCGTCGTACTCCAACACCTCAGAGGTGATGGGGGCGTAGGCCGGGGCCACCTGCTCACCGGAGATCTCATCCCGACCGCCATTGATGGCATAGAGTAGGCACTTGGCCAGGTTTACCCGCGCCCCAAAAAACTGCATCTGCTTGCCAATGCACATGGCCGATACGCAGCAGGCGATGCCGTAGTCATCCCCCCAGTAGGGGCGCATCAGGTCGTCGTTTTCGTACTGGATGGAGCTGGTTTCGATGGAGACCTTGGCGCAGTAGCGCTTGAAGGCTTCCGGCAGCCGCTCCGACCAGAGCACCGTCAGGTTGGGCTCCGGCGCCGGCCCCAGGTTGTAGAGGGTGTGCAGCATGCGGAAGCTGGTCTTGGTGACCAGAGGTCGCCCATCCAGCCCCATGCCGCCAATGCACTCAGTTACCCAGGTGGGATCGCCGCTGAAGAGCTCGTTGTACTCTGGCGTGCGCAAAAACCTGACCATGCGCAGCTTCATGACAAAGTGGTCGATGAGCTCCTGGGCCTCTTCTTCGGTGAGGATCCCGGCCTGCAGATCCCGCTCGATGTAGATGTCTAGGAACGTGGAGACCCGCCCCAGGGACATGGCGGCACCGTTTTGCTCTTTGACCGCTGCCAGGTAGGCTAGGTACAGCCACTGGATGGCCTCGCGGGCATTGGTTGCTGGCCGGCCCAGGTCAAAGCCGTAGCTGGCCCCCATTTCCTTGAGCTCGTGCAGGGCTTTGATCTGCTCTGAGAGCTCCTCCCGTAGGCGGATGGTCTCTTCATCCATCGTGTCCAGGTCTAGGCTGGCTTTTTGCGCCTCCTTGTCTTCAATCAGCCGATCCACCCCGTAGAGAGGTACCCGCCGGTAATCACCGATGATGCGGCCTCGCCCATAGGCGTCCGGCAAGCCGGTGATGATGCCAGAGCGGCGGCAGCGGCGCATCTCCTCCGTGTAGGCGTCAAAGACCCCGTCGTTGTGGGTCTTGCGGTATTTGGTAAAGATCTCCTTAACCTTTGGATCCAGCTCGTAGCCGTAGGCCTTGAGGGCCGTCTCTACCATGCGGATGCCGCCAAAGGGCAGGATGGCCCGCTTCAGGGGCTTGTCTGTCTGCAGACCTACAATTTGCTCCAGCTCCCGGTCGATATAGCCCGGCGGGTGGCTGGTGATGCTGGAAGGAAGGTCGGTGTCAGCATCCAAAACCCCCCGCTCCCGTTCCAGCGCCATCAAATCCTTAACCTTGGCCCACAGCCGCTGCGTGCGTTCAGTGGCCGGCGCCAAAAAGCTTTCATCGCCGGTGTAGGGAGTGTAATTGCGCTGAATAAAATCTCGGACATCAATGCAGCGTTGCCACCGTCCCGGGACAAAATCTCTCGCGATCGTTTGCTCAGATACTTTACGCTCTCCGCTTTTTTCGGCCTTCGATTCTGTAGACAAAGCTACAGAACGGTGCGCGCTCACTACCATAACAATCCTCCCGGCTCTTCCGCCTGACAACTTCGCCAATAGACTGGCAATAGAGCAAGGTGACACCCCGTTGACTGCCAAAAGCTACAACAATCTTTGCAAAAGAGAAGGACAAACGACTCGCCTACGGGAGAGCTTTTAGCAACTCTGCTGTTTCTTTTTTGAGCTGTTTGCCATACACCTTGCCCACTTCAATTCTAGTCTCCTCCCCTCTCAGGCGGTTCTTGCTTCTGCATTTTTTCGGTATTGTCCTAAGAGGCTGCCAAGGGGAGTTGCCAAATGGCTAGCTTAGGTCAAGGTAGGCTGGAGTCAGTGCCTTTAGTCAGTGGGGTGGCGCAGTAACCGCTCGAGGGAATCTCCGTAGCAATTCCTCCACTGCTCTCCCTCTTGCCCTGAGCTAGGAAAAAACTGAGGCAGGGATCTGCTCCCACTGCGAGGGGTAAGAGTTTTGAACTAAGGTAAACTTTGGTGTTTGCTTTGAGAGAAGTGTTAAATACAACCTCTCATGCAGCTGGGGCTTGCCTATCATCCTGTCTGGCTGTCTGGCGCTGGGTAGTTTTGGTTCCTAGACTGAGCCCCTTCCTTGAGGATTGCTCATTGCTGTGCTACATATGTCTTAACTGCCTGGCATGAGTATTTATTACTATGCGGCTCGTCTGCGGCCAAAAGGGGGCCTTGCCGAGCCGAGGACGAAGGAGGAGCGTAATGTTCACACGGTTGGCGGAACAATACCGCAGCTACGTTCAAGACCTGGTGATGAGTTTGCAGGCCCTGGCCATTGCTTTGGAGAAGCGGGGCTACCCAGCCTCCTGCTACACCTGCGGAACCTCCTTTGAGAGCGCTTCCTTCATGGTCAGCTTGCGGGAAGGGCATCTGATTCGCTTTTTGGTTTCCGAGTGCTCCATCAGCTGGACGGAGATGCGGGATGAGCGAGAGCTGATGAAGCTGGAAGGAGCAGAAGCCATTCGTCAGCTTCAGGATCTGGTAGAGCTGATCAAAGACGATCTGGTGGCTAGCGCTGCGCCAGCGGAAGCTCTAGCCAGTAGCCGCTGATCCCTGTCAGAGACTCCCTAGCCAAGAAATCTATAGCTGTTGGAGGCCACCTCTGGAGCTAAAGAGCAGCCTTCTAGGGACACACTTGCGCTTAGTCGTTTCCCTATACCCCCAAGGGGATTCGAACCCCTGTCGCATCCGTGAAAGGGATGTGTCCTAGGCCTCTAGACGATGGGGGCATCTGGAAGCAGGGCGATCTTGATTCTAAAGAGACGGGTTTAGTTCTGTCAACTTACGTTTCTTGCTAGTCGGCCTCCTGCCCCGGCCAAGATCAGGACTCCCAGGAGAGCCAGGCCCAGCAATCCAGCAATTAGGAGAGGTTCATCGGAGATCGCATCCATGTACACCTCACCTCTTGAGGGGGATAATAAAGATCCAGGTCCTGCCCTACTCAAGTGGCGAGAGGGGCAGCTCTTCAGAGGCTTAAACTACACTATCTATAGTAATGACCCATCGCTTGGACTAGCATGATTCCCACCGTTATTGAGCAATCTGCACGCGGCGAGCGCGCTTTTGATATTTACTCGCGTTTGCTACGGGATCGGATTATCTTCTTGGGCACGCCGGTAGATGACGATGTTGCCAACCTCATTGTGGCCCAGATGCTCTACCTGGAATCCGAAGACCCCGAGAAAGATATCTACCTCTACATCAACTCTCCCGGCGGCTCTGTCTATGCTGGCATGGCCATTTACGACACCATGCAGCACATCCAACCCGACGTCTCCACCATCTGCATTGGTCTCGCAGCCAGCATGGGAGCCTTTTTGCTGGCAGGGGGCGCCAAAGGCAAACGCATTGCCCTTCCTCATGCCCGCATCATGATTCACCAACCTCTGGGAGGAGCCCAGGGTCCAGCCACTGACATCGAGATCCAAGCTAGGGAGCTTCTCTTTATCAAAAACAGTCTCAACAGTCTGCTTGCTTACCACACCGGCCAACCGCTGGAGCGCATCGAGCGCGATACTGACCGCGACAACTTTATGACCCCAGAACAGGCCAAAGAATACGGCATCATCGACCAGGTAATCACCAAGAAGCCCCAGCCCTCCCTGACCACCGTTTCCTAGCTCCCCTGGCTGCCGGAAACTTCCTTGCCCAGCGCCCTGTCGGGGGAGCTGGGATCCCCCTCAGAAAGATGTGAAGAGAGTTAAAGAAATCTATCTTGCTGCCAAGAGAGGGCCTGGCTTGCTTTAAGTAAACTAATCAAACTCATAAAGAAAGTAATGATCTGCCTCTCATCGCAGATGATAGGTTAGGATTAAACCTAAGGTAGAGTTGCATCGTCGAAATCGCAGCTGCGACAGGAGCTGGAAATATTCCCAGGGAATTTTCTAGGCTCGACGTGTCAAAGCTGGCGATGGAAGAAGTTCTAGGGGTAAGGCTCAGATCTTTCCCCTGCCTAAGGGAGGGGGATCAAGGCACAAGTTGAGCCTCCCACTTGTGAGGCAACTCCAGGAGCAGGATTTTTACCTCTGCTCCCTTGACTGTCTTGAGTGGCTGTATTTTCAACTTTGCAGAGTTTGTCATTCGTGTAGAGGGGGATTGACGTGGCCTACTCAGCAACCAAAACCAAAGGCGGCTACCAAGCGGGGGTAAAGGACTACCGGCTGACCTATTACACCCCCGATTACACACCTAAGGATACTGATATCCTGGCCTGTTTCCGAGTTACGCCTCAGCCGGGCGTCCCTCCGGAAGAAGCGGGGGCAGCCGTAGCGGCTGAGTCCTCAACAGGCACCTGGACAACGGTTTGGACCGATCTGCTCACTGACTTGGATCGCTACAAGGGCCGCTGCTACGACATTGAGCCGGTTCCTGGCGAAGAGAACCAGTATTTCTGCTTCGTCGCCTACCCGCTGGATCTCTTCGAGGAAGGCTCAGTTACCAACATGCTCACCTCGATTGTGGGCAATGTCTTCGGCTTCAAGGCCTTGAAGGCGCTGCGGCTGGAGGACTTGCGTATTCCCGTAGCCTACTTGAAGACCTTCCAGGGCCCTCCCCACGGTATCCAGGTAGAGCGGGATAAGCTGAACAAGTATGGTCGTCCACTGCTGGGCTGCACCATCAAGCCCAAGCTAGGCCTTTCCGCCAAAAACTACGGGCGGGCTGTGTACGAGGCGCTGCGGGGTGGGCTGGACTTTACCAAGGACGACGAAAACGTCAACTCCCAGCCCTTCATGCGTTGGCGGGATCGCTACCTGTTTGTCATGGAAGCGGTCCATAAAGCGCAGGCAGAAACCGGCGAGATCAAGGGGCACTACCTGAACGTGACGGCGCCCACCTGCGAGGAGATGTTCAAGCGGGCGGAGTTTGCTAAGGAGATTGGTGCCCCCATCATCATGCATGACTACCTCACCGCCGGCTTTACGGCCAACACCAGTCTGGCCAAGTGGTGCCGCGACAACGGCATTCTGCTGCACATCCACCGCGCCATGCACGCGGTGATTGACCGGCAGAAAAACCACGGCATCCACTTCCGGGTGCTGGCCAAGTGCCTGCGCATGTCGGGTGGCGACCACCTGCATGCCGGTACGGTGGTGGGCAAGCTGGAAGGCGACCGCGCCATCACCATGGGCTTTGTGGATCTCATGCGAGAAAACTACGTTGAGGCGGATCGTTCCCGCGGCATTTTCTTCACCCAAGATTGGGCTTCCATGCCGGGGGTGATGCCGGTGGCTTCCGGTGGGATCCACGTTTGGCACATGCCCATACTGGTGGAGATCTTCGGGGACGACGCTGTGCTGCAGTTTGGTGGCGGAACCCTAGGTCACCCCTGGGGGAACGCTCCAGGCGCGACGGCCAACCGGGTGGCTCTGGAGGCCTGCATCCAGGCCCGCAATGAAGGCCGAGATCTGATTCGCGAGGGCAACGACATCATCCGCGAAGCAGCCAAGTGGTCGCCAGAACTGGCCGCTGCCTGCGAGCTGTGGAAAGAGGTCAAGTTCGAATTCAAGCCCGTCGATACGCTCTAAGAGTCTTTCGGGGGCAAGGGATCTCCAGCTTCTCTTGCCCCCTGTTTGCCCCGTCCCCCGGATTGGTCATGGATGTAAAGCAGATTGCCAAGGATACGGCCAAAACGCTGATCAGCTACCTGACCTATCAGGCGATGCGCACGGTGCTGGCCCAACTGAGCGAGACGGATCCTCCCAGGGCCCTCTGGCTGCAGCAGTTTTCTGCTCGGCAAAGCTTCCAGGATGGGGAGGCTTACCTGCGGGCCTTGCTGGCAGAGCGGGCCGACTTGGCCTACCGCATCATGACTGTTCGGGAACACCTAGCGGCGGAGGTGGTGGACTACCTGCCAGAAATGGCCAGAACTGGCATTCAACAGGCCAACATGGAACACCGCCGCAACCACCTGGAACGGCTGACCTCAGCAACAGGATCCCTGCCCCTTACCCACCCGGAGGCAGGCTCCTTTCTACAAAACCCTACATCTGAAGTGGAGTAATCTCAGTCATGCAAACCCTACCGAAAGAGCGCCGCTACGAAACTTTCTCCTATTTGCCACCCCTGACGGACCTGCAGATCCTCAAGCAGGTGCAGTACATCCTGGATCAGGGCTACATCCCGGCCATCGAATTCAACGAGTCTTCCGAGCCAACCGACCACTTCTGGACCTTGTGGAAGCTGCCGCTGTTTGGCGCCACTTCCCCGCAGGAGGTGCTAACAGAGCTCCAGGCCTGCCGTAGTGCTTACCCCAATTGCTTCATCCGTGTAGTGGGGTTCGACAACATCAAGCAGTGCCAAGTGCTTAGCTTCTTAGTCTACAAGCCAAGCGGCTTGCGCTAAGAGCTGGCCAAAGCCCCCGGCCGCATCTGACATCCACAGGGGAGAGAGCTGCCGAAGGGCTCCTCCCCTCTTTTCTGCAAAGGAATTTCTTACGATCCGATCCCCAGGAGCGCTCCCAACCCCACCGCCAGAAGAGCAGCTAGGGTTGTTTGAATGCCGTTAACCACCTCATTGGCCATCCAAGCTAGGCGAGGCTGCAACACCACTCCCATCCAGCTTTCTGCCAAGGTGGCTAGGAGGCCAGCTAGCCAGCAGGCGCCCAGCCACCAGGGATCCCCTCCCACCCATTCTCCGCCAATGCCCCAGGCCAGGGCGGCTATCCCTGCTGCCGCCGCCACCCCCGCCAGGGATCCCTCTAGGCTCACAGCTCCCTCGGTGCCTGCCGGCACCGGCCGAAAGGTGGTGAGCAAAAAGGTCTGTCGTCCATAGGCTTTTCCTACTTCGCTGCTGACGGTATCGGCCAACTTGGCGGCGAAGCTGGCGCTATATCCCAGCCACCAAAGGGGGTGGGGGAAGAAAGCGTATCCCACTGCACATACTGCCCCGGTCAAAGCAGAGCCCCAGACATTTTCTGGGCCTCGTGCCCCCCCTCGCTTCTCAGCAATCCCCTGCCTTTGCTTGCGGTGGATCCCCAGCCAGGTGACGGCTGTGCCCACCAAAAAGTAGGCGGCCACCACCGCATAGCCCCGCCACCCTAGGCCCCCCCACACCAACAGGCCCAGCAGGCCGGCGTGGAACACCCCAGCTCGCGTCAAGGCCTTCTGGGGACTCTGCAGGGCCAGCACCACCAAGATGAGATTGAGCCAGAGCGCCACCCCCCACTGACTTAAAAGCCACCCCAGGCCCATCGCTGTTCTCCATCCCCAGCAGAGGTGGCCAGTTCCCAGCTATCGCAACGGAGAGGGAGGGATTCGAACCCTCGACGGAGCCTTTTGGGCCCCGTAACTTCTTAGCAGGAAGCCGCTTTCGACCACTCAGCCACCTCTCCATACCCGCGGAGTCAGCAGTAAGCTGAACCCCGGCTGCTAGTTGACCCATTGTAGAAGATGGGCTCCCAGCTGGCAACTGTTCAATGATGGGAGTCATTGCGTTAGTAATTTCTTGACGGGCGCAAGGTCAACTCTTTAACCAGTGGGACAACAGGCACAAAACTGACAAGCTGCAGGGTTTTTGGTCTCGGCAGCTTGACCGCGTGACCAAGCAAAGAAACCGTAGGAGGCGGGATGCCGTCCACAAGGCTGCTCGCTGGGTAACTTCGTCCCCCCTACGGGATCGGGAAAGTTATCTTGGGTTGGAATACAGAAGCAAGACTGCAACTCAGGAAAGGTTCACAACCAAAACTTCGTGCCTATGCCAACAGGCCAGTTGAAGGAGCGCATAGCCCCACTCTGCTAGCGTTCTGGATTGAGGTGGATGAGGCGCACAGTTCCCAGACAAGCTTCTTGGATGGAGATGAGCTACCCCACTCCGGTGAAAAACCCAACAGGTGGTGGCTCTTTGGGAAGCGAGGAGGGTGGGTGAAGAACGCCTTTGCAGCTCCGTTTGCGGGCTGGGTAAGAATCCCCCAAGTTAGTCGGGGGAGGGTAATCAAACGCTGCTGCCGGGGGAGTCTCCCGGCGTCAAACCCTTTGCCAAGGCTGGCCAGAACCCAGAGCGCCCTGGCCGCTGCTTCTGATAGGATCACCATCACAGGTCTTAGGGTGCACAGCGCCCGCGGCATGCACAACACCTCGACTTCTTCCGCCGCCATCGATCTTGAGATCATCTCCTTGTCAAGCCCTCGACAGGCCATGTCCCTAGCGGGGGTGCAAGAGGCTAACTTGAAATGGATTAGCCGCTGCAGCGGCGCCTCGGTAACCCTGCGGGGGCAGGATCTCTACCTGAAGGGGACCCCTCAACAGCGGCAGCAAGTGCGGCAGTGGCTAGAATTGCTGAGGCCCCTTTGGCAAGCTGGCCACCCTGTAACTGCAATTGATGCCGAACAAGCCTTCCGCGCCCTCTCCAACCAGGAAGCTGAGGCCTATCGGCAAGTGCAAACAGGAGGTGTTCTGGCCCGCACCCGCAAGGGGGAGCTGATTCGGCCTAAAACGCCCCGTCAGCAGGAGTACGTGCAAGCCATTCGCACCCACGATCTCTGCTTCGGCATTGGGCCGGCAGGCACTGGGAAAACCTATCTGGCTGCCGTTGTGGCCATCACAGCCCTGCAAAACCGCGAGTACGAGCGTTTGATCCTGACACGCCCGGCGGTGGAGGCAGGGGAGAAGCTGGGGTTCTTGCCAGGGGATCTGGTAGAGAAGGTGGATCCCTATCTGCGGCCTCTCTACGATGCCCTGTTTGAGTTTATCGAGCCGGCCAAGCTGCCTCAGCTTATGGAGCAGGGGATAATCGAGGTGGTGCCCCTGGCCTACATGCGCGGCCGCACGCTAAGCAACGCTTTCATCATTTTGGACGAAGCCCAGAACACCACTCCGGAGCAGATGAAGATGGCGCTCACGCGGCTGGGGTTTCGGTCGCGCATGGTGGTTACTGGGGATCTCACCCAAACGGATCTGGGCAGACATCGCCTCTCGGGGTTGGCCGCTGCGGAGCGCATCCTGGCCGGGGTGGAGGGGGTAGCCTTTTGCTACTTTGACCAGCAAGATGTGGTGCGCCACCCGCTGGTGCAGCGGATTGTGGAGGCCTACGCCCGCTACGAGAGCCAGCAGTGAGGCCGAGGGTCATCTTCTTCGATGTCGTGGGCACGCTGTTGCGGGTGCGGGGCAGCGTTGGCCAAGCCTATAGCCAGGTGGCAGCGGAGTATGGGGTAGGGGTAGATCCGCAGGCCCTGGATCGCGCCTTTGCCCAAGCTTTTGCCAGCGCTCCCCCGCCGGCCTGTGGTGGTCTATCGGGATCCTCCTTGCTGGCTTGGGAGCGGGCCTGGTGGCAGCAGGTGGTGCGCCAGACCTTTGCGGGGGTGGGATCCCTGGCTGAGTTTGGGGAGGAGCGCTTTGCGGCGTTTTTTGCCCACCTTTTCGAGTATTTTGCCGGGGCGGATCCCTGGGAACTGTATCCGGAGACGCTGCCAGTTCTCCAGGCTCTTCAGGGGGAAGGGATCCGGCTGGGGGTGATCTCCAACTTCGACAGCCGCCTGCCCAGGGTGCTGCAGGCACTGGGGTTGGAGGGCTATTTTTCCAGCCTCACCCTCTCCACCCAGGTGGGCTATGCCAAGCCCGATCCCCGCATCTTCCAAGCTGCCCTGGAGACGCAAGGGATCCCCCCCGAAGCCGCTTGCCACATCGGCGACAGCTACCGCGAAGACTATCAAGGGGCCACAGCAGCGGGCTTGAGAGCCCTTTGGCTGGATCGAGAAGGGAAAGATCCCTCCTGCCAAGGGCGGATAGGCGACCTCTGGGGAGCCCTTTCCATTCTCAACGACTCAGCAGGGGAGCAAAAACCCCATCGGGCTTGAGCAAGTAGCGCCGCAGATTCATCTGCCGCTCCAGAAGGCAGGCGTGGCCGCTCCAAGGCGAGATCTCCACCTGGGCCTGGGGCAGCCGCTCCGCCAGACGCTGCACCTCCTGCACCGAGGGCAGGAGGCGATCCCGCCCCCCCGCCACCAGCAAGGTCGGCAGGGCCATCGATTCCAGGGGCAGCTCTTCCACAACAAAGGATCCCAGCAAGGCTAGGCGCTGGGCAGCCACCTCTGGAGCGATGCTATGCACAGTCTGGCGCAACCGCTCCCGATCCGGCGGCTCCATTTGACTCAGCTCCGCCAAAAATCCCAGCCCCCGCTCGGCGAGTTGGTGATAGAGCGCCGGCGGCAAAAAGGGCAGGAGAAGATGACCCGCCCACCACCAGGGTCGGCGCCGCAGGGAGGAAGCCGGATTGACCAGAATCAGGCCGCGACAGCGCTGGGGCTGCTGGGCGGCGACGGCCAACGCTAGGCAGGCTCCAAAAGACTCGCCGCACAGATAGGCTCCTTCTTCCAGGTGGGATCCCACCCACTCAACCAAGCTCTCCCAGCTATGCCCCGCTTCGGGGTGGTTTAAGCTCACAGGGCGGACGCGAAACTCGGCCTGCAGAGCCTGCGCCTGCCGGTAAAACAATCGGCCCGTGCCATCCAGGCCAGGCAGGTACAGTAGCAGCGGCCGCTCCTGGCTGCCTGCCTGCGGCGCCGGCCTGATCCCGCTAGAGGCTGCTGCCTCGCCACTTCTCTTTTTCATCTCTCTACTAATCCCAAGCGCACCTGTTCCCGGGCGGCTGCCGTTAACTCCTGAATCACCTGCAGCCGCTCCTGGCGGCAGGTGTAACGCCTTGCTCCCTCCACCCAAAGAGGGGATCCCACTCGCACCACCACCTGACGATAGATCACCACTGGATGCCCCCCCGCCTGCTGAAACCTGGGCTCGGTGGGGTCAAACCAGCGGAAAAAAGCCATGGGGATGTCCATCCCCCGCCACTCGTGTTGGGCCCACACCGCTACCGGCAGAATTGGCAGAGGGTCTACCCCGGCAGCCAAGGCCAGGTGGGCAAAGCCCGGCTGAAACCGGCCCAGCTCCTGGGGTGAGGTCTCGCGGGTAATCTGCTCTGCCCCTTCCGGGAAAATTCCCACTCCTCCGCCTGCTGCCAACGTGGCCTGAGCCTGGCGAAAAAAGGCAAGCTGGGGCCCGGATCCCTGCTGCAGGGGGATACAACCCAGGGCAAAGGCTACCTCCCGCAAGAGGGGCACCTGAGAGAGGTAGTAGTGGCAGGCAAAGCGGATTGGCCGCTCCAGCCCAGCAATCAGCACCGGCGCATCCAAAAAGCTGCGATGGTTACTGACCACCAGCAGCGGACCCTGGGGAACCCGCTCCTTGCCCTCCACCCACACCTCCGTCTGGAAAAGAGCAAGTAGCAACTGGGCCAGTACCCTGGCCTCCAGGAATCTGCTGCCTTGCCTAAGCGCTGTCAAGGATTCCATCTTTGAGTTTGCTCAATAGTCCACCCCGCGCCGCAGATCGGCTCCTTGCTCGGCATAGTGCTTGTGGCTTACCATTTCCGAATGGACGGAGGCCAGCTCAAAATAGGGCAAGGGGGCATGGCAGCGCCCTGTGATGATGATCTCTGTGTCCCGCGGCTTGCGCAGCAAAGCCTCAACAATCGGCTCCACGTCCAATAGCTCCAGATCCACCGTGGGGTTGAGCTCATCCAGAATGATGGTTTTGTAAAGCCCAGAGGCAATGGCCGCCCGTGCCAGCTCCCAGCCCCGCTCTGCCTCTACATAATCGATTTCCTGCTGCTTGCCCCGCCAGACAATGGCATCGCGGCCGCAGCGCTGGTGATCCACTAGGTCAGGGTAGCTCTCCCGCAAGGCCCGAATGGCCGCATCTTCCGTGTAGCCCGTCCCCCCTTTGAGCCACTGCATGATTAGGACGCGGTGGGAGAGATCCTTGCTAATGCCACGCCCAATCGCCTGCAGGGCCCGCCCTAGGGCGCTGGTGGATTTGCCTTTGCCGTTGCCGGTGTAAATCTCAATGCCGCTGAGGGGGGGCTGACCGTTCTGGGGATCCGTCGCCCGACGGACGCTGCGCATTTCTGAGTGCAGATCGGCCAGGTCGATAATTTCTTTGGGTGCCCCCCGCCCAGTGATGATCACCTCTATCTCCTCCGGCTTTTGCTTGAGGGTGCTGACAACCTCCTCCACCGGCAGAAGGCCCAGATCCAGCACCGGGTTTAGCTCGTCCAGCACCACCACCGAGTAAAATCCTGAGGCCAGTGCTCCCTTGGCCACATCCCAGCCGCGGCGGGCCTCCTGGCGGTCAAACTTGGTGATCTCGTCGGGGCCGAAGAACTCGCCCCGCCCCGTGCGCAGCTGATCAATGAGGTGGGGGAAGCCCCGCTGGAGAGCGGCAATTGCTGCATCCTCTGCGTAGGTGCGACCCGGTCCCTTAAGAAACCGCACCAGCAACACTCGGCTGGGGGCCGAGTTTTCAATGCCCAGGCCAATTGAACGCAGCACAACCCCCAGCGCCGCCTGCGACTTGCCTTTGCCCTCGCCGTCGTAAACGTGGATCTGGCCTCGCCGGCGGTCAAATTGTCGCGCCGTTACAATGCCGATTTCTGCCCTGCCGCTCCGCATTCTTCTGTTGCCTAGAACGCTCGCTTCCCTACCCCCATCTTAGCTAGAGGAAGCGGGGAAGCCCAGAAGAGGCCAGAACTGGTAAACCCCGGGATAAGATGAGCAATGGTTATCCAGTCCAGTGCTCGTCTAGCGAGGGATCCCGCTTGTACCCGAGTGCGTTTTCTTCTCGCCCCTTGCCCCCTGCAGTGGAGAGCCCCATTGAGTTGGTGGGACGCACACCGCTTATTCGCCTGCGACGGGTTACTGCTGATCTGCCGCCAGCGGTACGAGTTTATGGCAAAGCAGAGTGGTACAACCCCGGGGGCTCGGTCAAGGATCGCCCGGCCCTGAACATGATTCGGGCTGGCGAACGCGAGGGCAAGCTGAGGCCTGGCAAGATCATTCTGGATGCCACCAGCGGCAACACGGGCATCGCCTATGCCTGGATAGGGGCAGCTTTGGGGTACAAGGTGAAGCTGGCCCTACCGGCCAACGCCAGCCCAGAGCGCAAGAAGATCCTCGCTGCCTACGGCGTGGACTTAGTGCTCACGGATCCAGCCCTTGGCTCCGATGGGGCCATCGAGAAAGCTCGTGCTCTCTATGCCGAAAACCCCGATCTCTACTTCTATCCCGACCAGTACAGCAACCCCGCCAACTGGCAGGCCCACTACGAGACCACAGGGGTGGAGATCTGGGAGCAAACCCAGGGACAGGTCACCCACTTTGTAACCGGGCTAGGCACCAGCGGCACCTGCATGGGGGTAGGGCGGCGCCTGCGGGAGTACCGCTCTGATATCCAGATCATTGCCATGCAGCCCGACTCCCCCTTCCACGGCCTTGAAGGCCTCAAGCACATGGCGACTGCTCTCAAGCCAGAGATTTATGATCCCAGCTTGCCGGACCGGCACCTCGAGGTTTCCACTGAAGCTGCCCAGAAGATGGTAAAGCGCCTAGCCTTGGAGGAGGGGCTACTAGTGGGCATCTCTTCTGGTGCCAATGTGGTGGCTGCCCTTGAGGTGGCGCGCCAACTTTCAAGTGGGGTTGTGGTCACCATTTTCTGCGATGGGGCCGACAAGTACCTCTCAGAGCGGTTTTGGACGGAGGATTAGTGCCTTGCTGTCCAGTTGCCGGCCCCTTAACACCCCAGCCTTTCTGCTGCTAGGATAGTGGGAGTCAAGCTAGCGCGGATGTGGCGGAATTGGTATACGCGCACGTTTGAGGGGCGTGTGGCTTTGCCATGCGAGTTCGAGTCTCGCCATCCGCAGTAGATCCTCGCCTCTAACTGCTCCTTCCCCTTGAGAGGGAAAACAGGCAGTGGAGCTATCTTGGCTTTTTGCGCTACTCGTGGATGGCGTCCTGCAGGCGGGCGCCCTAGGTGCGGGCAAAGCGCAGGTCAGCTCCAGCCAGATTGGCATTGCGCAGATCGGCCCCGCGCAAGTCGGCGCCGTAGAGGGAGGCGAAGGAGAGATTGGCCCCCCGCAAATCTGCACCCCGCAAGTCCGCTCCCTCCAGGTGGGCACCGCTGAGGTTGGCGCCAGGCAACTGGGCTCGCCGCAAGTTGGCTCCCACTAGATAAGCACCGCTAAGATTAGCGCCTGTCAGGATGGTGCGCTCTAGATTGGCCTCGATGAGGTCGGCGCCCTGGAGGTTGGCTTCCGCCAGATCCAGGTGGCTCAGCTCAAGGGATCCTAGGCGGCAGTTAGGGCACGCTTTGGAGGCCAGTAGGTAGCGTAGGAAGCAGGCGTTAGGAGGTGTGGCAGCGGCAGCGGAAGCGACAGCAGCCGTGGTCAGCAGCGCCAAAGCGGCGGAAGCTTTGAGATGGAGATTCATGGTAACCAAGCCTCATCTCGAGGACGGAGCGGGGTTGTCCTGCGTTGGTCCCATGATAGTGGTATCTGCTGGCTTCGGCCACTCTCTCAAATGGGGGAAAGCGATCCACAGCCAGCGGTTGATTGCCCCAGTCCCAGCAAAACTGAATTCCAGGGGATTGCCAGCCAAGGAGGAGGGTTCGGCTTGCCTTTCCTCGAGCTGAGCCGGGCGACAGGCAAGCTTTCCCAGGAGGGGAGAGGACAGCAACGCAGGGAGCAACAGCGACAATCGGAGTCAAGGTTGCTGGATACCGAGCCTCCCCTTTGGAGGCAGCGCGTGCAGCTACGGCAGGCGGCGAGGATCTCCCAGTTCCCATGCAGGTCTGGAGCAGCCTGGGGAGAAAAGGGAGAAGCCTCTATGGAACTAGCCCTCTAGGATCAGTCAACATTGAACAGCAACCCTGTGCTGGTCTATGCAGATTCGACTGGAAAACATCTGTAAGCGCTATGGCCGCCGCGAGGTGGTCAAGGATGTCAACTTGAGCCTTGAGCAAGGAGAAATTGTTGGGTTGCTGGGGCCCAATGGAGCGGGGAAAACCACCACCTTTTACATCATGACCGGCTTGATCCAGCCCAACCGAGGCCATGTCTGGCTGGATGACCAAGATATTACCCATCTGCCAATGCATCGCCGCGCCCGCTTGGGGATTGGCTACCTGGCCCAGGAGCCCAGCATCTTCCGCCGCCTCAGCATCCAAGACAACCTGCTGCTGATTATGGAGCAGACGGGGGTGCCCCGCCGCCTCTGGCAGCAGCGCCTCAACCACCTGCTAGAGGAGTTCCGCATTGCCCATGTGGCCCACAGTTTGGGCTTGCAGGTGTCGGGGGGAGAACGGCGCCGCGCCGAAATTGCCCGCGCTCTGGCTGCCGGGATCCACGGGCCAAAATTCCTGCTGCTGGATGAGCCCTTCGCAGGGGTGGATCCCATTGCGGTGGCAGATATCCAGGAGGTGGTGGCCAAGCTCAAGCAGCGGGGCATCGGTGTTTTGATTACTGACCACAACGTGCGGGAGACGCTGGAGATCACCGACCGGGCCTATATTCTCAACGAGGGTGCCATCCTGGCCAAGGGTACACCAGCGGAGCTGGCGGCGGATCCCTTGGTGCGCAAGTATTACCTGGGGGAGAAGTTCCGCCTCTAATGAGCTTCCTCTACTGCCAGGAATACAAAGCCCGCAGGCGTTGGCTTTTCTTGTGCTGGTGGGCCTGCATGCGGGCCAGCAGCTCATCCAGAAGGGCAACCGCCTCCAGGAGATAGGGGCCCTTATTGAGCATGACGCACTCGGCGCGGGCAGACATCACCGCATCGGAAAGCTCAGGCCGGGAGGGCAAGCCCTCTTTGGTGAGCTGATCCAGCACCTGCGTAGCCCACACCACGGGCACATGGGCGGCCTCACAGATCCACAGCAGTTCCTCCTGGATCTCCCCCAAGCGCAGCCAGCCCATCTCCACGGCCAGATCTCCCCGGGCAATCATCACCCCCAGCGGCCTATTAGCAGCCGCCGCGATGAGAGCCGGCAGGTTTTTCACCGCTTGTCGGGTCTCGATTTTCAGGATTAACCCCAAGTCAGGCCGAGCCTGGCGCCGCTCCAGCTCAGAAAACAGCACCTGCAGATCCGCCGGCTGCTGGACAAAGGAATAGCCCACTAGGTCGGCATACTGCACCACAAAGTCCAGGTCTTGGCGGTCTTTCTCGGTCAGGGGCTGGATTGGGAGTTGGCTGTCGGGAAAGTTGAGGCCTTTTTCGGCTCGTAACTTCTTGCCCTGGGGAGCAACTTTGTCCACCTCCAGCACCACGCCCGCTGGCTCGATCCCCACGACGCGGGCGCCAATCTTGCCGTCGTCGATCCAAACAGTTGCTCCCACCTGCAGGTTTGCCAAAACCTCCGGCAGGGTGCAAGCCACCTGGCAGGGGATGTCAGAGTTGACCGGCGGCATGGCTGCCGTGAGCAGGATGCGATCCCCGCAGTACACCTTGGCTTTACCGGGGGGCATGGCCACCGGGCCAGTGCGGATCTTGGGGCCGGCCAGGTCGAACAAAATCTTGCAGCGCCGTTGGGTCTGGGCTTCGGCCCAGCGCAAGTGGGCCACCATTTTCTCCCACCCCGAGGGATCGTCGTGGGCGCAGTTGATTCGCGCTACATCCATGCCCCGTTGCAACAGTTGCAGCAGCAGCTCTGGCTGCTCGGCAGCTTCGCTGGGCAGGGTTACCATGATGCGGGCGCGGCGGTGGGGCGAGGGAGGGCCAAAGAGAACCGCAGTGTGCTGCTCTAGGGCCATGTCTCCAGCGTAAAACTCCTCATAGCTGGGCCCCTTGTGGCTTAGGCCCTGCGTGGCTGCCAAAATAGCAATCACCGCATCCAGGTTTTCCAAAACCCGCGATTCGCATCGCCCCAGCGAGGACAGCCCCACAGCAGCCAGCTCTAATTGCAGGTTGCGCAGATCGTGTTGGCGCAGCGCTAGGTAGCGCGCCAGGTTGCAAATGGCTGGAGGAGGATCCGCAGAACAGCCCCAAGCGGCTAGGTAGGTTTGGGATCCCTCGACCACTTGCCGGCGCAGCTCCAGGAGTCTTTCTAGCAAGCCTTTGAGATTGGGGAGAGCAGGAGCCATGCTCGGAGATTTTGCAGAAATAACCGGCCAGGCCCAAGGCTAATTCTGAGCACACTTTTGCACAATCATAGGTCGATCTAGGGGGCAATCAACCTTTCGTTCCCCAACGTTCCAGTCTAGAGTCGTTAACAGCCTTCGGCTCTCCCGAAGGGCTGGCTGTCCTAGCTACTACTTCCTTGGGCTGCGTGAAACTCTCTTCTCCCCCCACTCCTTATTCGGTTGAGCAGTCCTGCCCCAGGCTCTCCCTCGTCTGTGCGGTAGGTCTGATGGATCGCTACCTCATCTCCGAGATGCTCCTGCCCTTTCTCTTTGGGGTGGGGGCGTTTACCACCCTGGTGATGGCAGTGGGATCCCTGTTTGAGCTGGTGCGTCTGGTGGTGGAGGCGGGGCTGTCCCTTTCGGCAGCGTTGCAAGTGTTTGTGTTGCGGGCACCGGGGATCATCGTCCTGACGTTCCCCATGTCCATGTTGCTGGCAACACTGCTGGCCTATGGGCGCCTGTCTGCTGATAACGAGATCACTGCCCTGCGGGCCTGCGGCGTGAGTCTCTACCGGCTGGTGGTGCCTGCTCTCCTCCTCAGCCTCTTGGTGACGACGTTAACGTTTCTCTTCAACGAGCTGGTGGTGCCGGTGAGCAACCGCCAGGCGGCCCTGACTTTAAACCGTGCTTTGAACCGGGATCCGGACTTTCGCCGCGAGAACATTCTTTACCAAGAGTTTGGCGAGATCCTTACGCCCGAGCCGGACGGCACTTTTTCCCGCCGGCAAGGGCTAACCCGTCAGTTCTATGCCCGCAGCTTCGATGGCCAGCAGATGCGCGGCGTCATTGTCCTCGATTTTTCCA
Organism: Synechococcus sp. OH30; assembly: GCF_047462175.1. NCBI lineage: Bacteria > Bacillati > Cyanobacteriota > Cyanophyceae > Synechococcales > Synechococcaceae > Synechococcus > Synechococcus sp. OH30. Next base: position 320,257 of record NZ_JANSIP010000001.1, on the reverse strand, counting down.
ACGAGGCTCTCAGCCAAATTCTCTTGGCGCAACGGGGGCGCTGGGATCCCCAGGAGAACCTCTGGGTGTTTGAAGAGGGCACCACCTACCTCGTTTCGCCCGACGGCACCTACCGCAACATCGCCACCTTTGCTCGGCAGGAGCTGCGTCTGTCGCGGGCGCCGCTGGATCTGGCCCAGGAGGTTCGCAGCCCCGAGGAGATGAACATTCAAGAGCTGCGCCGCTACATCGAAGTCCTCGCCAGCTCGGGGGATCTGCAAAGGGTACGCCGCCTCCAGGTCAACCTTAGCCAAAAGTACGCCATCCCCTTTGCCTGTCTGGCCTTTACCTTAATTGGGGCGCCTCTGGGCCTGCGCCCCCAGCGCACCAGTTCTTCTCTGGGCCTGGGCCTCAGCGTGCTGATTATCTTTGCCTACTACGTGCTGCTGTTTGTCAGCCAGGCGCTGGGGCAGATTGGGACGCTGGGGCCGGAGGTGGCAGCTTGGTTGCCCAACTTCATCTGCTCCGCAGTGGGGCTGGGACTACTTTACCGAGCCAATCGCTAGGCTAGCTAGCGCAGGGGGATGAACTCGGTGCGGCCAATAATTTGTTGGCCTTGGTCGGAGAGGGCGTAGTTGATGAAGTCAGCCACCACGGGGCTGGTTTTTGGCGGCACCACCAAAAATACGTTGCGAGCCAGCGGGTAGCGGCCACTTTGAATGGCCTCGCGAGTGGGCATTTGGCCGTCGATGGGTACTATCCTCACCGTTTGCTGGTTCTGCACCTGATCCACAGTGCTGTAGGTGATGCCATCTTCCCCCAAAGCCCGCAGAAGCGGAGTGGTGACATCTTGGGTGGCGGTGGTGAAGTAGGGCGGGTTGTCGGGGGCAAAGGGCAGCCCCAGCAGCACCAGCTCCTGGAAGACAGTGTAGGTGCCGCTCTGGGGGGCGCGGTTGAGAACGCGAATTGGGCGATCCGGGCCGCCCACCTGACTCCAGTTGGTGATCCGGGCCTGGAAGATATCGGCCAACTGCTGCAGCGTCAGGCCGCCCTTGTAAGGGTTGTTTACCCCCACCGCCACCGCCAGGGCATCTTTGGCCACCGGGATCGCCTGCAAACCCGCCTGCACCTCGCTGGCATTGAGGGGACGAGAGCTGGCAGCAAGCTGGATGCGGCCTTCCATGAGGGCCTTGAGGCCGGCATTAGAGCCATTGGGCTTGCCATCGGGGATCCCGTAGGTAATGGGAATACCAGGGTTGCGCTGGCTGTAGCCCGCCTTCAAGGCCAAGACAAGGCGCACCATGGTGACACTGCCATCCATCTGCAGCACCGCCGGGTTGGGCAGGGAAGTATCCAGGTTAACCGAGCTGGCAGGTGGATTGGGGGCTTGCGCCTGGGGAAGGTTGGGTGCTGTCGGGGCTTGCGGCTGGGCAGCCGGCATCTGGCCGGGGACAGAAGGCACGTTCCCTCGAGTTAGGAAGGAGTCCAATAGGCCGGAGCGATAGGCGTACCAGCCACCACCCCCCAAGAGGGCAATCAAGAGGATGTAGACAATTGGCGGCGGACCGGAAGGCCGCGGGGTCATGGAATTTCTCCTGAAGAACAGGGAGGATCTCCCTCTGTTGTATCAGCTGCTTGCCCCTTTGAGGTGAGCAACAGGTCAAGGAACAAAGTCCCTCACCTCCCGTAACTCAATCACATCGGCGCGGGGATCTGCCTGCACGACTTCCAGTTCAATCCAAGTTGCCGGAGGAACCTGGCGTTCTAGGCGCACCGGCACCCGAAAGGCAATCTCCTCCAGCAGAGCCATGACGAGGTTTTCCTCCTCCCGCAGATAGCCCAAGACCAAGGCCCGCCAAATCTGCCCCGGTCGCTGGCGGAGGTACTCGATGCTCCAGTAGCGCTTGGACTTGCGCTCCACTTGAACCGCTTCTGCAGTGCCCGGCTCAATGGCCAGCAACAACTGCTGCACCTCGGCTTCGGTCAAGGGCAAGGGATCCCCCCGCAAAAAAGCCTTGATCTGGTAGTGGGCCACCAGATCCAGGTAGCGGCGAATGGGGGAAGTTACTTGACAGTAGGCATCGAGACCCAGCCCCGTATGTCGCCCCGGTTGGGTGGCCACCTCTGCCCGCGATAGACAGCGCATGATGGCAAAGGATCTCACCGGCCCCTGGGGATACAGATCCAAAACCTCCGGCGGGGGGAGCTCAGGAGCCGGCTGCAGGCGATAGGGCACCGGGATCCCATTTTGGCAAGCAAAGCGAGCGGCCACCTCGCCGGCCAGCACCATCATCTCCGCCACCATCTGCCGCGCCGGCGTATCCTCGATAACGCGCAGGTGGGGGGTCTCGTCAATGACCTTAATGTCCTGCTCCGGCAGGCCGATCTGGATGGCCCCTTGAGCCATCCGCCAGGCGTAGCGCCACTGGGCTGCCCGCGCAATGGCCGTCAATTGGGCCTCTGCCCCCAACTCCAGCATCTCGTCGGCATCGTCGTAGGTGAGGCGGTAGTTGACCTGGATTTGGCTAAGGCAGATCTCGTAGTTGCGCACGGCACCGTCGCATCCCAGCCAGATGCCGAAGCTGAGGGCAGGCCGCACCTCCCCCTGCACCAAGCTCATTAGGCCGGTGGACAGCTCCGGTGGAAACATCGGGATCACCCGCTCGGGCAAATAGACACTGGTACCCCGCCGGCGGGCCTCCAGATCCAGAGGATCCCCCCACTGCACCCAGCAACTGGGATCGGCAATGTGGATCCAGAGCTTGATCTCCTCCTCCGACCAAAACTCAACACTGAGGGCATCGTCGATATCGCGGGTGCTGGCGTCGTCAATGGTGTAGGTGTGGAGATGGGTGAGATCCCGCCGCAGATGGGGATCCAGGAAGGGAGGAGGGCCACCCAGCAAAGTTTGGGTGTAGCGCTCCACCTCCTTAGGAAACTGGGTGGGGATCCCGGTGAGGCGCAAGGCCAGGTTCTCGTGGCGGCTCCACAGGCCCAAAGCCACCAAAGCCTCAAAAGCCCCCTGCGGCGTGTCGGGGAATCCCAGTAGCCGCAGCAGGTGGGAGGCCCGCTCGCGATCCGAGGGGGTAAGGTTGTGGGAAAGATCCTCATAGTTGCGAATGCTAGCTGCCGCTCCCTGCAGCGCTAGGCGCTCCAGCAGCTCCAGACGGGCTCGTTCCGCTGGGGTCCAAGTGTACTTTTGCCCAGGCTGGGCCACCGCTGCCCTTAGGCGGGCCTCAAACTCGGCCTGCTCCTGCTGCCGCTGCTGGGTAACAGCAATTTGGTGGAGGATTTCCTTCACCTGCGCCGGCGGGCGCGGCTCGTAGCCCTCCCCCTTTGCCTTGAAGTAGATGTAATCCTCGCTCAAGAGGCGGTAGGCAGCATAGGTGGAGACTGGGGAATCGTCAGAAAACAACAGCTGCGCCATCTCCGACAGGCTCAGGGGCCGGCGCTCCTCCTGAACCAATTCCCAAGCCAGAGCCAAGCTTTCGGGATCCAGCTTGGCCTGTACCGCCTGCCAGAAGCTGGGGATATCGGAAACCGTAAAGCTGGAATTGCCGTTGAGGGCAAACGTAATTTGGCGGGGGTGAACGCTATAAACCTGCCCTGAGGGCACCTCCAGGAGGAGATTCTTTTTGCCTTCTGTGCCCTGAACTACCGCCAATAGCCGCTCGTTATTGTGGCGGAACTCTACCAGCGTACCCTTTTCCACCCTCTTTACCCATCATGCTTGCTGCTGTCAACATTCTCTCCCAGCTCCCTCTCCCCTGGCCATGGGAAAAACCCGCCACGCAACTTTGAACAAAGCAGCTCCTCCCAGTTATTGCGGGATCGTTAGAGTGGGCTGCTGTTTGCGTATTGCCTGTGATATAGCTTCTAAGGAAAGCTACCAAGCCAGTGAGGACCAGCAGCAGCAAGGTAGAGCCTTGACCGGAGATTTGCGGTCTCCCCATCCCCGGGAATTTATCTAGCTAGTCCCCTAGGCTTGTTGGCAACGACGAGGTTAGCCGTGAACAGCCCAAAGCGCCTACTAATTGTTGATGATGATCCCAATCTCATCCTCCTGGTGAAGGATTACCTGGAGTTTAGGGGCTACGAGGTGGTGGCAGCCAGCAATGGACGGGAAGCGCTGGAAATAATGCGCCACTGGACTCCGGATCTCATTGTCTGCGATGTGATGATGCCGGAGATGGATGGCTACACCTTTGTCCAGACCATTCGCTCTGATAGCACCACGGATTGGATCCCGGTCATTTTTCTGTCGGCGCGCGGGCAAACGACCGATCGGGTACGCGGGCTCAATACGGGGGCAGACGCCTACCTGGTCAAACCCTTTGAAGCGGAAGAGCTGGTGGCCCAGGTGGAAGCCGTCCTCAAACACACGGAGCGCCTGTTGCAAATGCGAAGTGTCGGCATTCAGCCGGTCATCAAGCTGGATCGGGAAGTTGAGCTGACCCCCACAGAAACCAAGGTGCTCCAGTATGTGGCTAGAGGGATGTCCAACCGCGAGATTGCCGAGGTGATGGGGGTGAGCCAGCGCACCGTCGAAAGCCATGTCAGCAACATGCTGGCCAAAACTGGCCTGCACAACCGCACCGAGCTGGCCCGCTGGGCCATTGAAAGTGGTTTGGGCAGGGGCTGAGGGGCTACCGAGAGGACTTCTCTGCTGTCCGGGGCAACTTTTCTGCCCTTGTCTGTCGTTTTGGCAGCAAACTAATAAAGTGAGGTAACCGGTCAGGGTGCCTCTGTCCACTACGATCTAGACCCCATGGGATCCCGTTTCCCGCGTCCGGCCCGACCCATCCGCTCCGGCCACTATCCGGCCAAAGAGCTGTGCAGCCAGTGCGGCCTCTGCGATACCCGCTATGTCGCCTACGTCAAAGAAGCCTGTGCCTTCTTAAACCAGCAATTTACCCGCCTGGAAGAGCAAACCCACGGGCGATCCCGCGAGTCGCTGCGCTCCGAGTCGACTGCCGTTAGCGACAGCGACTACTTTGGCGTCTACGAGGCAATGTACACGGCCCGCCGGCGGGATCCAATCCCCGGTGCCCAGTGGACGGGCATCGTCAGCAGCATCGGCATGAAGGCCCTCAGCAGCGGCCTAGTAGAAGGGGTGGTGTGCGTGCAGGCGGATCCCCAGGATCGCTTTCAGCCGCGGCCTGTCTTGGCGCGTACTCCGGAGGCGGTCTTGGCGGCGCGGGTTAACAAGCCAACCCTATCCCCCAATCTCTCCGTCCTGGAGGAGGTGGAGCAAAGTGGTCTCAAGCGCCTCTTGGTTATCGGGGTGGGCTGTCAGATCCAGGCTTTGCGGGCGGTGGAGAAAAAGCTGGGCCTAGAGAGGCTCTACGTGCTGGGCACGCCCTGTGTGGACAATGTCAGCCGCGCCGGCCTGCAGAAGTTTTTGGAAACCACCAGCCGCTCCCCGCAAACGGTGGTGCACTACGAGTTCATGCAGGACTTCCACATCCACTTCAAACACGAAGACGGCTCGGTGGAAAAGGTGCCTTTTTTCGGCCTCAAGACCAAAGAACTCAAGGACGTATTTGCCCCCTCTTGCCTTACCTGTTTCGACTACGTCAACGGCCTGGCTGATCTGGTGGTGGGCTACATGGGATCCCCCTTTGGCTGGCAGTGGCTGCTGGTGCGCAACTGGCGCGGGCGGGAGCTCTTGGATCTGGTTTGGGAAGAGCTGGAAACCCAACCGGTGATCTCGCAGGGATCCCGGCGAGCGGCAGTGCAGCAGGGGATCCAAGCCTACGAGCAAGCCCTGAGCTTGCCCATGTGGCTGGCTCGGATCCTGGGGGCAGCAATCCAGCGCTTTGGGCCCCGTGGCCTGGAATATGCCCGCTTTTCCATTGATTCCCACTTTGTCCGCAACTATCTCTACCTGCGCCGCCACTACCCCCACAAGCTGGAGCAGCATGTCCCTCCCTTTGCCCGGCGCATTGTAGAGCAGTACCAACTCCCCTCTCCCTAGCTGGAGGTGAGGTAGCGGATCCCGGCTTCCGCCCAGCGGTCGATGGCCTGGCCCAAGCGCTGGCAATCGGCAATCAGGCTAATTCGCACATAGCCTTCCCCCCCTTCCCCAAAGGCGCTGCCAGGGGTTACGACCACGCCCGTAGATTCCAGCACCCGCAGGGCAAACTCCGTCGATCCCTCAGGAGTGCCATCGGCAGTGCGGGGCGTCGGGATCCAGAGGTACATTGTTGCCCGCGGCGGCTCAATCTGCCAGCCCAGCTCCGCCAGGCGGCCAATGAGATAGTCGCGCCGGCGGCGGTAGCGCTCCTGCACCTGCTGTAGGTAGCTCTCTGGCAGGGCCAAAGCCGTCTCGGCCGCCTTTTGCAGTGCGCCAAAAATGCCGTAGTCGAGGTTGGTTTTCAGGGTGCGCAGGCTCTGGATAATCTGGCGGTTGCCCACCACAAAGCCTACCCGCCAGCCAGCCATGTTGTAGGTCTTGGAGAGGGTGTGGAACTCCACGGCCAAGTCCTTGGCGCCAGGGATCTGCAGCAGGCTGGTGGGCCGATAGCCGTCAAAGGCCAGCTCCGCGTAGCACAGGTCGTGCACCAGAATGAGCTCATAGCGGTGGGCAAAGGCCACCACTTCTTCAAAAAACGAGCGGGGCGCCACCGCCGCCGTTGGGTTGTTGGGGTAGTTGAAGTAAAGTACCCGCGCCTGCTTGGCCACCTCCGGCGGGATCTCCTGCAAGTCAATGAGCCACCCCTTCTCGGGGCGCAGCAGCAGCGGGTAGATCTGCCCGCCGGCAATCATGGGGCCGCGAAAATGGGCCGGGTAGGCGGGGCTGGGCACCAGCACCAGATCCCCCGGATCCACATAGGCCAAGGCCAGGTGGGTCAGGCCCTCTTTGGATCCCAAAAGAGGCAGCACCTCTCCATCGGGATCCAGCTCCACTCCATAGCGGCGCCAGTACCACTCAGCAATTGCCTGGCGGAAGCTGGCCGTGCCCTCAAAGGGAGGGTAGCCGTGGTGGACAGGATCGGCAATGGCCGCCTGGGCCGCCTCCACCACTGGCTGGGGAGTGGGGCCATCGGGGTTGCCCATGCCCAGATCGATCAAATCCAACCCCTGCTGGCGGGCGCGGGCCTTCAGCTCATCCAGACGGGCAAAGACATAGGCAGGCAGCTTGCGTAGGCGTTGGGCGGGGGCAAGGTTCATAAAACCAGTCCAGAGGGGGCTGACTTGGGGTTAACTGCACAGCTTATCGCCAGAGCTGCTCCCAAGGCAATGCAGAGCAGAGCCAGCCTTGGGCAGCAAGAAAACCAACGGCTAGGATGGAGATCTAGCTTTGGCCTTTTGGCGATTGGAGTCGTGCCCCTACCTGTAGTTGCCGTTGTGGGTCGCCCCAACGTGGGCAAATCCAGTCTCGTCAACCGCCTGGCAGGGACGCGGGCGGCCATTATCCACGACGAGCCCGGCATAACGCGGGATCGCCTCTACCAAGAGGTGGAGTGGAATGGGCGCCGCCTGCGGGTGGTGGACACAGGCGGGCTGGTTTTTGGCGACGACAGTGAGTTTCTGCCCCACATCCGCCAGCAGGCCATGCTGGCAATGGCCGAGGCCCATGCCGTCATCTTCGTGGTGGATGGCCGCGAGGGGCTAACTCCTGCTGACAAAGAATTGGCCGATTGGCTGCGCAAACAACCCCTGCCGGTGGTGGTGGCTGTCAACAAGTGCGAGTCAGGGCAACTGGGCCTGGCCCAGGCGGCAGCTTTTTGGGAGCTGGGGCTGGGGGAACCGATCCCCTGTTCCGCCATCCACGGCAACGGAGTGGCAGAGGTACTGGAGGCGGTGCTGCCTCATCTGCCGGAAGGAGAGGAAGCTGCCGGTGAAGCAGAGCCCATTGCTGTAGCCATTGTCGGCCGGCCCAATGTGGGTAAGTCCAGCCTGCTCAACCGCCTGGTGGGATCCGAGCGGGCCATTGTCAGCCCCATTGCTGGCACCACCCGCGATGCCATCGACACTCTGGTGGAGTGGGAGGGGCAGAGCTATCGTCTCATCGACACCGCCGGGATCCGCAGGAAAAGCCGGGTGGAATACGGGGTGGAGTTTTTCAGCATCAACCGCGCCTTCAAAGCCATCCGGCGCTCGGATGTGGTGCTGCTGGTCATTGACGCCCTGGAGGGGGTAACCGAGCAGGATCAGCGGCTAGCTGGCCGCATTGAGGAAGAAGGCCGCGCCTGCATCATCGTTGTCAACAAGTGGGACGCGGTGGAAAATACTTACACCATTAACGAGTACACCCGCGAGATCCGCGAGCGGCTGTACTTTATCGACTGGGCACCCCTGTTGTTTGTCAGCGCCCTCACGGGGCAGCGCACCCACAAGATCTTTGCCGAGGTCAACACGGCGGTAGCCGCCCATCGCAAACGCATCCCCACCTCTGTGGTTAACGAGGTGCTGCAGGATGCCCTTGCCTGGCAGTCGCCCCCCGCCAACCGCCAGGGCAGGCAGGGTAGGATCTACTACGGCACTCAAATAGGGGAGCGGCCCCCTACTTTCCTCCTCTTTGTCAACGATCCCGATCTCTTCAAAGAAAACTACCGCCGCTACCTGGAAAAGCACTTCCGGCAAAACTTGGACTTCACCGGCACTCCCCTCCGCTTTATCTGGCGCGGCAAGTCCGAGCGGCGGGTGGGCCAGGAAGTGCGCAAGCTAGAGGGATCCCTGGCCTCCCCCTAGGACTCCACAGCGGCAAGACAACAGCTTTTTTCTGTTAAGCAAACCGCAAACAAGGCTTATGGCTGTGGATGCCAACGTCAAAACTCTAGTGGAAAACCGCCGCGCCCGCTTTGAGTACGAGATCTTGGAGACCTACGAAGCCGGGCTCCAGCTAACCGGCACAGAGGTGAAATCCATCCGAGCCGGCAAAGCCAATCTCCAGGACGCCTTTGCGCTCTTTCGCGATGGCGAGGCCTGGCTGCACAACCTGCATATTGCCCCCCACGGAACTACCAGCAAGGAATTCAACCACGATCCCACCCGCCGCCGCAAGCTGCTATTGCACCGCCGTGAGATCGACCGCCTGCGGGGCTTGGTGGAGCAGAAGGGCCTGACTGTGGTTCCCCTGCGGCTGGTGCTTAACCGCGGCTGGATCAAGGCCGAGCTGGGCGTGGCCCGCGGCAAAAAGCTCCACGACAAGCGGCGAGCCATTAAGGAACGGGAGACGCGGCGGGAAATCCAGCGGGAGCTCAAGGGGCGCTAAGGCCCGCCAACTCCCGGTAGCTCCAAGGGGGTAACCTGCGCTCTCCAATGGCACTGGCGCCCTTGCTGCAGCTTCAGGGAGAGGCTCGGAAGCAAGATCCAACTCGGTCGGCCTCCCAGGGGGAGGTAGGGTCCGCTGCCTAGGGAGTTCTAGGCACCCGGGAGAGGGAAGAAGCGCTCGGTGGCTTGCACCCGCTCACACCAGGCGCGGATGTTGGGGAAGGGTTTGAGGTCGAAGCCACCCTGCTCGGCCACATGGGTGTAGGTAAAAAGGGCCAGATCTGCAATCGTGTAGCGGTTGCCTACAAAGAACGCTTTCCCCTGCAGATGGCCTTCCATGATCTCCAAAGCCTCCGTGCCAAGTTTCCGGTTCTGGGCAATCAGCTCGGCGTTGGCCTCGGCTTGTCCAGTCCGCACTAGGAAGCGAGTGGTGGCAATGTAGCGGGCAATGCGGGTCTGTTCAAAAAGGAGCCATTTCAAGATCTCAGCCCGCTCCAGCCGCGTTTGGCCGTAGAGAGGGGTGTCTTCTGCTAGGTAAACCAAGATTGCCGCCGACTCGGCCAAGACCGTGCCATCTTCCAGCTCCAAGGCCGGGATCTGGCCCAAGGGGTTCTTGGCCAGGTACTCGGGGCGGCGATTTTCTCCAGTTCTGGAATTGACCTCAACCGTCTCGTAAGGGATCCCCAACTGCCTGAGGAGCAGCTCCACTTTGTAGCAATTGCCGGAGGTGGGGATCCCGTACAGTCGCAGCATGGTCGTCAGCCTCAGCCTATAACTTTACCATCACTATCATCGCCTGCGGGACCCTCTTGCACCCCTAGGACTCCAGCCGATAGCCGAAGTTGCGCAGCAGGTGCTCGGAGCGCCGCCAGTGGGGCTGGACCTTGACAAAGAGCTCCAGGTATACCTTGCCGGCAATGAGCTTTTGAATCTGGAGGCGGGCGGCCTGGCCAATCTGCTTGAGCCTTTCTCCTCCCTTGCCGATGAGGATCCCTTTTTGCGAGTCCCGCTCCACGTAGAGGGTGGCTAGGATACGGGTAACGGTGGGGGTTTCTTCCACCTGGTCAATGGTCACGGCTACCGAGTGGGGCACCTCCTCGCGGGTGTGCAGCAGCACCTGTTCCCGGATAAGCTCCGCCATGATGAATCGCTCTGGTTGATCGGTTACCAGGTTGGGCGGATAGTAATAGGGCCCGGGGGGCAGCAGGTCAACGGTGGCCTGGATGAGGGGTGCCAAACTGCTGGGATCCAACGCCGACACCCAGACGACGGGGGCGTCGGGCCGCAGGGCTTGGTAGCTCTCCTGGTGAGCCTGGCGCCTGGCCGCGTCTTTGGGCAGGAGATCGGCTTTGTTGCAGACAAGGATGCAGGGGGTAGCAGCAGGGATCCGCTCGGCGATAAAAGCATCTCCCCGCCCTGCCGGCACCGAGCCATCCACCACAAAGAGGACGACATCCACGCTCCCAATGGCAGCCTGGGCGTTGTGCACCAAGATCTCCCCCAGGCGGTGGTGGGGCTTGTGGATGCCGGGAGTATCCACCCAGATGATCTGGGCTTGGGGCAAGGTAAGGATCCCGCGCAGGCGGTTGCGGGTGGTCTGGGCCACGGGGGAGGTGATGGCAATCTTCTGGCCCACCAGGGCGTTCATGAGGGTGGACTTGCCCACATTGGGCCGTCCAATGAGCGCTGCAAACCCTGACTTAAACCCTGCTGGGGCAGTTGGGAGGGCAGAGGGCTCCAGCTCCCTCGTTCGAGCTGGCTCCAGCGCTTCTGGGATCCCCTGCCCTGCGAGATCCGGAAGCGGAGAATAGCTGGCCTGCTCTTCCTGCTGTTCTGCTGCCATTATTGCGAACCCTATTTCTGGTAGGTGGGCAAGAAGTGCGCCTGGTCATTGTCCAAACCTAGCAAAGCCTCGGGGAGGGGTAGGGAAAGAGATCCCAGACTGGCCAGGGTCGTGCCGGGGTAGTAGAAAGCGAGGATCTGGGCCGCATTCAACCCCTGCCGGGCCAGGGTGTAGGCGCCGTACTGACTCAGCCCCACCCCATGGCCAAAACCGCCGCCGATAAAGCGGTAGCCCGTCAGCTGCTGGCCCTGGTTGAGGGGCTCGATGCGGAATAGGGTGCTGTAGAGGCGGGGAAAGGCCAGGCGCACCTGATCCTTGCGCAAAACCAGCGAGTAAGGCCCTTGGGGCGTCTGCAAGTCCACCCGCAGCGCCTGCACCCGACCACTGACCGAGCGCTCCAGAACCTGTAGCCTCTGGATGGTGGTCCATTCAGGCAGGGGGATCCCCAGGTAGTCTTGGTTAGCCCGCAGTTGGGCGTTTAGCTCAGCCAGGGATTGGGAGAACTCCCAGCGGAAAAGGGGGGATACCCCTGCTTCATTGAAACCCTCCCGCCGCCTCAGAAAGGCCTGCAAGTTGTCTTCTTGCCGCAAGTCAAAGACCAGCTCCGCCTGGGGGGCAATGTCGGCGCGAGGGCGCAAGTAAGGGCGGGGCTCACCGTCCCACACCTCTTCAAAGCCCGCGGAGATGCCGCCATTGGCAGAGGAATAGACGGCATCCACCAGCTCGCCATTGTAGGTAAGTACCAAACCGGTGGTCTGGCGAATGGCCTCGTCAGCCCGCGGGTGGGTTCCCGTCAGCCCCTTGTAAACCTGGCAGTGGGTGTTGGCACAGAGGTGGTAGTCGTCAATCTGAAAGCGGTGCAGGTTCTTGAGGGCGTAGGTGCGCGCCAAGATGGCCTGGGCGGCCATGGCAGCAAAGGGAGCCCCCGGCCCTACCTCATGGGGCACCACCCCCCGCAAATAGGTTTCCAAGGGCACGGCGTTGACCACGGTGTAGCTGCCGTAGGCGTTAGGCTGAATGGTAATCGAGCCAGCATAGTAGCGGTCGTTCACCTGCAGATAGCCGGCATCCGAGGTTACCCGAAGCCGGGTGCGGTGGTAGCGAAAGTAACCATGCACCCAGCTCAGCTGGGGCTGCTGGCGCCGCTGTTGCACCTCCAGCCGCACCTGGGGGATCTCTTTTGCTTGCGCATATTGTTGAATCTGGAGCAGTTGTTGGGGAGTGTAGGCGCGGCTGGCCCACACCTGCCATTCCTGGGGCTGAGCAATCTCAGTGCGGATCCCTAGAGCCTGCCAATAGTTGGCGCTGGCCTCGGCGCTCTCAAAACTTTTGTGACTGCTGAGGATAAGGCGGTAAACGGTTTCTGGATGGGCTAAGGCGCGGTTGACGATCCCAACGGTTACTCGCGGGGTGCGCTGCGTTTGTGTGCTGCCGTCGGCCTGGGGAAATTCCAGCGTCAGCAGCGACCCAGTTGGTGCCGCCAACTCCACCTGATCCTTCTCAGAACGACCAAAGTGCTGCAGGATGCCCACCCGTAAAATCGGGTTCTGCGGGGTAACCACCGTCGCCCAAGTCTTTCCAGGAGGGGCGCCGGCAGCGCGAAACGCCAAAGCCGCAAGCAGCACACCCAAGCCAGAAATGAGCGTACTCTGCAAGGGGGGCCGAGGCTGGGTGGGGGGAGGTTGGTAACTGGGCATGGACGCTTTATGCTGATAACGCACCCCGTTGATTCTACCTGCATCTCTTTGGGCTAGTATGGATGCTTTTTTCCCCTCTACCCCCCCTCCTCTGCGCAAGGGAGCCGGCTGGCGACTGGGCTGGGATCCGGCGCGATCCCCGTTTGTGGCCCTGGTGGGGGGAGAAACGTGGGCGCTGGAGCTAACTCAAGAAGAGTGGCAAGCTTTTGGGCAGGGGGTGTACTGCCTGCGGCAGGATATGGAAGCCATAGCCTCCCAACTGATGGCAGAAGAGAGCATCACTCTGGAGCGAACTTTCCCCTGGCTAACTTTGATTGCCAGTGGCAGCCCCACTGCCTGGGATCTTTACCTACAGTTGCATCAGGGCCGGCGCGGCGAAGGCTTCTGGCCAGCAGAGGCTGTCCCAGGGCTGTGTCGTGCTCTTGCCCAGTTGCGGGAGCAAGGCAAAGTTTAGATCCAGTAATGGCCCAGGGAATTCGTTAGGATGGTTGCAGTGGGGCAGCGCCAGAACCCTCATGTCGACAGCTTCAGAGCTCAAGCCGGCTCAGCCTCGCGACTGCCGAGATTGCCCTCCAGATGGCCAGCCAATTACCATTGCCCTAGCCAAGGGAGCTTTGCTAGCCGATGCTATCCGCTGTTTGCAGCAGGTAGGGATCGACTTCAGCCGCTTTCTGGATCCGGCCAATCGCCTCTTGCGCATTGAATCCCCCACCCAATTCAAGGGACAGCGCTACGCGGCGCTGCTGGTGCGCAACCAGGACGTGCCAGTGTACGTGGAGTACGGCCAGGCCCAACTGGGGATTGTCGGCTACGATGTCCTGCGGGAGCGCTACGCCGGCAGGAAAGCGGAGGTAGCCCACCTGTTGGATTTAAAGTTTGGCTACTGCCGCATGGCGGTGGCTCTTCCCCAAGACAGCCCCTACACCTCAGCGGCCCAGTTGCCTCCCTATGCCCGGGTAGCTTCCAAGTTTGTCCGCTGCGCCCGCGAGTATTTCGACCGCCTGGACTTGCCGGTGGAGCTCATCTCCCTCTCTGGCTCGGTGGAGCTGGCTCCCCTTGTTGGCATGGCTGATGCCATCGTGGACTTAGTAGCCACCGGACGTACCCTGCGGGAAAATGGCCTGGTGGAACGGGACTGTCTCTTCGAGAGCACAGCCCGCCTGATTGCCCATCCCACCAGCTACCGGGTTAACCAGCAGCCCATTGGCGAGTTGGTGGCTCAGATCCGGGAGCGCTGGCTGGGCTCTGTACTAGCAGTTGGCTAGCTGTGAACTACCCCATAGGCAGGTACCTGACGACAAGGCTTTTGTCTCTTCCTCTGCCCTAGTGGATACCGGGCTCCTGTCCCCAGAGCAGACGGGGTATTGACCCTCCCCCGACACTAAAGCTGGCGAGCGACTCTTTTCCGCCCCGCACTTCGGACAGCCCTGGGAAGGCTTGAGGGTTGGCGGGGAAGACAGACCGCCCTTCTGCTCCCTTCTGGAGGTCAGCATCGGGTTGAGGGTTGCAAACCCTACCGACAGAACTCCGTCCCCCTGACCCGAGCAGGCAAGTCAACGGGAGGAAGGAGGAAAGAGCCCCTGTACTCGTAGGGTCAGGGCTGGGAGGATGTCAGGATTGCGTACAATGGGGGCATTGGTTTAATTGCCCCAGCAGATTCAAAACAGGTTTTTCGAGGTTGATTATGCGGTACCGTCCCCTACTCGCCATCCTGTTGGCCCTCTGTCTGAGCGTCTTCGCCTTTCGGGCTGAGGCGGCCAAGGCTCCTCTAACCTACGACCAGATCCGCAACACGGGCAAGGCGGCCATTTGCCCTTCGGTCTCGGACGATGCCCGCGGCCGCATTGAGGTGCCCAAGGGGGGATCCCTAAAGCTAACCGATGTCTGCTTCCAGCCAGTGCAAATTGAGGTGGAAGAAGAAAAACGGAACGGGGAAAAAGAGTTTATCAAAGCCAAAAACATCATGATCTCGGCCGCTACCCTGGGGCCGATTAAAGCCGAAGTAACTGCCAAAGACGATGGCTTGGAGTTCAAAGTGGTGGATGGGATCACCTTCCAGCCCACAACCGGTCAGTTGCCTCGCCGCGAGCTGGTGCCCTTTTTGTTTAGCGTGAAAGACTTGGTGGCTACCGCTCCAGGATCCGCCATCGATCCCTCAACGGACTTTGAAGGAGAGTTCTTGGTGCCTGGCTACCGTACCAGCAGCTTCCTCGACTCGCGGGGGCGCGGCTCCAGCACTGGCTACGACACGGCTGTAGGGCTGCAGGCAGCTAAGGAGGACTTTGCTGCCAACCGCAAGGTGGACGAGATCTCCCAGGGGAAAATGTCGCTGCGCATTGCTCGCGTGGATCCCAGCAGCGGAGAAATAGGTGGCTCCTTTGTGAGCATTCAGCAATCTAGCACCGAGCAGGGGGCACTGAAACCTCGCACCGTTCGCGTTCAGGGCCTGTTTTACGCGCGGCTGGCGCAGGAGTCCTAAAAAAGCTTGAGGCAGCTCATACCCGAGGCAGGGATCTCTCCCTGCCTATTTGTTCCTGCCAAGGGTGCAGCAGTGGCAGGTCTTGGGGTAGGCACCTTACACCCCTCTCTGGGGGTTGACGCCAGCCAGGAGCTATAGCCTTCGAGGAGCGCAACAGGCATGGCCAACTACGACTGGATCGTCATCGGGGGCGGGATCACAGGGGCGGCCCTAAGCTATGAGTTGGCCCGCCAGGGGGGATCCGTTCTTCTAATTGAAAAGGAGGCGCTGCCGCCCAGTGCCACTCGCTACAGCTACGGTGGCCTGGCCCATTGGGCGGGGAAAACCCCCCTCCTCAAAGCCCTGGGGGAGGAAGGGATCCAACGCTATCGCACCCTCTCAGAGGAGCTGGAGGCGGATCTGCAATTTCGCGAGCTGGATCTGCTCCTGCTGATTGCTCCTGGCTACTCCGTGGAAAGCGTGGAGGCGGATCTGGCTGACTGTCGCATTCCACCCCAGCGCATTTCCGTGGAGACGGCCTGTGAGCTGGAGCCCCTCTTGAATCCGGTGGCCCTGGAGGGCGTGCTCTGGGCGCGACATGGCCACATTCATCCCTGGCTGACGACGCTGGCTTTTCAGAAGGCTTTCCAACGCCTGGGGGGATCCCTGCTTTTGCAAACCGTAACCGGCTTGCGGCGGCAGGGGCAGCGGATCACGGGGGTGGAGACCCCTACAGGCTGCTATGGGGCAGCCCAGGTGGTGGTGTGCGCCGGCGGCTGGACGCGGGCTCTGTTGCGCCAGGCCGGGATCTGGGCCCCTATCTACTTCACCCACGCCGAATCCCTTGAGCTGGAGCCTGCAGAGGTGCGGTTGAGAACCATCGTCATGAGTGCGCCCGTGCAGCGGCTGGAGCTGGAGCGGCAAGCCGGCCATCCCGACCGGGATCCCCTCTGGGACAAGCCGGGACAGGAGATCTGCCCGCCGATTTTGGATGTCGGGATCCTGCAGTTTCTAGACGGCAGCCTTCGCCTGGGCCAGATCAGTCGGGTGCTGACGGATCCCCAGGCCGAGGTGGATGCCGCCGCTAGCGAAGCGCAAATCCGCTCCCAAGTAGAGCGCTACTTGCCGGCAGTAGCTCACTTGCCCGGGCGCTGGCGCCACTGCTTAGTGGCCTTTAGCAGCGATCACCACCCTCTGGTGGGATCCCTGCCCGGCTGGGAAGGGCTGCAACTCTTTTCCGGCTTCAGCAACCCCTTAGCCATTGTGCCGGCCTTGGCCCGCCGCTTTGCCCAGCAGGCCTACGGACAGGCCGATGAGTGGCTTCCCAGTCTCTCGCCGGCGCGCTTTGCTGGGTTCTCACCCCCTGCCCCTCTCCCTCAGGGATAGAGGCAAAAGAATCCTCCCTCCTTGCTCAAGACCCCTCCTCAGCCGGCGGTGTCTCCAGCAGGTCTTCCAGGCTCAGTTGGACTTGGCGCTGCAAGGCCCGAATGGCTTGATATTCCTGTTGAATACTGGCCTGGTACTGGGCGGCAAGGGCGGTGTTGCCCTCGGAAAAGGCTTGATCCCAAAGCCGGGTCCAGTAGCGGTAGCGCTTTTGGCGAATCTCCAGCTCCATGTTGGCCAAGGCGGCGCGCACCACCAGCTGGGGGCGCATCAGGGCAATACGGGTTGTTTCATCCAGCCAGAGCAGGTGGCTAAGGCGCTCGTTGAGCTCATCGTCTTGGGCGCAGAGGGTGCGCAAAGCCGTCAGCAGAGCCTCTCCCTGCTCTTCCAGCTCCGGTTGCCCTGCCAGTAGCTCCAAGATCCGCTGCCACAACTCCCGGTGGGGACGGAAGCTAAATTGCAGCTCTCGCTCCAGCAAGGTGTGGCGGATCTCGCGGCGGTACTCGGCAAAATGCAGGAAGATCTGCAGAAGGTGGGACTCTGCTTGCAACAGTTTGGATCCCTTGTTGGCAGAAAGTGGCTGGGGTTGAGCCCAGCGGTGCTGGCGTACGGCACGGCGCAGATCCTCTTCCAGGTCGCGGCTAAGGCGGGCGTTGCCGCGGCTAAGCAATTCCGCCACCTTGTGAATGTACAGAGAGCGCCACTGTCCGCCCAAGCCAGCCAACAAGTGCACCAGCGCCTGATAGGCCTGCTGGAAATCGGCAGCTTGGCTGAGATCTCGACCGGCCAGCACCTGCTCAATCTGCCAATCCAGCCATAGGGGAGCCTGAGCCAGCAGGGCCTCCAATTGGGAAGCGGGGTGCTGCCGCAGGAACTCGTCGGCATCTTTCCCAGCGGGGAGGGTGAGGATGCGCAGCTCAATTTCCCCCCGCCGCGCTTGCTCTTCAATGGCTGCGATAGCCCGGTTGGCGGCGTTGAACCCAGCGGGGTCGGCATCGAAGTTGAGAATGAGCCGCTTAGACTGCGTGTAGCGCAGCAAGGCCTTGACCTGCTGCGGCGTCAGGGCCGTGCCCATGGCGGCTACAGCATAGGCAATCCCGGCTTGGTGCAGGGCGATGACATCGAAGTAGCCCTCCACTACCAAGACTTGGTCGGCCTTGGCAATGGCCTCGCGGGCAAAGTTAAGGCCGTAGACCACCTGGCTTTTGTTGAACAGCTCGGTTTCTGGAGAGTTCAGGTACTTGGGCTGCTCCTCTCCCAAGGCTCTGCCGGCGAAGCCAATTACCCGCCCCTGGGGATCAAAAATGGGCAGCATGATGCGGTTGCGGAAGCGGTCGTAGTGGCCGGATCCCTGCTGGCGCGGCACCAGCAAGCCGGCTTCTTCCAGGAGCTTGACCGGCTGACCCTTCTGGTTAACCAGGTATTCGTAGAGCGACTGCCACCCGGGGGGAGCAAAGCCAATTTGAAACTTTTGCCAAGTCTCTTCGCTTAGGCGCCGGCTGTGCAAATACTCGCGGGCTGCAGCTCCCACCTGGGAGCGGAGAGCATGCCGATAGAAATCGGCAGCCAGGGCCAAAATCTCCAGCAGCTTTTCCCGGTGGGAGAGTTGGCGCTCGTAGTCCTGGGACAGGGATCCCTTTGGCTCCGGCAGGGGCAGGTGGTAGCGCTGGGCCAGGCGGCGCACGGCGTCGGCAAAGGAAAGATGCTCGGTCTGCATGACAAAGCGAATCACATCTCCCCCTGCCCCACAGGCGAAGCACTTGTAGATCTGCTTGCTGGGGCTGACCTGAAAGCTGGGCTTGTGGTCGTTGTGGAAAGGACAGAGGCCGACGAAGTTCTTGCCCCGCTTGTGCAGCACCACCTTTTCGGCCACCACCTCGACAATATCGGCCCTTTGGAGCACCAGTTGAATGAACTCGGGGGGCAGACCGCTCATGGTTTGGAGGGATCCCAACCTCAAGGTAGGCGGGGGAAACTCGACAGGCCGTCTTTTGACGGGGCTCAAGGGGCCTGGGATAATGAGCATGCCTTGAAGGCTGGTTTTTGGTCAATGCCTAAGATGAAAATGCAAATTGTCAAGCCTTTTTTTATAGGGCTTTTGTTGGCCATCTCTACCCTCTTTTGGAGTCCACAAGTGGCTTCTGCAGAGCCAGACTTGGCCTTGGGAGCCAAGGTTTTTCAGGCCAAATGTGTGGGCTGTCATCTCAACGGGCGCAACTCTATAGTGCCGGCTAAAAATCTCTCCCTAGCTGCCCTGCACGAGTACCACGTCGATACGCCTGAGCTCATCCAAGCCCAGGTGCGCAACGGCAAAGGGGCCATGCCTGCTTTTGGCAAGCTCCTCAAGCCAGAAGAGATCGAGGCAGTGGCCGCCTACGTTCTGGATCGCGCTGAGCACAACTGGAGCAAGGGCTGATGGGAAAAGAAGGTGCTCAGAACCCCGCCTTACTAACCCAAAGCTTGGCGGAAGGGCAGGGATCCCGCCGCCGGCTCCTGTCAGTTGGCATAGGGGCCCATGGGCTGGTGGCCGTCGGCATCTCCGCCCATGGAGTGGTGGCCATTGGCGTGGTGACCCACGGCATTCTCTCCATTGGCCTGGTGGCCATGGGCGCCCTCTCCTTTGGGCTGGTGTCGATGGGCTTGGCCAGCGCCGGCCTGGTGTCCATGGGCCTCTCCAGTTGGGGTCAGCACAGCATGAGCGTGACCGAATCCCACGGATCCCATCACCATCCTTAGCTTTTGTTGGCCGGATCCTGCCTAGTTCCCTTTCCACCTAGCGTTGTTAAGGAGTATTTGCAATGTTCAGTTGGCACAGTTACCTGGCCTTGGCCAAGAAATCTCTGCTGGCCCTGGGAATGAGTGTTGTGCCCCTTTCTTCTGCTTGGGCCCATGTGACTGTCCATCCCAAAGAGGCCCCGGCGGGCAGCGTTGCCAAGCTCACCTTCCGCGTGCCCCATGGCTGCGATGGCTCCCCAACCATTCGCCTGCGGGTGCAGATCCCGGAAGGGGCCACCTCGGTGAAGCCGATGGTGCACCCCCTCTGGAAAATTGAGACGGTGAAAAAGCCGCTGGATAAGCCCTACGAGTCCCACGGGAAGATGATCACCGAAACAGTGGCCGAGGTGATCTGGAGCGGCGGATCCCTGCCGGATGAGTTCATGGATGAGTTCAGCCTCATCCTCAGGCTGCCGGATCGCCCCGGCGAGACTATCCCCATCCCGGTCATCCAGGAGTGTGAACAAGGCATGTACCGCTGGATCCAGGTGGCGCAGCCGGGGGAGGATCCCAAAAACCTGCCAGAGCCGGCGCCGCTGCTGAAGCTGACGGACAAAGGAGGGACCCACGGCCACGGCCATGGCGCTCGCTAGCCGGGTTGCCGCTGGAATCATGTCTTTTTTGCAAAAAGGGATCCTCTTCTGGATTCGGGTTGGTCTCCTGGGCACCCTGCTGTGGGTGGGCGGGATCCAGCCCGTTTTTGCCCATGCCAGCTTGCTCTCCACCTTTCCCGAAGATGGAGCAATCCTGCAGGAAGCGCCGGCGCAGGTGCGGCTAGTCTTCAATGAACCCGTGCAGCTCACGCAGCTCCAGGTTTTGGACGGCAACGGCCAGGTGCTGCCCCTGGAAAACTTGGTTAGCACGGGCAACGCACCGCAGGGGGATTTGCCGGCGGAGATCCCGGAGGGGGTTTACATCGTCAGTTGGCGGGCCATTTCTGCCGATTCCCATCCGGTAAGTGGTTCGTTTGCCTTTCAGGTGGGGACGGCGGATCCGGGGCTGTTGCCAGCGGCAAGGGCAGCCCAAGCGGGGGATCCCTTCTATTGGCCGCTGGTGGGAGTGCGCTGGGGGATCTACCTGGGCAGCCTGTTTGTGGTGGGCGTGCTGGGTGGGTGGCGGCTGCTGCGGGAGCGGTCGAGCGCTGCAGATGAAATAGAGCTCTCTGCCGAGGCCTGGGCTTTTGCGGCTGCCTGGCTCACCCTCAGCCTGACGCTGGTGGCTTTGAGTTTGCACCTGGCCCAGCTCTACCCCCACTTTGCCGGGCCGGAGCTGCTGAGCGTGCTGGCCTCTCCCTATGGTTGGGGCACGGGGCTGCGGCTGGTGGGGCTGGGGATCCTGATCTGGGCCTGCGAGGGCGGCCCTGGCTGGGCCAGCGGATTGGGGTCGATGGCGGTGATTGGCTCGTTTTTGCCCATCGGCCATGCCCTCACCAGCGAGTATCCAGCAGGGACGATGGCCCTCTTGGGGCTGCATCTAGCCGGCTCGGCTTTTTGGTTGGGGGGGTTGTGGGGGCTGGAGCGCCTGCTAAGCCATTCGCGCCAGCGGGACGGAGTCCTTGAGTTGACTCCCCCCGCAGTAGGCCTCATCCAGCGGTTTTCCGACGTGGCCACCTGGGCCGTGCCGGGGCTGGTGCTGGCAGGGGTGGGAATGGGCGGGATCCACCGCGGCTGGGACTGGGCTCATCCCTACGGGCAGTACCTCTGGGCCAAGCTGCTGCTGGTGCTGATGATTGTGGGCTTGGGCGCCCACAACAAGTTGCGGCTGCTGCCGGCGCTGCGGTCGGGGGTCTGGGCGGCGGCTCGATCCCTGCAGGAGATTGTCCGCCTGGAGTTGGTGGGGCTAGTTTTGGTGCTGGCCTTAACCAGCTTTCTAGTGGCCCAAGCCCCTCCTGGGCAAGGAGCAGAACTCCCCCGGGAGCCAGCCTGCCAAGAGACATTGGACTGGCCAGAAGGCAGCCTCCGCCTGCAGATCCTACCCTGTCGCCCCGGCAACAACAAGGTGCAAGTGGAAGTCAAAGGGATCCCGGCCCAGGAGCTGAGCTTGGACTTTGACCTGCCCGCGCGTGGGATCCCGCCTTTGCGGCGCCAGGCCCTGCCGAAAGAACCTGGCCGATTTGAGGTGGAAGAGGTCCTCTTGCCCTTAGCAGGAGAATGGCAGATCCAGGTAAGGCTGCTAGTGAGCGACTTCGAGGAGCGACGGGAGCAAGTTAGGCTTAGGGTGGGGGATCGCTAGGAGCTGCCTAGGGAGTGAGCCTCTTCTTCCCCAAGGCGACCTTGGTACCCCTGCAACTGGAGGGCAGTCTGGAAGTCCTGACAGGCTCCTTGCCAGTCACCAAGGGCAGCGCGGGCTAGGGCGCGATTGCAGTGGGCTTTGACATGGCTGGGATCCAGTTGGAGAACCTGCGTGTAGTCGCAAATAGCTGCCGCAAAGTCTCCCTGTTGGGCATAGGCCCAGCCGCGGTTGTTCAAGACCCAGAGGCGCGTTTGGGGATCCAGCTCCAGTTGCAGGAGCTGGGTGTAGTCGGCCAGTGCGCTCTCGATCTCCCCCGCCTGATCCCAAAGGAGAGCCCGCCAGAAGAGGGCGTGGCGCTCCTGCGAATTCAAGAGCAGGGCCTGGGTGTAGTCGGCAATGGCCTGCTGTAGCCGGTTGGCCTGCCGGTGGAGATCCCCCCGCTGCCGGTAGGCGAGGGCCGCATCCGCCAGGCCCCAGTCGCAGTTGCAGCTCAAAGCTTGGTCAAGGTCAGCCAACGCCGCCTCCTTGTTGCCTAAAGCCAGATGTACCGCCGCCCGCAGGGCAAATCCCTGAGACGCCTGCGGCTGCGCTTGGATCAGGGCTGTGAAATCCGCCAGTGCTCCCTGCCAGTCCCCCAGCCGCTGCCGCGCCATACCTCGGTATAGATGGATACGGGCCATTAGATCCGGCCCACGCCGGCTCCCCGGCTGGCCTGCCCACTGCAGCGCCTGGGAGAAGTCCTCACAGGCTGCCGGCCACTCTTCTTGCTCAAAATGGATCTGGCCGCGGTCGAAGTAGAGCTGCGGGTTATGGGGATCCCGCTCTAGGGCAGCTGTGTAGTCCTGCAGCGCCGCCAAGGGATCCCCCAAAAGCCGGTGAACCTGGCCGCGGCTGCTGTAGGCCCTGGCATCGCTGGGATCCAAAGCAATGGCCTGGCTCAAGTCGGCCAGAGCCGCTTCCAGATGGCCCAGATTCAGATGAGCAATTCCGCGGTTGAGGTAGGCCTTGACCAACTGGGGATCCAGCTCCAAGGCGCGGTCAAAGTCGGCTAAAGCGCCTGCCAGATCCCCCAACTCCTGGCGGGCCAGCCCCCGGTAGCAATAGGCCTGGGCTAGTGCAGGGTTAAGGCGGAGCGCCTGTTCACAGTCCGCCAGCGCTGCCTCTAGGGCGTTGTTGCTTAGGTGGGCCATAGCCCGCTGCAGATAGAGCTCCGCCTGCACTGCCACCTCTGCTTCAGAGCTTCCAGCAGCCTGTAGCGCAATGGCCTGAGAGAAATCCTCAATGGCCCCCTGGAGATCCCCCACCGCTTGCCGGGCCAGGCCGCGGCGGTGGTAGGCCTTGCTGTGACCGGGATCCAACTGCAGCGCCTGGGTGTAGTCCTCTATCGCTCCCTGGAAGTCCAGCAACTGCGCCCGCGCCACTCCCCGGTTAAAGTAGGCTTCGCCATCCTGCGGATCCCGCTTGAGGACTTCGGAGAAATCTGCCGCTGCCCCCTGGGCATCCCCTAGATAGCCGCGCACCACGCCGCGGTTAAAATAAGCCCGCACCTCCTCAGGGTTGAGCTCAAGGGCGCGGGAATAATCCTCAATCGCTTGCTGCGGCTGCTCAAGCTGCCGGTAGGCGTTGCCGCGGTTGTAGTAGGCCACTGCCCAGTGGGGATTGAGGCGGAGGGCGTGGGTATAATCGGCAACTGCCCCTTCATAGTCCCCTAGCCGGTAGCGGGCCAGGCCACGGTTGAAATAGGTGCGGGCCTCTCCCCCCGCCAGTTGAATGACGCGGGTGAAATCTTCAACTGCTCCTGCCCAGTCGCCAGTTTTGTAGCGGGCGCTGCCCCGCTGGCTGTAGGCGCGGCTATTCTGGGGATCCAGTTGAATGGCCAGGGTGTAGTCGGCAATCGCCCCTTGGAGATCCCCTTGGCGGGCTTTCTCTTGGCCACGGACCAAGAGGCGTGCTGCCAAAACCTGGTCCACCGAAAGATCAGAAGCCAGAGCTTCGTTGGAAACAGGCAGCAGGGGCCGCAGCGCCTCTAGCACCTCAGCCGCCGACTGAAAGCGCTCTTGCCAGCGGGGACAGATCATGCGATCCAAAATTGCCGCTAGCGCCTCGCTCACTGGGGCCAGATCCCGCCAAAGCAGCTGGCCAGTGCGCGGATCGTCTGGGATCTTGGTGGGGGGGCGCCCAGTCAGCGCCTGAATGGCCAGCACTCCGACCGAGTAGATGTCGCTACAGGGCTGCGGCTTGCCAGCAAGCTGTTCTGGGGCTATGTAGCCCACCGAGCCGATGACTGTTGCCACCTGGGTTTGGCCAGGAGCCGGGCTGACCAACCGGCCCACCTCCTTCACCGCCCCAAAGTCAATCAACACCAACTTGCCGTCGGAGTCGCGGCGCATCAGGTTGGCTGGTTTGATGTCCCGATGCACGATTTGACGGGCATGGACATAGCGGAGGATCTCCAGGATCTCCCCCAGCAGTTTGACGACCTCCGCTTCGCTCAAGGGCTGGCCGGCCACCAGCTCTTGGCCGAGATCGTGGCCGGCAATGAACTCCTCGACTAAGTAGAACTCCTGATCCTGCTCGAAGTGGGCCAAGAGGCGGGGCACCCGGTCGTAGTGGTTGAGTTGGTTGAGAACTTTGGCTTCCCGTTCAAACAGCTTGCGAGCCGTGGCTAGGGTATGGGGATCCGTGGAGAGAGGGCGCAGGCGCTTAACTACGCAGGGGGTGTTGAAGGTGTCTCGATCCACCGCCTTGTAGGTAACCCCAAACCCCCCTTGCCCCAGAAGGCCGAGGATTTCGTAGCGCCCCCGCAGAATGGTTCCCGGCTTAACCTTGTCGTCCATGGCCTAGCTCGCCCCGCTGTGATCTTGGTCACGGCAAGCTGGCTCGATTCTGCCACAAGCTGCTCGCCTGCAGCGAGTTTGCCCTTAGTCCTGCACGTACTCTTCGCCGGAGATTAGGGCTGCTTCTGCCTTCTGGAACTCCCGTCCCAGGTAGGCAGCGTGGCTAAGCTGGGAGACGACCTTTTCGCTTTCTTTTTCAAAGATCTGGACACACAACTCCTTGGCCGTCCGCCCAACGTACACCCGCTGTGGGGAGCGATTGACTGGCCCCCGCGCTGGGATCACCGCCCCCGTCTCCGGGTCGGTGGCCAGCCCCCGCTCGTTGATCACGGTGCTGTAGTACTTGGCGCAAATGAGCTGCTGCTGCCGATCAATGTAGATAACAAAGTAGCCTGCCGGATCCAGCTCTAGGGGTCGGCGGGAAAGCTGGTCATCGATGCGGCGCACCTGCTCCCGCAAAGACTCAGAGGAAAAAGACGACATGGTAAAGTTGCCAAGAAGCCAACAAAACGGGTGTCAACGTAGCCAAGACTACCTTCATTATCCCTATTGTGGCCGAGAAAGGGGATCCCTGGAGAGTTGATTGCTGTAGAAAAAGCCCCCTTGTTGGCCAGGGTTTTGGTTAAGCAATTGGCGGCGGCTTAAAGCAAGTTCAGTGGAAAGGCGGATGCTTGCCAGGGGGAGCTGAGATTACGCTGAAGGCGGTAAGCAAGGGAGAGTCTTTGCTAAGATGCAGTCCGCCCAAGCTGAGAGAACCGTGGGGGTTGGGATCCCTGAGATAACACCTTCTGGAGAGCAGGAGCCGGCGGGCCATCTCCTCATCGTGGACGATCAGCCCCACAGTCGCCTGTTGCTGGGGGATCTGTTGGAGAGCATTGGCTATCGCGTCAGCGAGGCGGAAAACGGCCAGCAAGCCCTGCAGATGCTGCCAAGCTTGCAGCCGGATCTGGTCCTGTTGGATGTGATGATGCCGGGGTTGGACGGATTCGAGGTCTGTCGGCGCATCAAGGCTGATGAAGAGACACGCCTGATCCCGGTGGTGTTGATTACAGCGGCCGGCGACCGCAAAAACCGCGTGCGTGGCATCGAGGTCGGAGCCGATGACTTCTTGAGCAAGCCCTTTGATGAGGCGGAATTGCTGGCGCGGGTGCGGTCCCTCGTTTACCAAAAGCACCTCAATGAAGACCTGGATCATGCTGCCCAGGTTTTATTTGCCATTGCCCGCAGCGTAGAAAGCCGGGATCCCATCACTGGGGATCACTGTGAGCGTCTGGCACAACTGGCCAAGGGCTTCGGCGAGTTTCTCCAGCTACCCCGTCCCTTGATCAAAGCGCTGACCTGGGGAGCCTACCTGCACGACATCGGCAAAGTGGGCATACCTGACGCCATTTTGAGCAAAACGGGCAAACACACGCCGGAAGAGTGGGAGGTGATGAAATCCCACGTCTTGATCGGGGAGGAGATCTGCCGCCCGCTGCGCACCATGAAGGATGTGCTGCCCCTCATCCGCCACCACCACGAGCGCTGGGACGGCAGCGGCTATCCCGATGGCCTCAAGGGAGAAGAGATCCCACTCGTGGCCCGCATCTTCCAGATTCTGGACATCTACGACGCCCTTACCTCGGAGCGGCCTTACAAGCGAGCCTTCACTGTCCAAGAAGCCATGGACATCCTACAGGAAGAAACGGCCAAGGGCTGGCGGGATCCCTACTTAGTGGAGCGTTTCTTTGAGTTTTTGCGGTCACGGCTGCCCCAGTTGGAGTAGGCTGGGGTAGGTAGGCCCTTCAAGACAAGATCCTTTGGTTAGCAGGGATCCTCTACGGCGCTGTGTAGGCTGTCGCCAACTGTTTCCCCGCTCCCAGTTGTGGCGGCTAGTTAGGCAATACGGTACTCACCAGGTGCTTTTGAACCAGGGTATGGGGCGTTCTGCCTACCTGTGTCGCCGGCTAGACTGTCTGCAGGCGGCGCGGCGGAGGCAGCAGCTGAGCAAAGCTCTCAAGGCTTCGGTGCCAGACTCGCTGTGGCAGCTGCTGGAGCAGGAATTGGCAGAAGGCCGACAAGAGACATCAGATGCAAAAGGCTGAGTCTCAAAAGCTCTGCCAGCAGCTAGGGTATTGCTTTACCCCCCTGCCAACTACACGGCAACCCCTCTTAGTTGTCAAAATGGGGTTGGGTGAGGTCAGCTACAGCCACCCTCTAGGGACTACAGAAGAGTTATTCTAAAAAGGCGCTGTTGGTGTTGGTTCCTGCCCCCGCTGTTGCTAGGGCGGCTTTGGACTTCGCTTCCCCCTAGGATCTTCAAGACCGTCCCCTATGCCGGGAGAAACGCCCGCCTAGATGATTCAAGCGTAAAACTAACGAGGAGATAGGAGCAGAGGCGAGCAGAGGAATGACCGACAAAGTTCGACTTTACGACATTGCCCGCGAACTGGGACGTGACAATCGCGAGGTGCTAGAGGCTTGTGAGCAGTTGGGGATCCCTTTCAAGAGCCATAGCAGCACCATTTCCCTAGAGCAAGCCGAGTTGGTGCGTAGCAAACTGGGCGGATCCCCCAGTGGGAAACCGCCTCGCCCGCGGACCAAGTCCCAAGGAAGCTCGCCAGCAGAGGCATCGGCAGAAGCCAAAGCCAGTGAGCGCTCTCAGGCTATTGTCGGCATTCGCCGGCCTGCTCCTGCTCAGCAGCCAGCTACCCCTAGGGAGGCCAGCTCTCCCAAACCGCTGTTGCAGCGACCAGAGCGCCTCCCCCCTGCTAAAGAGGCTTCTGCGGCCAGCCCCGAACGAATAGGCCCGCCGCGGCAACAGGCTACTCCCGCAGGAGAGACCAAGCCACAGCTAGCGGCCCCTCCAGCTCGACCTGAACCTAGTGGAGCCAAAACAGCCAGCGCCGAGACCAGCCCTGCTCCGGTGGCTAAGCGCCCGGTGGTGCTTCCCCCTCCTCAGCGGGTTACCCCCCCTCCTCATCCCGCAGAAGCAAAGGCTCCTCCGCCGCAAAGACCGCGTCCCCAACTGGTGGGCCCACCTGTTCGCCCTGCCAGTCATCCCGAGCCCCAGCCAGCAGCCCTCAAAAAGGCAGACAGCCCCAGTAAAGCCGAGGAGGCTCCTCGGTCCCAGCCGCGGTTGGAGTTGGTAGGGCCTCCCATCCGTCCTGCCGCTAAAACAGTTCCCCCCGAGCCAGAGCCTTCTCCCCGCTTGCCCGAAGTGATCCCTGGAGAACGCTCTACTCCCGTGCTGGCCGAGGCTCCCGTGCGGCCTGCCCCATCCAAAGTCAAGCGCAAAGCAGTGGAAGAAGAGGAAGATGAGGAGCTACAAGCCCTAGAACGGCGATCCAGCCGCACTCAGGCCGAGCGCAAGCGCAAACGCAGACGCGAGGAGGGAGACGGAGACGGCTTGCTGGACTTGGATTCCCTGGCCGTGAGCTCCACCGTCAAGCAAGCGCAGCTAAACGCTATCCAGCCCTTGCCGCGTCCCGCTGCCAAGCCCCCTGCGCAGCGTCCACCAGCAGCGGTTGTCTCGACCCCGCGCCCTCGGCCAGCGGCTGACCCCTCCCCGCAGCCCTCAACCCCTGCTCAAGCCAGCCCTCCAGAAGAGGAATTGCTGCCCCAAGAGAAGGTTCTGGTTCTCGAAGGCAGCCTCAGTGTGCAGGAACTGGCCCAGCGCCTGCGGGTGTCGGAAACAGAGATCATCAAAACCCTCTTCTTTAAGGGGGTGAAGGTAACCATCAACCAGGTTTTAGACGAGTCGCTGGCTGAAACGGTGGCCAAAGAGTTGGGCTATGAGGTTCGTCGGCCAGAGACAGAGCCCAAAGTCAAGAAAAGCGAGATGCTTGAGCTGGAGGACATTGACCACCTGGTGTCCCGTCCGCCAGTGGTAACCATCATGGGCCACGTGGATCATGGCAAAACCACTTTGCTCGATGCCATCCGCCAAACCAATGTGGCCCAGCACGAAGCAGGTGGGATCACCCAGCGCATTGGTGCCTACCACGTGGACGTAGACTTTGAAGGCCAGAAGCGGCGCATTGTTTTTCTGGATACTCCTGGCCACCAGGCCTTCACGGCCATGCGCGCCCGCGGTGCCAGCGTCACTGACATTGCTGTCTTAGTGGTGGCTGCCGACGATGGGGTGCAGCCGCAGACGCTGGAGGCCATTAGCCATGCACGGGCAGCCCACGTACCCATCATCGTGGCCATCAACAAGATTGACAAGCCCGGCAGCCAGCCGGAGCGCGTCAAGCAGCAGTTGGCAGAGCATGGGCTGGTGCCGGAGGAGTGGGGTGGCGACACGCCCATGGTGGAGGTCAGCGCTCTTACCCGCCGCAACCTAGACGCGCTGCTAGAGATGATCCTGTTGGTGGCGGATGTGGCCGAGCTGCAGGCCAATCCCAACCGGCCCGCCCGCGGCACTGTGATCGAAGCCCACTTGGACAAAGCGCGGGGACCCGTGGCCACTTTGTTGGTGCAAAACGGCACCCTGCGGGTGGGGGATACGCTGGTGGCTGGAGCCGTGTTTGGCCGCGTCAAGGCCATGATGGACGACCGTGGCCAACGGCTGCAGGAGGCCGGGCCCTCTTCAGCGGTGCAACTGCTGGGCTTGGAAGAGGTGCCGGCGGCAGGGGATGAGTTTCAGGTCTATGGCGATGAGAAGGAAGCACGCCGCGTTGCTGAGGAGCGGGCGGAGGCCCTGCGGCAAAGCCGTTTGCAACAGGCGTTGCTCTCTCGTCGCGTCAGCTTGACTAGCATTTCTGCCAAAGCCCAGGAAGGCCAGCTCAAAGAGTTGAACCTAATCATCAAAACAGACGTCCAGGGATCCGCCGAGGCCATCCAGACGGCCCTGCAGGATTTGCCGCAAGAGGAAGTGCGCTTGCGGGTTCTTCTGGCAGCTCCTGGGGAGATTACAGAGACTGACGTGGATTTGGCAGCAGCCAGCGACGCCATTATCTTGGGCTTTAACACCACCTTCGCCCCCGGCGCGCGGCGAGCTGCCGACGAGAAAGGGGTCGATGTGCGCGAATACAACATTATCTACAACCTGCTGGATGACCTGCGGGCAGCCATGGAGGGCTTGCTGGAGCCAGAAGAGGTGGAGGAGCTGCTGGGCCAAGCGGAAGTGCGCAAAGTCATCCCCATCAGCCGCGGCACTGTGGCTGGCAGCTACGTGCTCTCCGGCAAAGTGCAGCGCAACGCCCTGGTGCGGGTTCGCCGCAAGGGAGAAGTGGTCTACGAGGGACGCCTCGACTCTCTCAAACGCTTCAAGGACGACGTGCGGGAGGTGGCTGCTGGTTTCGAGTGTGGGATCGGTATTGAGAAGTTCGATGCCTGGCAGGAAGGGGACATTATCGAGGTCTACCAAATGGTTACCAAGCGGCGGACCCTAGCTCCCGCCTAGTCAATTTGGGCGGCCTAGAGGCCGAGGGATCCCGGTTGAGGGGAGCCCGAGGAGGGGTTTTCTCCAGAACACAAGTGGAGAGGAGGAATGCAACGGAGCCAGCGATTGAGTCAGATGTTGTTTGTAACCCTGCGGGAGGATCCTGCTGAAGCAGAGCTGCCCAGCCACAAGCTGCTGCTGCGAGGCGGTTTTATCCGGCGGCTCTCCCCAGGGATCTACACCTATCTGCCCCTGCTGTGGCGGGTGCTGCAGAAGATCTCGGGCATTGTCCGGGAGGAGATGAACGCCATTGGGGCTCAGGAGTGTCTTTTGCCCCAGTTGCAGCCGGCAGAGATCTGGCGGGAATCGGGCCGCTGGGAGGTGTATACCCAGGCAGAAGGGATCATGTTCGCCCTCAAAGACCGACAGGGACGCGAGCAGGCCCTGGGCCCCACCCACGAAGAGGTAATCACCCTGCTGGCGCGGGATCTCATCCGCTCCTATCGCCAGTTGCCGCAAATCCTCTATCAAATCCAGACCAAGTTCCGCGACGAGATTCGACCCCGCTTTGGCCTGCTGCGGGGGCGGGAATTCCTCATGAAGGACGCCTACTCCTTCCACGCCAATGAGGAAAGCCTGCGCCAGACCTACCAGGACATGTACCGCGCCTACTGCCGCATCCTGCGCCGCTGCGGGCTGCAGTTTCGTGTAGTGGAGGCCGACGCCGGCGCCATTGGCGGACCCTCGGCAATGTCCCAGGAGTTCATGGTGCTGGCTTCTGCCGGAGAGGATGAGATCCTCTACACTCCCGATGGCTCCTACGCTGCCAATGTGGAGAAAGCCGTCTCCCTTCCACCGCCGGCGGCAGCGTCTCCCTACACCACCTTCCAGGTTCTGGATACCCCGGGAACGGAAACCATTGAGAAACTGGCTGCTTTCTTGAAGATCTCCCCCACCCTAATTGTTAAGAATGTGCTCTACCAGGCCCTCTACGACAACGGCCAGCGGGTAGTGGTCTTGCTGAGCATCCGCGGGGATCAAGAAGTCAATGAGGTGAAGTTGGCCAACCACCTCAACCGTCTGGCGGAGCGCTACCAAGCCAACAAGCTGCTTAAACTAACCTTGGCGGATGCTGAGATCCAAAAAAGCTGGCAAGGGGATCCCGTGCCCGTGGGATACATTGCCCCTGACCTACCCGATAGCTGCCTCGGGGGGCAGGAACACTTTGCCCCCCAGATTCTGCGCCTAGTTGACCAGACGGCAGCCACGCTGAAAAACTTTGTAACCGGCAGCAACCAGGTGGGGCGGCACGTGGTGGGGGCCAACTGGGGTGAGCAGTACCCCTTGCCGGAGGTGGTTGATGTGCGCAAAGCCCAGGCAGGGGATCGCTGTCTGCTCAACCCTGAGCAGGTTCTCCAGGGAGCCCGCGGCATTGAGGTCGGCCATATCTTCCAGTTGGGCCTTAAGTTCTCGCTGCCAATGCGGGCTACCTTTACCAACGAAAACGGCCTTGAGCAGCCGCTGTGGATGGGCTGCTATGGCATTGGGGTGTCGCGGCTAGCCCAGGCGGCGGTGGAACAGTCCCACGATGCCAACGGCATCATCTGGCCGGTGGCCATTGCCCCCTACCACGTGGTGGTGGTGGTGCCCAACACTTCTGATCCGGAGCAGATGCAGGTGGCGGAAAAATTGGTGCAGGAGCTGGACGCTGCCGGTATTGAAACCCTCTGGGACGACCGGGATGAGCGAGCGGGCGTCAAGTTTAAAGATGCCGATCTCATTGGGATCCCCTATCGCCTAACCACGGGACGCAGTCTCAAGCAGGGCAAGGTAGAACTGGCGGAACGGGCCACTGGTCAGGCTGTGGACATTCCCATCGAAGCTGTGGTGCCTACCCTGAAAGAACGCCTTGCCACTGCCTTGGCAGTGGCCGACTGAGGAGTTGCTTTGCAGCTCTTTTTTTCCTATGATGGGGTATATCTCGATCCTCGGTAGCTCAGCGGTAGAGCGGTCGGCTGTTAACCGATTGGTCGCAAGTTCGAATCTTGCCCGAGGAGCTTGCCTTGGCTACTTGACATCCCCCCCTGGGAGCTATAATGCCCTCTGGCCATTTTTGCGTCACGTATTCCGAGGGTATTGACTGTGATTGACCTGTCGCGGATCCCTGCCCAACCCAAGCCAGGCCTGCTTAACCTCCTAATTGAGATCCCTGGCGGCAGCAAGAACAAGTACGAGTTTGACAAGGACATGGGCGTGATGGCCCTAGACCGGGTGCTCTACTCTTCGGTGCAGTACCCCTACGACTACGGCTTTGTGCCCAACACGCTGGCAGGGGACGGGGATCCCTTAGATGGCCTAGTTATCATGGATCAGCCCACCTTTCCGGGGTGTGTGATTGCGGTGCGCCCGCTGGGTATGCTGCAGATGATTGACGCAGGGGAGCCGGATGAGAAGTTGCTGTGCGTGCCTGCTAAGGATCCTCGCTATGCTTCCGTAACCAAGCTGGAAGATATTGCCCAGCACCGCCTGGACGAGATTGCCGAGTTTTTTGCCACCTACAAGCGCCTAGAGAAGAAAGAAACCCAGATCCTGGGCTGGAAAGGTCTGGCCGAAACCGAGGCAGTGATTGCCAGCAGCATTGCCGCCTACCAACAGTCCAAGTAGCTCCCCAGCTTTTCTAGACTGGAGCGCGCTGCTAGGGGTGCTGGCCAGTTGGCGCTCAGCTGCCCTGGAGGGGGCTCCTTGAGCTAGCCTAGGTTTGGACTCGACGGCTTTTGCTATGGTGGATACCCTTCAGCTTTGGCTCTACCACTTAGAGCAGTGGGCAGCGGAGCTGGTCCAAGGGCAACTGCAGCACCTCTCTCCCCTGAGCTGGCTGGCAGTGGGCCTGGCAGGTCTGGTTACCAGCCTTTCTCCCTGTATGCTCTCTATGTTGCCGGTAACCATTGGCTACATCGGCGGCTACACCCCTACTACCCCCGCTGCTGCCGGAGCAGTGCGCCGGCAAGTTTGGGTGCAGTCCCTAGGCTTTGCGGTTGGTGTGGCTTTGACCCTCAGCGGGCTGGGCTTGGGAGCAGCTTTGCTAGGCCGGGTTTACGGACAAACCACCGCCTTTGGATCCTTAGTGGCGGGAGGGATCGCCATCCTCATGGGGCTAAACCTGCTGGAAGTTGTCCCCTTGCGCTTCCCCGATTGGTTTAACCGGTTGGAGATCCCTGGCGATTGGCCTGGGCTGGGCCGGTCAGTGGCGCTGGGATCCACCTTTGGCCTGGTGGCCTCTCCCTGCAGCACACCGGTTTTGGTGGCCCTGCTGGGCTGGGTCTCCACCACGGGGCAGCCCTGGGTGGGGGGCGGGCTGCTGCTGGCCTATGCACTGGGGCTGGTCTTGCCGCTGCTGGTGGCCGGGGTGTTCACTGGCTCCATCAAGCAACTGTTGGCCCTGCGGCGCTGGTCGGGCTGGTTCACCTATGCCAGTGGCGGGGTGTTGGTGGGCTTTGGCACCCTGACGATCCTCTCCGCGTGGGCCTAAGGGAACAGGCTAAGATGGGGCTGCCCTGAGAGGGGCATCCAAGTCTTGAGCTAACAACTTCCCATGGTTATCCATCCTCTGCCGCTGTTGCGGCGGTACTTTCGCCATGAGCTGCTGCCGCTGCTGGCGGATCTGCGCCTGGCCATCGGTCTTCTCTTGGCGATTGCCCTTTTGAGTGCTGTCGGCACGGTGATCGAGCAAGAGGAGACGGTGGCCTTCTACCAGGCTCACTATCCTGAGCATCCGGCCCTGTTTGGCTTTCTCACCTGGCGGCTGATCCTCCAGCTGGGGTTGGATCACGTCTATCGCACCCCTTGGTTTCTGGCCCTGTTGATCCTGTTTGGCAGCAGCCTGGCCGCCTGTTCTTTCACGCGCCAGTGGCCGATGCTCAAGGTGGCCCGCCGCTGGAGCTACCTCACCCGTCCTTCCTCCTTCCAGCGGCTGCCCTTTTGGGCCTATCTGCCCCAACACTCCCTAGAGGGGCTGCCGCAGCGGCTGCGCCAACGGGGTTATGCGGTGTTTCAGGAGGGATCCCGGCTCTATGCCCGCAAGGGGCTAATCGGGCGGTTTGGCCCCATCGTGGTGCACGTCAGCCTGCTGCTAATCCTGTTGGGAGCCATCTGGGGCAGCCTCGGGGGCTTTAAGGCGCAGGAGCTGATTCCCAGCGGTGGGGTTGCTGCCATTGAACATGTAACCGGGGCAGGGGATCTGGCTCGTCTGCCCACCTGGCAAATTCGGGTTAACCGCTTCTGGATTGACTATGCTCCCGACGGACGGGTAAAGCAGTTTTACTCTGACCTCTCGATTCTAGAGGGTGGCCAGGAGGTCAAGCGCCAGACCATCTCTGTCAACCATCCCCTCTCCTACCGCGGCGTGACCCTCTACCAAGCCGACTGGGGCATCGACAGCATCCGCATCCGCCTTAACAACAGCCCCTCCTTTCAAATTCCAGTGGTGCCGGTGCCCACCCAGACAGGCAGCAAGCTCTGGGGCGCTTTTGTGCCCACCCGACCGGATCTCAGCGAGGGCTTGACGCTGTTGTTGCCGGATTTGCAGGGGACGGCCCTGCTCTACGACACCCAGGGCCAGTGGGTAGGATCCCTGCGCCAGGGCATGAGCCTGGCCCTTGATGAAGTGGCTCCGCAGCGCTTTCCCAAACGCCTTACCCTGCACCTAGACGAGGTTATCGGCGCCACCGGCCTGCAAATGAAATCGGATCCAGGGATCCCGCTTGTCTACCTCGGCTTTGGGCTGCTGATGCTGGGGGTGGTGATGAGCTATTTCAGCTACAGCCAAGTTTGGGCTCTGGAGACGGAAGCAGGGCTTTACCTGGGGGGCAAAACCAACCGCGCCCTGGTGACCTTCGAGCGGGAGTTTGCCTGCCTAGTGGAGCAGCAAAGACTTTCCTCCTTCCCTTCTAGGGAGAAAGAACCTTGCTCTATCGAGGCCAACGGCTAGGCTCTCTGCCTGCAAACAAGCTTAGGAAGTTTTGGGGCAACTATGGCTTTTTCTCCTGCGCTAGCCACCTTTCTTTCTAGCCAGGCCGCTCCTATTCCCATCCAAACTCCCTCGACAGTCGCGGAACTGGCTCGGCTCCTCAAGGAGTGCCAGGGGCAGAAGGTCTTGCCGCTGGGGCAGGGGAGCAAGTGGGGATGGGCTCCTCGCTTGGAGGCTGTGGATCTTATCCTCAGTACCCGTGGGCTGTGCCGCCTCATTGACCACGCAGCTGCCGACCTAACGGCGACGGTGGAGGCCGGTATGACCCTGGCGGAGCTACAGGCCATCTTGGCCGAGCGAGGACAATGGTGGCCGGTGGACCCGCTTTATCCTGACTGGGCGACGGTGGGCGGCATTATCGCCACTGCCGATACGGGCTCGCTGCGCTGGCGCTACGGTAGCATTGGCGACCTAGTGCTGGGCATTACTTGGGTGCGAGCCGATGGGGAGGTGGCTAAGGCGGGCGGGCGGGTGGTCAAGAATGTGGCCGGCTACAACTTGACAAGACTATTTGCCGGATCCCTGGGCAGCTTGGGGATCCTGACGCAGGTAACCCTGCGGCTCTATCCCCTTCCCGCGGCCCAAGCAACTTTGCTGGCTGCAGGGGCGCTGCCGGATTTGGAGACCCTAGCTCGGCAGGTCCTGAGTGCGCCAGTCAGTCCGGTGGGGGTGGATCTCTGGCTGGGGGCAGGGGGATCCCAGCTCTGGATCCATTTCCACGGCTCCGAGCGGGGAATTGCCCACCAGATGACCCAGGTGCAACAGCTAGCTCCAGCAGGATTGAGCTGGCAAGAGGCAAGACCGGGGGCTCTGCCTCTGCCCTCACCCCGCTTGGGGATGGTGTTGGCCAAGTTCGGCTGCTTGCCCAGCCAAAGCCTGGCGACTCTGGAGCAGTTCCAATCCCTTTTCCCTAACGCTCAGGTGCAACTGCATCGCGGCTGCGGGTTGGGGCGAGCCTGGATCCCTCAAGCGGAGAAGGGATCCCTGCTGCAGCTGCAGCGCTATCTCCAGGCGGCGGGGGGGTTTCTCGTACTTTTGGAAGCGCCAGCCGATCTAAAGACAGCTTTAGCCCCCGACTTTGGCCCCACGGCAACCCTAATGCACAAGCTAAAGCAGCAGTTTGACCCCGCTGGGATTTTCAGCCCCCGCTTCCTGTAACACCCTCCCCCCCTCCTGCTAACGCCTAGAGTGCGGGCTTCTTGCTTCAACGGGATAGACTCCCACCGCAGGGTTGTACCCGGTGGCCACGATCCCTGCGCCCCCCGCAGCTCCAGCAGGACTGCCTAGGGACGCCCTTCCGAGGAGAGGCGGGGAGGGATCCCTAACATTTGCAGCAAGGTTCTAGCCGCATCTTGGCCAGACAGCCAGGCACCTTCTACGCGCCCTCCAGCACACCAATCGCCGCTGCACACCAGGGGTAGTCCCTTGCCAGAGCCAGTGGGAATGTAGGTGCCAAGGCTAGCAAGACCTATTGCCTCCACCGGAAAAGCGTAGCGCCAGCGATGAACTTGGATCCACTGCGGCGAGGCCAGCCAGGATCCCAAGCGCTGGGCAGCATGGGCCAGCAGCTCTCGACCAGCCTTTTCCAGCTCCGCAGGCGCGGCCTCAAGATACAGCGACGACCACTCCGCTCCCCCTTGCAAGACCACTAGCGGCGGCAGAGGCTGTGGCCGCTTGCTGCTGTCTAGGGCCACCCAGGCTAGGAGGGGATCGTCCAAACCCTTGATCCCCTTCCAGGGGGGCAGCGGCGTGTTTTCGGCGTAGCTGGCCAACACAGCAATGCAAGGCTGGTAGGCAGCCGCTTCCAAAAGGGACAACAGGTTATCCCCTGGAGGAATCTTTCCCCGCAGCAAAAGCAGTACCTGGGGAGCAGGAATGGCCATCACCAGGGCAGCAGCCTCGTAGCACTGGCCATTTTCGGCTTGCACTTGCCAGGTCGTTGCCTGGGGCTCGAGGCCAACCACTCGAGTTTGGGTGTGAACGGCCAGGGGAGCAGCCAGCTGCTTGGCCAGCGCCGTCATACCCTGGGGACAGGCATAGCGCGGCTTCTCCTCGTTGGCACTTTCTGGGCGCAGCCCTTGGCGATCCAGCAGATGCAAGGAGCGGGTCCACTCCCTCAGCAGTCCCAAGCCCAGGAGCTCCTTGAGCCAACGATAGAAACCATCAGAGTCGGCAGTCAGGTACTGCGCTCCATGATCCACAGGCACCGTCTGGCCGGCGTGCTGAACCCGTCGAGTGGCCATACGCCCGCCAAGGCCCGCCGATTTCTCAAGTACCAGAACCTGCAGGCCTGCCCGCAGCAGCTGCCGCGCACAGGTCAAGCCGGCTACCCCTGCTCCGACAACAATGACATCTGCCGACTTCCTGTCAGCCCGCTCAGACGGTGACCCTGCTTCTGGGGGATTGGCGTCTGACATACAGGGACTCTAGCGGCTGCCAACGGATCCTTAGCTGTTGCTCTTGCCAAAGGGGTTGTTGCCCCTCTCGCCAAAGAGCTTGGCTTCCCCCTTGAGGGCAGCCTTGATGATGTTGTAAGCGGCCCAGCTTACTGCTAGAGCAACTGGCGCCAGAATGATGAGGGGGCGGAGATCCATCTCCATAGGCTTCCTTCTCTCCAAGGGCGACACAGCGGGGTAACTTGGTAGCCCCGTACTAAGGGCTCCGCGCCGCTGACGCGAGTAGTGCGGAGCGGGACGTAGTCCTTGAGCGACTTGAGTCGCTCGCCAATGCTATAACAACTATAACCCTAAGCAAGCACCCACCCCGGTGGAAGACCCGAACACTGCGGTAAGTCAACTTTGAGACTTGGTTCCAAGGGACTGTCTAGGGGCGTCTTGACAGCGCCTTTGCAAGTTTGTCTGCAGACTGCGTAAGAATCCCCCGACTTTACTCAGGGGAGGGTCAAGACTCTGGAAAAGGGACTACGTCATCGTTAGGGGTCAACTTGTTGCTACCCTAGACCTGGGGAATGTCGCCCTTGGCAAGTTGCGCTTGCTGGGGTGCCACGTGCTTCTAGCAGCAAGCCCCCAAGAGCTTGCGGGATCCTAGAGTCAAGCTCAATCCTCTTTGGCTCCTGGGGATCCCTGCCGACGAATGAGCTCGATTGGCAAGCCATCGGGATCGGCGATGAAGGCCACTTCGTAGGTTTGAGACCCAATTTTCTGGCATTGGGGCGGCAGCAGCAAGATCAGGGGCACTCGCGCTTGTAAGTGTTCTAGATAGTCAGCCAGAGATCCCCATTCGGGGCCCACCTCAAAGGAGGGGTGGTAGTAACCCACATAGTGGGGATCCCCGAAGGGATCGGGGGCAGGGTAGGGCTGGGGTACCTGAATGAGCTCCAGACGGCCCCAGGGGCCGCCCATCCAGCAGGCCAAGGTGCTGCCGATGGTAAACCGTTCTTCTACCCCAAAGCCTAGCCCTTCGTAGAAGGCCATGGAGCGGAAGATATCGGCAGTGCGAATCGAAAAGTGGTGCATTGTCAGGATGGAGTATCAGCAGAAGGCAAAGCGAGAGCCGCTAGTCAAGCGGAGACAGACTTGCTACGCTCCTGAGAAGTAGTCCCTGATTCTTGAGCCACTCTTCCAGTGTGCCCTTGCTCGCCAAAAGCGGGAGGCACGACAGCATCGGTTAGTCTTTTTAGGCCTCATCATGCCCAAGCTGGTCATTGTTGAATCTCCTACTAAAGCGCGTACCATCCGCAGCTTCTTGCCCGCCGACTATGAGGTGCAAGCCTCCATGGGACATGTGCGCGATCTGCCCGAGTCGGCTGCCGACATCCCCGAGGAGGTGAAGGGAGAAGAGTGGAGCCGCCTTGGGGTCAATGTCCACGCTAACTTCGAGCCTCTCTACGTGATCCCCAAAGAAAAAAGAAAGGTGGTCAAGGAGCTAAAAGAGGCGCTCAAGAAGGCAGATGAGCTGATCCTGGCCACTGACGAAGACCGGGAGGGGGAAAGCATCAGTTGGCACCTGCAACAGGTGCTTCAGCCCAAGGTGCCTACCCGCCGCATGGTGTTCCACGAAATCACCCGCGAGGCCATTCAGGAGGCTCTACAAAATTGTCGCCAGGTAAACGAGCAACTGGTGCGTGCCCAAGAAACCCGCCGCATCCTGGATCGCCTAGTGGGCTATACCCTGTCGCCCCTCCTGTGGAAAAAAATTGCCCCCAAACTCTCAGCCGGGCGGGTGCAATCGGTGGCAGTGAAGCTCTTGGTGGATCGGGAGCGGGAGCGGCGAGCCTTCAAAAAAGCCTCTTACTGGGATCTGCGGGCAGAGCTGCAGCTGCAAGGTGCTGATCCGGCAGCGGTTTTCCCGGCAGAGCTGGTGAGCCTGGGCGGCAAGCGTCTGGCCAGCGGACAAGACTTCGATCCCAGCACGGGGCAGCTCATGGCTGGAAGGGACGTGGTGCTGTTGGATCAAGCCCAGGCCGAAGCCTTGCGGGAGCGTCTGCTGGGGAAAGTCTGGGTGGTCAGTTCTGTAGAAGAGCGCCCCTCCACCCGCAAGCCCGCCCCTCCCTTCACCACCTCCACGCTGCAACAGGAGGCCAACCGCAAGCTGCGCCTGTCGGCCCAGCAGACGATGCGCATTGCCCAAAAGCTCTACGAGGAGGGCTACATCACCTACATGCGTACCGACTCGGTCCACCTGTCGGAACAGGCCATCCGCGCCGCCCGAGCCTGCGTGGAGGCAATGTACGGCAAGGAGTACCTCAGCCCTGAACCGCGGCAGTACATCACTAAAACCAAAGGAGCCCAGGAAGCCCACGAGGCCATTCGTCCCGCCGGCTCGGAATTTCGCCTGCCCAGCCAGACTCCCCTCACGGGTCAGGAGTTGGCCCTCTACGACCTAATCTGGAAGCGCACCGTTGCCAGCCAAATGGCTGAGGCGCGGCAAACCCACACCGTTGTGCTGATTGCTGTCGACGATGCCGTGTTCCGGGCTAGCGGCAAGCGCATTGACTTCCCCGGCTTCTTTCGCGCCTACGTAGAGGGATCCGATGACCCAGAGGCGGCTCTGGAAGACCAAGAGGTGTACCTGCCCCTGCTGCGGGTAGGGGAGCAAGTGGACTGCCTGCGGCTAGAGCCGGTGGTTCACGAGACCCAACCTCCACCCCGCTATACAGAGGCCTCCCTGGTGAAGGTGTTGGAAAAGGAGGGCATTGGCCGGCCCAGCACCTATGCCACCATCTTGAGTACAATCCTCAGCCGCGGCTACGCGAGGCTAATGGGGAACACTCTGGTACCCACCTACACGGCCTTTGCAGTTACCGAGCTTTTGGAAAAATACTTTCCCAATCTCGTCAACATCCACTTCACTGCCGAGATGGAGCAAACCCTGGATGATATCGCTTCCGGCCAGGCGGAGTGGCTGCCTTATTTGCGCCACTTCTTCCTGGGTGAGCAAGGCCTTGAGGGACAAGTGAAGGCAGGGGAGCTAGAAATTGACCCCAGCCTGGCCCGCTCCATCCACCTGGAAAACCTACCTGCCAAGATAGGTATTGGTCCCTACGGACCCTACGTGGTGGTCGAAACCGAAGCGGGGGAGGTACGCGCCAATCTACCTGAGGACATTCCCCCCGCTGACCTGACCCTGGAACACATCGAGGAACTCATCCGGCGCAAGCAGGAAGGCCCCAAGCCGATTGCCTTCCACCCAGAGACCCAAGAGCCCATCTATGTCATCCCCCAGGGCCCCTACGGACCCTATGTGCAGTTGGGGGAAGTCTCTGAGGAAAACAAAAAGCCCAAGCGCGTCTCCCTGCCCAAAGGACTCAAGCCGGAGGACGTCACTCCAGAGATGGCGCTGGGGTTGCTCAGCCTGCCACGTACGTTGGGCGAGCACCCCGAGTCGGGGAAAAAGGTGCAAGCCGGCATTGGTCGCTTCGGCCCCTACGTGGCCTGCGACGGGGAGTTCCGCTCGCTGCCCCCCGAGGAGGATGTCCTGACCATTAGCTTGGAGCGGGCGCTAGAGCTGTTGGCCCAGCCCAAAAAAGGCCGCACTCCCACCTCGGCCAAGCCCCTAGGCGAGTTGGGAGTCCACCCCGAGGACGGCAAGCCGGTAACTCTGCACGACGGCCCCTATGGGTTCTACGTCAAGCACGGCAAAGTCAACGCCTCGCTGCCTAAGGATCTCTCCCCCGAAGTCGTGACGCTGGAGATAGCTCTGGAGCTGCTGGCGGAAAAGGAAGGTAAGGGCAAGGCCCAAGCAAACGCCAGCTGCCCAGCTGCGGCCAATCAGGCCAAGAGAGCTGAGGCTGCCGTTCCCCAGAGGCAACGCACGGTGCAGGGCCCTGCCCGCAGCAAGGGACAAGCTCAAGGGGAGGACCCTACCCAATGCCCTCCCCCTCTTCTTAAGGTTGTTCCCAAAGCTCGGGCTTAAGCCCTAACTCCCCTTAGCTGGCTAACTCAGCAGAGGTTAGCCCAGGCTAAGGCCCTACAAGGGTTGGCCAAAAGCTAGGTGGCCGCAGTTGACCCTCTCTTCCCCCGTCTTACCCTGCCTTCTGCTGCTTAGGGAAACTAAGCAGCCTGTTCAAAAATGCTCCGAACCCAGCTGCTAATGATGGAGAGGGCAATTGCACCAAGCAGGGCCCAGCCAAAGTTGTCGATCTTGAAAGCATCACCAGCAAGCTTGTCGGCAATGAGCAAGCAAATAGCGTTCAAAATGAGCGAAAACAAGCCCAGGGTGAAGATGGTAAGCGGTAGGGTGATCAACTGCAGCAATGGCTTCACTAAGCTATTGACCAGACCAATGGCTAGCGCCGCTACCAAGGCACCCCCAAATCCGGAGACGTGGATCCCGGGCAACAGCCAAGCCAAAATCATCACGCTCAAGGCCGACATTAACCAGGTGGCCAAAAGAGATGCCATGCTTCCTCCCTTACCCCGCTGGGGCAGCCATTTTGCCCTCTATGCTACCTAGATCCGGCCGCTCCTCGGGACTGTACGTCTGCAGGGCCAAGGCATGGATGCTCTGCCCCATCTCCTCAGCCAGGGCGGCGTACACCAGGCGATGCCGTTGCAAAGAAGTTTTGCCAGTAAAAAGAGGGGATACCACCTGCACGCGGTAGTGCCCTCCCGATCCCTGTTGCCCGCCTCCATGGCCTGCATGGCGGTGGGACTCGTCCTCCACGTGGACGTAAAGAGCTTGCAGCTTTTCAGCTAGGAGCTGCCGCAAACCATCTGCGGTGAGCATGGGTTTTAAGGTTGACTGTCAGCCTGGGCAAAAGCTGCTTCCACTAGGGGGCGCAACTCGTTGCGGGCATGCATTTCCTGGAGGATGTCACAGCCGCCAATAAACTGCCCGTTGATGTAGATTTGTGGAATGGTTGGCCAGTTGGAAAACACCTTGATCCCCTGGCGAATTTCCGGGTCCTCCAGCACGTTAATTGCCGTGTAGGGAAAGCCCAAGCTGTCCAAAATGCGCACAGCTGTGTAGGAAAACCCACATTGGGGCATTTCTGGGGTGCCCTTCATGTAGATCAGTACCTTGTGGGTGCGGATTTGCTCGCGGATCTTCTCTTCCAAAAGGGGGTCTAGCATGGCCGTCTGCTGGTCGAGCAACACCAGTATTTCATTGGTCTAGTCTAGCTGCTGTCAAGCAGGTGGAGGCTAGCAGGGATCCCCCCACTGGCAGCAAAAAGTGCTAGAAGGGGAGAAGTGGAGGTTCCCTATCGGAGGCCGTTCATGCTGACCGAGGCCAAGCAGTCGGCGGCAGAAAGCCCCCAAGCAGACAGGAGTGAGGCTCCCCCTTCTAAGCAGCCAAAGACAAAGCTGGGGTTTTGGCAGCAATTTTGGGAAGATGTTGACTGTGTCTTTGAGCGGGATCCAGCGGCGCGCAACCGCTGGGAGGTTATCCTCACCTACCCAGGGGTACACGCTCTGTTTCTACACCGCATTGCCCATTGGCTGTGGCAGCGGCGCTGCTTCCTGCTGGCTCGGTTGATTAGCTTCATTTCCCGCTCCTTTACCCTGATTGAAATTCACCCGGCAGCCCGGATTGGGCGGCGCTTTTTCATCGACCATGGCTGTGGTGTGGTGATCGGGGAGACAGCGGAAATTGGCGACGATGTTACCCTCTATCACGGCGTTACCCTGGGGGGCACCTCTTGGACAAAAGGTAAACGGCATCCCACCCTGGAAGATGGGGTGATCGTGGGCACAGGGGCGAAGATCCTGGGGCCAGTTCGCATTGGTGCCAGAGCCCGCATTGGAGCCAACGCAGTGGTGATCCACGATGTGCCTCCGGGGATGACAGTGGTAGGGATCCCGGGCCGGGCCGTTATCCCACCCCATCAACGCCGCATCCCTGCCCATGGCATCGACCTCGATCACCACCTCATGCCTGACCCGGTGGGACGGGCAATCGAGCAGCTGTTGCACCGCATTCAAGAGCTGGAAGCCCAGGTGGCCCGTCTTAGCCAAGAGCGGGAGCGGGCCCAGCAAGAGAGTTCAGGGGCGGGTGACTAGCTCGGCAGTATCCGCAAGGCGTAAGTTTAAAAGGGCAGCGTTCGCAGCTTCCTCAGGCGCAGGGGAGAAGCTTGCTCTGTTGCGTAACCCTTTTTGCGGCAAAGGGGTGGAGCCATTTCAGCAGGGCGAGCTAGGGTGCTAGCATCTCGGCTCTACGGGGAAAACGGTGATGATGCCGGCCAAACCCCTCTCTGGGGTAGCAGCTCTGCTCTGCCTAGGCCTAGCTCCAGCCGCTCTGGCCCAGACGCTTCTGCCGCAGCAAAAGACAGAACAGCGCCACCCCTCTACAAAGCAACGTCCTACAAAACATTGTCTTCGTCGTGCCCAACCCCCCAACGCAGCCCTACGCTGGCAGGTGGGGTTGGCGCCGCAGCCCCTCACCTCCCCCTGCCCCCATCACAATCCTTATCCTCAACTCCCAGGCCAACTTGGCCGCCGAGGCAGCCGAGCCGCAGGGTTGTGGCCAGCGCTGCCAGGGATCCCTGCGCCTGCCATAAAAAGAGGCTGCTTTTGCCATTGGGTTCGTGCCAAGACCCGGATCCGCTATGAATGGGGGTTGGTAGTATAATTCAGGCCAATGGTTCCCCACTGGCACTCTTGGCCCAGCTCTTCAATATCTTTGTGGTGGGCGAGGGATCCCCATGAACCGT
This sequence comes from Synechococcus sp. OH30, assembly GCF_047462175.1. Classification (NCBI taxonomy): domain Bacteria; kingdom Bacillati; phylum Cyanobacteriota; class Cyanophyceae; order Synechococcales; family Synechococcaceae; genus Synechococcus; species Synechococcus sp. OH30. The sequence goes on along the minus strand of NZ_JANSIP010000001.1, from coordinate 276,331 downwards.
TCCAGGCAACTGAAACTCCAGCTTGCTGCAGGGCTTGCTTGTGGGATGGGGCTGCTGGCAGGAGTGGCGGCTTGGGCGCAATCAGCTCCCCCGCCGGACAGCCTGGATCTGCGCACCAGTGGCGACACCCCCGCCCAACCCACCCCCACACCTACCCCCGCCGCCAGCGAGCCAGAAGTTTTGGTGGCAGAGGTGGTGGTCGAGGGTACCGACGACCCAGAGCTGATTGAGCAGGTTTACAAAGTTATCCGCACCCGCGCCGGCGAGGTCTCCACTCGTTCCCAACTGCGGGAAGACATCAACGCCGTGTTTGCCACTGGTTTCTTTGCCGATGTCCGAGCGGTGCCCTCCGATACCCCCTTGGGAGTGCGAGTTACCTTTGAGGTCAAGCCCAACCCCATCCTCAAAGCCGTGCGCACCGAAGGGGCAAAAGTTTTGGATCCGGAGGTGCTCCAGAAGGCCTTTGCCGACCAAGAAGGGCGGGTGCTCAACTTTGGCAAGCTGCAGGCAGCAGTGGCCGAGATTGAGCAGTGGTATGCTGACAAGGGCTACGTACTGGCCAAAGTGACAGATGTGCGCTCCTCCGAAGATGGCACCCTCACCCTAGAAATTGCCGAAGGGGAGATCGAGGACATTCGCGTGCAGGGCAACACCAAAACCCGCGACTTCATTATCACCCGCGAGTTAAAGACCAAGCCGGGGGATGTGTTTAACCGCAACCAAATTCAGCAGGATCTGCAGGCAGTTTTCAACCTCAACCTTTTTCAGGACGTGAATGTGGGGCTTAACCCCGGTCGGGATCCCAACAAAGTCGTGGTGGTGGTGAACGTGGAAGAGCGCCGCACCGGCACCTTGAGCGGCACCCTCGGCGTCAGCTCGGCCACGGGGGTCTTCGCTGGCCTTAGCGTCTCGGAAGAAAACTTGGGCGGCAACAACCAAAAGGCCAGCTTTAATGTTCAGGTAGGCACCAATGAAACTCTGTTTGATTTGAACTTCACCGATCCCCGCATCGCTACGCTGGAGATCCCCACCTCCTACAGCATCAATATCTCCAACCAGCAGAGCTCCAGCTTTGTTTTCAACGAGGGATTGACTCTGCCCAACGGGGATCCCGTGCGCATCAACCGGCTGGGTGGCAGCGTCACCTTCTCGCGTCCGATTGGGGGCAATTGGCGGGCCAGCTTGGGCACCCGCATCCAATTTGTGGAAGCCCGCAACAGCAACGGCGAACAGGAGCGCTTTGATGTGCTGGGCAACCCCATTACCTTTAGTGCCAGCGGCCAAGACAGCTACACCACCTTGCGGTTTGGCCTTATCCACGACAGCCGCGACAACCCCAACAGCCCCAGCCAGGGATCCGTCTTTCGCCTCTCTACCGAACAGTCGGTACGTTTGTTTGCGAATGGCCTGAACGCCAACCGCCTCGAAGCCAGCTACAGCCAGTTCATTCCCGTCAAGCTATTTGAAACGCGCAGTGAGCGGCCGCAGGTGCTGGCTTTTGACGTGCGGGCGGGCACCACCCTTGGCGACTTGGCTCCCTACGACGCTTTCCCCATTGGTGGAGGCAACTCCGTGCGGGGATTTTTTGAAGGCGGCGTTGGCTCCGGCCGCAGCTTTGCCACCGCAACAGCGGAGCTGCGCTTTCCTCTTTTCGACCCGGTGGGGGTAGTGGTTTTTGCTGACTACGGCACGGATCTAGGTAGCGGTGCAGCAGTTATCGGCAATCCGGCGGCAGCGCGCAACAAGCCGGGCAGCGGTTTAGGTCTGGGAGCTGGCATTCGCATCCAATCTCCCCTGGGGCCGCTGCGCATTGACTACGCCGTTGGCCAAGGAGAGGCCGGCCGACCTCAACTGCACTTTGGCATTGGGGAGAAGTTCTAACTTGGCGGTGGGATATGGTGGGAGCAGCACTTGTGAGGAAAGAACCCATGCACCCTAGCCAATCCTTACGCGGGGGCTCCTTGCTGCTCTTGCTCTGCCTCAGCCTAGCCCTAGGTGGGTGTGGACAACTGGCACGGCTAGGCATTGGCACAACCCCCATTGCCCAGATCGAACAAAATCCTGCTCGCTACACTGACGTATACGTCCGCGGTCGTGTGGTCAACCAGATAGGTGTGTTTGGCCAGGGGGTGTACGAGATCCAGGACCCTAGTGGCTCCCTCTGGGTCATCACCAACAAGGGGCTGCCGGCCATGAACAGCACGGTAACTGTGCGTGGCAGGGCCCAGGAGGGGATCTCGGTGGCAGGGCGCCGCTTTGGGGTATCGCTAGTAGAAGTCGAGCGCTTCTAGCTAGCCCCAAGAGCTACCATGGAGACTCGGCCCGCCAGGGTTTTGGCAATCTGACGCAGCGCCTGGGCCGAGGCCGACTCGGGTTGGTCGACGACAATGGGCCTGCCCGCATCTCCCCCCTGGCGCAGGGCAATCTCTAACGGGATCCGCCCCAGCAGTGGGATCCCTAGCTCGCGGGCCGTAGTTTCTCCGCCGGCTGAGCCGAAGATATCGTACTGGCGATCCGGTAGGTCAGGCGGAATGAAGTAGCTCATGTTCTCGACAATGCCAAGGATGGGCACCCCCAACTGGCGAAACATGTTCAAGCCCTTGCGGCTATCCAGCAGGGCCACCGACTGCGGCGTGGTGACGATCACGGCTCCCGCCAGCGGCACCGCTTGAGCTAGGGTCAATTGCGCATCCCCGGTGCCGGGGGGCATGTCCACGATGAGATAGTCCAGCTCCCCCCACTGCACCTGGTAGAGGAATTGGCGGATAACACCGTTGAGCATCGGCCCCCGCCAGATCACCGGCTGATCCCGCCCCACCAAGAGACCCATCGACACCATCTTGACGCCGTAGTTCTCCAGGGGGAGGATCTCTTCGCTGCCATCTTGCCGCTTGCGCACCAATAGAGAGCAATCCTGCAGCCCCAGCATCAGGGGCACGTTGGGGCCGTAAATATCCGCATCCAGCAGCCCCACCCGCGCTCCGCTCTGGGCCAGCGCCACAGCTACGTTCACCGCTACGGAGGTTTTGCCCACCCCCCCCTTGCCGCTGGAGATGGCGATGATGTTGCGCACGCCGGGGACAGACTGGCGATCCGGCAGCGAGGGCGAGCGGGGAGTTTCTGCTGTAACGGTGACCTCGATGGTTTCAATGGGAGCCAGGCGGCGGATGGCAGCCTTGCATTCCTCGACGATGAACTCCCGCAAGGGGCAAGCTGGTGTCGTCAGCACCAGAGTAAAAGCCACCCGCTCCGGCTCGACGCGAATGTCGCGGATCATGTTCAGTTCCACCAGGCTGCGGCGCAGCTCCGGATCTTGAACCGGGCGCAACGCCTCAAGGATGGCGGCAGCATCGAGGGTAGAGGTGGTCATGGCATCAAAAATGAGGTAACGGCTCTATTTTTCACTCTAGTCGGTTTTTCTCCAGGGTCTTCGCTGGCTGAGCAGGGCAGTTGCGAAACTGTCTGCCAACGCTGTAGCCGACTGGCCTAGGCTGGCTCTGGCCGACGGAGGAGGGCAATGGTGCAAGCGCTGATCGCAGGAGTCGGGTTGTGGTTGGGACTCACATGCTTGGCCCCGTTGATCCCTCTGCTGGCAAAGAGCCACTCTCTCCCCTGAGCGGCAGCCCACCTCGGCCTGGGATCCCTCCTGCTGCTATTTGCCCTGGGCTGTTAACCCTCTGGGATTCTGTCGCTGCTCCCCCTGCACAATGTCCCCAACCCCCGGGAAAAAGAATAAGCTGGAGTCTGTCCCGTGCCGATGGTCCAGGAAAAGGGTGGGTGGAGCCGGGCAAAAGTATGGAAATTCGTCCTGCCACGCCTGAGGATGTGCCCGTTCTGTTTGATCTCATCTGCGCTTTGGCCGAGTACGAGCACCTGAGCCACCTGGTAACGGGATCCGCCGAGCTATTGCGGCACCATTTGTTTGGCCCGGAGGCCTTTGTTTCAGCGTTGGTAGCGGAGGTAGAGGAGCAGGTGGTGGGGTTTGCCCTCTACTTTCGCAACTTTTCCACCTTCCTCACCCGACCGGGGATCTACCTGGAAGACTTGTTTGTGTTGCCGGAGTTTCGCGGCAGGGGCATTGGCAAGGCGCTCTTGGCGCGGGTGGCCCAGGAGGCAGTGGCCAAAGGATATGGGCGGCTGGAGTGGAGGGTTTTGGACTGGAACCAGCCAGCAATTGAGTTCTACCGGCGCCTGGGTGCCAAGCCACATCCGGAGTGGATCCTGCACCGCGTGGTGGGTGCTGAGCTGGAAGCTTTGGCTCGGCTGGCCAAGGATCCCTACCCCTCTTGAGCAAGAGATCCTAGGGATCCCTGCGCGAAAGGGGAGCCTAGACCTCTATACTTAGCGGCTGAGCCGAGGTTGAGCCGAGCATGAGCCCAACGCAAACCGTCACTCCCCAAGGGGCTGAGATCCTCTGCATTGGCACAGAGCTACTCTTGGGAGAGATCACCAACACCAACGCCCAATACCTGGCAGCCGAGTTGGCCAAGCTGGGGATCCCGCACTACTACCAAACGGTGGTGGGGGACAACGAAGCCCGCATCCACCATGCTTTGGAGGTGGCCTGCAACCGCTCCAGCCTGCTTTTAATTACAGGAGGGCTGGGGCCAACCCCGGATGATCTGACCCACGCGGCGCTAGCCTCCTTTTTTGGAGTAGAGATGGTGGAGCACCCCCAGCTCTGGGAGGAGATTTTGCGAAAGTACGGGCAGCGGGGCCTTGTGCCCTCGCCCAGTAACCGCAAGCAGGCTTTTCTGCCTCAGGGGGCAACCATCCTGCCCAACCCCCTGGGTAGCGCCTGCGGCCTCATTTGGCAGCCCCGCCCCAACCTGCACATCCTTACTTTTCCCGGCGTGCCGCAGGAGATGCAGCGCATGTGGCAGGAGACGGCTGTACCCTATTTGCGCTCCCTGGGCTGGGGCAAGGAGGTGTTCTACAGCCGCGTGTTGCGCTACTGGGGCATTCCTGAATCGACTTTGGCCGAGCGGGTGGCCCCCTGGCTGGCGGGGGAAAATCCCACGGTCGCTCCCTACGCTGGTCAGGGAGAGGTGCGCCTGCGGATTACCGGACGTGCCCCCACGCGCGAGGCGGCGGAAGCATTGATTGCCCCGGTGGTGGAGCAGATTTTACGGGTGTCTGGAGAAGACTACTTCGGCAGCGACGAGGCCACCTTGGCCAGCGTGGTGGGGGAGCTACTCTTGCAGCGGCGGCAAACCCTAGCGGTGGCAGAATCCTGCACCGGTGGCCTCCTGGGGCAGTTGGTAACCGGGATCCCGGGCAGCTCGCGCTACTTCCTGGGCGGCATTGTTGCCTATGACAACCGCTTCAAGGAGCAGCTTTTGCGGGTAGATCCAGAGACCCTGCGGCAGCACGGGGCTGTGAGCGAGCCGGTGGCGGCTCAGATGGCGCTGGGGGCCAAACAGGTTTTTGGCTCCGACTGGGCCCTAAGCATTACCGGCATTGCTGGGCCAGAGGGGGGTACCCCCACCAAGCCAGTTGGTCTTGTCTATCTGGGCTTGGCCGACCCGGAGGGGAAAGTGGAAGTCCACGAGTACCGCTTCGGCAGCCTGCGGGGCCGCGAGGGCGTGCGCTGGTGGAGCGCCCAGACGGCGCTAGATTGCCTGCGGCGGCGCTTGCTCCGTTACCCCCTTTCGGAGGGATCTACTCCTGAGCGTCCAGATCCTTGAGTAAGCTGGGGGAGCAGGCAGACTTGGAGCAGGTTGATGAATCCTGCGGAGGCGGGCAAGGAGGCCCTGCGGCAGGGCCGCTTTCAAGAGGCCATCCAACTTCTTGAGGACTACTTGGCCCAGTTCCGTCAGGAGGGCAAAGCAGAGGGGAGCCCGGCAGGCTCCTCCGACAGCCAAGTCCTGGAGGCCCAGATGAACCTGGTGCGGGCCTACCATCTGGCGGGCCAGGCCGAGAAGGCGCGGGCCCTCTGTCTAGAACTGCTGCAGCATCCGGATCCCCAGGCGCGGGGCTGGGCCCAAAAAATCCTGCCCCGCCTGCCCGCCCCAGAAAAACCCGTTGCTTCTCCACCTAGGGAACAAGGCCCTCCTCCAGAGCCCCTTCCTAAAGCTCAGCTGGTCTCCCCCCGCCAACGGGCTGCTCCATTAGGGGGGAGGATCCCCTTGCCGGTGCAGGCGGGATCCCTGGCGTGGGCCAAGTGGGGATCCCTGGGGGTGGGCATCCTCTTCCTCTGGGGGTTGAGTTTTTTGCTGGTGGGCAGCCACCTGGATTTTGGGCGGCTGAGTTTTCCGCGGCAGCTTTGGTTTTTGCAGGGGTTGCTGCCCTGGCTGCGCAACGGCTTGCGCTGGCTAGTGGCCGGTAGCCTGGCGGTTAACTTTGGGGTGGGCCTTCTCTTTTTTGCCCCCTGGCTTATGGATCAGCTGCACCGGCGGCTGCACAAGTTGCGTTGGGCCAGCCTGGGGGAAATCGAGCGCCACAGCCCTGAGGCGACCCGCCTGCTGCAGCGCCTCTGCGCCCAAAAACAACTGAAACAACCCCGCCTGGGGGTGATCCCGGAAGGGGGGCCACTGGCGTTTGTTTACGGCACTTTCCCTGATGGCGGCCGCATCGTGGTCACCCAGGCTCTCTTGCAGCAGCTTGCCCCGGACGAGATTGCCGCTGTCTATGCCCAGGCGCTGGGGCGGATCGTCAACGGCGATATCCTGATCCTGACTCTGCTGGGATCCCCCGTTCAACTGGTTTACTTGGCTCTGGAGCAGGTGAGCCAACTGGGAAGGCAACGGCGGGATCTCATCGGGCATGTGGCCCCCCTGCTCTACCTCATCTACACGGTGCTTTCCTACCCCCTGTTTTTCCTTTCTCGCCTGGGCACCTCCCACGCCGATCACTTCGCGGTAGAGGCGACGGGCAACCCCAACGGGCTGATGGCCGCCCTGCTCAAGTCAGCTGCCGGCCTGCAGGAGGCCCACAAAAACGACCGCCGCCCATCTTCGCTGCTGCACTGCACCCGACTGTTCAGCTTCTTGGACTTCAAAACCACCGCTGCCGCCAGCGCCGCTGTCCGCCTTCCGGATCCCGCCCAAGCCAGCCAGCTCTTCCGCTGGGATCAGCTTAACCCCTGGGCCCGCTGGATGCAGCTCAATTCCAGCCATCCCCTGCTGGGGCGGCGCTTCCAGGTTTTGGGGGAATATGCCCAGCGGCTGCGCCTTTTGCCCGAGCTAAGCCTAGTTCAGCCAACGGAGGAAGTGGCTCCTCCAAAGGCTCGCTTCTGGTTGGATCTGGCTATCTATGCTGCTGAAGTGGTTGGGATGGTGATTGGCTGGCTGGGGGGGCTGATCCTCTACCTAGCGCTGCAAAATCGCCTCGATCCCAAGGTTATTGCCGCGGCCGCGATGGTGGGCTATGGCGTGGGACTGTGGGCCAAGGCGGCGTTGATGTACCGCGGATCCCTGTCGCCCCAGCCAGCTGACGTGCTCAGCTTGCTGGCTGATCCCGAGGCAGATCCCTGCCGCAGTCAGCCAGTGGAGCTGGAAGGGGAGCTGCTGGGCTTGGGACAAGCCGGCTATCAACTGGGGGCAGAGCTAAAGCTACAGGATGCCACCGGCCTGATCCCCCTGCGCTTTACCTCTCCCCTAGGACCGGTGGGCAATGTCTTTTCCGGCCTAAAGCCCCTCCGTGCCCTCATGGGCCAGCAGGTCAAGGTGGTGGGCTGGTTCCGCCGCGGCAACACTGCCTGGGTGGATTTGGCCTACGTCCAGGCGGGATCCCAGCAGCTCCACAGCCGTCCTCGTCTGTGGCTGGCTTTGTTGGGCTTGGGAGTTGTCTTGCTGGGGATTTGGGGGGCCTTTTATTTCCCCAACTTGGCCTCTTATTTTAGGCGGTAGTGAGCTGCCTAGCGGCGGGAGGGCACCAACTGGGCCTTGCGCAGCCGCACCGACTGGGGTGTGACCTCCACCAGCTCGTCTTCGCCAATGTATTCCAAGGCTCGCTCTAGGGTCATCTCCACCGGTGGCTGCAGCTGTACCAGCTCCTCTCCAGTTGAGGAGCGATGGTTTGTTAGGTGTTTCGTCTTGCAAACATTCAACTCCAAGTCCTGGGGTCGGTTGTGCTCACCCACAATCATGCCCTTGTAAACGCGGGTGCCTGGCTTAATGAAGAATACACCTCGGTCCTCCGCATTCTTCAGGGCGTAGGCAGTGGCTACTCCCTCTTCAAAAGCAATGAGCACGCCATTGCGGCGGGTCTCCAGCCCTGTGGTGAGAGGACGGTACTCCAAAAAGCTGTGGCTCATGATCCCCTCCCCGCGGGTGATGCGGACGAACTCGCTGCGGAAGCCAATGAGCCCTCGCGCCGGGATGACGAATTCCAACTGGGCCCGCCCATCTGCGCCTACCCTTAGGTCCTGCATCTCTCCCCGCCGCTCGCCCAGCCGTTCGATGCAGGCGCCCACCGTTGCTTCTGGCACATCCAGCACCAAAAGCTCATAAGGCTCGTAGGGCTGGCCGTTCACTTCGCGGAAAATCACCTTCGGCTGGCCAACCTGGAACTCGTAGCCCTCCCGCCGCATGGTTTCTAGCAAAATGCCCAGGTGCAGTTCGCCTCGCCCCGAAACCAAGAAGCAATCCGGGGAGTCAGTCTCTTCCACCCGCAGCACCACATTGGTCTCCAGCTCCCGCAGCAGGCGTTCGCGCAGTTGCCGTGAGGTTACAAACGTCCCCTCTTGCCCAGCAAAGGGAGAGTCGTTGACACAGATCCTCACCTGCAGCGTGGGCTCATCCACTTTGATGAGGGGCAAGGCCTGGGGGTTTTCTGGTGAGGTGAGGGTGTGGCCAATGTGGGCCTCGGCAAACCCCGCCACGGCAACGATGTGGCCGGCACTAGCCTCTGTCAGCTCAATGCGCTCCAGCCCCTGGAAGCCAAAGAGCTTGGTTACCTTGCCCTTGGCAATCGACCCATCTTCCTTGACCACCGCCAACTGATCCCCGACCCGAATGGTGCCATTGTGGATCTTGCCAATCACAATCCGACCCAAGTATTCCGAGTACTCCAGCGTCGTCACCTGGAGTTGCAGCGGCTTGGTGGGATCCCCAATGGGTGGCGGGACGTACTTGAGGATGGCCTCAAAGAGGGGCCTCATGTCCAGAGGGCCGCTGTAGTTGCCCTCGAGGAAGGCTTTGAGGTTGGCTTCTTCCAGGGCAAAGCCCTGCAGACCCGAGGCAAATAGGTAGGGAAAGTCGCACTGGTCTTCGTCAGCGCCTAGTTCCAAAAACAGATCTAACACCTTGTCAATGACCTTGTAGGGCTCGGCATGGGGCCGGTCAATTTTGTTGACCACCACGATTGGTCGCAAGCCCTTTTCCAACGCCTTGCGCAGTACAAAGCGGGTCTGAGGCATTGGGCCTTCGTTAGCATCCACAATCAGCAGACAGCCTTCCACCATGCCTAGCACCCGCTCTACCTCCCCGCCAAAGTCAGCGTGACCGGGGGTATCGACGATGTTGATCAGGGTTTCGCCATAGCGAACGGCAGTATTCTTTGCCAGGATGGTGATGCCCCGCTCCCGCTCTAGGGCATTGCAATCCAGCACGCAGGGGGGAGTGTCCTCTCGTGCCCGTAGGGCTCCTGCCTGGCGCAGCAGGGCATCCACAAGTGTGGTTTTGCCGTGGTCAACGTGGGCAATGATAGCAACGTTGCGGATAGGGATCGGCATAGCCGTCAATTCGTGGAAAAACTCACCCCCAGCTCTTCCTGGGGGTGCCTCTACAACTCTAGCGCAAAGAATTGAAACTCCCGCCAGCTCGGGGGATTTTTAGGGAGTCCTCAAGCGAAAAGGCGTTGTCAAGCGGCTCCTAACCACCTCCCTAGGGCAAAGTCCCAAGGTTCTGCTTACTTTAGCAAATTAGGCCGGAGCCCCCTCTTTCTCGCCTAAGACCCGCCCAGAGGTTTGCCACCGGTCGGGTTGTTTGCCTCCAAGAAGCTGGCTGGCCAGCTGTAGCTACAACTAGCAAGCTGCATCTTTGGTTGGCAGCTAAAGTTGCCGAGGGGCTTTTCCACCCCGCACTACAGGAGGGGACTAGCAAGCTCTGCTTCTGGGATCCATCCCAGGGAGCATAGGATCACCAGCCCCGCTAGAGCGTGCCCCACCCCGCTGGCCAACCCTTGCCTCACATATCAGCCCCGCGCAGGTAGAGCACCAGGATGACCGCCGGCCCTGCCAGGACAATCATCGCCAGCAGCAGCAACTGCACAAACACTTCGTATTGTCCAAACATAACCCCAAATCTTGTAGCCTACCTTTGACACTCCCACCGACTAGCGTCGGGGGATTCTTACGCAGCCCCCAGAGGGACTCGTAAAGGCGTTGTCAAGACGCCCCTTGACGGTTCCCCAGTCTCCAGGTTCCGCTTACGTACTGGCTTTTAGCACTGTCCGGGTCTTTCACCGGGGTAGGTGCTTGCTTAGGAGCAATTATAGCCTTGGCAAGCGACTCCAGTTGCTCAAGGACTACGTCCTGCTAACGCGAACGGGCTTTTCCACCCCACACTAATTGCGCTAGCGGGACAGAGGGTTACCCAGCGAGTCTGGGGTGGGGCTCGCTTTGGCCTAGAGATAAAACCTAGCGCTCCTGCTGAGCCTGAAAGGGGATTGGCTCGAGGTTAAACAGTTCCTGCAAAATTTGCATGGCCTTCCGCCGCGCCTCGATGTCCCGCTTGGCCCGCAGTTGCACCATGGGGTCGTGCAGAATCTTGTTGACGATGCCGCGAGTGAGGGCGTCAATAACCTCCAGGTGCTTCTCGGCAAAGTCCTTGCCCAAGCGGGAGAGAGCTTTCTTCATTTCCTGCTCCCGGATAGACTCCACCTTGTGGCGCAGGCTGGAAATGGTGGGCACCGTCTCTAGGGAACGCCACCACTCCATAAACTGCTCTACCTCTTCCTCTATCAACGCTTCGGCAGCCGCGGCCAGCTTTTGCCGTTGGGCACGGTTTTCTTCCACGATGCGGGAGAGGTGATCCACGTTGAACAACCGTACCCCTCTTAGCTTTTCCACCCCGGGATCAATGTTGCGGGGCACGGAGATATCCACCAACAGCAGCGGCTGATCTGGCTGCAGCACTTCCACCAGTTGCGCGTAGGTGAGGATGGGCTGGGTGGCAGCGGTGCTGGTGAAGACCAGATTGGACTCTGCCACGCTGCCTAGCAGCGACTCCCACGGCAGGACTTGAATGGGCTGCTCAAATTGCTTGGCTAGCGCTTCTGCCCGCTCCAAGGAGCGGTTGACTACTGTGATGTCCACCGCCCCCTTGGCCAAGAGGTGCTGCACCAGCAGCCGGGCCATTTTCCCTGCCCCCACCACTGTAATCTTGCCCTGGGAGAGGGAACCCTGCTCTTGCAGCGCCAGCTCCACGGCTGCCGAGCTAATGGACATGGCGCCGGTGCCGATCCCTGTCTCCGTGCGGACGCGCTTGCCGGCAGTGATGGCCGCCTTGAAGAGGCGGTTGAGGATGCGATCCATGCCGTTGCAGGCCTGGCCCAGTTGCTGTGCTTTTTTCACTTGCGACAGGATCTGCCCTTCCCCCAACACCAAGCTCTCCAGCCCGGCAGCCACCCGCATCAAGTGGGTCACCGCATCTTGGTAGAGCAGGGTAAACAGGTGGGGACGCAGCTGGGGCAGGGGGATCCCCTTTGCCTCCGCCAAAAACTGCATCGTCTGCCGCACTCCACTTTCTGTTTCTGGGGTAACGATGTAGACCTCCAGCCGGTTACAGGTGCTGAGGATTGCTGCTTCCTCAATGTGGGGGTAGGCAAGGAGCTGCTGGATCCTCCCTCCCACCTCCGCGTCCGCGATACTGAGGCGCTCCCGGATCTCCACAGGAGCTGTGCGATGGCTAAGACCGACAACCGCGATAAACATGCCTCTCCGTTGTCTCTAGACCAACGATTATTAAATCTCCAAACAAAGGAAAAATTCGCCCGCAAACAAAAGCAGCCTCAAACCCAAGCAAAGCGTCTTACCTGTCTTGGCTGCGGCAAGCTTAGGTAACTTTTCTCAGCCTACCTAAACCCTAAGACCAGTATCGGATCGGTTTTGCCGAATTTTGCTGAAGAGTTATTACGTTTTTTCCGGGTCGGCCTTGATAGATTTTTTAACGTTCTCCCAGGCAAAAGGGCGACCTTCCCAGGGGAAAGCCGCCCTTATCACGAAGATCCAGCAGAGGAGACCTCAGCGCAGTTGTAGGGCAGGGGGGTGCTCGCCTTCCTTCAGGTGGATGGTATCCACAAAGCGCACCGTGCGGGATTGGCTAGAAATCACCAGCGTTTCCGTGCGAGCCCCACCCCCGAAGAAGCGCACGCCCCGCACTAGATCCCCATCAGTGATACCGGTGGCAGCAAAGAGCAGCTCTTTGCCACTGGCTAGCTCCTCACACTCCCATACCTTATCGGGATCCTCAATGCCCTTTTCTTTCAGCTCTCGCCGAGTCTCTTCTACCGGTGGCAGGTAGGTGCCTGCCTGTACCACTTCGGGATCGTAGATTAGCCGCCCTTGGAAGTGGGCGCCTAGGCAGCGCAGGGCGGCTGCTGAGATCACTCCCTCAGGAGCTGCTCCGATCCCCATCAGGGCATGGATACCCGTGCCGTTGAAGGCCACCGAAAGGGCTGCCGAGAGGTCGCCATCGGTAATTAACTTTACTCGTGCCCCCGCCTCGCGGATCTGGCGAATGAGATCGACGTGGCGCTTGCGATCCATAACCACCACGGTTAGATCCGCCACCTCCCGACCCAGGCTTTCGGCAATGATCTTGAGATTCTTTTCTGGCGGATAGTCAAGGTGGACTTTGCCCTTGGCCTGGGGCGGGGCCGCGAGTTTTTGCATGTAGATGTCGGGGGCGTTGAGAAGGCCACCTTTCTCGGAAATGGCCAGCACAGCCATAGAGCCGTTCTGGCCTTTGGCCACGAGGTTAGTGCCCTCGCAGGGATCCACAGCAATATCAATCTCCACCAGCTCTTCCGCGCGGTAGAACTGCTCGGCGTCCGGGCGGGTACAGAGGCCCACCTCTTCCCCGATGTAGAGCATGGGGGCCTCATCGCGAGTTCCCTCCCCAATGACAATTCGACCGCGCATGGGGATCTGATTTAATTTCTCCCGCATAGCCTCCACCGCTGCCTGGTCAGCGGCCTTGTTGTCCCCCTTGCCCATCCAGCGGGCGGCGGCAATGGCAGCCTGTTCCACCACTTCAATGATCTCGAGCCCCAACTTCTTGTCCACGGTATGCCCCCCTTGGTCTTTCGGAACGATGAAGGCCAACTTCAGCAGACTCTCCCCCAGTTTACCAGGGTAGGCTTCTTCTCGAGACCCGCTTCCCTAACCTGAGGAAAGAAATTGCCAAAAGCCAAGCGCAAAGAGCGATCCCCGTCCCAAGTGTTGGCTATTGTCGGCCGGGGATCAAGGATGATAGCCTGTTTTAAAGGCAATAAGTTTTTCTTAAGGGAATTAAAAAAAGCAATGAAAAGATACATTTTTGTCAACCGCTCTGAGCAGGTTCAAGTCATCCGGACCATCCCTGGCCACTGGGAGCGCACCCTCTTCCCCGGCCAGTATGCCATTTTCGAGGCAGAACCCGACGACTACCTAGAAGTTTACAGCTGCTGCTGGGCCACCACCATCTTGGAAGAGCGCCGCCCCTGTCGCTGCTTGCTGGATTCTTCGCTTCCTGAAGCCGAAGCCCACCCCTACCTGCCCCCTCGGAATACTCTGGCAGATGCTGTGTGAAGGGGTTGCTTTAGCTTGCCCGACCGGTAAGACAAACTCATTATGAGTATGGTATCTTAGCTTTAGTTTACATTTGCATCTTACCGGAAGGAGGGTCAACCTATGTCTCAGCAAGGATGTCTGCGGGTGGGCCAGCCCGCTCCTGATTTTTCGGCCACTGCCGTCTACGACATGGAATTTAAGACGATAAGGCTCTCCGACTACAGGGGCAAGAAATACGTGGTGCTGTTTTTCTACCCCTTAGACTTCACCTTCGTCTGCCCAACCGAGATCACGGCTTTTAGCGATCGCTACGACGAGTTTGCCAAGCTGGACACAGAGATCCTCGGCGTCTCGGTGGATAGCGAGTACTCTCACCTGGCCTGGATCCAAACTGAGCGCAAAGCTGGCGGGGTGGGCGAGCTAAGGTATCCGCTGGTCTCCGACCTGAAAAAAGAAATCAGCGCCGCCTACAATGTTCTGGACCCTGCCACAGGAGTGGCGCTGCGTGGCCTGTTTATCATCGACAAGGAAGGGATCATCCAGCACGCTACCATCAACAACTTGGCTTTTGGCCGCAGTGTGGATGAAACCCTGCGCACCCTGCAGGCTATTCAGTATGTCCAGTCTCACCCCGATGAAGTTTGCCCGGCCAACTGGCAGCCTGGTCAGAGAACCCTGAAGCCCGACCCAGTCAAATCCAAGGAGTTCTTTGCGGCGATTGCCAAGTAAACACCTCCCCAACCCGCCTCAGGGACTCGGGGGATGCAGCTCCGGCGCTGGGTAAGCCGGAGCTTTTTTGCCCCACGTAGGCAGGGGAAACGGCTAGCTGCTCCAAAACCCGCTGCGGATAGAAATCCCCTGCCCAGCTCAGGGGATGGGAGGGGACAAAGGTTGCTGGAATTAGTCCCAGGGTTTGCCGTTGGTGAACTTGTAGGTAACTGGCTCGCGGTTTTTGCCGATACTGTGATCCACCTTGCCAATGGGCTGGCGCCCCTCGTTGACTTTTTCGGGGAAGACGCCATCTTTGGGATGCACCAGCTCCGGCTCTCCCCCGGCCGGAATGCGGAAGATCTGGTAGTCGTTGATTTTGTATTCAGAGCGCAGCTGGGCCCCCAGCGCTAGGCACTGCTCCTTGCGGGCAAAGGTGAGATAGTTTTTGCCCTCCACCATCTCAGCTGCCCCGCCGGTGGGCATTTCAAACACTTGCCCTGGCTTGCCGGTCCAGGTGATTACGTATTTTTCTTCGGTTTCGGCTGCGCTTAACAGCCCTCCAGTAGATCCCCCAAACAGGGGCAGCTTGGCTCCTTGCCGGGGATCGCCTTGCATCACAGCCATAGCCTCCCTTCTCGTTGTGGTTGGTGGTGTTTAAGCCGCGCTTGCAGTTGATGACGCGCAGCACTTTGAATCTACCATTGACTTAATCTTTGACCTTAGAACTGGCTAGGAACTGTAATTTTTCGTAGCAGAGCCAGTTCCACTGGGGAGAGCTCCCACTGCACCTGCTAAGCCAGCCGGGAGGCAGACTGGAGAGCCCCCCGGTCTAACTCCCCTGGGCCAACTCCAGAAAAGCTCCCATGCGGCGAAACTTTTGGTAGCGCTCTTCCCGCAACTCCCGCCCGCTGAGCCTGGAAAGTTCCCTGAGATGCCTTAGAAGAGCCTCTTTGAGGGTTTGAGCAGCCTCCAGAGGGGCACGGTGGGCGCCGCCAACCGGCTCTGGCAGGATCTCATCAATGACTTCCAGTTGCAACAGATCCTGGGCAGTGATGCGCAGGGCGGCTGCCGCCTGGGGGGCTTTTTTGGCATCTTTCCAAAGGATGGCGGCACAGCCCTCCGGCGAGATCACCGAATAGACCGCATGTTCAAACATCAAGACGCGGTTGCCCACTCCAATGGCCAAAGCCCCCCCGGATCCCCCTTCGCCAATCACAGTGCAGATGATGGGGATCTCCAGCCGAAACAGAGTCTGCAGGTTGGTGGCAATGGCCTCCCCCTGACCCTCAGCCTCTGCCTTAACCCCTGGGTAGGCCCCCGGCGTGTCGATGAAGGTCAACAGCGGCAGGCCAAAGCGGTGGGCATGTTCCATCAGCCGCAGGGCCTTGCGGTAGCCAGCAGGATTGGGCATGCCGAAGTTGCGGTGGATGTTGTCTTTGGTGTCGCGGCCCTTTTGGTGGCCGAGGATCATCACCGGCTGATCCCCCAGCTTGGCTAGGCCCCCGACAATGGCCGGATCGTCTTGGCCGTGGCGATCCCCGTGCAGCTCAAACCAGTCGTCGCAGATGGTCTGCACATAGTCCAAGGTGGTGGGACGGCGGGGATGTCGAGCTACCTGCAGCCGTTCCACCGGCGTCAGATGGCTGAAAATCTCGCGGCGCAGCTCCTCAGCTTTGGCCTCCAACTGGCGAATCTGCTCGGAGGCGTCGATGTCGTTTTCTTCGGCCAAGGCCCGAATTTCCTGGATACGCTGTTCTAGAGCAGCAACAGGCTGCTCAAACTCCAGCAGCAGGCGGTCAGTGGGTTTGGTCATAGTCATTTGCGTCAGGAGCAAGGTGCGGCGGCTACTACAGCTTGCCCCGGCTTCCAGAGCCAGAACTTGATTTGGCGGCGCGTAGCGCTATCTTCTCACATCCAAACTCTTTAAGCTAGAGATGGCATTCTTCTAGCTCTCTTCAAACCTGTGTCTTCCTCCTCTGCCCCCCTTCCGCTGCGCTGGGCGGTGGGGGGAGCCGTCGTCCTGGCCAGCGCAGGGGTTGCCTTCTGGCACTCCATTCCGCCTGAGGGCCAGATCCGCGTCCATACGCAAAGGCTCCTGCAAGCTATCGAAGGGCGGGACTGGGCCCAGGTGGAGAACTTGGTGGCTGAGAGCTACCGCGATGGTTGGGGCTTGGATAAACAGCAGGCCCCGGCCTACGGCCGTGAGATCTTCAGCCAATTTTGGCATCTGCGTCTCCAGCCCCAAGCAATCCAGGTGCAGCCTGAACCAAGGGATCCCCATCGTCAGGGCCAGGCCACCTTCTGGTTTGTGATCGAGGAAGCGGGCGGCCCCCTGGCCAACTGGACACGGGAGCAGCCCTTCCTGTTGCACTGGCGGCGGCATCCCTATCGCTGGGAGCTGACGCGGCTGGAAAACCCAGCCTTGGATCTGCCCCCTGCTTTCCCTCAAAAGCAGCCAGGCCCCCTCGCAGGACCTGCTACTGCCCAAAAGCCAGGGCTAGGGCAGGGAGTTCCTTATAGGCGGAAGGTAGCAGCCACCCAGCTAGGGGAGCAAAGAGCCAGGGGGATCCTTCCTGGGGGTTTTTGATTTTGAATTAGGAAAGGATCCCTTGTTCTGGCAGGTTTTTTCCTATGACACCTGTTGCAAGAGATGGGGGGCCAATCGGTGGCCGCGGAGACCGGTCTTTGCCAACTCGGCTGCCCCTACTGCTGGCACCGGCAGGGGATTGGGAGTGTGCCAAGGCGGCTGTGGAAAACGGCGCCGATGCCATCTATTTTGGACTGGAACGGTTCAACGCCCGCCTGCGCGCCCGTAACTTCACGGAGGCGGATTTACCGGAGCTGATGGCCTGGCTGCACCAGCGCGGGGTACGGGGCTATGTAACCTTGAATACTTTGGTCTTCCCAGAGGAGCTGGAGGAGGCGGAACGGTACATCCGCGCCATGACGGCAGCAGGGGTAGACGCCGTCATTGTGCAGGATGTTGGCATTGCGCGGCTGGTTCGGCATCTTTCTCCTGATCTCCCCCTCCACGCCTCGACGCAGATGACCATTACCAGTGGCGTGGGAGCTGAGTTTGCCGCCGAGCTGGGCTGTGAGGTGGTGGTGCTGGCGCGGGAGTGTTCCCTCAAGGAAATAGCCAAGATCCGCGCTCATCTGGAGGAGAAGGGATCCCCCATTGCTTTGGAGGTCTTCGTGCATGGGTCTTTGTGCGTGGCCTATTCGGGGCAATGTCTAACCAGCGAGGCCCTGGGGAGACGCTCGGCCAACCGCGGGGAGTGTGCCCAGGCCTGCCGCCTGCCCTATGAGTTGGTAGTGGACGGGATCCGGCGTGATCTCGGGGAGAAGCGGTATCTGCTTAGCCCCCAGGATCTGGCGGGGTTGGAGGTGCTGCCGGAGCTGGTCAAGCTAGGGATCCACTGCCTGAAAATTGAGGGCCGCCTGAAATCGCCGGAATATGTAGCCAATGTAACGCGCATCTATCGGCGGGCCTTAGACGCCTTGGGGGCAGGGCAGGCGTGGCAGCCCTCAGCTCAGGAGTGGTATGAGCTGGAGATGAGCTTTTCCCGCGGGCTGTATACCGGCTGGCTGCGGGGTATCAACAACCAAGAGCTGGTGCATGCCCGTTTTGGCAAAAAGCGGGGAGTCTATCTAGGACAGGTGGTGAGGATCCAAGGGGAGCAGGTGGGGGTGCGCCTAGAGGCCCCCCTCAAGGTAGGGGATGGGGTGGTGTTTGACCAGGGGGAGCCGGAGCTGCCGGAGCAGGGGGGGCGAGTCTACCGTGTGCAAGAGCAGCAGGGGTTGGCCTGGCTTAGCTTTGCTCCGGGGGCAATTGACTGCAAACGCCTACGGGTGGGGGATCGCCTCTGGAAAACCAGTGACCCAGAGCTGGAGAAACGCCTGCGCCAGAGCTACGCCGGGGATCAGCCCCGCTTCCGACGCCCCGTTCACCTGGAAGTCCACGGCCAGGCCGGCCTGCCCCTGACGCTGATTTTGCGCGACGAAGAGGGCCACGTGGTGCAGGTGGACTCCCCCGTGCCCTTGCAGCCTGCCTATCGGCAGCCCCTCACCGACGAGAAGCTGCAGCAGCAACTGGGCCGGCTGGGGGGCACGCCCTTTCGCCTGGGATCCCTGCACAATGCCCTGAAGGGGAAAGTGATGCTGCCGGTGAGCGTCCTCAACCAAATGCGGCGCCAAGCCGTGGAGCAGCTGCAGGCGCTGCGAGCTCGACCCCGCCGCTGGCACCTGAACCCTAACGCCCGCTGGCAGGACCTGCTGCCCCCCCCAGAGCAAGCCGAGCCGGGATCGCCCCAGCTTGTGGTGCTGGTGCGGGAGCCGGAGCAGTTGCTGGCAGTGATTGCCTGCGGCATCCGCCAGATCTACCTAGAGTTTGAGGATCCCCGCCGCTACCGGGAAGTTATCCGAGCTACCAAAGCTGCCCACCCCGAGGTGGAGCTGTGGGTGGCCCCGCCCCGCATTACCAAGCCGGGAGAAAGCTGGATCCTCAAACAGGTGTTGGCAGCAGGAGCCGATGGCTATCTGGTGCGCAACTACGACCACCTGCGCTTTTTTGCCAACCAGCGCTGCATCGGCGATTTTTCCTTGAACGTGGCCAACCCCATCACCGCCCACTATTTCAAAAGCCGCTACCCCTTGGAGCGCCTGACGGCCTCCTATGACCTCAACCACGAGCAACTGGGATCCCTGCTGCAAGCTGGCCCCGCCCACTGGTACGAGGTTACCATCCACCAGCACATGCCCCTGTTTCACATGGAGCACTGCGTCTTCTGCGCCTTTTTGTCGAGCGGCACGGATTACACCAATTGTGGCCGCCCCTGCGAAAAACACGAGGTAAAGCTAAGGGACAGGGCTAATGTTGAGCACATTTTGAAAGCTGACGCTGGCTGCCGCAACACCCTCTACAATGGCAAAGCCCAAACTGGGGCCGAATATGTGCAAAAACTGCTGGATCTGGGGCTGCGCTATCTGCGCATCGAGTTCCTCCAGGAGTCTCCTGCGGAGATCCAACAAACTCTGCGTTGTTACCAGCAACTCCTTCAGGGCCAGATGAGTGGCTCTCAACTGTGGCGCCAGCTGAAGCTCCACAGCCAGCTAGGGGTAACACGCGGTTCTCTGGAAAGTTGACAAGGGACGGCGCGGCCAAGCGCAACCCAAAAAGTGACGGGATCCCGGCCCATGCTCTTTTCGCCGCCGCAGATGCTCCCCCCCGCCCTCTACCCCCTCCTGCACCGGAGCCTGAAGACTCTTTTCCCGGAGGCTCTCTGGGAGCTGCCCCCGCATCCTAAGAAGCAGCAGGTGGCCCTTACCTTTGACGACGGCCCCCACCCCCAGCACACGCCAGCTCTCTTACGGGTTTTGCAGGAGTTTCAGGTGCCGGCCACCTTCTTTGTGTTGGGGGAACGGGTGCAGCGCTGGCCTCACCTGGTGCGGCAAATTCGCCAACAGGGTCATGGCATTGGTCTGCACGGCTGGCAGCACCGCTCCTTTACCCAGCTCAGCCGCAGCGAATTGCATAGCAGCTTGCGGCGCAGCCAAGCCGCCCTGGTGGCTGCCTGCGGTGGGATCCCAGAAGAATATCGGGCTGTGCGCCCCCCTAACGGCCTGTTTTGGCCGCAGACACTGGTGGAGCTGCATCGCTGGGGATTTTTTCCAGTGATGTGGACCGTGGTGCCCGAAGATTGGCTAGAGCCGCCGGTTGCAGTGGTGGTGGAGCGAGTGCTGGCCCAAGTGCGGCCTGGCTCTCTGATTGTGCTCCACGACGGCGTCCAGGGGGGATCCCAGGTGGCCGAGGTCGTGTGCTGCTTAATTCCAGCTCTGCGGGAGCGAGGGTTAGACTTTGTCCGTCTGCCCTACACCGGTATCTTCCCAGTTCCAGAAGAAATTGAATAAAGTGAAGTCAGCCATTGGCAAGGGGCAAGCTATGGGCGTGCGCAAGCTTATCTACGGCATTTTTGGTCAGCGGGCCGGTAGCCTCATCGTCGGCACGTGGAACTGGCTGTGGGGGCTCCCAGTGGAAAAAGGCGGTGCAGAGGCAGTGGCGGTGGCCGAAGAATCGCTGCGAACCATGCAGGAGACCGTGCAGCGGCTTACTGAAGCCGTCGCCACCCAGGTAGCTGCCTACCAGCGGGCCGAGCAAAAGTACATGCAAAAGGTGCGGGAGTACCAAGCGCTGGAGAACAAGGCTCGCCTGGCCATGCAGCGGGGAGATCAGGAGGCCGCTCGCCTAGCTATGGCCCAAGCCCTGCGCATTGAGGCGGCTCTTGGCCCGCTCAAAGAACAAGTGGAAACTGCTGAGCGCTATGTCAAGGCTGCCAAGGAAAAGCTGGCCCGAGAAAAAGAGCGGCTGGCTATCTACAAGAGCGAGCTGAGCAACCTCAAGGACATCTACGAGGTGAACAAAGCTATTGAGCAGATGAGCCGCGTTAACAACGCCTACAGCATCGACTCGGCTAAGTCCCAATTTGAGGCGGCCAAAAACGCCATCCAAGCTCGCCAGCTCAAGGCTCACGCCCTCAGCGAGCTCTCCGAGGATCGCAGCGAGCAACTTGCCGCCCAACTTGACGAAATGGCCCTCGACGACGAGATCTCCCGCCGCCTAGCCCTGCTCACTGGCCAAGGGAGCAGCTCCGCCAATCTCCCCTTGCCGGATTTGGACTTTGAAAAGCGGCCTTGATCCCCTGCCTAGATGCAGTCTGTCTCCTGTTGAAGCCTACCTCCCTCTTCTTGCCCAGAAAGACTGAGGTTACGTGGCATTGCCTACTCGTGGGTAAAATCGGCCTCTACCACCTGGCCCGTATCGGAACCGGTGGCCACTGCTTGCACGGGTGCTGCCTGGGGCACCTGGACAATTTGAGGGGTAAAGACAAATAGGTTGTACACCGTGTTGCGGCGGATATTGTCCAGCATCTCGAGGAAGAGTTCGTAGCCCTCGTTCTTGTATTCGATGAGGGGATCCCGTTGGCCATAGCCGCGCAGGCCCACCGCTTCCCGCAGGGCCTCCATCTGCTGCAGGTGCTCCCGCCAGAGGGTATCCACCTGCTGCAGCAGGAAGAAGCGCTCCGCCTTCCGCATCAGGCCTGGCTCAAACGTATCCAAGAAAGCCTCCTTGGCCTCGTAGGCCAGCTCCGCCTGTTTAATCAGGTAGTCGAGAATCTCCTGGTAGGAGAGATCTCGTAAGTCCTCGACCTTGAGGTTTTCCTTGAGCAGGGGGATGAACTCCTGCATCTTGGCGGTTAGCTTGTCAATTTCCCACTCTTCTGGGGGCAGCTCAGGGTTGACGTGGGCCTGCACGATCTCCTCAACGGTCTTGCGCACGTAGTCGAGGATCTTGGTTTTGAGGTTCTCCCCTTCCAGGATGCGTCGCCGCTCCGAGTAGATAGCCCGCCGCTGGTTGTTGAGAACCTCGTCATACTCGAATACCTGTTTGCGCAGGTCAAAGTAGTACACTTCCACCTTGCGCTGGGCATTCTCCAAGCTCTTCGACAGGAGGGGGTGCTCAATGGGCATGTCTTCATCTACCCGGAACAGGTCCATGAGCTTGGCCACCCGCTCGCCGCCGAAGATCTTGAGCAGGTTGTCCTCCAGGCTGAGGAAAAAGCGCGAGGAGCCGGGGTCTCCTTGCCGTCCAGCGCGGCCCCGCAGCTGGTTGTCAATCCGTCGGGATTCGTGGCGCTCCGTACCAATGACATGCAAGCCCCCCAGCCGCACCACCTCCTCGTGCTCGGCCTCCGTGACCTTTTCGTACTCGGCCTTGATGCTGTTGTAGACCTCCCGCAGTTGCAAAATCAGTGGATCCTGCACGGGTGCCTTCTCCGAGGCCACTGCGATGAGATCTTCCACCACCAGCTCCGGCAGGCGGTTTAAGCCGTACTTGGCCACTGCAGCCG
Organism: Synechococcus sp. OH30; assembly: GCF_047462175.1. NCBI lineage: Bacteria > Bacillati > Cyanobacteriota > Cyanophyceae > Synechococcales > Synechococcaceae > Synechococcus > Synechococcus sp. OH30. The sequence goes on along the minus strand of NZ_JANSIP010000001.1, from coordinate 253,996 downwards.
CCACCACCTCGTCCAGGGCCTGGCTAGTGCGGGGTGACAGCTCACAGGGGTAAAAGTTGGGAGAGACCACCGTCCAGGATTTTTTCGGCTTGGGTGAGGCTGAGCCAAACCCCTGACCGCCGCCGCGGCTCACTATGGGGACAGATCCCAGGGGGTCGTCGGGATCCAGCTGCGCCAGTTTGGGCATTAGCCGTTCCCGTAGCTTGAGGCGGGCCATGTATTCCGCGTTGCCACCCAGGATGATGTCCGTGCCTCGCCCAGCCATGTTGGTAGCAATGGTTACAGCACCTTTGCGCCCCGCCTGGGCAATGATCTCCGCCTCCCGCTCCACGTTCTCCGGCTTGGCGTTGAGGAGGTTGTGGGGGATCCCCCTTTCCTTAAGCATGGCTGAGAGGCGTTCGGATTTTTCCACGCTGGTGGTTCCCACCAAAACAGGGCGCCCCTGGGCGTGCATGTAGGCAATTTCCTCAACCACCGCCTTCCACTTAGCGTTTTCGGTTTTGTACACCAGGTCAGGGGCATCTATGCGGCGAATGGGTCGGTTAGTGGGGATAACAGTAACTTCGAGGTTGTAGGTTTTGACAAACTCCGCCTCCTCCGTGCGAGCAGTGCCCGTCATGCCGGCAAGCTTGGGATAGAGGCGGAAGAGGTTTTGGTAGGTAATGGTGGCCAGAGTTTGGCTCTCGCTTTGAATGGGCACCCCCTCTTTGGCTTCAATGGCCTGGTGCAGTCCATCTGACCAGCGGCGGCCGGGGAGCACCCGTCCTGTGAACTCGTCCACAATCACTACCTCTTGGTTGCGGACGATGTAGTGGACATCTCGGATAAAGAGCTCCTTGGCCTTCACAGCGTTAAAGATAAAGTGCGCCCAGGGATCCTTGGGATCAAACAGATCGGAGACCCCCAGTAAGCGCTCAGCAGCTTCAAAACCTTCGTCGGTGAGGATGATATTGCGGGCTTTTTCATCCACCTCGTAGTGCTCGTCCCGGATCAACTCCCGCGCCACCTGGGCCGCCTTGAGGTACTTTTCGGAGGGACGGGCCATCTGGCCAGAGATAATCAAGGGGGTGCGCGCCTCGTCGATGAGGATGGAGTCCACCTCGTCGATGATGCAGTAGTTAAAGGGCCGCTGCATCACCTCTCTGATGTCGGTGGCCATGTTGTCCCGCAGGTAGTCAAAGCCCAACTCGCTGTTGGTGCAGTAGGTAATGTCGCAGTGGTAGCTGCGCCGCTTCTCGGCGGTGGACATGCCCTCTTGCACCAGGCCAACCGTCAGGCCCAGGAAGCGGTGCACCTGGCCCATCCACTCCGAATCCCGCCGGGCCAAATAGCCGTTGACAGTTACGATGTGAACCCCCTTCCCGGTTAAGCCGTTTAGGTAGGCAGGTAGGGTGGCAACTAGGGTTTTTCCCTCCCCCGTTTTCATCTCGGCAATTTGGCCCTCATGCAGCACCATGCCGCCAATGAGCTGTACGTCGTAGTGGCGCAAGTTAAGAACCCGCTTGGCCGCCTCCCGCACCACCGCAAACGCCTCGGGCAGGAGCTCGTCGAGGGACTCTCCTCTGTCTAGGCGCTGGCGAAACTCGGTGGTCTTGGCCCTCAGCTCTGCATCGGAAAGGGAGGCAATCTCAATCTCCAGCGAGTTGATTAGCTTGACAGTAGGCAGGTACTTGCGGATCTTGCGTTCGTTGGGATCCCCGAAGAGTTTCTGGAGGGCTTGGAGCATGGGCGAGCCTAGGCCAATAGAACGGGTATAGCGCAATTTTATCATTCCCCTTCCATTGACTTGGGCGGCTAGAACTCTGGCAGGAGGGAGGTGCTTGCGGCCAAGGGCAAAAAGATGTCAGGCTAGGGAAGCGAAGGGATCCTACGGCCTATGAATTTTTTGGGCATTGGGCTGCCAGAAATGCTGGTTATCTTTGCAGTGGCCCTCTTGGTGTTTGGGCCGCGCAAGCTGCCAGAGGTGGGTCGTGCCCTAGCTAAAACCTTGCGCAGCCTACAGGATGCTGCTAGAGAGTTTGAGACGCAGTTAACTCAGGAAGCCCAGGAGCTGGAAAAAGCTGCCCGCGCCTCTGCTTCCCAGACAGCAGCTGCAGCTTCGCCCAAAACCAACCCAGTCGCCACCGCCGAGGCAGCTGCAAAACCGGTAGCTGCGGCAGAGCCCGGGGCCCCTGCAGACAACAACCCGCCGACAGCGGATGCTGCCTAGCTTCCTCGCTTTGACCTGGAGATCCCTCGCCTTTTTAGGCAGGGGCGGCCATACTTCGTTCCAGGGATTGAGGCTGCTGTCCCGCTTGCTCTTGTTCAAATCCTAGGGTAAAAGGGCTGAGTTTCCTTTATGCCCACGGCCACTTTGTTGGTCTCTTGTCCCGATCAAAAAGGGCTGGTAGCCAAGCTCTCCAACTTCATCTACAGCGACGACGGCAACCTTCTTCACGCCGACCACCCCACGGATCTCGAGGCAGGGCTGTTCCTGAGCCGCCTCGAGTGGGATTTGGAGGGCTTTCGGCTGGAACGATCTCCGGCATTGCCCGCGGCATCCAGGCCAACTGGGAGCTGCATTTTTCCGACACCCGCCGGCGCATTGCGGTGGGGGCCAGCAAGCAGCCCCACTGTCTGTTGGATTTGATCTGGCGGCAGAGGGCTGGGGAGCTGCCGGCGGAGAAGCAACCACCCCAACTGCTCCTTCGGCATCGATGTTTCTCCGGAGAACAAGGCCGAGCATGCTGCAGGAGTATCGCATTGACTTGGTGGTGCTGGCCAAATACATGCAGGTCTTGAGTGGGTGGCTGCTTCGCCAGGCGCCGCCGGTGATCAACCTGCCTGCTTTTGCCGGTGCCAACCCCTACCCGCGTGCCCACCAGCGGGGCGTCAAGATCATTGGCGCTACTGCCCACTACGCCCCCGAGGAGCTGGACGGGGGCCAATCATCGATCAGGAGTGGTGCGGGTGAGTCACCGCAACACGGTAGCCGACCTCATTCGCAAGGGCCGCGACATGGAGCGCCTAGTCCTGGCCCGGGCCGTGCGCTATCACCTGGAAAATCGCGTGCTGGTCTACCCCAACAAGCCGGTGGTGTTGCTTAGGGGAGCTGCGCCGTTCCAAGGGATCCCTTCCCCAGCAGGGCGGCGCTCCAGAAAGAGAGCTGCTCTGCCAAACTGGAAAGCAAGAGTAGAGGTGGGATTATGGCCTTCGATTGGTTTCGCCGTCGCTACACCGACTCCAAGGGTGGAGCAGAATCCTCTCCCCAAGACCCTGAGTTGGCGGCCCCCCCAGCGCCAGAGCCGGCAGCCATGTCGCCAGAGGACTACTTGGCCTTTGCCAAGGCCGCCTATGCCAACCTAAAGGCGCGGGCTGCAGCCCAAGCCACTCAAGCAGAGGTTGTCTCCCCAGCCGCCCCAGCGCCAGAATCGCCTGCAAGTAAGGGATCCCAGCCCTCTGCTCCAGAGGCGGCAGCAACTGAGGCGGTCTCTCCCACCTCGCCCCCTGTCCAGCCGGCTGCTGCACCTTCCTTTTTTGATCTGGCTCCTCGCGCTGCCGAGCGCCTGCAGGCCCTTGCAGCTACTGCCATGGAGGAGCCGGAGCCAGGAGGTGTAGCCGCGGTAGCCCCTCCTGCTGCCCCAGCGCCGCAGTCAGCCGCAGAAGAGCTGGTTTTTGACGAGGGCTTTCGCTGGTCAGCCGAGATCCTGGCGGCCCAAGGGCGCAAACCCGAAGAGATCTCCGTAGAAGAGATCTCCTGGCTGCAAAAGCTGCGGCGAAGTCTAGGCAAAACCCGCCTTAACCTCATCAACCAGCTAAAAGCCTTAGTGGGCCGCGGCCCTCTCGACCAGGATGCCGTCGAGGAAATTGAGGCATTGTTGCTGCAGGCGGATGTGGGGGTTGAGGCCACTGAGCAGATCATTCAGGCCCTGCAAAGACGCCTGCGCGAAGAGGTAGTACCCCCAGAGGAGGCGGTGAAGTACCTCAAGCAGCAGCTGCGGCAGATGCTGACAGTGGGGGATCCCACCTTTGCGCCGCAGCGGGGCACGCTCAACATTTGGCTGATCGTAGGCGTGAATGGGGTGGGCAAGACCACCACCATTGGCAAAATTGCCCATGTGGCCCGCGAGTCTGGCTACCAGTGTCTAATTGCTGCCGCCGATACCTTCCGCGCTGCCGCTGTCGAGCAGCTCAAGATCTGGGCGGAACGCGCTGGGGTGGAGGTGATCGCCAACCCGTCCCCCAATGCCGATCCGGCGGCGGTGGTGTTTGATGCCATTACAGCCGCCAAGGCCAGAGGCACCGAGTTGCTGCTGGTGGATACAGCAGGCCGGCTACAAAACAAGAAAAACCTGATGGAGGAGCTGGCCAAGATCCGCCGCATCATCGACAAGAAAGCGCCTGAGGCCAAGGTGGAAAGCCTCTTAGTTTTGGATGCCACCCAAGGGCAAAACGGCCTGCGCCAGGCCCAGGTGTTTGCCGAAGTGGCCAAGCTAACCGGCGTCATCCTCACCAAGCTCGACAGCACTGCCAAAGGGGGGATTGCCCTGGCCATTACCCAGCAGATGCACTTGCCCATCCGCTTTATTGGTGCCGGCGAGGGGCTAGAGGATCTGCGACCTTTTTCCAGCTATGAGTTTGTGGAAGCTCTTCTAAGCGAGTATTGAACCCCCCTGGCCATGCGTCGCCGTCAACTTCTGCCCTGGAGCGCTGCAGTGGTGGCGGCTGGACTGTTGTGGGCTTGGGGCGGATCCCACTGGCTCCAGGCGGGCATGGAGCTGACGCTGGCCAGGCCAATTCAAGATCCAGGAGCACTGCAGGAATTTGTTGCCACCTTGGCCCAGGTGCTGTCGGGGGTGCTGGGCTTCACCCTCTCGGTGGTGGCGATTGTGGTGCAGTTGAGCGCGGATCGCTTTACCCCCAAGGTCACCGAGCTATTTTTGCGCGAGAAGGTCAACTTCTACCTGTTCTTTTTTCTCATCCTGGCCAATGTGGTCAGTTTGTGGAGCTCGATGGCCCTTGGTTTCTTCGACAATCCAAGACTGCTGATCGGGCTTAATTTGCTGCTGGGCACGGCCTCGTTTTTGCTACTGATCCCCTACTTTCGCTTTGTGTTTCACTTCCTGCAGCCAACTTCGATTGTCCGCCGCATCAAACAGCAGGCACAGCAGGCGATTCTCAGATCCCTGGCTTCCCGGCCTGCCCAGTTCCTACTTGCCAGACGACCTTTGGGCCCCGAGCAGGCCTGCCCCTCTGCGCCAGAGCCTTACTCGACAGCCCAGCAGCGCTGCCTGGCGGCTCTAGATGAGATCAAAACCATCGCCACCAGTGCTCTGCATCAGCAGGAGGGGGTTATCCTTCTAGAGGCCTTGGATAGCCTGAAGGCCCTGTGGCTATTCTATGCCGAGCACAAGGCCCACCTGCCCTGCTCCTGGTTTCTCCTGACCCCCGCGCTGCGGCGGGATCCCGACTTTGCCTCGGTGGATGAGCGGCTATTGAGCCAGATTGAGGCGGAGGGATCCTGGCTGGAGCTGAAGATCCTGCGGCAGTATCAGGCTCTGTTTGCCGAGGGGCTAAATGGCATGCGCCAGGTGAGCACCCTGGTAGCTATCCACACACGGGATCTGGGGATCCGGGCTCTGCAAAGCCAACAGCTTCGGCTGGTGGAGTGGGTAATCAAGTTTTTCAACACCTACCTACGGGCCGTCATCAACGCACGAGATATCCGCAGCGGCTACAACCTGCTCAAGCAGTACCGTCTGCTGGCCGAGGCTGCTTTGCGCCAGCGGCAGCCGGCATTGGTTTTGCAGATAGTTAGCCATTTTCGCTACTACAGCCTGGTGGCCTACAAGGCCGGCCTCTTTTTCCTCTGCGAAACCTTTGGCTTTGACCTGGGCGTTTTGGCCCAACTGAGCTGTGCGCTGCAAGCGGAAACAACAGAGGCCATCCTGCAGGTCTTGTTGCGCCTAGATCAAGACCCGGAAAGCGAGCAGCAGGAAGCCACCCTACGCGGGATCCGCAAAACCCAAGTCCGCTTGGCAGCCTATTTCCTCAGTTGTGGCCGGGAGGATTGGGCGAGGCTGATCTATCAGGACATGCAGCACGAGCCCTTGGCCCGCCTGCAGATTATCCGCCAGGAGCTGCTCTCTACGGCGGCAGAGTTTTGGGAATTTACCGACCGGGGGGAGAACTTCTACTACCTGGAGCCCGCCCTGCAACCCTATGCCGAGCAGTTTTTTGGCTGGTTCCAGGGACTGACCTCACTGGTAGATGGGCTAGAGAGTACCTCTGGATCCCTGGAGCTTCCCTAAAAAAAGCCAGATCTCTTTCCGCAGAGTCTAGTCTGGTTAGAGCCGCCACTGGCTGCTGTTTCAGAGGGCTTGTCTCATGCGTCCTTCCGGCAACCCCAACCGTCTAAGCAGTGCTTCTTTTGTCCAGTTTCGCCGCGACCCAAACCTGCTGTCCTTTTGGGGCCTGAGCCTGTTGATCACGGGCCTGGCGGTGCCCCTGTTTGTGCTTTCGGGGGCGGATCCCAGCTTGGCTGGCTGTGACGAGAGCTTTTATGCCCAGATGGCCCGCGAGCTGCTGCGGGGAGGCAACTGGCTGGGGCCAACTTTTCTGGGGGAGCCCTTTTTTGAAAAACCTCCCCTGCTTACCTGGAGTGTGGCCCTCAGCTTTGCCCTCTACGGCGTAAACGAGTGGGCGGCGCGGCTGCCCGGGATCCTAGCGGCTCTGCTTTCTATTCCCCTCATTGGCTGGATTGGGCGGGCCTTTTTGCCAACCCGGGCAGCCCTGCTGGGCATGGCGGTTTTACCCCTCTGCTACCTCTGGGTGCAGCAGGGACGGCTGGTGGGGCAGGACGTGCCCCTAACCTGCCTAGAGCTCTTGGGGATCCTGGCCCTAGTCAACGGCAGCCGCGGCCACCGGCGCTGGTTTTGGTTGGTGGGGGTAGCCTTTGGGCTGGGCCTCTTGATGAAGAGTGCCATGATCCTGCTGCCGGCGGTTGCTTTGATCCCCTACCTGTGGCAGCAGCGGCGGCACTGGCTGGGATCCAGCTCCTTTTGGCTGGGGATGTTGCTAGGCTTGGGGATCTTTGGCCTCTGGCTGGTGCCGGCTATGGGGGTGTATGGCGCAAAGGTGCTAGCTGCCTTGGTGGGGAAGGTATGGGATCTGGGGCGAGAACCCTTCCATGCCGATGCCACCGGCTGGTACTACTTTTGGCACCTCCCGATCCACGGCTTCCCTTGGACGGTTTTGGCCTTGGTAGGAGGCTGGCTGCTGCTGCAGCAAAAGCCGGGATCCACCCTGCTGGTTTGGTCTTTCCCCCTGCTGCTGTTTTTGCTCTTGCAGCTCTACCCTACCAAAACGCCCTACTACACGGTACAGCTCTATCCCTGGCTGGCTCTCCTGGCAGGAGTGGCCCTGGATCAAGCTCTGCCGTTTCCGCTCCGCACCGGCTCGGTGGCAACAGCGGGACGAGGTTCTTTGCGAGACAGGCCCCACCTGGCCCAGGTGCTCTCCTGGGGGCTGGCGGCGGTGGGGACCCTGCTTTTGGGTTTGGGAGTGGCCGTCAGGTGGGACGTCGAGGGACTGGAGCTGCTCCAACCCCACGCCTGGTCGTTGGTGGCCATTGGTCTGTTGTATCTGCTCTTGCCGGCAATCTGGAGCTGGCGGCGGGTGCTGCACTATGCTGGTGAACTCTGGGTGGGTACGCTCCTGGTTGCCAGCCTCCTCACCATGGTCAGCATTGTTCTGCGGCCTGACTTTGGCAATTTCAATCCCGCCTTCGCTCAGATGGACTGGAAACAGATGCTGGGCTCTGCCGACCCCGATTTTCCCGTGGTAGACATTGGCCGCAGCGGCCTGGCGGATGTTTGTCAGGCCCAGGCCCTCGCCTTCTACACCCCTAACCCCGGGCGATGGGTGGATAACCAGGCCCTACGGGCAGGGGAACATGGGGATTACCTCTGGGTCTCCCCTGTCCAAGCTCAGCAGCTATCGCTCCAGGAGCTGGGGCTACAGCCTTTGGCTGAGGTGGAGGGCTGGCAACTGGTGCGCCGTTCGAGTTAAGCCAGCGGCAAGCTTTCCCCCTCTCCCTAGCGAAATCACAAGCTGCTGGGCTGGCGTTTAACCGAAACAGCCCAGGCAACCTAGAGAAGGATCCCGTCAACTTTTCTTCCTTCCCCCTCGTGGCGAGGGCAGCCGCTTCCCAAGGGCCGAAGCCAGAGACGCTTTGCTATGGGCAAGGTCGGATTCGAACCGACACGGTTTCCCGCCGCATTTTGAGTGCGGTGCGTCTACCAGTTCCGCCACTCGCCCAGCTGGATCCATTATCGTACTGAAGGGACAGAGCCCCGTCAACTTTGCTGCCCCAAGCTGTCCGATAGGGGATCCCCGCCGATGTTGGTTAGTCTGACTCCGGCCAAGCCCCCGCAATCTGCCCGATACTCGGCACTCTTTTGGGGCATTCTAGGTCTAGAACTAGCGATTTGCAAGGGATCCCCCATGATCCGACTTTTGGTGGCTGCTGCCGTGGTGCTGGTGGGCTTTCTGCTGGTCAACCGCCTCTACCGCAATCCGCTGAGCTCGGAGCCGAGGCCGGAACAGGCCAGCCCCGAGGCCGCCCAGCAAGGGATCCCTCAGGGAGGGCCACTGCAGATCTACCAGTCGCGGGAACAGCTCCAGCAAACCCTCAACCAAGGGGCCACGGCCACGCAGCAGCAGGTGGAGGCCCTCGAGCAGTCCTTGGGGAATTGAGTTGGGGCTTGCAAACAGGGCTGCCGTCTGGCTTGACGGTGGGGCCGGGAAAGCCCGCACCCAAAGTTGTCAGAAGGCTCGAAGCTCACTCCTCAGTGGGAGGAGGGATCCCCAAGAAAGCAGCCAGAGCAGCGAAGTGAAGGCTTGGGCAGATTCCCCAAACGCGCTAAAGTCGAGAATGCTGCAATTTTAGATAGATCCTCCATGCGGATCCCTCCTGTTCCCCCAGAAAAAGCCGATAAGCAACTGCAGAAGGTTTACGAAAGCCTGGAGAAAACCTACGGCACTGCCCTCAACCCGCTACAGGTGATGGCCCATAAGCCGCAACTGATGCGGGCAGTGATGAACCTTTACGGGGCGCTGCAGACGGAAAACCCCAACCTGCCCGCGGAGCTGAAAGAACTGGTTAGCATCCGCATTGCCCAGATCAACGGCTGCCGTCACTACTGCCTGCCCTACCACACCCTGCAGGCCCAAAAGTACGGCGTCTCGCCGGCCAAAATTGCAGCGGTAGCCCAGGCCCGCACCAGCACCCTTTACACCGAGGCGGAAAAGCTGGCCATTGAGTACGCCGAGCGGATGACTGTGCCTAGTATGGTGGTAACCGACAGCTTCTTTGCCCGTCTCAAAGCCATTTGGTCGGACGAGGATCTGGTGGAGCTCTCGGCCTGGATTGGCTTTATGAACTTCTGGACCAAGGTCATCGCTGCTTTGGATGTGCCCTTGGATCCCATCTTTGCCGAGCAACTTCGTGCTTCCTAGCCAACAGCCAGTGGCCGGAACCCCCCATCTTGCTGGGAGAAAGGCAAGCAAGGCTCCCAACCCTGCCCTAAGCCCAGTCATCCCGTGTGCTGAAGCTGTGGCCATACACCTGGCCGCGAGCGTGGATCTGGCGGGTGCGGGCAAATAACTCTTCTTCACTTAGGCCCCACTGTTCCAGGATCTGATCCAAATCCCGCTGCAGATCCCAGGCACCGGGGAAGCCGCAGTAACGGATGCGCAGACGGGCTACTTCCGCCAGGGCCCAGTCGGAGGGAGGGTTGGCCATCAGCTCATTGAGGAGAGCTCGATCGGTATGGTATTGCGGATGTTGCTGCTCGCCTCGAGAGAAGCCATCGGCAGGGGAACCGGTCATCGCCCTTCCTCCTTTTTTCCCTACTCTAGCCAAGCTCAATGGCGAGGATTGGGATCCTTGATGTCTACAGCCACCGAGAAAAAGTAGGAAAGCCGCTATACTGCAAGTGTTGCAGAGTATAAACCTGAGCTGCGGAGGTGGCGGCCATGCCCATGCCCATGATCGAGACCCGTACCGATCGAATGCTGCTCAACTTTGGGCCCCACCACCCCTCTATGCACGGGGTCTTGCGCTTGCTGGTTACCCTTGATGGCGAAAACATCGTCGACTGCGAGCCCGTGATTGGCTACCTGCACCGCGGCATGGAAAAAATTGCCGAAAACCGCACCGTGGTGCAATATCTGCCCTACGTCTCCCGCTGGGACTATGGGGCCGGCATGTTTAACGAGGCCATTACTGTCAACGCCGTCGAGAAGCTGGCCGGGATCAGCGTGCCCAAGCGGGCCAGCTACCTGCGGGTGATTATGCTAGAGCTGACCCGCATTATCAACCACCTACTCTGGTTTGGCCCCTTCTTGGCAGACTTGGGTGCCCAAACCCCCTTCCTCTACGCCATGCGGGATCGGGAGTGGATCTTGGACCTCTTTGAAGCCGTCACCGGCATGCGCCTCATCAACAACAACTACTTCCGCGTTGGGGGCGTAGCGGTGGATTTGCCCTACGGCTGGACGGAAAAGTGCCTCGATTTTTGCGAGTACTTCCTGCCCAAAGTGGATGAGTACGAGCGTCTGGTCACCGACAACCCCATCTTCCGCCGCCGCCTGGAAGGGGTGGGCGTTATCTCCAAGCAGGACGCCATCAACTGGGGCCTCTCGGGGCCGATGCTGCGCGCCTGCGGCGTCAACTGGGATCTGCGCAAGGTAGATCACTACGAGTGCTACGACGACTTCGACTGGGAGGTGGCGGTTTACCCCGAAGGAGACTGCCTAGCCCGCTACCGAGTGCGCATGAAGGAGATGCGCGAGTCCTGCAAAATTGTCCAGCAGGCAGTGAAGGCCCTGCCCGGCGGTCCCTTTGAAAATCTGGAGGCCAAGCGCATGCTGGAGGGGCCGAAGTCAGAGTGGAACCAACTGGACTATCAGTTCATTAGCAAAAAGCCCTCGGCCAACTTCAAGATCCCTAAAGGGGAAGCCTACGTGCGAGTGGAGAGCGCCAAAGGGGAACTGGGCATTTACATTGTTGGCGACGACAGCGTCTGTCCTTGGCGCTGGAAAATTCGTCCGCCTGGCTTTGTTAACTTGCAAGTTTTGCCTCAGCTGGTTCGGGGCATGAAGGTGGCCGATATGATTGCTATTTTGGGCAGCATCGACATCATCATGGGGGAGGTGGATCGCTAAAATACTGCTAGGAAAGCGAGGACAAAGGCGATGGCCTGGGCGATCCTGGTTCTGCCGCTTCTGATCGTTGTAACTATTGCTGCAATTATCGGCCCCAAGCAGTGGGCCAAGTACCAAGAAGAAAGGCGTCGCCGTGCTGAGCAGCTCTCCGATGCCCGCCTCCAGGCCATCATTGAGCAGGAGCTACGCCGCCGCTACCGTCCTCCCCAGTCGGATCTCAACAATAAGACCTAGTCAGGGATCTTAGGAAGCTACTTCACTCCATGACCACTACTGGTATTGACTTACAGCGCAGCTTTGAGACCGCCTTGCAAAACTTGGGGCTGAGTCCAGGCGCTGCCCACGCTCTGTGGATACCTCTGCCCATGTTACTCATGGTCATCGCTGCCACCCTGGGGGTGATGGTCATGACGTGGTTGGAGCGCAAAATCTCGGCGGCAGCCCAACAGCGAATTGGCCCCAACATGGCCGGCCCCCAGGGGGTACTGATCCCGATTGCTGATGGCATCAAGCTGCTGACGAAGGAGGATGTGCTGCCCAGCCTGGCTGACCCGGTTTTGTTCACCCTGGGGCCGATCCTGGTTTTCTTACCGGTCTTTTTGTGCTACCTGGTGGTTCCCTTTGGCCAGAACCTGTTGATCTCCAACATTGCCATTGGCGTCTTTTTCCTAATCGCCACCTCCAGCGTGCAGCCCATCGGCTTGTTGATGTCCGGCTACGGCTCCAACAACAAGTACTCTCTGCTGGGGGGGCTGCGGGCGGCAGCTCAGTCAATTAGCTACGAGCTGCCCCTGGCCCTGTCGGTGCTGGCAGTGGTGCTGATGAGCAACGGCCTAGACACCGTGGGGATTGTGGAGCAGCAAAGCGGGCTGGGGATCCTCAGTTGGAATGTCTGGCGGCAGCCGATTGGCTTTGTCATTTTCTTGATCGCGGCCCTGGCAGAAACGGAGCGGATCCCGTTCGACTTGCCGGAGGCAGAGGAAGAGCTGGTGGCTGGCTACCACACCGAGTACTCCGGCATCAAGTTTGCCCTGTTTTACCTAGGCTCCTACGCCAACTTGCTGCTGGCTTCCCTGATGGCGGCGGTGTTGTACCTGGGTGGCTGGTCGTTTGTGGTGCCGGTGGAGACGATTGCCGCCTGGCTTGGGATCCCGTTGGACAACCCCTTTTTGCAGATTGGCGCGGCGGTCTTAGGGATTCTCATGACGATGGTCAAGGCTTTTATCTTTGTGTTCTTGGCCATCCTCCTGCGCTGGACAGTGCCGCGGGTGCGCATTGACCAACTGTTGGACTTGGGGTGGAAATTTCTGCTGCCTGTCTCGTTTGTGAACTTGCTGTTGACGGCAGCCTTGAAACTTGCCTTCCCCGCCTTTTTCGGGGGTTGAATGAGAGTACAAGAGAGAGGAAAGCGACTATGACTTTTCTAAAGCGAGTTGGCGAATACGTAAGCGACGCTTTCAAAGCAGCCAAGTACATCGGCCAGGGGATGGGGGTGGTTTTCGACCACATGAACCGCCGGCCCGTAACTGTTCAGTACCCCTTTGAGAAATTGATCCCCTCCGAGCGCTTTCGGGGACGCATTCATTTCGAGTTCGATAAGTGCATTGCCTGCGAGATCTGTGTTCGGGTTTGCCCCATCGACCTGCCGGTGGTGGACTGGGTCTACAACACCGAGCTGAAGAAAAAAGAACTCTATAGCTACAGCATTGATTTTGGAGTGTGTATTTTCTGTGCCAATTGCGTCGAGTTTTGCCCCACCAATTGCCTCTCGGTTACCGAAGATTATGAGCTAGCCACCTACGACCGCCACGAACTGAACTACCACCAGGTGGCGCTGGGCCGTCTGCCTTCCAAGGTCACGGAAGATCCGATGGTGACGCCGCTGCGGGAGTTTGCCTACTTGCCCAAGGGGGTGATCGATCCCCATGAGCTGCCTGCCGGATCCCAGCGGGCTGGCAAGCGACCGGAGGAGATTCTGGCGGAGATGAAAGCAGCTAAGGAAAAAGAAGCAAAAGCTGCTACAGAACAGCCCGCCTAGCAGGAGCAGTCAAGTCATAACCAGTCTCTGTGAACAAGAAAATACCTGACCGCTACTCATCTTCACCCTAAACGGCAGCCATTGCGCCAGCAGGCCAGAGGCCCTGTCCAGGCTAGTTTACTGAGATAGCTGGACCGAAGTTGAAGTAGGTAGTGCTGCCAGGGTTGGTGGTGTTGTCAAAGGCGTTCAGAGTCGTCCCGCCCACCGTGATTGGCTGCGGCGAGGGGATGGCGGGCGTTATCCGGATCTGGCCACCGAAGGGGATGGTGAAGGGCTCAGGGAAGGTGGCCACGTTGCCTGCCACTGAGGTGGAGGTGGCGATGACCGTGCCGTCGGCCAGGCGGATGGTGACTATCGCGCCGGCAGGCAGCCCCGGAATGGTGACCTGCAGGCCTGCAGGACTTGGAGTTGGTGTCGGCGTAGGCGTGGGTGTGGGCGTGGGCGTAGGTGGAGGTGTCAGTGTCGGTGCCGGGGGAACTGTGGGTGTTGGCGTGGGCGTTGGCAGGGGTGTCGGCGTGGGTGTGGGCCTTGGCGTCGGCGTAGGCGTGGAGCCTGTGCCAATCCTTTCAGCAAAGTTGCCCTGGAAGCCGTTGCCAGCCAAGTAAGCGGTAGCTACTGCCGCTGGCGTGCCAGGGGCCACCTGAATGGCTACCCCCGCGCCCTCGCCCCGGGCTAGGAACGTATTTCCGGCAATGGTGCGGGCTTGGGTTCCTTGCAAGATGCGAATGCCGACGCTGCCGGCTATCCTGCCCACAACAATCCGGTTGGATTGAATGATCGGAACTGATCCGGCTCCATCCAGTTGGATCCCAGTGGTGGCGCCCCTAGCTGTCTGGCGAGCCTGCAGCGCCAACCCAGCAGTCGTAGGTGGATCCCCCTCGATTTGGTTGTTGCGGAAAACCCCGCCGGAGTTGTCACTGTAGCGAACCCCCAAAGCCCCCAGAGCTTGCAGAAGGATTGCGTTGTTCTCCAGGAGCGGATTACTCCCTGGCACAGTGCCAACACCTACGCCTCCTGTCTTGCTGACAGTGACCGAGATGCTGGCGACGCGACCATTGCCCGAGATCTGCACACAGGGATCCGAAAACTGCTGGCAAAAAACCTGGGCCAATTGGTTGACAGCTCCCTCCAAAACGGCGGCATTACCGTTGACCAAGATGTTGGAGCTGGGGCTATTGAGGGTAACCTTGCTTGGCTGAAAGGTGCCATCGTTTACCTGAATCTTTCCGCCTTCCAACACCACCTCCACCCCTTGCAGGCTGGTTTGGCTAGCTACGATGACGTTGAACAACCCGGCCAGAATCTCGTAGGCAGCAGAGCTGGTAATCCGAATCCGCCCGCCATTGGTGCCGTCACCTCCATCCAGGGCCAGGTTCTTCTCCAGTCTCTCCTTGCCCGCTCCCAAAATCTCAATCAGCACCTCCAGGCCGGCTGTAGCACTTTGCAATCGCTGCGCCTCTGCCACGGCATCGGCCAACTTAGTGAAGGGGCCCTTGGCCGGATCCACCCTTAGAATGACAGGCTCCCCAGTCGGCGGCGGCAGAGGAGGAGAGTTGCCCGCGCCTCCCCCACAGCCGAAAGCGATCCCTGCCAACAGAGGCAGCAAGAGGGAACGGGTTCGCCAGGTGGAGCCGTTTCTAGGAAGGGATCCCTTCATCATTGGAAAATCCTTGGCAAATTCCTATCAGTCAAACCTATCAGAAGGGCAGACACCTGGAGCCCTGATAACCCCCTAGGATCTAATCCTCGTCCTGCACCAATTACAAGTAGCCCAGGGCAGAAGCTGAGCCGGTATATCCTGAGAAGAAAGCCCAGATGGGGTTACAGATGGCCATGGCCTCTTTCGTTCGCTCGATTACACCCCAAGAACTGGCCGCCCGCCTGCGCGATCCGGAGGCCGGCCCCCTGCAACTCATCGATGTGCGGGAACCGGCAGAGCTGGAGCTGGTCAACCTCAGCGCCCTTGGCTTTCGCCACTACCCCTTGAGCTGTTACAAAGAGTGGAGCGAGCGAATCTTGAGGGAGCTGGATCCCCATTGCCCAACCTTTGTCCTCTGCCACTATGGGATCCGCTCTGCCCAGGTGAGCGAGTGGTTGCAGGCCAACGGCTTTACCCAGGTCTACAACATTAGCGGTGGCATCCACGCCTGGGCCCTGGAGGTGGATCCCACCCTGCCCACCTATTGAACTTCTACAGCGTCAGGGATCCCACCTTTTGCTCCAACAACTGCGCTAGATCTTGCAAGAAAGCTGCGGCGTGGGCACCGTAGATGACGCGGTGGTCACAGGTAAGGTTAACCTGCATCTGGGAGCGGATGGCGATGGCTCTTTCCGGCGTGGCCACCACGGTGGGGCGAGCAGCACCAATGGCCAAGATGGCCCCTTGGTTGGGGGGCAGGATGGCGTCGAAGCGATCCACCCCAAACATGCCCAGGTTGGAGAGGGTAAAGGTGCCGCTGGTGTACTCCTCCGGCTGCAGTTGCTTGCGCCGCGCCCGCTCCACCAGATCCTTCCAACGCCGTGAGAGTTCGTACAGGTCAACTCGGTTGGCCTGTCTGAGCACAGGGGTAATTAGGCCCCCATCTTCCATGGCCACCGCCACGGCGATGTTGATGTCGGCTTTGTAGTGGATCCCGTTTTCGGTGTAGCTGGCGTTGAGGAGGGGGTGCTTTTCGAGAGTGAGGGCCACAGCCTTGACCAAAAGGGCCGTCAGCGTTACCCCCTTGGGCTTCACCTGTTGGTAAAGCTGATCCAGGCTGTCGGTGGTGATGGTGTAGCCGACGTGGAACACCGGCACGCCCAAGCTGGCGTTCATGTTGCGCACCACCGCCGCCTGCAGGGTGCTCAGGGGAACCACTTCTCCCAGGGGCGCAGAAACGGGGGGAGGAGTGACCGAGGAGGGAGCTGCCACCCGCGGGGAGGCAGCCTGAGCTGCGGCCCGCTCCACATCTTCGGCTACGATGCGCCCACCAGGACCGGAGCCGCGCACCGTGCGCAGGTCAACCCCCAGGCTTTCTGCCAATTTTTTCGCCCGTGGGGAAGCCAGGATGCGCTGGGATCCGGCTCCGTCGGAGCCACTTGGGGGCGCGGAGGGGGGGCTTGCTGCAGGCGCAGGGGTTGGCCGTTGAACGGTGGGGACAGAGGCCGCGCTAGGGGTAGCCGCCGGCGCAGCACCCTTAGAGAGGGCCTTGGCTCTCTCCTGGGCCTCGGCCAGCTCCGCTTCGGTTTCAGCAATGAGGGCGATGGGGGCGCCCACCGGCGCCGATTCCCCGGCTGGGATGAGGATGCTGGCCAGAATGCCGCTGTGGAAGGACTCCACATCCATGTCTGCTTTGTCCGACTCCACCACCAGGATGTTTTCCCCTTTCTCCACTCGGTCGCCGGGGTTCTTCAGCCAGGCAACGATCTTGCCCGTTTCCATGGTGGAGCTGAGGGCCGGCATGGAGAGTTCGTGGATCATGGCGGGGGTGGCAACACAGCAGAGAAGATTGTAACCCAGCAGACGGGATCCCGGCGCAGTCCCCTGGGCCTAGTGGGCGCCGGCAGCTTCCGCCTCGGCCACCACCAACAGGGTTTTCAGCAGGGAATCGGGGTTGAGGCTGATGGAGTCGATCCCCTGCTGCACCAGAAAGCGGGCAAAGTCAGGGTAGTCGCTGGGGGCTTGTCCACAGATGCCGATCTTGCGCCCGTGGCTTTTCACCGTCTGGATCACCTGGGCGATCATCCGCTTGACGGCCTCGTGGCGCTCGTCAAAGAGATGGGCCACCAGGGCCGAGTCGCGGTCCAACCCCAGGGTGAGCTGGGTGAGGTCATTGGAGCCGATGGAGAAGCCGTCGAAGATCTGGCAGAACTCGTCGGCCAGGATGACGTTGCTGGGCAGCTCGCACATGACGTACACCTGCAGGCCATTTTCCCCTCGCACCAGGCCGTGGCGGGCCATCTCCTCCAGCACCTTGTGCCCCTCTTCGGGGGTGCGGCAGAAGGGGATCATCAAGATGACGTTGGTCAGGCCCATCTCGTCCCGCACCCGTTTCATGGCCCGGCACTCCAGCGCAAAGCCATCGCGGTAGCGGGGATCCGTGTAGCGGGAGGCGCCCCGCCAGCCAATCATGGGGTTTTCCTCGTGGGGCTCATAGCGGGATCCGCCCAGCAGGTGGGCGTATTCGTTGCTCTTGAAGTCCGACAGGCGCACAATCACCGGCTTGGGGTAGAAGGCAGCGGCGATGGTGGCCACCCCCTGGGCCAGCTTGTCTACAAAGTACTCCGGCTTGTCGGCATACTGGGCGGTGAGCTCCGCCAGGCGCGGCTCCTCCTTGACCGCCTCGTTGTAGTGGATTAAGGCCAGAGGGTGCACCTGGATGTGGTTGGCGATGATGAACTCTAGCCGCGCCAGACCCACGCCGTCGCAAGGGATCTCGCTCAGGCCAAAGGCTTTTTCCGGGTTGCCCACGTTCATCATCAGTTGGGTGCGGGGGCGGGGCAGCTCCTCTAGCGGGATCTCCGTCACCTCATAGGGCAATAGACCAGGATAGACGCGCCCTTCCTCCCCTTCGGCGCAGGAGACGGTGATGGGATCGCCGGAGCGGAGCACCTGTGTGGCGTTGCCGCAGCCAACAATGGCCGGGATCCCCAGCTCACGGGCGATGATGGCCGCATGGCAGGTTCTGCCCCCCTGGTTGGTGACGATGGCGCTGGCCTTTTTCATGATTGGCTCCCAGTCGGGATCGGTTTTCTCCGTCACCAGCACCTCGCCAGCCTGGAACTGATCCGAGCGGCGCACATCCAAAATGACGCGAGCTGTGCCCTGGCCGATGGCTTCCCCCACCGCCCGTCCCCGCACCAGGGGGTCGGGGCGCGCCTCCGTCTGCGTAAAGCGGTAGGTCTTGAGGCGGTTGGTGGCCTTTTGGGATTGCACCGTCTCGGGGCGGGCCTGGACGATGAACAGCTCGCCCGTGATCCCGTCTTTGGCCCACTCAATGTCCATGGGGGTGAAGCGGCCCCGCAGCGCCGAGTAGTGCTCCTCGATGAGGCAGGCCCAGCGAGCCAGCTCTAGGATCTCGTCGTCCTGCAGGGCATATTGGCGGCGCAGGCCCTCGGGGACGGGCACGTTTTTGGTGGAACGGGATCCCTCCTCGTCGTAGACCAGCTTCAGGGCCTTGCTGCCCAGCTTCCGGGAGAGGATGGGGCGCAGCCCCTGCTTTAGGGTAGGTTTGAAGACCACGTATTCGTCGGGGTTGACGATGCCTTGCACCACGTTTTCCCCCAGCCCATAGGCAGCGGTGATCAACACCGCGTCTTTAAAGCCCGTTTCTGGGTCGATGGAGAACATCACCCCCGAACAGGCCAGGTCGGAGCGCACCATCTTCTGCACCCCCACCGAGAGGGCCACCTGGAAGTGGTCAAAGCCCTTGATCTGGCGGTAGGAGATGGCCCGGTCGGTAAACAGGCTGGCAAAGCAGCGGTGGCAGGCATTCAGCACTGCCTGGATCCCGTGCACGTTGAGGTAGGTCTCCTGCTGGCCGGCAAAGCTGGCATCCGGTAGGTCTTCTGCTGTGGCGCTGGAGCGCACCGCCACATCGGTATCGGGGCCGTAGCGCTCGCACAGCTTCTGGTAGGCTTCGCTGATGGCCTGCTCCAACTCTGGGGGGAAAGGCGTCTGCAGAATCAAGGTGCGGGCGGCTTTGCCCCGCTCGCGCAGGTTCCGCACATCCTCGATATCGAGGTCTTTGAGGATCTCCCGCAGCTTCTCCTCGAGGCCGCCTGCAGCGATGAACTGGCGATAGGCATGGGCAGTGGTGGCAAACCCCAGGGGCACGCGGATTCCTTTGGGGGTCAACTGCTGCAGCATCTCTCCCAAGGAGGCGTTTTTCCCACCCACCTGGGCCACGTCCCGCAGCCCCACCTCTGTGAGGGGCACAACCAAGGGTGGCTCTGAGCCAAGCTGGTGGTGAGAGGATCCCAGCGCTACTCCATCCGACATGCCTTGTCTCCTTATGCCCATCAGAGCAAGCGTGAATTAGTTGTGGGTAGCAGAAAGACCTTTTCCAGCCAGGATCTGGCCTGGCTTTAAGGAGTCTACCCCCACTAGTGTACTGAGGGTTTTCCTGGGGCTAGAATCCCGGCACAACGCCCCTAGAGACGGCTGAGATGGGGAGGAGACAAAGGCAATCTCGCTAGGATCCGGCTGAAAAAGCTGCCACAAATCTTCGCCCTTTTTTACCTAATGCAAAAGAACCGCTCTGCCACAATGTTTTCAAAGCAGCAGTTTGCGGAAACAGGGCAAATGGAAGGCCCCAGGGATCCGGCGGCAGCAATTCGCCAGGTAAGAGTGACGGAAAAACAGCAGGGCTTGCGGCTGGATCGCGGGTTGGCAGAACAACTGCCGGATCTGTCGCGCTCGCGCCTGCAGCAGCTCATTCGCCAGGGCCAGGTTTGGCTCAATGGGCGGCCCTGCCTGGATAAGGATCGCCCCCTGCAAGCCGGGGATGAGATTGAGGTGCGGATCCCGCCAGCCACCCCTACAACTCTGGAGCCGGAGCGGATCCCCTTAGACATCCTCTACGAAGATGAGGATCTGCTGGTCATCAACAAGCCGCGCGGTCTGGTGGTGCATCCTGCTCCTGGACATGCCAGCGGCACGCTGGTGCACGCATTGCTGGCCCACTGTCCTCGCCTTTCCGGGATCAACGGCGAGCTGCGCCCAGGGATCGTCCATCGCCTCGACAAGGACACCACCGGCGCCCTGGTGATTGCCAAACACGATCAGGCCCACCAGCATCTGCAGGCCCAGATCCAGGCCAAGACGGCTCGGCGCATCTACCTAGGGGTGGTGTTTGGCCGGCCAGCCCAGAGCCAAGGCACGATCTCTGCCCCCATTGGCCGCCACCCGGTGGAGCGGCAGAAGATGGCGGTTTTGCCTCCCGGCCAAGGGCGAGCGGCGGTAACCCACTGGCAGGTGCTGGAGCGATTGGGCAACTACACCCTGATGCAGTTTGAACTGGAGACCGGCCGCACCCATCAAATTCGGGTGCATGCCGCCCACCTGCGCCTGCCCATTGTTGGGGATCCCCTCTATACCCAGAGCAAAACCAGCCCCGTCAAACTCAGCGGCCAAGCTCTCCACGCCTGGAAGCTCTCCTTTGTCCACCCGCGCACTGGCCAGCCGCTGCAGTTTACTGCCCCCCTGCCGGAAGAGTTCGAGCGGCTGCTGCGGCAGTTGCGCAGCCAGGTTGGGTAGGGATTCAAGCTGCCAAGGGTTGCAAAAAGCTAGGACAGGAAGGTCAGCGTTCTTAAACAGAAGCTAACCCAGTTTTTACCAGCCCACAACCTCAGTTCAAGCCCAAAGATGCTTGACTGGGGGCAATTGGCTATGGTTGCGGCTGCTGGCGTTGCGGAGGCTAGCCTTATGAGTTCCCTGAGTTCCCGTCGCTTTTTCCTGCAGTTGCTGATGTTTGGCGGTGGGGCAGCCGCCCTAGCCGCCTGTGGGGGCACCTCCAGTTCCTCTATCCCGCCCCTGGGAGAGCCGGGATTTCCCCAGGGGGTGTTTGCCGGGGATCCCACCTCCGAGGGGGCGGTGCTTTCCACGCGGGTGGTGCCGGCCAGCAGCGTGGATACGGTGCCTGTGACGCTGCAGGTGGCGGAAAATGCCGAGTTCAACCCCATTCTGCAGCAGGTTGCGCTAACTGCCCGCCGCGTGGCCGGTCGCAACTACCGCACCGAGCCGGGCGACTACATTGCCCGCGCCGTTGTTACGGGCCTGAGGCCGGCGCAGCGCTATTTCTACCGTTTTGTTAGCGACGGGTTTACCAGCCCTGTGGGCCAGTTCCGCACCCTGCCGGCTCCAGGCGATGGGCGGCCCATCCGCTTCTTGCACATTAGCTGCGCCAACGAACCTCCTTTCCCCATTGGGGCGGCCCTGTTGGCAGAGGTTAACCGCGGCGATATTGATTTCATCGCCTTCAACGGCGACACCGTTTATGCGGATCGCTTCTGGCTGGGGCTGGATCCGGTACCGACGCTGGAGTTTTACCGCAGCCTCTATCGGGATCAGCGGGATCCCCAGTATGCCGGGCCGGAGTTTGCGCAGTTGTTCGGTCGCACCTCCTTTGTCGTTAACTGGGATGACCACGAGGTGATTGACAACTACAGCGGCCAGAAGGCCCGCGGCGGCCGCGCCGTCCAGCTCAACGACACCACCGGGCAAACCCGCGATGTGGAAGATCTCAGGGTGCTGGGCTACCAGGCCTTTTTTGAGTACAACCCCATCACCCCCAACTTGACGGATGTACCGGGGGTAGATAGCCGGGATCGGGTGTTTCGCAGCTTCCGCTACGGTGCCAACGCCGAAGTCTTTATCCTCGATCTGCGCCAGTACCGCGACTTGGCTGCTGCGACCCCCATCCTGCCCATTTTGCCCCCTGGCCTGACCCGGCAGCGCTTTTTGGAACTGGCCGGCCTCCGCCTCACGCCCGAGCAGGAGACCCTCTTCTTCGGCCCGCCGGGATCGGAAGAGGCGCTGTTTAACCTGCTGCGCCGCACGCCGCGCATTCTTTTGGGAGAACCCCAAAAGCAGTGGCTGTTCAACGGCCTGCGCAGCTCCACCGCCACCTACAAGTTCATCGTCAGCGAGTTTCCCATCACGGTGACCTATTTCCGCTCCAACGATGTTTGGGAGGGCTACTGGCTGGAGCGGCAGGAGGTGATCGACTTTATTGAGCGCAACAACATCCGCAACGTGGTGTTCCTGAGTGGCAACAACCACGCCGGCTTCATCGGCCAGGTCAACCCCGGCAGCAGCAACCCCATCTGGGAGGTGTGGACTGGCCCCACCGGGCGCAGCGTGACCGCCTTGAGCATCGACGAGCTGGGCAGCCAACTGGGGATCCCCAACGCCAGCCGCCTCTACTACCGGATTGTGAATGGCTTTCTCGCCCCTGTGAACCCTGCCAATCCAGAAGTGAGCGGGATCCCTGGCGTCACAACCGGCAACCTGCGCTTTTTGGAGCTGGCGGTGCCCAACTACACCGTCATCGAAGTCTCCGGCAGCCGCTGCACCCTTCAGGTCAAGGGCCCCACCGGCAGTGTCCTCACCGATCCCCTGGGGCGCCGCGGAGAACTGGTGCTGCCCCAGTGAGTCAAGGGCTTTGGGCAGGTTTTCTCAGTCTCATTCTGATCGAAATTCAGGGATCCCTGCGCAAGTTGGGATCCCTTTTTGTAACTCTTTTTTGCAGCTTGTAAGGAAGATGTCGGCTGTGATCGCAATCAGCCGGCAAGCAAAAGCCTTAATGCTAGCCTGTAGGCACGGGCAGGGATCCTTGTTGCGGCAAAGGAAACTTCATGGAAGGAGGAAAATCCGATGGTTGCTCTGCGGGGTTGGCTGGCAGCGGGCATGATCGGGGCGGCTGCAATCCTGGGTGGTGGTGAAGCGTGGGCCCAAAGGAGCTTGTGGCTACTGAACGGGCAATCGACCTGGGTTAACGGTTATTTCTACCCAGGCGAGAACATCTGGGCCCAGTGCGACCTCGACTGCCACGACGTGGATCTGGTGCTTTACGATCGCAACGGTCGGTGGGTAGCCGAAGATACGCTCTTGGACGATCTTCCCATCGTCCAGGCTCCCTATGAGGGCAGCTTCGCCGTCCAGGTGATCATGGCCGGCTGCCGCCACCCACGCGGCTGTGCTGTCGTCGTCGATTCTGACTACGGCTTCTAGCGCTTCCCTCACCCCTAGCCCCTCTCCCTCTTGGAAGAACCGCCTGCTGTAGGGATGAAGGGGGCTGCCTAGGCGGGTTTGTGGCTGGCTTCCTGCACTTTGGCGTGAGTGAATTTGCTCAAGCCATGGATGGTTTTTTCCCAGTAGAAGGGCTTGGTAAAAAGCTGCCACAGGGCCATGTAGGCTGCAATGGAGTGCAGTTGCCAGTAAATGGGGTTGAGAAGAGCATAGAAGGCCAGATCGTAATAACCCCGCCGAAAAACGGCCACCAAGTTCAAGTAGATCCCAATGGCATTGCCCACCAAGAGGTTAAACAAGCCCAAGTAAATTAGCCAACTGGGAAAAATGTTTTGCAGCCAATGGGCGCGGGTGAGCAGCCAGTAGAAAAACAGCAGCCACATGATGGGGCTGGTGAGGAAGGTGAAGAAGCTGCCGCCGATAAAAAATTGGTAGGCCAGCCAGTTCTTGAGGCCCAGCTTGCGCAAAGAGCGCAGCGGGTTGCGGTTGTGCACCAGCCAGGTCTGCATATAGCCTTTGATCCAGCGGGAGCGCTGCCGGATCCAGTTTTTGAGGGCGCAGTTGGCCTCTTCGTAGGTGGTGGAGTTGATCACCCCCACTGTGTAGCCGTGCTGGCTGGCGCGAATGCCCAGATCGGCATCTTCGGTGACGTTAAAGGGATCCCATCCCTGCAATTCCCGCAGGCGGTCGGTGCGGAAGTGGTTGCTGGTGCCCCCCAGGGGAATGGGCATTTTCAAGGTTTCCAGGCCCGGCAGCAGGTAATCAAACCAATAGGAATACTCCAGGGTAAACATGCGGGTGAGAAAGTTCTCGTTGCGGTTGAAATAGTTGAGGGCCGCTTGAACGCAGACCAAGCTGGGATCCCCTTTTTTGAAGGCAATGATGGCTTTTTTCAGTTGATCCGGGTCGGGGATGTCTTCGGCGTCGTAGATGGTGAGGTATTCGCCGCGGGCAAAGGCCAGGCCGTAGTTGCAGGCTTTGGGCTTGGTCTTGGGCTTGCTATCCGGCACAATCAGTAGGCGCACGTAGCGGGGTGGCTTGGCGGCGCGGGCGGCCTCGATGGTGGCCTGGTCGTTTTCTTCCAATAGGATCAGCACGTCCAAGCGCTCGTGGGGGTAGTCCAGCTTGGAGAGGGAGTTGATGAGAATCGGCATCACCTCCGGCTCTTTGTAGACCGGCACCAGGATGGTGTAGATGGGCAAGCTGTGGTCATCGAGGGCGGCCACTTCCTCGTCGGTAATCTGGTGGAAGCGATCGGCGGATCCCACGAGGCTAAGCAGGAACTTGAAGAGAATCGAAGCAACGTAGAAGAGGTTAATCAAAAGCACCAAGATCGTCAGGGTTGTCCAGGGGGCGCTGGCCAAGCCCCACAGCAGCAGCAGCAGCAGGCCATAGCCGACGGCAATTTGCGAGGGGGTAAACACCCGCGAGGCCGATTCCTCCGGCAGACGGGTCAGCAGCTTGTACACCGCCTCTTGGCTAAAGCGGGATCCCTGATCTTGGCTGAGGAGCTGGGTGATATCTTGCTCGGTGCCCAGCACCTTTTCTATCCGCAGCCCTGGCCGCCAACTGTAGAGCAGCTCGTCCACCGCCCAGTCCAGGGGGTCGTTGACCATCACGGTGAGGGTATTCTCGTCGCTCCAGCTCAGGGGGTAGAAGAGGTGGCGCATCATCAATTCCGGATCGAACTGGCGGCTCAGGCTCTCGTCCCGGTAGAGCAGCCCTGTTCCCATTAGCTCCGAGACGGAAGGGTAGCCCAACAAATGGGCCAGAATACTGAGATACTCGCGGGTGGAGAGGTAGCTCAGCCGGGTCAGCACCTGCCCCAGGCTGGATCCGGTGCGGCGGCGGATCTCCAGAGCCTGCTGCCACTGCTCCAGGGTGAGACGGCTGCCCAGCAGCTCAGCAGCCAGCTTGCGCTCGAGGATAACTGTCAAGATCTGTTTTTCGGTGGCCGGGATCTCCCACAGCTTTTCGGCCTCTGGGCAAAGGCGTTTCACCGCCTGCCAGACGCCGGGATAGCCGGGCTCTTCCGTGGCCACCACAACGGTTTGCGGGTTGAGCCAGCCACAGGGCAAAAAGCGCACTGGCAGGAGATCGCTGGGTTCCACTAGCCAAGGCAGCTCTAGATCTAGAGGCTGCTTGAGCAGCCAGTCCCGCAGCTTGGGCCGATCCAAAATCTGGCGACACAGCTCGGCAAACTTGCCGGGATGCATGACCCGCAAGCTCCAAAAAGCCCTGGGCAAGGAGCAGCCCACCTCTTCCCGGTACTCCTCCGCTGCCGCCAGTTGCTGGCGGGTGAGATAGCCTGCGGCCAAAAGCGAGGACTTGAGGGACTGGAGCATGGCCTAAAACCCGCGGCTTGGCTCAAGTCTGGCTCAACCGCAAGCCCATGCCCAGCCCCCCCTAGGAAGGGAGGGGCGACTCGGGGGGGCGGGCCAAGCGGCGATAGACATTCCAGGCTCCTACTGCCAATAGAATAGCCAGCAGCAGCACCAGCCAATAGCGGTACTGCCACAGCAAAAGCTGCCAACTGAAGCGGCCTGGGTAGCGCACCCGGTAGCCTTGGGGGGTGAGATCCCAGCTCTGCACCTGGGTGAGGGCGGGAGTGGCGGCGTAGGCGGTGAGCACATTTCCCTGCAGTTGGTTGGCCAGGCGGGTGCGTGGATCGGCAAGGCCGCGGCTGAGGCGTTCTGCCAAGGCCGGATCAGATCCCCACCAGGACAGCCAAAGGGTGGGCCTGCCTTGGAGCAAAAAGTACTGCAAGAGGCCGAGGTTTTCCTGGGGTTGGGCGGCCAGGGCCACCTGCTGGTTCAAGGGGTTGAGGATCTCGAACTGGGATCCCAGCCGGATGGGGCTGTGAGGGAGCTCCACCTGCTCCGGGGCAGCGACAAGGATCTGCCAGGCGAAGTCGCCTGTTTCCAGTTTGGTCTTTT
The DNA here is from genome assembly GCF_047462175.1 of Synechococcus sp. OH30. Classification (NCBI taxonomy): domain Bacteria; kingdom Bacillati; phylum Cyanobacteriota; class Cyanophyceae; order Synechococcales; family Synechococcaceae; genus Synechococcus; species Synechococcus sp. OH30. The sequence continues at coordinate 228,084 of NZ_JANSIP010000001.1, read as the reverse complement.
CCTGGGGCAGAAACTGAAGGGTGGGCAGGAGCGGTCGGGCGGCCAGCCGACTCAAGGCCCCCACCAGGTAGGCGGCAGCCGGCAGCCATTGGGGATCCCCCAGCCAAACCCGTCCGGATCCCTGCAGCACCGCCGGGATCTCCTGCAGCTCGCCGTTGGGGGCTTGGTAGCCGCTCCAGAGAAAGCCGGAGCTATCCGAGCGCACCTGAACCGTCAGCGGCGTCAGGGATCCCTGGCAATTGCCGGGACTGGCCCCGTAGTCAAAGCGCAGCTCCAGTTGGTTGAAGCGGCGCAGCAGGCGGGTGGGCAGGGTCACGGTCTCGTTGAGCTGGCTGCGACCAGTGAGGTTGTAGGTGCGCAGCAGAACGCCGTTCAAGAACACATAGCCCGTCAGGCGATCCCCGGCCCGACCATCCACCGGGTTCATGATCACATCCAGTTGGGCCGCCAGATCCCGCGGGCGCCCCCCCAACTGCGCCAGGTTGAAGTTAAAGACCAAGGACTGGTTGCCAAAGCCCCGCAGCAGGGGATCCACGATCCCCAACTCCCGCAAGCTGAGGCGGTTGGCCTTGAGAGCCCGCTCCCAGTCCGCCACCGCCGCCACCCGGATGCCGCGGCTCACTAGCCCCGCCCGCTTCCACTCCTCATAGAGGGCAAGAATGGCCTCGCGGCGGGCGGCCACCCGCAGCCGCGATCCCTCTGGGGTAATCTGATGCTGCAGGTGGGGGGTAAAGTTGGCCGGCTCCAGAATTACTTGAGGCCCCTTCCCTGGACGGTTGCTCCAGAGGATAGGGGTCTGAGGGAAGAGGTGGGCCAGCAAGCTGTACAGGCCCAGCGCTGCTTCTGCCACCTCAGGAGAGGGGTTGGCGGGCACCACCAGCGTGAGCTGGGGGTACATCAGGTGCAGAAAGCCGGCCACTGTAGCATCGGGCACGCGGGGCACCAGCTCAAAAAAACTGTCCCGCCCTACCCTCAGCAGCAGGTTGCCAGTGTTGAGGTCGGCACAGATGTCGTCGCTAATGCTCAAAAACGGCTGCACCGACACCGTGATAAAGCGCTCGCCCGGCGGCAGGTCAGGGATCGGCACCCGCACCACCGGCTCCTGGCGCAGATCTTGCACCAGAAAGATCCCCGCCAGCTCCTCGTTAATCAGCACCCGCACGGTAGAGGTGGGCTTGAGCACCGGCGAAGGTTCTAGGCGCAACTGCACAAAGCTGGCTTCCGGGTCGATGCCGTTGATGGGCGCAGGGACGGTGACATCCAGGCGCGGGTTGGATCCCTGCAGCAGCACCGAACGCTCATAGCCCAGCCTCTGGAAAGCAAGGGGCTCCGCCCGCACTGCCTCTGTTGGCACGCAGCAGAGCAAGCCAGCCACCAACAGCCCCCACCCTCGCCTTACCCTAGCCATCTGCGGGATCCCTAGCCCCTGCTCCGACGACAGAAAAAGCCTACACCTGCGGCGGGGGCAGTCGCCAAACTTCTAGGAGTATATGGCGCAAGAGTGATGAACTGGCCACAAGAAAGCCCCCTTCCTCAGGAACTCTCCTAGGCGCGGGCGTAGTCGTCCTCAAAGCGCACGATGTCGTCCTCCCCCAAGTATTCCCCGTTCTGCACCTCGATAATCACCAAGGGGATGGTGCCGGGGTTTTCCAGACGGTGCTTGGTGCAGGGGGGAATGTAGGTGGACTCGTTGGAGTTAAGCAGCACCACCTCCTCGCCCCGGGTAACGCGCGCCGTGCCCCGAACTACGATCCAGTGCTCGCTGCGGTGGTAGTGCATCTGCAGGCTAAGGCGATGGCCGGGCTTGACCTCGATGCGCTTGATTTTATACATCGGGCCTTCATCCAAGATCCAGAAGGCTCCCCAGGGGCGGGTCTGAGCCTGGGAGGGCAAAAGCTCCAGCGCCGGGATTGCTGCGTCGTTCATGTCCCGCACAGACTGTAGCATTGAGGTCACACCTTGTTCCACTTCAGGGACTCTCTTATCTTCATCTGCGGCGCGGCAACTTTTCATCGACCATCTTGCTGAACCCAATACGCCAAAACTCGTAGAAAAAAAGTCTCGAGAAGGGGAATACTAACCCGCCCTTGCATCTCTAACAGTTTTTGCAAAACTTGTTGGCATCAAGTTGCTCTTAGGATCAGCTAGGGTGTTGCAGTGCCCTAGCCCGTCAAGTTTAGCGAAACTCGTTCATAGGGTATGGATGTTTGTAAACCGGCTTAAAGCTATCTTGAGGCTCGTTGCGCCGGTAGGGATCCCTTTGCTGCTCCTGGCTGGCCTCTTGTGGGGGTTGAAGGAAGGCTGGGGCTGGGTGAGCCTAGAGATGCAGTTTCTTGGCTACAAGGGATCCGTAGCCGCCCTGGGGCCGGATCCGCGCCTGCCGATTGTCGGCACCACCTTTCCCCCTTCGCTGGTGCTGGCCACGGCCATTTTGGGGCGCTCGCCGCTGGTGTTGCAGGCCATTTTGGGATCCCTGGTGTTGGATTGGATGGGGCAACAGTTGCGCCGTTTGCCTGTCGGCTTGGGGTGGCGCTGGCTGTGGGGCCTGTTGCTGCTGCTGCAGCCGGCTTTGCTCCTGATGCTGCTGCGCAGCCCCGTTTGGACGGCCACCTCGCTTTTAGTGGGGGTGAACATGGCCTTGTTGTTCCCTCTGGCCAACGAGAAACAAGCAGCGGAGAAGGACGAGCTGCCCGTTACCCTGCGGCTGCTGCTCATTGGGCTGGCCTTGGGGCCGCTGATGGCGCTGCGCTGGGAGAGCGGCTGGCTGTTGCCCTGGCTGGCAGGACTGCTGCTGGTGGCTTTTCGCCGCGAATCTTGGGGGTTTCGCTGGGTCTCGCTGCTGGTGGTGGGGTTTATCAGCCTGGCCCTGATCCTGAGCTGGCTGTATGTCAACTGGTTGGCGGTGGGGGATCCCTGGGCTTTTACCTACCAGGTGGGTAGCGGCCTGCGCCTGCCGCAGTTGCGGGAAGACCTGCAGCAGGCCGGCGGCTGGCGGGGGTTGGTGGAGCTGGGGAAGTGGCTGGCGGTGCTGGCCCCTGCCTATCTCCTCTTGGGGATGGGATCCCTGCTGGGCCGCTGGGTCTGGGCCTTGATCTGGGCGATGCCGCTGGTGATCCTCTTGGCTTCCCTGGGGCAGGGGCTGTTTTTGCCGGAGCTGAGCCGCTTTGCTCTCGTCTGGGTGCCGCTGCCGTTGCTGATGGGGGCCTACTTAGTCCGCGGAGCCGGCCCCGGCTGGGCCAAGCGGCTGTTGATCACTGCCCTTTTGGGACTGAACTGCCTCACCGCCGGCTATGGGCTAAGCCAAGAGCCACGATTTTTGGCGCCCCTGGTGGTTGAGGAGCGGGATCTCTGGGAGCGGCTGGTGGCAGGGGTGGCGCCCCTTAGCCGTGAGTTGGAAGCGGCCCAAGACCTCTACGAAGTGACCTCCGCGGGGCAGGTCCTGGCAGCGTGGCGCCGGCAGCGGCAGGCAAAGCGCCAAGTAGGGGAATATCTCCGCCGCCACCTGCTGCCTGGCGAGAAGGTGTTGGTGGACGACGACATCCACTTTGAGGCTATCTTTTGGGCGGGGGATCCCCGCTTGTTCCTTACTCCCCACCAGTACGAGTTTGCCTTGGCCCTGCAACACCCCCAGGAGCGGGTGGACTACTTGCTGGTGGCGGGGCCGGCGGATCCCTTGCGGAGCGCCGACCGCATCCTGCAATTTTGGCCTGAGCTTACCTTTGAGGGGCTGCCGGGCTTTAGGGAGGTCTACAGCTCCCCGCAGGTGCGGCTGTGGGCCCGCCAGGCAGAGCTTGAGGAGGAGACGAGATGACCTGGAAACGGCAATGGCCGCGGCGACAGGTGCTGCAGATGGGCGGAGCGCTGCTGGCTGCCTCTGGAGTTGCCGGCTGTGGTCAGGGCTCCGAGAACGTTGCCACGGGGAACCTGAACTTGTCAGAGCTCTTGGCCCGCTGGGAGGTGGGCATTGGCGAGGATCCCGGTCGCTTCCTCTGGGAAATCGAGTCGGATCCGCAGGTGGCAGCGGTGGCGCGGGACTGGGATCCCCATTTCTTAAGCGGCTGGCTCAACAGCTTTGACCACCGCCAGGGGGATCTCTCCTTCTGGCGTAACTGGCACCAGGCGGGGCTTTTGCGGCAGTGGTTTGAGCGGGGCTACAGCCTGCACATCATCACCTGGGAAGACGACACCACCCGCCCCTGCGGCGACTACCACCTCTCGCCGCAGTTTATCCAGGACGTAGCCGAGCTGGCCGGGTATATTGCCCAAGCCAATCCCCAGGGCCGCCCCACCTACTGGAGCCTGGCCACTGAGTTTTCCTACTGGCGCGTCCCTGCCGATACCTACAACGCCGACACTGCCCCCTACTACCAGGCTCTCATGCGCAACGTCTTAAGAGCCCGCCAGGCCATCAAGGAGCGGCTGCCCGAGGCCGAGGTGGCTCTCTGCTGGGGCGGCTGGATTGCCACTTTTGACGATCCCCGCCGGGGGGCAGGGCGCAGCATGGTGGAGCCTTTTGCCGAGACGATGAGCCAAATGGACGGGATCGCCTTCCAGTCGATGCGCCAGCGGCGGCCGGGGGAGTTCAACCCAGAGCTCAACGGCCCAGATCCGGGTAACCCCGAGCAGATCCGCCTCTGCTGCCGTCTCTTTGCCCCCATCCACCGCAACCTGATGCTGGCCCACTACGAGCCCTCGATTAAGGACAAGCACCCCAACGGTGGCCGGGCCGACACCGTCCAAGTGGATTTTGAGATCATGAGCCGGCCCGAGTGGCTGCAGGAGGTGTCGCAACTGGGATTGCGGCGCCTGTCCCTGATGCACTACGGCCTCTACAAGGGGGATCCCTATGGGGCGCTGACGGCAGCCCGGCAATTCCGGGCCCGCGTAGGTTTGCCGGCTATTGCCCAGAGGGTGTAGGTGGATGGAGACGAAGGCCCAAAACGGAGCTCTGCAGGTACAATCCCCCTTGGCGGCGCCGTCGAGGGGGATCCCTAGATGAAGCCTTTGGCAATTGCAAGAAGCTGGCTACTGGGCCTGGGCCTTGTCTTGGGGGGTTGGGAGCTGCCGTCCTGGGCTGGCTGCAGCTTCCCTCGCGGGGCAGGGAAAACGTTTTTCTCGCTCCGGCCCGAGGTGTACCAACCCCGCACCCGCTTTGACCAGGGGGGACGTCTGCAGCAGGCCCTTTCCGAGTACGGCGAGACCCGCCTCAACCTGTTTGGCGAAACCGGCCTCAGCGATCGCCTCACCCTCAACCTCAACACCAGCTACGTTTTCCTGGAAAATCGCTTTGCCAGCGGGGCTGAGACCGTTACCCAGCGCAACCAGGGCCTGCGGGATCTGGAGCTGGGCCTGCGCCACACCTGGGGAGAGGGGGATCCCTTTTTCTCGGCTCAATTGACGGCCCTGATCCCGCCGGGATATGCCACCCAGAACACCCCCCTGCCCTTGGGCTATGGGGTTTTCGGCTACGACCTCAGCGCCGGCCTGGCCGCTTCGGGCAAGCTGGGATCCCTGCCCGCCTTTTTCGACTCCTGTCTGACCTTTCGGGACTACCTGGGCTACCCCGGCGACCGTCTCAAGGCCAACTTGACCTTTGGAGCAGATCTCAGCCCTGAGGTGCAGGCCATTGTGGCTTTGGATGGCGACTTCACCCTTGGCAACGGCGCCCCGCTCCTTTTTGGGGATCTGGCGGTGCAGGATCCCGACTACAGCAACCTCAAGCTTTCCGGCCAGCTCAACTGGCGCCTAGAGGAGGGGCTGACCCTGGGGCTAGGGGGATTTCAGTTTTTAACAGGCCGCAACACCAATGCCGGCGGCGGCTTCACTGGCTATGTGTGGCTAAGTTACTAAAACTCAACAAAATGTTGCGGGGTATCTGCCGCGGCAGCAGGGATCGGCAGAGGCAGATCTAGGATGAGACTTGGCAAACCTTGGCCTGGAGAACGGGTCCCATGCCTCGCTTTGAAAACATCGTTGCCGCCATCGACGGCAGCGGCCCCACCGAGCAAATGGTGCACACGCTGCTATCTTTGCCGGCCTTTGCCCAGTGCCACGTAACCCTGCTGCATGCGGTGCCTTCCCAGACCTCTGCTGAGGACATGCGCGCTGCCTGGCAAAAGGGGCAGGAGCTGTTGGCCCAGACGCTGCAGAGTTTTCCCCCGCGGCCTGGGTTGAAGATCAGCACTCAACTGGTGGAAGGGGATCCCAAGGTGGTGGTGTTGCAGGTGGCCGAGTCCCTGCCCAATCCCCTCATCGTGATGGGATCCCGCGGGCGCAACCGCATCATGGCCATTTTGCAGAACTCGGTCAGCCAATACGTCTTCCAGCTCGCCTCCTGCCCCATGCTGCTGGTTAAAGACGACGCCTACGTCAAATACCCCAGCCACGTCATGGTGGCCCTCAACAACTCCCCTGCCGCCCAGGCTGCCTTTGCCACAGCCCTGGATCTGGTTGCCGGTATCCCGGGAGCCCAGATTTTTCTGGCCTCGGTACAACTGGATGCCGACGCCCAAGGCCGGGACGAGGTTATAGACAAAGCCATTGCCACCCTCAAAAGCCGCCAAATTCCCCACCGGCTGTTTACAGCGGTCGGCGATCCCGGCGCCGAGATCGTCCGCTTGGCGGAAGAGAGCAAGGCCGACCTGTTGGTGATGGGATCTCCGGATCGCCGGCCCAGCATTGCCCGCAGCATCCCCGACTTGGATCGGCTGCTGGGGCGCTCCATCTCCGACTATGTGCGGGTGCACATCGGCTGCCCTGTGCTGATGGTGCGCTCGGCCCAAGACCGAGACTGAGGGATCCCTAAGGCAGGATAGAACGGCGCTCCGTCACGCGGTCGCTTTGCTGCTGGCGATCCGGACTGACGGCCCAAGCCTCGAAGATGAGTTCAGGGACGCCGGGGGGAATGGTCATGCGGGTGAGGGCTTGCCACCGTCCCTGGTCATCGCGGGAGAAGTCCAGCAACCAACGGGGGCCATCCACCAGCGAGCGGGTGCGGCCGTGCTTGACCCAAAACTTAATCCACAAAGGAGGCTGAGAGGTCGAGCCACTGGCAGAATTGACCGAGGCCGGCAAACGCAGCACTACATCGAAATTGTCACCTGCCCGCAGTTGTTCGGGCACCAGCAGCTGTGGCGCTGGGCACACTCCTAGGGGCAAGGCTTCTGGGTTCTGCTCAGTAACCGGCAAAGGTAGCGCGGGCGGGACTGGCAGGACAGCCTCTTCGCTGGGCAGCTCAGGTGAGGGGGAGGGCGGAAGGGAGGAAGGAGGCACTGCCTCTGCTTCGGCTTGGGCCTCAGCTGGGGGTACGGTGTCGGCAGGCAGCTCTCCCGGCTGAGCCGGGCGGGGAGCTGGGGAGCTGCCCTGCCAGATGCGCAACAACTTCTGCAAAGTTCGCTCGGGAGAAAGCAGGGTTGTGGTCGAGGCAGGAGTGGCAACGTCCGTCAACCTGTCTTCCTCTTGGTGCTGCTGGGGGAGGGGGGTCTCCGAGGCAAGGGATTCTTGGCTGCGGCAGCGAATGGAAAAAGGAATCGTGAGCGGCTCTGAAGCCTGCCCAGAGGAGGGAGTGAGGCGCAGCTCTCCCCGCAGAGGACGCGCCCACGGCTGACTTGGCAGGGTAAGGGGAAGGCTAAACACTGCCGCTCGCGCTTGCCCTGGGAGTTGAATCTGCCGTCGCCCTTGGAAAAGGGGATCCTGGTTCCCTTCCTGCCAAAGCTGCACCTGGAGTTCGCCGCTACAGCCAATTCGCCCGGTTAACACCAGCACTTCCTGGGGGGATCCCTCCAGGTCGCTGTGCAGGAGGGAAAACAGCTCTGGGGGGACGGCAGCCTCTTGGGTCTGAGTGGAAGCTTCGGGCTCCGTTGGCTGGACCACCGAGGGTGCTGCTGGTTCCGACTGAGCTGGGGCGGGTACGACCTGGAAACGCAGACAATTGTTTAGCTCCGTCTCGCCAAACAGCTCAGCTATCAAATCGGCATCGCGGCAGTGCAGCTCCCAGAAACCAGGGGAGAGGTGGGTGGCCGGCAAGATGAGGCTGATCCCCTCCTCGTTGGTGCGCACCGAACGGGTTTGCAGGAGCGAGGTGGCTCTCTTTGAGGCTTTCGCCTCCGCTGGAGCTCCCTCATCTTCTGCTGTCAAAGGGCGGTAGTGAACTTCCACAGTAATGGTGAAGTAGGGTTGGGGACAACGGGCCAGGATGGTGTAAGTGTCCTCCTCCAGAATGGCTCCCTCGGCTGGTACTGGCTGCCATTCTTCTTGTCCATCGCGCCGTACCCAAAAACTCAGCATTGCGCAGTCACCTTTGGGAGAGTAGATACTTCACCAGCTCAGCTTGCAGGAGGGTTTGCTGCTGTCCTGTGGGCAAGTGCTTCAGCTGCACCTCCCCGGCCGCAGCTTCCGCCTCTCCCAGCACCACAGCCCAAGTGGCGCCGCTACGGCTAGCCCGTTTGAACTGTTTGCTAAAGGGGCTGCCGCTGAGATCCAGCTCGGTGCAAAAACCAGCTTGGCGCAGGGCCTGGGCAACGAGAAGGGATTGAGCTTCCGCTTTGGCTCCGCGGGAGATCACGTAGACGTCTAGGGGCCCTGCCACCCCCTCTGGCTGCTTTTTTTGCAGCAGCAGCACCAGCCGCTCCAGGCCAATAGCCCAGCCCACCGCTGGGGTTGGCGGCCCGCCCAGCTCTTCCACCAGGCCGTCGTAGCGCCCGCCCCCGCAGACAGTGCTCTGGGCTCCTAGCTCGGGCGAGACAATTTCGAAGGCGGTGTGGGTGTAGTAGTCCAAGCCACGCACCAGGTAGGGATCCAGCTCATAGGGGATGTCTAGGGCCTTGAGATGGGCTTGCACTTGCTCGAAGAAGGCGCGTGAGTCAGCACTGAGGTAATCGGGCAGCTTGGGCGCTTTCTCGGCAAGGGCGCGGGTATGGGGATCCTTGCTGTCAAGGATGCGCAAGGGGTTGCGGCTGAGGCGCTCCTGGGAGTCGGGATCAAGCTGCTCTTTCAAGGGGGTGAAGTAGTCCACTAGGGCTTGGCGGTAGGCCCGCCGATCCTGCCCATCCCCGAGGGAGTTGAGCCGCAAGGTAAGGTTTTCCACCCCCACCGCCCGCAACAGCTCCCAAGCCAGAGCAATGACCTCGGCGTCAGCGCGGGGATCCCGGCTGCCTAGGAGCTCCACCCCCAACTGATGGAACTGGCGTTGCCGCCCCGCTTGGGGACGCTCGTAGCGAAACATGGGCCCGCAATACCATAGGCGCTGCACATCGCCTGCCATCTGCAGCCCGTGCTGGATATAGGCCCGCACCACACCAGCAGTGTTCTCAGGGCGCAGGCTTACCTCCTGCTCGCCGCGAGTGCTAAAGGAAAACATCTCCTTGCCCACCACGTCAGTGGCGCTGCCGAGGCTGCGGGCAAAAAGCTCTGTTAACTCCAAAATGGGGGTGCGGATCTCCTGGTAGTTGGCCCGCCCCAAGATCTCGCGAGCCCTGGCCTCCACCTGCTGCCACAGCCTCACCTCCTGCGGCAGAATGTCGCGGGTGCCTCGCACCGCCTGGATTTTCTCCATGTTGGCTCCTCTTGGGCCCCCAAGGGTTTATGTCAATGCCATAATATCGGCAACCGTGTTCCTGCTGCCGAGGGGTAGAGCGAGCTAGCCTCGGCTCAAACTAGCATAGAAGGCGGCAACTTGGCTGGCAGCGGCCACAGCTGCTGTGGTGGATCGCAGGATTGTCGGGCCCAAGGAGACAGGCACTCCGCCGTAGGCTTCCGCCTGGCGCCGCTCGCTCTCTGTCCAGCCCCCTTCTGGGCCAATAGCCAGTGCCACCACGGGATCCCGCAGTTGCGGTAGGACCTGCAGCAGCAGAGGGGCGTCCTGGCGGGCGACGGCTATACCCCACCAGTTGGCCCTTAGCTCGGCCAGCCAGCGGCTCCAGGAAGTAGGCGGGTCAACTTGGGGCCAGTGCAGCCGCTCACACTGTTCTGCTGCCTCCCGCACAATTTTTTGCCAGCGTTCCTGCCGCCCAGATCCCGGCTCTACCACGGTGCGCTCCGTCAGCAAAGGGGTAATGCGGGCTACCCCCAGCTCAGTAACCTGGCGAAACACCTCATCAAACCCCAGCCCCTTGACCACTGCCAAGCCCAGATGCAGGTAAACGGGCAATTCCCGCGGCAGCGCCTCCACCTCGGTTGCAATCTGGCATTTCTGGGGCTGCCAATGGGCTAGCCACAGCTTGCCGGAGCCATCCAAAACCAAAAAGGGATCCCCTGGCCGGAGGCGGTGCACCCGCTGCAGGTAGTGCCGCTGTGAGCTACTTAAATGGAGCCCGCCCGCGGGATCCCGTTGGGCCGGATCGATGGCTAGGCGGGGCAGGGAACTTAAATTGTGCGTGCGTTCAGACAGCACCATTCCCCCCGTCGCCAAAGGGATGCAACCAACCACTCGTGGGCCTCCAACATCTCCGTAACCAGCTTGGCCTGCTCCAGGAGAATGCCGCTGAGGATGAGCCAGCCCCCTCTTTTCACCACCAGGCCAAACTGCGGGATCATGTCTAGGATCACCTCCGTCAGAATGTTGCACACCAGCCCCTCCACCATCTCGGGAATGTGCTCCAGGCTACCTTTGGCCACCACAATGCGATCCGTCAGGCCGTTGAGATCCCGGTTCTGGAGAGTGGCCTGCACCGCCAGCGGGTCAACATCCACGGCATAAACCCGCTTGGCTCCTAAGAGAGCCGCTGCCACGGACAAAATGCCCGAACCACAGCCCACATCGGCCACTGTGACTCCCCCAGCACCCCCCCCAAGGCGCATCTCCAGGGCCTCCAGGCAAAGCTGGGTGGTCGGATGAGTACCTGTGCCAAAGGCCATGCCCGGATCCAGCCGCAGCAGGAGACGACCGGGGTGGGGAGGTGGATCCAGCCAAGACGGACAAATAAGCAACCTGTCCCCGACCCACTGGGGCTGCCAGTGCTGCTTCCAACTGCTGCTCCAGTCCTCCGCCTCTATGCGTTCCCAGCGCAGTTTGGGAAGGGGCTGGCCAGCTACGAGGGCATCTTGCCGCAGGCGCAGGGCCAGAGCTGCCAAGTCCAAGAGGGTGGCGCGGGAGCAGGGCAAGTAGGCATGAATGCTGATTTGGCCTTCGTCATGAGCCTGGCTGGCCATGCCTTGACAGCCAAAGCTCTCCAGCCGCCAAAAGATCTGGTCCTCCTGAACAGGGGAGGCAACGATGTGGAGATCCCACCAGCTTCCGGCGGGATCCAGCAGCTGGGCAGAGGAACGGGAGGAGGGATCAGGAGTGGTCCTGTTCACGGGAGTTCCTGCCTGGGGAAACGAAAACGGCTGCCATACCCCTTGGCTTGGGCAAGCCAGTTCTTTTCTAGTCTAGGATCACCCGCTAACGGGCAGCCCCCCTGATGAGGGGTTTGATGCCCCCCTCGATCCCCTGGGATAGAACAGGAGAAGAATTGAACGCGCACTTCGTATCCTTGGCAAAGCTCTGCACGAGGGGAGGGAGCTAAGCTGTGTTCTTTGTCAAGTGGCAATGCAAGGGGTGAGAGGAATGGTAGCCGAGCAGTCGCCAGAACAGGGCACCCCACCTTCTCTCGAGCCGGCCGGGGAGCGGAAGGTGGACCAAGGAGGGGGAGCTGGGGATCCCCATCTACTCAAGGTCAACCCTAGCAAGAGCTCCGTCCCCCTGACGCGAACAGCTCTGATGCGGCGCTTTAACCAGAGCTTTCCGCCTTTTTACAGCCAGTTTGTCAGCAGCGAGGTTCAGGTGCAAAACCTGCGTCTGGCCTATGCCCTCTACCAGACTCGCAAGGCAGTGGTGCAGATGCAGGACGAGCGCTGTAAGACACTGGTTTGTCTAGCTTACCGCAATCGCCCCTCTCTGCTCAGCGATCTGTTTGGGGTGCTCACGGCATTCAATCTCTCAGTGCACAGCATCCATCTCTACGGGCAGATCTACGCACCCCACTTGGTATTTATTCGGGTCACTGTCTCGCGGGATGGGCACAGCCTTTCTGCCCAAACCAAACTTAGCCTAGAACGGGCCATTCACGAGTGCTTGGCAGGAGCGTTTCCTGTTCATGAAACCTTGGCGCTGGAGTTTGATCTCAAGGCTGCTCTAAAGGACACTCAGGTTTCTTTTTATCTTGACCCCCTGTTTCACCTGCCCACGCTACTAGTGGAGGTGGACAACCAGCCAGGTGTATTTTACCGGGTAATGACCGCTCTGGCGCAGGAGGATTTGACCGTTGTTAACCTCAATTTGCTGCTCCGCCGCAAACGGGTGCGCTTTATCTTCTACCTGCTAGGCCCGGAGGCAGCCCCAACTTTGCCGGAGTTGCTGGGGCAGAAATTGGCGTTGAGCATCCAACGGCGGCTGCAAGGGGAACCCGTCTAGAAAGGACACCGTCCCCCTGAGGCGAATGGCCCTAGATCTGCAGAGGACTGGGGGGCAAGTCAAAAAGGACGGTGCTCATGTAGCGCTCGGCCCAGGCGGGGCCAAAAGCTTTTTCCAAAACGCGGCGGGTGCGGTCGTTTTGCTGTTGTTGACTGCAGTAGCGCTGCTGCCCTTGGTAGTGCGCCATAATCTGGCTGGGATCCGTCTGCGGGGGGATCTGGTGCGCCAGCTGGCAGTGCAGCTCCAGGTAACGGCAGGCAAAGTGCAAAAAGCGCTCGGCCTCGACTTCGTTAGTGGGACGCACAAACAGGCAGTAGGGGGAGAAGATCGTCCCCCAGGAGGGAAGTTGCCGTCGCTGCTGAAAAGGAGCGCGATGGGATCCCAGGGCTTCCAGCTCCTGGATGTAGGGATCTGGCAAAGTGGGAGTAACCGGTGAGAGATCGACAATGGCAGCACTTACCTGGCCGCGGCCGGCCACAATGTCACAGCCAAACAGCGGCAGCGGGTACTGCGGTTGAGGAAACATGACACAGTGGAGAATGTCCAGGCTTTGGCCAGCCTGGGCCAGCTCCAGGTGCAACTTGCGGAAGGGCCCCCCCTGGTAGCAGCGGTTTTCAATCTGCAGTTTCTCGCCTTCTAGGCGGCCCTCCACGTAGCCCAGATCCTCGGGCAGGTCATAGGGGGTCAAGGTGAGGTGGGATCCCCAAGTGCTCAGAATCGCCTCCGCAAGGCGCCCAATGAGGGGATGCACTTGGGCTTGCAACGTAGGAGGAGTAACCACGGAAGGGGTGGGATTCGAACCCACGGTGGCCTCACGGCCACAACGCTTTTCGAGAGCGCCACAATCAACCACTCTGTCACCCTTCCATCTATCCATCACAATATAATATATTAGCGACAAACAGGCTATCCTGTGTGGGCCGAACAGAGAGTGCCGGCTCAAGAACCCCGCCCCGCCGAGGCAAAGGGTAGCCCTGTAGGTAGCAAGCCAGCTACAGTACGCCCAGCCCCCCATCACCCTCGCACCAGGAGGGTCTGCCTCTCCTCCAGCGGCATTGCTGCGGCTTAGGGGAAAGCCAGTCCTGAATACTTTCACTGGACGGTTTCTCTCCTGGCTAAACTAAGCATGAACTTCCTAATAGCGGAGAGGTTGAAGTTTTCTCTGCCCTGTCCCGCTTACCCATTAGAAACCTTGAGTTTGCAAGCAATAGGCAGGACTTGAGTCATATTGGAGTTATGCATTACCACAGCTGCATTCCCGCCGATCCTTGCCCTCCGCCCTGCTACCGCGACCGTCCTACGGACAGAGGGGGGCGCCTGCGGAGTGTAGCTAGTCCAGAAGGCGGCCCCTGCAATGAGATCATGGAGGTATGGCTGCCCTTTCCATTCACCACTTTCGCCAGGCTAAGCAGATAGGTCAACCGCTGGTGGCCCTCACGGCTGCCGACTACGCCACAGCCCAGATTTTGGATCAGGCTGGGATTGACCTGATCCTGGTGGGCGACAGCCTGGCCATGACCAGTCTGGGCTACAGTAGCACCCTGCCCTTGACGCTGGAACAGATGATCCACCATGCCCAGGCGGTGCGCCGGGGGGTAGTGCGGGCCTTTCTGGTGGCTGACCTGCCCTTTTTGAGTTACCAAGTCCACAAAGAACAGGCTCTCCTCTCGGCAGGCCGGCTAATCAAGGAAGCGGGAGTCAATGGGGTGAAGCTGGAGGGGGGCTACCCCGCTATGGTGGAAACGGTTGCCTTTTTGGTGCAGCGAGGGATCCCCGTTCTGGGCCACATTGGCCTCACACCCCAGGCTAAACACCAGCTGGGGGGCTACCGCCAGCAGGGAAAAACACCGGAAGAGGCAGAGCGGCTGTGCCAGGAAGCTTTGAACCTAGAGCAAGCGGGAGCTTTTGCCCTAGTCCTGGAACATATGCCGGCGGACTTAGCCGCGCAGATTACCCGGCAACTCCAGATCCCAACTTTGGGAATTGGAGCCGGCCCTGCCTGCGACGGTCAGATCCTCGTCACCCATGACCTCCTGGGCTTAAGTGAGCGAATCCCGCCTTTTGCTAAGGCCTACGCCAATTTAAGACAGGTAATCCGAGAGGCCGTGGAAACTTTTGCTGAGGATGTCCGCCAGAAAGTGTTTCCTCCTCCCTAAGAGCTCCCTGGGAGCAAACTGTGTTATCCAAGTAAGGAAGCAGAACTAATGAGGTAACCCTTGTGGTTCCTGCTGGACTGAAGCGCTATGCCGTTCGGTATGCCTCCATGCCCCTGATGGTTTATCGGGAGCTGGCTGCCCACTTGGCTTGCATTCCCGGCGTAGAAACGCAGCTGGAATGGAGAAAAGATCCCACCTTTGACTACTCTGCTAGCCAAATTGAGGCACTGCACATCTACCAAGCACCAGAGGCTGATAGAGAGCAAATTCAGCGCATTCTTGACCACTATGGGCCATGGCAGTATAGCCCCCTAGAAGATTAGTGTCCTAGGTGGGCGAAACAGGGATCCTAGATAAGGATCCCTGGCCTACTTTTTAGCTGGAAAAGTTTTGGATCAGAAGCGCCTCGGGAAGTTACTGACTCTGAACTGGTAGGTGCAGCTTACGGGCCAAGCCTAGCTGCGCCAGCAGCCAAATGACCCAGTAGGTCATGTCAATTTCCCACCAACGCAAGCCTGCTTTTACGCACTTTGGATCAGCGTGATGGTTGTTGTGCCAGCCTTCGCCGTAGGTCAAAAGAGCAGCCCACCAAAGGTTACGGGCATTGTCGTTGCTCTCGAACGTTCGATAGCCCCAGAAGTGGCTGGCTGAATTGATCAACCAGGTGCAGTGCAGCAGCAGCACCGTCCGTACAAAGATGCCGTAGATAACAAACGGCCAGCCCCCCACCAGATAGAGCCCAGCAGCTAGCGGCAGTTGCAGCAGTAGCCCATACTTGTCCAGCCAGCGGTAAAAGGGATCCCGAGCCAAGTCTGGCGCAAAGGCAAAATACTTCTCAGGGTTGAAGAACTCTTCTCGCTGGTAGATTAGCCAAAGCATGTGGCTCCACCAAAAGCCTTTGCTGGCTGAGTAGGGATCCTTTTCCTCGTCCTCAGTAAACGCGTGGTGCTGGCGATGGCCACCTACCCAAAAGATTGGCCCTCCTTGAAGAGCCAGGGTACCAAGTGTAGCAAAAACATACTCCAGCCACTTGGGCACCTGGAGACTGCGATGGCTGAGAAGGCGGTGATACCCCAAGCAAATCCCCAAGCTGCCAAAACACCAGTGGAAAAATAGGGCTACTCCCAAGGCAGACCAGGAGAAGAAAAGAATGCCACCCACCAAAGCAACGCTGTGGAGGGCTATGAAAAAAAGAACGAACTCCCAAGCAAACCGAAAAGGCTTCCGGGACTCAGGTTGAATCAAGGGAACAGGGTTGTTAGGATTGCCCAAGGAATTGGGGGAAAGGGAGACAGTCATGAACTAGACAAACCTCAAGGTAGAGAAAAAAGTAGAGCAGAGTTCAATCGCTCCTTGCACGCTTGCTTCTCATGCAAAAGCCGCTTTTCTCCAGCGCTAAGAAATGCGCTGAATCCCTCTTTCCCTTACCGGTGCAAGCCTCAGCAAGGGAGACGGCTAGAAGCAAGAGAGCAAAAGAGTGGCCGATGGTATCTCGCCTGAGGTTAAGCTTAACGATATTTCACCCCAAGTGCAAGTGATACTTGCAGACTGCTTTTCATCTTCAGGATCTTCTCTTGGCTCCTTACCCCATCACCCACCATGGCACGTCCCTCTTCCCGGCAAAGGCTGCTGAAGGCAGCTCGAGAGCTATTCGTCCGTCAGGGCATTGCCCAGACGACCACTCGGCAAATTGCAGACTTGGCTGGGGTTCATGAAGTAACCCTGTTTCGGCACTTTGGCAGCAAGCAGGGGCTGCTCCTAGCTGTATTCGCTGAGCTGGGAGTTTTCTCCGGTGTTGCCGACTTACCCCTTCCAGCGGATCCCACCACCTTCCAGAGCGCTGAGCTGCAGGCCATTCTCCTCCGCTATGTCCAAACCTGCTTCCAAGCTCTAGCCGATAACCCTGAACTGGTGCGCTCGTTGGTGGGAGAAGCAGGCTCCTACTCCGAGGAGCATCGCCGTGCCTTGAGAGCAGGCTTCCTGCAGGCACAAGAGCAGCTCTGCAACTACCTGAAACAGATCCCCAGCCCAGACCTACAGGCAATCGACTCTGAGCGCCTTCATGCAGCTGCTGGGGCTCTCCACTTGATGATTCTAGGGGCAGCTCTGCTGGCCGTTACTGCTGGCTTGCCCTGCAGCAACACCGACCAGCCCTCGTCTAACCCAGCGGACAAAGGTATGTCTTGCCCCGGCGTCCCCGCTCTCCTGCAAGCCTGTGTAGAGCTGTGGATGGCAGCCCTGACGGGCATGAAGCAGGCCTACAGCCCGCCCTGAAAAAAATCTCCTCAGGGCTGGGTAATTAAAGAAGAGATGAGGAGGTTGTAAGCCGGGTTCTGTAGTGGGGTGCTCCAAGGAGCAGCCCTCACTGGCGGTCATCTCTCTGGGAGTGATGTTACCATCACCCTCTAGCGGCTCACCACCACCGAGACCACCCTTCCCCAACTGCTTGGTTGAGTACCGTGACCTCGGTGCAGCTGACAGGGGCGAAGAACAGCCATAATCCTGCAGCTGCGGCCTTGCTTTCCACCGGGGTTTACCGAGCCAGCGCCTCACGACGCTGCTGGTGGGCTCTTACCCCACCTTTGCACCCTTACCTGTGCTGGGATCCCAGCCATCGGCGGTATGTTTCTGTGGCACTATCCTCGCGGTTTCCCGCACTGGGCTTTCCCCAGCGGTGTGTTCTTCTGAAAGCCCGGACTTTCCTCATCCTGCTGTCTGGTGGCGACAGCGAGGACGCGACCGCCTGCCCCTCCTATCTCTTCACTTTTCAATCTTACCGCATCCCTCTAGCGTAGAAAATCCCCCTCTGTCTGGGCTGGGGTTCTCCCTGGGGCCACTGGCTGGCTGCCGCGCAGCAGCTGACCAGCTTGCAAAACTGCCGCTGCTAAGTGCCTTCCCACCGTTGGCAAGGAGCCAGCCCCGCCAGGAGTCCGTCCCGTTGAGGCAAACGGTCGGCCTATCCTCCCAGGGGAGTTCTTGGGCGGGGAAAGCGCTGCATCAGCTCTTGGACAGCCTCGGCATGGTAGGAGCTGCGGGTAAGCGGGGAGGACACCACCTGCAAAAAGCCCAGCTCTTCTCCCACCCGTCGCCAGTGGTCAAACTCCTCCGGGGGCACGTAGCGCTCCACTGGCAGGTGCTTGGGACTGGGAGCCAGGTATTGGCCAAGAGTAAGGATGTCGCACCCTACCTGGCGCAGATCTTGCATGACCTGCAAAATCTCTGCGGCGGTTTCCCCCAGACCCAACATTACTCCTGACTTGGTGTAGAGGCCGGGATCCCACTGCCGCGCCAACTCCAGCAGCTTGAGGGAGCGCTCGTAGTTCCCTTGGGGGCGCACCCGCCGGTAGAGGCGGGGCACGGTTTCCGTGTTGTGGTTAAGCACTGTGGGGCGGGCAGCGAGAATCTGCTCCAAGGCCTGCCAGTTGCCGCACAGATCTGGGATCAAGACCTCGATGGTCGTCTGGGGCATGCGGCGGCGGATTTCGGTAATGCAGGCAACAAACTGGCTGGCTCCCCCATCGGGGAGATCGTCCCGGTTGACGGAGGTAATCACGGCATGGCGCAACCCCAGCCGTTGCACGGCTTCCGCCACCCGCAGCGGCTCAGTGGGATCCAAAGGCGGAGGCCGTTTGGTGAAGTCGATGTCGCAGTAGGGGCAGGCGCGCGTGCAGGCTGGGCCCATGATTAAAAAGGTGGCAGTGCCGTTGGCAAAGCATTCTCCTAGGTTGGGACAAGAGGCCTCTTCACAGACGGTGTTCAGGCCTAAGTCCCGCAATAGGTGTTTGACGGATCCCACCCGCTGGGGGGCCTTGGCCCGCAGCCAGGGGGGCTTGCCACTAGGGGAAGCAACAGCGCCCAAAGAAAACCCTCCAACCAACCGCCACTAGCAACTTGCGTATCTCTCAGCTTATTCTCTCATTTGGCTCGGTAGCGAGCCGACCTCGCTGCTCCCAGCGCCTTGGAAGAGCCAAAACCTCTGGAAACGACTTGGTCTTCCTCCTGTCCGCGTCAGGAGAACATACGAGGCGGGGCAGAAAAGCCCCCAAGCAACTTTAGGGGCCAACTTATACTAGACTAGGGTTGTTGCTACCGGACCAAAGACTTCTTCCTGCTGACGCGGCCGCGAAAGCGGCCCAGCTTGCCTAAAGGAAGTCTAGGGGCAGTTTGACAGCCCCTTTACGAGCCTGTTTTGGGTCTGTGCAAGAGTCCCCCGAACCTAGTCAGCAGGAGTGTCAAGGCATACTCATACTGAAAAGCGAATGTTGAGCGATAGGGATCCCACATGGTTGTTGCTGCTCCTCCCTCTCTAGAACAACTTGCCATCAACACCATTCGTTTTTTGGCGGTGGATGCTGTTCAGAAGGCCAACTCCGGCCACCCTGGCCTGCCGATGGGGGCAGCACCCATGGCCTATGTGCTTTGGCAGCATTTCCTCAAGTTCAACCCCCGCAACCCCAAGTGGGTGGATCGGGATCGCTTTGTCCTCTCGGCAGGCCATGGCTGCATGCTGCAGTATGCTCTGCTACACCTGACTGGCTTTGACCTTAGTCTTGAAGACCTCAAGCAGTTTCGCCAGTGGGGGTCCAAAACCCCTGGCCACCCGGAAAACTTTGAAACTCCTGGTGTGGAAGTAACCACTGGCCCCCTAGGGCAGGGAGTGGCCAATGCCGTGGGCCTGGCCATTGCTGAAGCCCACCTAGCCGCCCGCTTCAACAAGCCCGGCCACACAATTGTTGACCACTATACCTACGTAATCTTGGGTGACGGTTGCAACATGGAGGGGGTGGCCTCGGAAGCAGCCTCTCTGGCTGGCCACCTCAAGCTGGGCAAGCTCATCATGCTCTACGACAGCAACCACATCTCCATCGATGGCAGAACGGAAATTACCTTTACCGAAGATGTGGGCAAACGCTACGAGGCCTACGGGTGGCATGTGCAAAAAGTAGAGGATGGCAACCACGACCTGAAGGGGATTGCCGCCGCTATCCAGAAAGCTAAGGAAGTTACCGACAAGCCTTCCTTAATCATTGTCGAGACCACTATTGGCTACGGCTCCCCCAACAAAGCGGGCACCGAGAGCGTCCACGGGGCACCGCTGGGACCGGAAGAGGTGAAGCTCACTAAACAAAATCTGGGTTGGCCGCTGGAGCCGGAGTTCTACATCCCCGACGAAGTGTTGGCCCATTTCCGCCAAGCCATTGAAAAAGGGGCCAAGGCTGAGGCCGAGTGGAACGAGCGCTTTGCTGCCTACGAGAAGGCTTACCCCCAGGAGGCTGCTGAGTTTAAACGGATCATGGCGGGGGAACTGCCTGTGGGTTGGAAAGAAGCTCTCGCCCCAATTGCTGAAACCGGCAGGGAATCCACCCGCAATCTCTCCAAGCTTTGCCTCAACGCTCTAGCCAAGGTGGTGCCTGAGCTACTGGGCGGATCCGCCGATCTAGCCCACTCCAACATGACTTACTTGAAGGGGATCCCAGAGTTTCAAGCCGGCTCCTACCATGGGCGCAACTTCCGCTTTGGAGTCCGGGAACACGCCATGGGGGCCATTGCCAACGGCATGGCTCTGCACGGCGGCCTCATCCCCTACGACGCCACCTTCCTAGTTTTCAGCGACTACATGCGGCCGGCCATCCGGCTGTCGGCCCTCTCGCGGGCACGGGTGTTGCACATCATGACCCACGACTCAGTGGCTCTGGGAGAAGACGGTCCCACCCACCAGCCCATTGAGACGTTGGCCTCCCTGCGAGCTATTCCCAACCTCTACGTCATCCGCCCCGCTGATGCTCGCGAGACGGTGGGAGCTTACCAAGTAGCCCTCGAGTCTACATCCACCCCTTCGGTGCTGGTGTTTACCCGGCAGGCGGTCAACCCCGTGGAAGGCACCTCCATTGAGGGAGTGGCCAAGGGAGCCTATGTGGTGGTGGATGCCCCCAACCCGGAGCTTATCTTGATTGCCACCGGCTCGGAGCTGGAGCTGGCAGTCAAGGCTGCAGCCCAACTGCGCCAGGAAGGTCGGGCGGTACGGGTGGTCTCCATGCCCTGCATGGAGCTGTTTGAGGCCCAGCCCCAGAGCTACCGCGACTCTGTCTTGCCTCCCAACGTTACCAAGCGCATCTCCGTCGAGGCCGGCTCTACCTTTGGCTGGCACAAGTACCTGGGCTTTGAAGGGGTAGCTATTGGCATTGACCGCTTTGGCGCCTCCGCCCCCGGCCCTGTGTGCATGGAGAAGTTTGGCTTCACGGTGGAGAATGTGCTCAATACTGCCCGCCGGCTCCTATGCTAAGGTTTTGGCTTCTCCGGCCTGAGCCCAGCAGGGATCCCTTCTCTGCTGGGTTTTTTGCTGCCTGGTGGAAAGGCTGACAACTTGAGCAGCAGGACCAGCAAAACATTGCAGACTCACCCGCAACCCCCTTGTTGAGGCGTACCCTTGAAAAAACAGCGGCCATCTGGTCTGGCCGGCCCTTTTTGGGAACAATACAAGCAGGCGAGGAAGGGCATCCCCCATTCCGAGACAGAAAGAAGCATGAGACCCACAAAACAAAGCAAGAGAATTGGCTGGATCATGGCCGCTCTGTCAGTCTGGGTAGGTGGACACCGGGCCGTCGCTCAGCCTGCCTTTCAAACAGTGCCGCTACCGCGCCTGCCAGTGGGGGTGGACCAATCGGTCTTTGACCAGCCGGTGGCCCGCTTCAACCCCAACCTGCCTGCCGAGCTGGTGATCCACAATCGCACTGGTCTGCCTCTGGAATATGGCTTTACGGATCCGCGGCAGAAGGTGTCGGAACTTCCGCCGGGAGAAACGCTGCGCCTAGGCAATCTACCCATCCCCAATTGCATGGCCATCAACACGCCGATGTTGTCTCCCGTGGGCTACCGGGTGAGCGTGGATCCGTTGAATGTCATCACCGTAGAGGTGCGCCGGGTCAACGATGTCTCTGGCGACCATTGCCTAGATCTGCAAAAGACAGGCGCTATTTTCGTGAATTGATGACAGCTTGAACCGGCAAAATGTAGCCTTGGGGCTCTCGCGGCTGCTTTCTCACCTTGGCAAAGTGGCCGCCGCCTTCTACACGTTAGATGGTAGTTAACCTTACTCAAATCTGGCACTGGAATTGGGTCTATAGGAGAGCCAATCAGAGGTGCAGGCGTATCGACAGCAATTGACCCCTGTGACAAGATGCAAACAGGATGTCTAGATCGAGGGTCTCGCAGACTTTGCTCTGCCTCTGGGCGACTCACCTGTAATCCAGCTTAAGTGTCCTTTACCTGTTTTGGATGGTCTCATGGGCGATAGCTTGTCTTCTTGGTTTCCCCGTGCCCTGGTGATTGGCGCTGCGGTTGTGGGGCTGTCGGGCCTTCCGGCAAAGGCTCAGCAAATTACGGATCCCAGCCCAGCTCAAGCGGCCACTAATGTGGAGCCCACCTCGCCAATCTCGGCTTCTTTTCGCAGCCAAGATGGGGTCAGCGTGCGCCCAGAAACAGTGCGGGTTTTTCTAGACGGCAAAGATGTAACTGCCGAGTCGGTGATTACCCGGGATTTCTTCACCTACCGTCCCTCGCAACCGCTGCCCCCGGGACGTCGGGAAGTCCTTCTGGAGTTCACCAATACGCAAGGGGTGACCCGCCGCGTTACCTGGAGCTTCACCGTGGGTAGCCCCGTCCGCGCCTCTATTGACCTGGTGGATCACAACGCCGGTAATCGCCCCTTGGCGGCGGGCGAGATCCTGTTGGTAACCGTTAAGGGCACTCCCTCCAGCCGAGTAACCGTTTACCTGGTTCAGGACGGACGGCAGGTGCAAACTCTACAAGCCCAGGAAGTTGCCAGTGGCACCTATGTGGTCAACGCCTTGATCGAGCCAAAAGATGCCACCCGCGAAGGGATCGTCATCGCTCGCCTGGAAAACGGCGGCCAGGTGCGCTTTATGACCGCGGAACAGCCAGTTCGGCTGGTTGAAGGAGCTACCGCTGGCATCCAGCGACTCACCCCCCAAGAGGTTCCCTCCAGCCTGCTGCCCCAGATTACCAACCTGCGGGATGGGGATCGGGTTGCCGGTTCTTCGTTTACGCTGCAGGGTACCACGGCTCCCAATGCTTCGGTGCGGGTAACAGTAACGGCTTCGACTTCGCTGGGGGGCATCCTCACCGCTCAGCAGACTGTGATGAACCAAACTGTCCAGGCAGATGGGCAGGGCCGTTTTACCATCACCGTTCGGCCCCCCATTCCCGCTGCTGGCACGGTGTATCAGGTAAACCTCACGGCTACTTCTGGCAACCAAACCAGCCCAACGGTAACCCTGCGCCTTACCCAGCAGTAGGGGACCAGCCCCCCTCGCTCCCCCAGCTTCTGCCTAAGCTTTCAGCGTGGCCTCAACTGGAGCTCCTAGCGCTGAGGGAGGGCTAGTCTGAGTTTTCAAGCTCTGCAGTTGGCGGCGGCTCCTGAACGTCTTGGGTAGGGGTTAGGGAGAGGGAAGACTGCTGTTGCCAGTGCCACAGGAGGGCAGCCATAACCAAAGCAGGAGAAGCAATCATAGCCACAATCACCGGCATCGTCTTCGGCAAGGCCAGGTAGGGGCCACCGTATTTGATTGCAACACTAATAGCAGCAGCAGCCCCCATCAATTGCAGGGCAAACGCCAGGGTTTTGGGCTGCATAGCTCTGCTGCTCCAGTTAGAGCTTGCCATCCAGAGGCCAATTCTTAAGGATCCAGATTAGCACCCAAGGCAAACTTTGCCCTTGCAGGGCGGGTTTAGAAAGTGGCTCTGGGGGGCATAGGTGAACGGAACAGCGCTAGAGTTGGCTACATAGGCAAAGCTGACTAGCGCTATAGAAAGGGTTTCACTCCGCTGTGCCATGACTCAGCAACTCCCTTTTGAAGGAGGGGGATCCCGTCGAGGGCGGGTGATTGCAACGGATTTGCGGGAGGAGATGCAGCGCTCCTACCTGGAATACGCCATGAGCGTAATCGTGGGGCGGGCCTTGCCGGATGTACGGGATGGCCTCAAGCCAGTCCAGCGCCGCATCCTCTACGCCATGCACGAGCTGGGCCTAACGCCGGATCGCCCCTACCGCAAATGTGCGCGGGTGGTGGGGGACGTGCTGGGGAAGTACCATCCCCACGGGGATCAGGCAGTTTATGATGCGCTGGTGCGCATGGCGCAAGATTTTTCCAGCCGCTATCCTCTGGTGGCGGGACACGGCAACTTCGGCTCGCTAGACGACCCGCCAGCGGCCATGCGCTACACCGAGTGCCGGCTGTCGGCACTGAGCCACAGGGTACTTCTAGAGCAGGTGTCGGAGGAGGTTGTCGATTTTATTGCCAATTTCGACGGATCCCACCTCGAGCCAACTGTTCTGCCAGCTCGCCTGCCTGTCTTGCTCCTCAACGGCGCTTCTGGGATTGCTGTGGGCATGGCTACCAGCATCCCGCCCCATAACCTAGGAGAAGTGGTGGACGGCCTGCTGGCTTTAATCGACCATCCCAATCTCAGCCCAGAGGAGCTGTTGCGCTGGATCCCGGGGCCGGACTTTCCCACTGGTGGCCAGATTGTTGATAGCCAGGGGATCCGAGAAGCCTATCTCACTGGCCGCGGCTCCATTACGCT
Organism: Synechococcus sp. OH30; assembly: GCF_047462175.1. NCBI lineage: Bacteria > Bacillati > Cyanobacteriota > Cyanophyceae > Synechococcales > Synechococcaceae > Synechococcus > Synechococcus sp. OH30. The sequence continues at coordinate 203,934 of NZ_JANSIP010000001.1, read as the reverse complement.
GCGGGGGGTGGCCCGTTTTGAGGAGATCCAGCAGGGCAAAGGACGCCACCGGCGGCCTGCTCTAGTGGTCACCGAGTTCCCTTACCAGGTGAACAAAGCTGCCTGGATCGAGAAAGTGGCGGAGCTGGTTGCCCAAAACCGTCTCAGCGGCATTGCCGACCTGCGGGATGAATCGGATCGCAGCGGCCTTCGAGTGGTGGTGGAGCTCAAGCGAGAGGCCAATCCTCAGGCGGTTTTGCAGCAGTTGTACAAGCTGACCCCTCTGCAGAGCAACTTCGGGGTAATCCTGCTGGCCCTGGTGGATGGAAAACCGCAGCAGCTGAACCTAAAGCAGCTCTTGCAGCATTTTTTGCACTTTCGCGAAGCTACTCTCAGCCGGATGTTTCGCACTGAACTGCAGCAGCTACAGCGCAAGGCGGAAGAGGTGGCGGGGATGGTGCTGGCCCTAGCTGATCTGGAAGGGGTGATCAACTTGCTGCAGCAAGCCCCCGATGGCCCCACAGCCAAAGCCCAACTGCAGGCCCGCTTGGGTTGCACCCCCCAGCAGGCGGAGACAATCTTAGCCATGCCCCTACGCCGCCTGACAGCCTTGGAGCGGGAACGGCTGCAGCAGGAGCAGGCGCAGTTGCAGGCCCGCATCGAAGAATTGCAGGAGCTACTGAGTGACCGCCGCAAGCTCCTGAAGTACTTGAAGAAAGAGCTGCGCCACTTGAAGAAAACCTTCGGGGATCCGCGGCGGACCCAGATTCTTTCTAAGACGGAGCTGGAGGCAGAACAGGCTTAGTCCCTGGGGGCGAAGCTAGCTGCAAGGCCCCTTGCCTAGCCGTTGCTCCCGTAGCAACCCAGCGCAGGGGAAAGGGGGCGAAGAGGTGCTGGTCACTGCGGCAAAGCTTTCACTCTGCCCCTCGAAGGGATCGCAGGGGGTACCCTTGTTGCCACCTTCCCCTTGGGCCTCGATCCCGAAGAGGCAAGCTTGGCAGGGCTCAGCCAACGGGGATCGACGAGCTGAGCTGGGCAGCCCTTCCGATCCCAAGCTGCAGGACGGTGACGTTGTCCTCGCCAGCGGGCGAGTGCTGCGCTTAGCGGCAGAGCCGATCCTACCCCTGGGTTGAAAGCTATGGGCACACCGGCCCTGCATAACCTACTGGGGATGGCGCCGCTGCCCCCGCGGGGTCCTGATTTAGGGGCTGCTTCTGGGCCAGATCCCAGCCCTGGAGCGGGGCAAGGCAGGCACCGCAGCCTTTCCCCCTCCCGACAAAGTAGGCCTGGTCCCCAACCTGGCAGGGCACTCCTCTCTGCAAGTTGCTCTGCTTACCGAGCTCTCCTCCGCCGCAATCCCGCTGCCAGAGGGATCCCCTTGGACTTGCGCCTGTTTCGGCCGCAGGGCAAGATTGAATAGCTCCGCAGACAGCTTTGGGGGAAGGCAGCAGTCTGGACGCTAGGACAGCAAGCCATTCCCCAGCGAGGCAGAATCAGCCGGCTTAAGGCCGGGATCCGCTGGCGGCGCCTCGGGGTGGCGGACAGGCTTGGGAAGAGTGCCGCCTGACTTGAGGACCAAGCAGCGCACAGTTTGGTGCAGTTCCTCCAGCAAGATGTTGAGGGCAGAGCGGAAGTCGCGCTGGTCCTCCTGCATTTGTTCCAGAATGGCGCGAATGACTTCCTTGCAATCCTTGAGGATGTGTTGCTGCTGAGCGATGATCTGCACCAGCTCAGCGTGTTCTTTGAGGAGCTCCCGCAAGCAGGCGCGCAGCTCGTCCACCTGGCTTTGCCAAAAGGCCTGCCCCTCCCGCAGCTCCATGACGCTGATGCGCAAGTCAGCTGTTGAGTCACGCAGTGCTTCACTTTGGCGGCGCTCGGCCTCCAGTTGGCGCTGCTGCTCTTCCTGCTGTTGGCGCAACTCGGTGTTGGCCTGCAGGTTGGCTTCAGCTGCCCTAAGCAATCGCTCTAGGCGGGCCTCCACAAGAGCCCAGCGCTCCTGCTCTAGCCAGGACCGACTCCGAGGAACTCGCCAGCCAAAGTATCTCAAAGTCACTTTCCCCTGTCTTTTGGGCAAGGGCATCCTCCAACCTGGGGCTTGCTAACTTTTCCAATCATACTGCTTTTTGGGCCCTCCCTCAGTTTCTCAACCGCTCTGAAAGACTTGGACAACACTGGACAAAAGCGAGCTTTTGCCTGTCTCGCTGCTTTCTTCCTGCTTTAGCGACCCCTACCTAGCCGGCTGTCTAGCCCTGCCGGAGGAATCTCCGCAGGCGTAATCCTGAGGTCGAGCCCATTAGGTTCTCAATTGCAACCTCGCCAGGGATCCCGGAAGTCCCTCTAGGATGAAGAAAGTTTGCAGAGAGGAAAGCCATGCCTTCACTGGCCAATCAGGTGGTGTTGATTACTGGTGCTTCTGCCGGAATTGGGAAGGCCGTCGCCCTGGAAGCGGCCAAACGCGGCGCTCACCTGGTGCTGGCAGCCCGCCGCGAGCAGCTGCTGCAGGAGGTCAAAGACCTGGCCCAGAAGCAGGGAGTAGAGGTGCTGGCAGTGCCCACCGACATGGCCGACACGGCCCAGGTAGAGGCGCTGGCCCAAAAGGCTCTAGAGCACTTTGGCCGGGTGGACATCCTAGTCAACAATGCCGGCTACGGTCAGATGGGACCGGTGGAAGAGGTGGATGTGGTGGCAATGCGGCGCCAGTTCGAGGTCAACGTGTTTGGCCCGCATGCCCTCACCCGCGCCCTCTTGCCCCAGATGCGGGAACGGGGCAGCGGCCGCATCCTCAACCTTAGCTCCGTAGCTGGCCAGATCTCGATGCCTTTTAGCGGTGTCTACAACGCCACCAAGTTTGCGGTGGAAGCCCTTAGCGATGCCTTGCGGGTGGAAGTGGCCCCCTTCGGCATTAAGGTTATTGTGATCGAGCCAGGGCCGGTGGCCACTGAGTTTGGCCGCGTGGCCGAAGCAACCTTTGCTGCCGTTGTCAATCCCAACGGCCCCTACAAGGCCATCTTGGACAAGGCGGCCGAGCTGGCTAGCTCATTTAACAAAATGGCCTGGCCGGTGGAAAAAGTGGTAGAGCCAATCCTGCGGGCCATGACCGACCCTCATCCTTCCGACCGCTACACTGCTTTTCCAGGCGGTAAGTTGGCTCTGGGGCTGATGCGGCTAATGCCCGCCGCTCTGGCTGACGCCATGTGGCGGCGTGTCTATGGTCTCCCTAGGTCAGCCTAGGCACTTGCCGGCGGGAAGGATCGGATCCCTGAACTTCTCCTGCTGCTGCGGGGTTGTGCCTTACAGGAGCAAGAGGTTAACTTTGTTAAAGGACTTTTAATGAGGGGGTGTTTTTCTTCCCTATGAACAAGTCTCTTTCCCCCCAGCGCTGGTTGATTGCTCTCATGCTGGGCTTCTGTCTCTGGCAGGGATCCAGCCTGGCTCCTGCCCATGCGGCCCTGGCCTCTGCCCTTACCTACGACCGCTTCTTGCGCTATGTCGAGGAGGGGCGCGTTACCGACGTGCGCCTTCTAGACAACAACCTGGTAGCGGAAGTTACGGCTGTTGATCCCCAGACGCAGCGCTCCACCCGCTATCGGGTCAACCTACTGCCCACCACTGTGCCGCAACTGGTAGAGCGCCTCACCGAGCAGGGGGTCGAGGTAACTGTAGTGCCCAGCCGCGATGGCAGCGCCTTCTGGGCCCTTCTCGGCAACTTAGTGATCCCCTTGATGCTTTTGGGGGGCCTGTTCCTGCTCCTACGCCGTGCCAGCGGAGGAGTAGGTGGCCCTGGACAAGCCATCAACTTTGGCAAGTCGCGGGCCCGCTTCCAAATGGAAGCCAAAACTGGTGTCACCTTCGACGACGTAGCCGGGATTGATGAGGCCAAGGAAGAGTTGCAGGAGGTGGTGACCTTCCTGAAGAAGCCAGAGCGCTTCACCGCCGTGGGGGCAAAGATCCCCAAAGGCGTGTTGTTGGTGGGGCCGCCGGGGACGGGCAAAACGCTTCTAGCCAAGGCCATTGCTGGCGAGGCAGGTGTGCCCTTCTTTAGCCTGTCCGGCTCTGAGTTTGTGGAGATGTTTGTGGGTGTGGGGGCTTCGCGGGTGCGGGATCTTTTTCGGAAGGCCAAGGAGAATGCCCCCTGCATTGTCTTTATCGACGAGATTGACGCGGTGGGCCGGCAGCGGGGAGCTGGCATTGGTGGAGGCAACGACGAGCGCGAGCAAACCCTGAACCAGTTGCTTACGGAAATGGATGGGTTTGAGGGTAACTCCGGCGTGATCGTTATTGCTGCAACCAACCGCCCTGATGTCTTGGATGCGGCGCTTTTGCGGCCGGGGCGCTTTGACCGCCAGATTACGGTAGATCGGCCTAGCTTTAAGGGCCGCTACGAGATCCTGCGCGTCCATGCCCGCAACAAAAAGCTAGCCGAGGAGGTTAGCCTGGAGGCCATTGCCCGCCGTACCCCTGGCTTTGCTGGTGCCGATTTGGCCAACCTGCTCAACGAGGCGGCCATCCTGGCAGCCCGCCGCCAACACAAGGCCATTACCAACCAGGACATTGACGATGCCCTTGACCGCATCACTATCGGCTTGACCAAGCCGCCGCTGTTGGATGGCAAGAGCAAGCGCCTGATTGCCTACCACGAGTGCGGCCATGCCCTGTTGATGACCCTCTTGCCCCATGCGGATCCCCTGAACAAGGTAACGATCATCCCCCGTTCCGGAGGTGCTGGCGGCTTTGCGCAGCAACTGCCCAACGAGGAGCAGATTGACTCCGGCATGTACAGCCGTGCCTGGCTGTTGGACCGGGTGGTGGTGGGCTTTGGCGGTCGGGCAGCTGAGGAGATTGTCTTCGGCTACTCCGAAGTAACCACTGGAGCTAGCAACGACCTGCAGCAGAACACCAACCTCGTGCGGCAGATGGTGACCCGCTTTGGCATGTCCGAGTTGGGGCCGCTGATGTGGGATCCCCCCAACAACGAGATCTTTTTGGGCGGCGGCTGGATGAACCGTGTCGAATACTCCGAGGAGGTGGCCGCCAAGATTGACCGGCAGGTGCGGCAGATCCTGGAAAGCTGCTACCAAAAGGCCAAGCAAATCTTGCTGGAGCACCGGGCGCTGCTGGACCGGCTGGCCGACACCTTGGTGGAGCGGGAAACCCTGGATGGGGACGAGTTTCGGGCCATTGTGGCAGAATACGTTCCCATCCCCGAGAAGGTCGGCTTGCCCAGCCCAAAGACGGCCTAGGGAGCCCCTCTTCCTGCCGGATTGATGAGCTTAGAGGAGGGTGGTTGTCGGGGGTGCTACCTGGCAGCTGCCCTTTTGTTTGGCAAGGTTTGGGTTGTCCCATGCGCTCTTTTCTGTCTGCTCTGCCAGCTCGCCTCTACCGCTGCCTAAGCTGCGGTCAGGAAGGGCTAAGCCTGCCACCGGCGCGGGAGCCAGGCTCTGGCGTGGATCGGGTTTATTGTCCCCGCTGTGGCCAGGTTTACCCCATTCTGCCTTCCGGGGCGGTGGATTTTCTAGCCACCTCGCCCGAGTTGTCCCTTACTCCCGCCCAAGCTATTGCCCATCTACCCGGCTTTGCCTGGGCCTACGACCGACTCTGGCGACCCTGGGCCCTGTCACTGTTGTCGGGAGAGAGCTTTGGCAGCGAGCGGGAAGGCCAGTTGCTGGCAGAACTGGTGGGCGAGGCGGATCCTATCTTGGATCTCGGCACTGCCGGGGGGTACTGGAGTCGCCTCCTTTTGAGCAGGGATCCGCAGCGGACGGTGATTGGCTTGGACACTGCGGCAGGGGTCCTGGCAGAGGCAGCCCAACAGGCCCAGCCCCACTGGCAACACTACAGCCTGCTGCGGGCGCGGGCGGAACAGCTCCCCCTAGCCTCTGGGGCCTTTGGGGCGGTGATTAGCGGGGCAACCTTGAACGAGGTGCCGCTAGATCCCTGTTTGCAGGAGGTGGCCCGCATTTTGCGGCCTGGCGGGGTGTTTGTCTCAATGCACAGCCAGCAGGTTCAAGGGTGGGGGCAAGTGGTGCAGCGCTGGCTGGAGGCGACTGGACTCCGCTTTTTCTCGGCAGACGAGCTGCGCCGGCACCTGGAAACGGCAGGGCTGCAATTGGAGCGCTACCTCAGCTTTGGTTGGGTGGCTTTTGTGCAGGCAGTGCGGGGCTAAGGGATCCACTCCAGGCCAGCGCCGAAGCTGGATTCCTGCGCCAAGGTGGAGTGGCGCAGGCTGTAGCGGGCAGCCAGGCGAAAGGAAGGGCTGATGGCGTAGGCAGCAGTGATTTCTGCCAAGGTGGCCTGTCCCTCTTCCGACTCCTGGGGGGTCACCCAACTGTAGCTGCCAGTCAGGTCGGCAGCTCCAGGAGCCAGGGCCAAAACGAAAAAAACCCCATAGCTCACCCCCCTGAAGCGCCGGTTCTCCTGCTCCCAAGCCCGGTAGCCCAGCTGGGGAGCCAGATTAAAGCGGGATCCCACAGGGGCAAGAAAGTAACGCACCTCTGAGCCGTACTGGCGGACGACCGGATTTTCCAAAGATTGGCGGTAGTCGCCGCTGAGGGTGAGGCGATCCCCCAAGCGCAGGTCCTGCAAGCCAATTCGCCACTCGGAAGCCGACTCGAAACCCACTTGCAAACGGGTCGGCAAAACGGGAGTATTGCGGATTTCTTCCAAAAGATCGGGGGGGTCTTGCAGCCAGCGGCGCAACACGGGGCTATCTATCTGACCCTCCAGCCCCAACGCAGCTGAGAGGGACGGGAGATCCACCTCGACAGCCCAGGCTGGCCCCTTGGGCATCAGGCAAGCTCCAAGGAGCAACACACCCCAACAAAGCTCTCTGCCCACTTCCGTTCCCCCCTGCAAGCCCCGCCTGTCCCGCCTTATAACTGTAGCTGCTTCCGCTTCCAAAGACAGCAAGGCTCTTGGCAGGGCAGCGACAGCACTTCAAGACGGACCAGCAGCGCCAATAACTATCTGTTTCGGCTGTTGGCTATGACCCGCAGCCGCTGGGACAGGTTTTGCAGTTGCCGCTCAAGTTGCAGGTTCTCCCGCTGCAACTGGCTAATTTTTTCGCAGCTATAGAGAACGGTAGTGTGGTCTTTTCCACCAAAGTAATCGCCAATTTTGGGTAAGCTGAGGCGGGTGTGCTGTCGCATCAAAAACATGGCAATTTGCCGCGCATGGCTAATGTCCCGCTTGCGGGAAGATCCCAATAAGCTCTCTCGGTCAATGCCAAATTCCTCACAGACGACATCAACAATCATGTCAGGAGTAATCTCCTTGGGTTCGCTGGGGGGGTTGAGGATGGGCTGAATCGTCTCCACGCTCATCGGCAGACCAGAAATGGAGACGTAAGCAACGGCACGAATGAGGGCACCCTCCAGCTCGCGGATGTTGCTGGTGTAGGTGGTGGCAATATATTCGATGACCTCTGGCGGCAGGCTCATCCCCTCGTACTCAGCTTTTTTCTTGAGAATGGCCATGCGGGTCTCGATATCGGGCGGCTGAATTTCTGCAATTAAGCCCATTGAAAACCGAGAACAAAGCCGCTCCTGGAGCCGCGGGATCAGGTGAGGGGATCGGTCAGCAGCTAGCACAATCTGTTTGCCCGATTCATGCAGAGTATTAAAGGTGTGAAAAAACTCCTCCTGGGTATACTCTTTGCCTTCGATAAATTGGACGTCGTCTACTAACAGAATATCCACATCTCGGTACTGCTCCCGGAAAGACTGCATACTGTCTCGCCGGATGGCATCGATGAGATCATTGGTAAAGCGCTCGGTGGAGACGTAGAAGACCTTAGCCCGTGGATTGGCCTCTAGCTGGTAGTGGCCGATTGCCTGCATCAGGTGAGTTTTGCCTAGCCCTACCCCACCGCAGAGAAACAGAGGGTTATAGGCCCGCCCCGGCTTGTCCGCTACGGCCAGGGCTGCTGCATGGGCCATGCGGTTGTTGGGGCCAACCACAAACTGCGAGAAGGAATACTTGGGATTGAGCTCTGGTGCTCGCATAGGTAGGCTGCTGCTCGCCTCTAGCCCCCGTAGAGCAGAATCAGGGAAGCCTCCAGGGCGGCGGGAGCTGGGCTTCTCAACTGTCGAAGGAGGCTCTTCCTCAACCAAAGCTTGGGGAGCAACGGAAAACTCTACCTGCAAAGGGATCCCCGCCACCCGCTGCACCACTTCGGTGATGGTGGAGGCATAGTGCTTCTGCAGCCAGCCCCGTGCCCATTCGCTGGGAGTGGAGATGGTGAGGCGGTTGCCCACCAACGACTCAGGCCGTGCTGTCTTGATCCAAGCTTCAAAGGTTGGCCGGCTGAGCTGCACTTGTAGATGGCCCAGAGCCTGATCCCAGAGCTGCTCTAGAGAGATGTCCACGCCACACGCCCAGAGCGACACACCACAACCCCCGAGAGAACAAAGCACTCAGCAGGGCTTCCACTCTCGGGATTCCCAATTTAACTGCTTGGCGTGGGGTGTCCAATCTACCCATTTTCCCCTGAGTTTGCTAGAATGGCCCTTTGCTGACTGTATGTAAGTGGACTCAATTGCCCCCTGCCCGCCGCGGCAGGCTGTGTTGAAGTTGGGAGTTGGTTTTTCACCATGCCTCAGCGTACCCTTCGTGGCACTAACCGCAGACGCATTCGGGTTTCTGGGTTTCGAGCCAGAATGCGCACGCCGGGTGGGCGGCGAGTCCTGAAGCGGCGGCGGGCCAAGGGGCGTTATCGTCTGGCTGCTTCCTGAGGCGTCCAATTCCCCTGCCAGAGGCGCAAGCAAGGGTTAAGTTGGGGCTGGGATCCGCCACCATGCTACCTGCTCCTTATCGCTTGCGGGATCGGCGGGCGTTTCAGGCGCTTTACCAGTCGGGCCAGCGGCGTTCCACTGCTGGATTGATCCTGCTGTTTCAACCAATGCCGGCAGGAGGTGAAGGGATCCCTAGCCAGGTGGGACTGGCGGTCAGCAAAAAGGTGGACAAATCGGCGGTACGGCGAAATCGGCTGCGGCGCCGGCTGCGGGAAGCTCTGCGGCCTCTCTGTCCCCACCTCAAGCCCGGCTATCAACTGCTATTTATCCCCAAGCCCAATTTGCTTACCTACAAGTGGCCAGAGCTGCAAGCAGAGGTGCGCTACCTTCTCCAGAAGGCTGATTTACTCGTTAGCCCAGAGGAGGGGCTTGGGTAGGTAGGCGGGGCTAACTCCTTTGCTACTCTACTGGCCTGTACTAGGGGAGTGAGGTGACGCAGGTATCTTGGGGCAATTTCCTAGCAGAGGGAATCAAGAAGCTCTACGGAAGGGGAATCCCGCCAATACCCTGTGCGAGACCTCTATCGGGAGGCAGAGGGATCCTCTGCCGAAGCGGCGCTGGCCTCTTTAACGAGCCTGCCCTCAACTGGTTTAAGGCTTTGAAAATGGCGCTTGGCAGGTACACGGAGGAGGTGCAGGGATCCCTCCCCAACTCCAGGCCAACCTTGAGAGCGAGACTCCTCCCCCTATCCTCAAAACCTGGAAAGCGTTGAATCAAACTAAGGATCTTAGACCTCAGCAGGGGGCCATCCTGGAAATCCAGTTTTGCCTGCGCATCTCCAGTTCCCACTTGACGCTCAATCTCGGCCCTTTGATGACTCTGACGCGAGAGGGTTTTGTCCTGCTTTGTGCAGCCAATCCGGAACTGAAACTGGAGCGCCCTGCCCAGAGAGAGCTAGGGGTTGTGTCCCCGACCAGCGGTGAAATGGGCAACCTCAACTCAATTTGTCTGGAACCGCCAGTTAGGCCGGGGCAAAGCCTTTGATTTTTCTCTGCCTTCGGGCAGCGACCGCTCTCCTGACCTGGCCTGGATCCCGCTGGAAAAGGGGCAGAGGCGCGCCGGAGATTCCTGCCCTTGTGCCCCGACTTTCTCTTGCCCGCCGGTTCCTGGCTCCAAGTCCAAGCCAAGATGCCGGAGTACCTGGACAACGGCTGCCGCCTGGGGTGGCTTTTAGACCAAGCGGGTGATGATCTACCGGGCAGGACAGGTGCCGGAACTGGTGGAAAACCCAGAAACCTTGTCGGGAGAAGAGGTGCTGCCTGGCTTTACCCTGCCCATCCGCAAAATCTGGTCTGCCGGGAGCTAGAACTGCCAGGGTTGCCCTTACCTCCAGACCTACAACCGCTAGGGTTTTGAGAGGCAAAAAATAGGCACCCCCCACTGCCCACAGTGGCAGGAGGAAGGGCGGGGGGTTTATTCTATTCGCAGCATCTGCAAAAAGGCAGGTCGCCATGAGGAGATGGGCGCAGGCAGGGAGAGTGTGGGCAATGGCCGTGGCAATCGGCGGGATCCTTCCAGCCAGCGTGAGAGGCCAGGCAGCTCTGCCACCCGTTCCGGTCGTCCCCTCAATTGAGGAGCCAACTGTTGCGCCAGCCTCGCCCTCCCAAGGGGCGCCAGCCAATCCCGCGCTTCGGCCCCCTTCTTCTGCGCCAGCGCTGGGCCAGGATCTGCGCTATCTGGTAGGGCTGTTCATCAACGAGTCTTGGCAGGCGGGCAACCAGGCTGCTGCGGTCAACTACAGCGACCTCTACACCCGCCTGTTGGCCCGCACCTATAGGGATCCCCGCCCGCCCATTGAAGTTGAGTACGAGCTGATTCGAGAGATCCTGCGCGAATATGGGGATCCCGCCGATCGCTTCTGGGATCCGCAAAGCTTTAGGGACTTGCTCAACCGTCCTCGCCCGCCCCTCCAGGCGCGTCAGATTGGGCCGCGCCAGGTTTACCTGGCAGTGCCGGAGCTCACCCCTGCCACCGCCCAGCAGATTCGCCAAGCCCTCTACACCCAGGATTACAGCCAAGGCATTGTCCTCGACCTGCGGGGGTCGGTGGGCTATGACCCGCAAGTGATAGCGGATGTGGCGCGCTTATTTTTGCCCCGTTCCGTGCAGCCGCTGCTGGTTACGGAAGACCGCTTTGGTCAATCTACCTCCTGGAACAGTGAAAACTTGCCCCTCGCCGCGGGGATCCCGTTGGCTGTCCTTGTCGATGGCAACACCCGCCAGGGGGCGACCCTCTTGGCAGCCCAGCTGGGAGCTAGCGGCAGCACCGTTATTGTGGGACAGACCACCCAAGGCAGCGAGCGCCAGACCCGCTTCTTTGCCCTGCCTTCCGGTGCGGCAGTGGAACTGGCCGTAGCCACTTGGAGAACAGGCGATGGACGTTCCCTAGCCCAGGGTTTGGTGCCCTTGCAAAGGGTAGAGGGAGATGAGAAAGCCTGGCTCAAGGCTGCCCTAGAAGCCCTGGCCCTACCTCCCCGCCGCCCCAGCCCCCCGCCCCGCCCCACCGTCCTGGTTCAAGAGGGCCGTGTCGGTCGCTTTGTCCTGGGCATGGATACCCGCAACGTCGATACCCACCTCTTGGGCAACGTGGAGCTAATCCCGGCCGAATCTCGGGCAAATGTATTTCAGCCCAACAGCGACCTGAAGATCTTCTACTTGCCAGACTACATCCTCTTTGCCTACCGCCGTCCGGGCGTTCTCAATAGCTTTTTTGCCGACCGCATCTACACCACCCACCCCGAAGCCATGACTGGCGAAGGGATCCGCATTGGCTCCACCTACTCCGAAGTGATCGCCGTTTACGGCGGCCCCGGCGAAAACGGCTACAACGAGGTGGTGCCCTACCCCAAAGGAAGTCGGGAATACCTGCGGGAGGATCGCTACTACGTCAACTACGATGCCCTGGGCCTGTCCTTTGTCTTTGCGGTGGGCTCCAACCAAGTGACCGCCATCGGCCTGTTCAAGCCGGGGAGTTGAGGACGGAAAAGTTAATCGATTGTTAACCTTTTTGTCAAAAACCCTCAACACCCCCCCGAGCCATGGGGTAAATTAGTGCAGCGACCCCGGGAAAGGGGTTTTTGTGCTGTTTACGGACTGGGGGAGAAGCCTTTGGCAAACGTTGTGGTTGTCGGTGCCCAGTGGGGCGACGAAGGAAAAGGTAAGATCACCGACCTCCTCAGTGAGAAAGCCCATGTAGTCGTTCGCTACCAGGGTGGCGTTAATGCCGGCCACACGGTGGTGGTGGGGGGCAAGACCTTTAAGTTGCACCTTATCCCCTCCGGCATCCTCTACCCCGATAAGCGCTGCGTCATCGCCAGTGGTACGGTGATCGATCCCGAAGTTTTGCTGGCCGAGATCGACCAACTGCACCAACTGGGGATCTCCACCCACAACCTCTACATTGCCGAAACGGCCCACGTAACCTTGCCCTACCACCGCGTCATCGACGTGGCCGAAGAAGAGCGGCGCGGCATCTACCGGCTGGGCACCACTGGCCGGGGCATTGGACCCACCTACGCCGACAAGGCCGAGCGCATGGGCATCCGCGTCGTGGACTTGATGTACCCTGACCAACTGCGGGAGCGCCTCAGTTGGGCTATCCCCTACAAGAATGTTTTGCTGGAGAAGATCTACAACTTGCCTCCCTTAGATCCAGAGCCGATTATCGAGCAATACCTGGCCTATGCGGAGCGGCTGCGCCCCTATGTCACTGACGCCGCCCTGCTTCTCACGCAAGCCATTGAGGAGCGGCAGAACATTCTCTTTGAGGGAGCGCAGGGTACGCTGTTAGACATTGACTATGGCACCTACCCCTACGTCACCTCTTCCCATCCCATTGCTGGCGGCGCCTGCGTGGGGGCTGGGATTGGCCCCACCAGCATCGACCGGGTAATTGGGGTGGCTAAGGCCTACACCACCCGCGTTGGCGAGGGCCCCTTCCCTACCGAACTTAAAGACGAAATCGGTGCCTATTTGCAGTCTGCTGGCGGCGAATTCGGCACCACCACGGGGCGGCAGCGGCGCTGCGGCTGGTTTGATGGTGTCATTGGGCGTTATGCCGTGCGGATCAACGGCCTCGACTGCCTGGCCATCACCAAGTTGGATGTTCTAGATGGCCTGGAGGAGATCAAGGTGTGCGTGGCCTACGAGTACCAGGGTCGCGAGATCCATCACTTTCCCAGTGATGCCCGCGTCTTTGCCCAGTGCAAACCCATCTACAAAACCCTGCCCGGCTGGAAGTGCTCCACCAAAGGCTGCCGCTCCCTTGAGGACCTGCCTCCCGAAGCCTACGACTACCTGAAGTTTTTGGCCCAGTTGATGCAGGTGCCGATTGCCATTGTCTCCCTAGGAGCCAGCCGCGACGAGACCATCATTGTCGAGGATCCCATCCACGGCCCCAAGCGTGCTCTCCTTTACCCCAATGGCAGCAAGCAGGTTCACGCCCTCATGCCGGACTAACTTGGCACTCCCCCGACTTTAGTCGGGGGATTGACGGACTTGCAAAGGCGCTGTCAAGACGCCCCTAGACAGTTCCTTCAAAGCCCAAGGGTCTTCACCGGCGTGGGCGCTTGCTTAACATTGGCGAGCAACTCGTTTCCGCCCCGCACGAATCACGCTAGCGGGACGGAGAGTTACCAAGCTACTGTATTCCAGCTCGTAGCTCCTCCGCTAAGGGGTAGCGCCTAACCCCGCCTCAGCGAGGGCCGTGCAGAGGGCAAAGGGCAACCCTGGAGGGGGCTGCTACTGCCCCCTGAGGATCCGCTAAGCTCATAAGGTAAGGATTGCTGTCCCTGTCTTCTGGTCTTGCCATGGCTGCTCCCACCTACTCCATCATCACCTTTGGCTGTCAAATGAACCGAGCCGACAGCGAGCGCATGGCCGGGATCCTGGAGTCGCTGGGGTATGTGCCCGCCGCAAACGAACTGCAGGCAGACTTGGTTCTCTTCAATACCTGTACCATCCGCGACAACGCTGAGCAAAAGGTGTATTCCTACCTAGGCATCCAGGCGCAGCGCAAGCGGAAAAACCCCGCCATCAAGCTGATCGTGGCCGGCTGCGTGGCCCAGCAGGAGGGAGAGCGGCTGCTGCGCCGCGTCCCGGAGCTCGACCTGGTCATGGGCCCCCAGTACGTCAATCGCCTGGGAGATCTGCTGGCCCAGGTGGAGGCTGGCAACCAGGTGGTGGCCACTGAGCCTGTCGAGATCCCGGAAGACATCACCAAGCCCCGCCGGGATAGCCGGGTGACAGCCTGGATCAACGTCATCTACGGCTGCAACGAGCGCTGCACCTACTGCATTGTGCCGTTGGTGCGGGGACGGGAGCAGTCGCGCCAGCCGCAGGCCATCCGCGCCGAGATTGAGGACGTGGCCCGGGCCGGCTACCGCGAGGTCACCTTGCTAGGGCAAAACATCGACGCCTACGGGCGGGATCTGGATCCCAAAACCAACCTGGCCAGCTTGCTGCGCTTTGTCCACTCGGTGGAAGGGATCGAGCGGATTCGCTTTGCCACCAGCCACCCGCGCTACTTCACTGAAGAGCTCATTGCCACCTGTGCCGAGCTGCCCAAGGTGTGCGAGCACTTCCACATCCCCTTCCAGGCGGGCAGTGACGAAGTCCTCAAGCGGATGCGGCGCGGCTACACCCAGGAGCGCTACCGCCAGCTCATCCAGCTCATCCGCCAGTACATGCCCGAGGCCACCATCAGCGCCGATGCCATCGTTGGCTTCCCCGGTGAAACGGAAGCCCAGTTTCAAGAAACCCTGCAACTGGTGCAGGATATCGGCTTTGATTTCCTCAATACTGCCGCCTACTCTCCCCGCCCGGGCACGCCAGCGGCGGAGTGGCCCGACCAAGTGCCAGAAGAAGAAAAAAGCGACCGCCTGCAACGGCTCAACCGCTTGGTAGCGGAGGTGGCTGCCGCCCGCAGCGCCCGCCTGCTGGGCCAGGTGCAGGAGGTGCTGGTGGAAGGCCCCAACCCCAAAAACCCCCGCCAAGCTATGGGACGTACCCGCGGCAACCGCATCGTCTTCTTCGACGGCGATCCCGAGCAATTGCAGGGATCCCTGGTGCCAGTGCGCATCACTGCTACGCGGGCTTTCTCTCTTAGCGGCGAGATGGTCAAAGCAGGGGAAGGGAAACCCCAACCTGCAGAGCTGGAAGTTTGTGCCTAAGCCCACGACGAGGATTGAACTCGTGACCTCCCCCTTACCAAGGGGGTGCTCTGCCACTGAGCTACGTGGGCAGCGTGGTGGGCCGAGTTGGATTCGAACCAACGTAGGCGTAAGCCAGCGGATTTACAGTCCGCCCCCTTTAACCACTCGGGCATCGACCCATAGACGCTGGTCCTCTATAGTAGCAGAAAAAAGGGTGCCCAGGAGCAACTTAGGCCCAGGTAGAAGCTGAGGGAGCTTTCCCCAGCCCAATTGGCGAGAAAACTTGGTAGGGTGGAAAACAGGCCTCTAGCTTGCAACTATGGTCTTAAGGCTCAGCACTCCGCCTTCTGTCGAGTCCGTTTCTCCTAACCAGTCCCTGCAGCCGTTAACTAGCCGCGTCAACCGCCAGGGCCACCTGGAAATTGGTGGCTGTGACGTGGTGGAGCTGGTGCGCCAGTTTGGCTCCCCCCTCTACATCCTGGACGAATGGACCCTGCGGCAGGCCTGCCGCCTCTATCGCGACACCTGGGCCCGCTGCTACCCTGGGCAATCCCAAGTCTTGTATGCTACGAAAGCCTGGAACTGCTTGGCCATCTGTGCTTTGGCGCTGCAGGAAGGGCTGGGGCTGGATGTCGCCTCTGGCGGCGAGCTGTACACTGCCCTGCAAGCAGGAGCTAGAGGCAAAGATCTCTACCTGCACGGCAACGCCAAGTCAGCAGAGGAGCTGGCCATGGCCCTGGAGGTGGGCTGCACCCTGGTCGTAGATAGCCTCTACGAGCTGCAGCAGGTGGCGGCCCTGGCCACCCCTGAACGACCCGCCCGCTTATTGGTGCGGGTCAACCCCGGTATTGACGTCCACACCCATGAGTACATCCGCACCGGCCAAACCGACAGCAAATTTGGCATTGGCCAGTGGCAACTGCCGGAGGTGTTTGATTTTCTGGCAGCCCATCCGCAACTGCACTGCGTCGGGCTCCACGCCCACATTGGATCCCAGATTTTTGATCTGCAAGGACACCGCGACCTGGCGGGGGTACTGGCTCAGATCTGGCGGCAAGGGTTAGACAAAGGCCTGCCCCTCCAGGAGCTCAATGTGGGCGGCGGCCTGGGGATCCGCTATGTCGAATCCGACGATCCCCCGTCCATCCCAGAGTGGGTGGAAGCCGTGGCCACTGCAGTGGAGCAGAGTTTCACTGCCGCTGGGATCCCCCTGCCCAAGGTGCTCTGCGAGCCTGGACGGTCTGTGGTTGGGCCAGCGGCTGTAACTGCCTACACCTTGGGGGGCAAGAAGTGGATCCCGCCCAGCGAAGACCTTCCCGAAGGGCGTCTCTACGTCACCATTGACGGCGGCATGTCCGATAACCCCCGCCCTATCACCTATGGGGCCCGCTACACCGCCCTTCTGGCCAACCGCCCCGAGGCTGAGGCCACCCAGAGGGTAACAGTGGCCGGAAAACACTGCGAGTCGGGGGATGTGCTCTTGAAAGATGTGCTTTTGCCCAACCCAGCGCCCGGCGAAGTCCTAGTTGTGTTGGCCACCGGCGCCTACAACTACAGCATGGCCTCCAACTACAACCGCTTCCCGCGGCCGGCAGCAGTGCTGGTCAACCAAGGGAAGGCCCAGTTAATCCTGCGGCGGGAAACTTATGCCGATTTAATCCGTCAGGATATCCTACCAGAGCAGTTGCGGCCCTAGAGGCAAAAAGCGCCAGCAGGGAGCTGCCCAAGTTGCCAGGGAGGATCTAGCCTACTGGGCTCAACTGGGAAGACCTGGAAGCCAGGGAGGAGGTAAATGGTAGGCTGGTCAGGGAACCGCAGTCCGGCAAGATTCTCGCGGTGGGACGGCGCAGGCGAAAGGTCTGCAGCACGAGGGGAGTGTGGACGGGGTTTTTCGGCATGCTGGCGGCCTTATGGGCTTGGCTACAGCAATTTACCTTTCTCAGCCTCTTGGATTGGGCACTGGCTGTCCTGCTATTGGCTTTGGCCCTCTATTCCACCCGCAAGAGCCGGGCCGGGGTGCTGGTGCGGGGATTTACGGTGCTGTTGGTGCTCTACCTGGCCACAGCGGCGCTGCCGCTGGTGCACCTCATTTTAGATCGCTTGCTCCTGGCTGCGGCCGTGGCCATGGGGGTGCTCTTTCAGCCAGAGCTGCGGCAGCTCTTGGAGCAGTTGGCCAAGATCATCCGCATGGAAGGGTCAGATCCTCCAAACGGGGATGAGGAAGATTATGAGGAGGGCTTGGTGGAGGAAGTGGTGCAAGCCGTGCGGGAGCTCTCCCAAAGTCGGACGGGGGCTCTAATTGTAATTGAGCCGGATCAGCCTATTGACTCACGGGTGTTTACTGACAAGGGGGTCTCTCTTCAAGCACGGGTATCGCGGGAGCTTTTGCAGACGATTTTCCAGACCTCGACCTTGCTCCACGATGGGGCAGTTCTTATCCATCGAGATCGCATTCGCGCAGCAGGAGTCATCCTGCCAGTTTCAGAGCGAGCTGCTTCCCGTCAACTGGGAACCAGGCACCGGGCGGCAATGGGGATTACCGAGCAAGCCAATTGCTTGTGTATTGTGGTTTCAGAAGAAACCGGGTCCATCTCTCTAGCAGAGGGTGGACGCATCGAGCGTCCCCTAACCAGTGCCAGGTTACATGAGCTGCTGCTAGAGCGGTTGCGCCATTCCCGCCAGTCCAAAAAACGAGAGGCTCCTCTCAGGAGACTGGGGATCCACTCGTGGGTTTGCAACGGACCGTTGCGCTGGTGGGGATCCCTGCTTGATTCAGCCAAACGCTCTCGCAAACCTGAGAAAACGCTTCCTAAAGAATAACCTCCATGACTCTTTCTCCTGCTTATCTTCAGTTACCTGCCGATCTCGATCCGCAGTTGTTACCCCGCCACGTGGCCGTGGTGATGGATGGCAACGGGCGGTGGGCACAAAAACGGGGGCTCCCCCGCAGCGTCGGCCACCAGCGGGGGGTAGCGGCCTTGAAGGAGCTCGTCCGCTGCTGCCACGATTGGGGGATCCCGCTCCTTACTGCCTATGCCTTCTCCACCGAAAACTGGGGCCGAGCCCGCGAAGAAGTCGATTTCCTCATGACTTTATTTGAGCGGGTGCTGTGGCAAGAGTTGGAGGAAATGGTGGAGCAGGGGGTGCGCATTCAGTTTGCCGGCCAGTTGTCGGCCCTGCCCCCCTCTCTACAGGAGGCCATTGGGCAAGCAGTGGAGTGTACCCAGCACAACGAGGGTCTTTGCCTAACGGTGGCTCTCAACTATGGAGGAAGACAAGAGATCCTGCAGGCTTGCCGCTCCATTGCCACCCTGGTACAGCAAGGACTGCTGCAGCCGGATCAAATTGATGAGGCCCTTTTCTCCCAGTTTCTCTACACCAACGGCCTCTCGGATCCCGACTTACTAATCCGCACCAGCGGCGAGATGCGCCTTAGTAACTTTTTGCTCTGGCAGATGGCTTACACTGAGCAGTACTTCACCCCCATCCTTTGGCCCGATTTTGACCGCGCTGCTTTTCACCAGGCTCTGCTCAGCTACCAGTCGCGCCAGCGACGGTTTGGCAAGTGAGGAGGTTCTCTACCCCCCCTCTAGGAAAACTGAGGAGCGAGGGCTCTGAGGCAGGTGCTAGCGCAAGAAGGTGGTTACTAGCCACATTAACCCAAATGTAATTCCCACCCACAGGAGGCCAGGGGCATCGCCACCGGTAAGGGGCAAAGCAAGACTATAGGCCAACACCAGCCCCAGGATCAAGGCCGCCAGCGCCAAGAAGAAAGAGCGGAGGAAGCGGCGTTCCTTGCGGTACAGGAAATAGATGGAGGTCATCAGCCCCAGCGCCAGTTGTAAGGAGGGATACTCTTCGGGGGAGAGGACAACCCAACCTAGCAACCCTCCCAAAATCCCTGCTGACCAGAGGGCGGTGGCCACCGAAGGGGTGTCCAGCCAGCGGTTTAACCCAAAAGAGATCTTCTTGACCGGGCGGGGTAAACCCACCTCTGGCGCAGGAGAGCCAGGGCGCTGTTCTGCGTAGCGAATGCGATCCGGGACGGGGATCTTGCCCTCTTTGCGCAGGCGCAGGCGCTGCATCAGGATAGCGTCGTAGGCTTGCTCCACCCGTTCCTGCTGCGCTTCATCTGCAGCCAAGCTGGCTAGGAGTCGTGCCCGCGCCGACTGGATCTCCTCAAAAGAGGCTTCTTCACTGACCCCCAGCACTTGATAGGGACTCATCTCAGCCATGACGACCAGCCTGCTTGTAACTCTCTATCACCCTAGCCTAGCCGCCAATTGAAGAACCGCCTGGGAGGGTTGAGGGTCTAGCCTCGCCGCCGCCAGGAGCAACGCCCGCAGCGATTGGGCCACCTGCTCAACGGCTGCTGGAGTGGTAGCCCTGCCCAGGCTAAGGCGGATAGATCCCAGGGCCTCAGCCTCAGAATAGCCCATGGCCAGGAGAATGCGGCTAGGGATCTGTTGTCCACTACTACAGGCAGAGCCGGCGCTGATGGCGATTCCCTGGCGGCTCATCTCCCTCACCAGCACGTGCCCCGGGATCGCGGCGGTGCAGTAGCTGAGGTGGTGGGGCAGGCGTTGCTCCAGATCTGCAGGGCCAGTTAGCCGCAAACCGGGCACGGAAGCCAGCAACTGGGCCAAGTGCCGCTGCAGCTGCCGTAGGCGGGCCGTCTCCCGCTCCAGCTCTTGGGCAGCCAAAGCTGCCGCCACCCCCAGGCCAACGATCCCTGGGATCCCTTGGGTGCCGGCTCGCAGCCGCCGTTCTTGGCCGCCCCCCCGCAGTAGCGGTTGCAGCTCCACCCCTGGGCGCACGTACAGCGCCCCCACCCCCTGTGGCCCGTAGAGCTTGTGCCCAGACAAGGAGAGCAGATCCACAGGCAGCTGCGCCAGATCCAAGGGGATCCGCCCTACCGTCTGCACTGCGTCAGTGTGGAAGAGCACTCCCGCCTGGCGGCAGATGTAGCCCAGCTCAGCAATGGGCTGCAGGGATCCCACCTCATTCTGGCCGTGGATGATGGAGACCAGAGCGGTGTTGGGCCGCAACGCCTGGATCAGGGTTTGGGGATCCACCTGGCCAGCGGAGTTCACTGCCAGGCGGGTTACCTCCCAGCCCTGGGCCTGCAGCTGGCGGGCGGCGTTTTCCACCGAGGCGTGCTCGACACTGGAGATGATGAGGTGTTGGGGGGTGGAGTAGCGCTGAGCCACCCCAAATAGGGCCAGGTTGTTCGACTCCGTCCCGCCAGAGGTAAACACCAGCGCCTCCGGCTCACAGTTAAGCAGCTCAGCCACCTGCTGCCGCGCCCGTTCCATGGCCATGGCCGCCCGTTCCCCCCACCTATGCAAGCTGGAGGGGTTGCCCCAACTTTCCTGCATCACCAGCCGCATGGCCTCGATGACCTCCGGCCGAGGCGGCGTGGTGGCGCTGTGGTCAAAGTAAAGCGCGGGATCCAGCATGAGCAGCTCACACCTTAGGTCTCTATGTCCCCATCTTAGGGCCGGCTTGCTGACAAGTCCTGCCCAAGGGGGCACTAGTACCCCTCCTGCGGCCAGCAGGGCAATGGCCTCCGCTTGGCGGGGGCTGCCTACTTGAAAAGGCTAGGGCGTTGGCGGTGCATGGCCACCGATTCCACCAGACCAATGGCCAGAAAGTTGGTCAACAGAGCGGAGCGGCCGTAACTCAAAAAAGGCAAGGGCAGGCCGGTAATGGGAGCCAAGCCAATTGTCATACCAATATTGACAACCGCCTGAAAGAGGATCATGGCCAGCACCCCAATGGTAATTAGGGAGCCAAAATTGTCCTTGGCCCCCTGGGCAATCCAGATCAGCCGCGCGCACAGAATCCAAAACAGGAGCAGCACCGTCAGGGTGCCGACAAAGCCCATCTCTTCCCCAATGGCTGAGAAGATGAAATCGGTGTGCTGCTCGGGAATGAAGTCCAGTTGGGTTTGGGTGCCCTGCTGGATGCCCCGGCCCCAGAGCCCGCCGGCGCCGATGGCAATGCGGGACTGAATCAGGTGGTAGCCGGATCCCCAGGGCTCTTGCATGGGATCAATGAAGATCTCCAGCCGCCGCCGCTGGTAGGGCTTGAGGATGTGCCAGGCCAGCTGGCCCAGATGTCCGGAGAGCAGGTTGAGCACTCCAAAGCTTAGCGCCCCCGACCACCGCCAAGGCAGCCGCCAAGCGGCTAGGCTCACCATGCCCAGGCACCAGATTAGCCAAACCCAGAGCATCCAGCTCAATCCTGGGCGGGTGTGCAGGCCATAGAGAATGGCTCCCACCGCCGGCGACACCAGCAAGAGGATCCAACTGCCCTTGGCTCCAGCCCAGTAGAGCATGACCAGCAAAATGGCCACAAACACCAGGGCCGTACCCAAATTGGGCTGAAGAAAGATCAAAATCCAAGGAGGAGCAATGACGGCAACAGCCACCCAAATCTGGCTGAAGTACCGGATGGGCCAGTGGTGCAAAATAGCTGCCAGGGTAATAATGACCCCCAACTTGGCAAACTCGGAAGGCTGGAGCTGGAAGCCGGCAATGGAGATCCACCGCTCTGCCCCCCCTGCTGCCGTGCCGAGGAAGAGCACCGCAATCAAGCTTGCCAAGGTTAGGAAGTAGGTCAACCAATGCCAGCGCAACAGTCGTTCATAGGGGATCCGCGCCACCATTCCCAAAAACCCTAGGCCAATGCCAGCCATCACCAACTGCTGCAGCCAGTAATGGCTGATGGGCCGCTCCCAGACCACGCTGCGGATGGCAATAATGCCGATGCCTGTCAAGGCCAGCACCGTGGCCAGCAAAATGCTGTCGAACTCGCGCCAGGGGGTGACAACTTGCCTCAAAAACCGTTGCCAGACGGGCAAGGAGGCTGCCTTGGGATCAGGATTACCTAGCAGGAGAGCCATAGCCGCCGGAGCAACATCGGCACTAGCTTACTGGAAAACTGGCTCTAAAGCCCTGCCGCTAAAACAGGGCTGCTCCGTATGCGCACCGCCAAGACCTTGCCACGGGTTACCCCTGCAGGGGCTCTTCCCCCACTGCAAAGGCAGCAGCCGCAACTCCAGAGCCGGCCGATCCCCAGCAACCCAACTAGAAGCGGTGCAAACACCAAGTAGACCCAAACCCCAGCGCTTCTAGGCCAAGCCCAGTCTGGCTGGGATCCCCTCGCCGCTAGAGGTAACCCCTGGCACTCATTCCTGTGGCAGCTGCTCACCCCCCCAGACCTGCTGCCGGGATCTCCGCAGACGTTATCTCGGGCCTTAAGAAAGCCAAGCTTGCTAGGTAAAGACACAGTTGCTGGGGCGGGAAAAGCTAATGCTACGATAGCAGGGCGTGCCTTTGGGCGCTAGCTACGGACGAGTTCAACACCGATCTGTGGTTCGCTCTGCCCCCTTTCTTCGTCCTTCTCCGCTGCCGCCTGTTTCTGAGAGCAATCGGCTTAAGATATTTTCCGGGAGTGCCAATCCAGCTTTAGCCCAGGAGGTAGCCCGGTATTTGGGCTTAGACCTGGGCCCGATACTGCGCAAGCGCTTTGCCGATGGCGAGCTGTACATTCAAATCCAGGAGTCGATTCGCGGCGCCGATGTTTACCTCATCCAGCCCACCTGCCGCCCAGTCAATGATCACCTCATGGAGCTGTTGGTGATCATTGACGCCTGCCGCCGCGCCTCTGCTCGCCAGATCACGGCCGTTTTGCCCTACTACGGCTATGCCCGTGCCGACCGCAAAACGGCGGGACGGGAGGCCATCACGGCCAAACTGGTGGCCAATATGATTACTCAGGCGGGAGCCCACCGGGTGCTGGCCATGGATCTGCACTCGGCCCAGATCCAGGGCTACTTCGACATCCCCCTCGACCACGTCTATGCCCAGCCGGTTCTTCAGGCCTACCTCAAAGAAAAAGGCCTCCTCGAGGAAGACATTGTCGTTGTGTCTCCCGATGTGGGGGGTGTGGCGCGGGCCCGTGCTTTTGCCAAAAAACTCAAGGAAGCTCCGCTGGCCATCATTGACAAGCGTCGCCAGGCCCACAATGATGTGGAGGTCATGAACCTCATTGGCGACGTGCGGGGAAAGATTGCCATCCTCGTGGATGATATGATTGACACGGCGGGCACCATCTCCGAAGGGGCAAAGTTGCTGCGCAAGGCGGGAGCCAAGGCAGTTTATGCCTGTGCCATTCATCCTGTCTTTTCCGATCCCGCCATTGAACGCCTGCAAGGCGGCTTGTTTGAAGAGGTGATTGTTACCAACACCATTCCTGTCCCGCCAGAGAAGCAGTTTCCTGGGCTGACCATCCTCTCGGTGGCCAATGTGCTAGGGGAAGCTATCTGGCGTATCCACGAAGATAGCTCCGTCAGCAGCATGTTCCACTAACGGAGCCGCCTTTGCCCCCGCTCTAGCGCCTGGGGAGCACCTCCACGCGCACGGGGGCAAGGCCTGCCTGCACCATACCCAGAGCTTCTGCCGCCCTTAGGGAGAGGTCGATAATTCGATTGGGGATAAAGGGGCCGCGATCATTGATGCGCACCACAACCTGGCGGCCATTCCTCAGGTTGGTTACCCGCACTACCGTCCCGAAGGGCAGCGTAGGGTGGGCTGCCGTCATCTCGTTGCGAGTGGGGTGTAGGTCGTACCAAGAGGCGATCCCTTCCTGCACTAGACTAGCCTTGAGCTGCTGGACTGGAACTGGCGGCGGCGGAGCGGCAGTCTTGGCTTTTAGAGTAGCCAGCTGCGGCAAGACAGGAGCAGGGAGAGGAGGAGCACCCAGCAGCAGCCGGCGCAGCCGATTGGTGGCCAGAAGGGCTGTATCCACTGGGCGTTGGTTATCCACCAGGAGTACGCCTTCATCAACACGCAACAATTCCTTGCCGTTAACCCGAACGGCATAGAGACGATCCCCGGATTTGGGCTCGGTCCAAGCCAGGGTGATGGTGGTGTCTTCTAGAGATCCCTGGGCCATTTGGTTGAGCTGGGCCACTAGAGAACTGGCCCGCAGCAACGGCGGCTCCAAGCGAGGGTGCTCGACAAAGGTAACAATGGGCAAGTCCCGCACATAGACGGTAACCGCCTGCCGCCCGTCGATTAGGTAGGCGTAGAGGGTGGCAATGGGCTGAG
Source organism: Synechococcus sp. OH30 (assembly GCF_047462175.1). Taxonomy (NCBI): domain Bacteria; kingdom Bacillati; phylum Cyanobacteriota; class Cyanophyceae; order Synechococcales; family Synechococcaceae; genus Synechococcus; species Synechococcus sp. OH30. The sequence continues at coordinate 179,899 of NZ_JANSIP010000001.1, read as the reverse complement.
GAGCAGACTGCTTTTGTTCGCCAATCTTGAGGATGGGCTCTTCGAGGAGCCGAGGGAGGCTTGCCTGGGGGGAGGGGAGGAGAGACGACAAGTCCTGCACGTTCAAGGTGCCAGGTTTTGCAGGCAGGGAAGGATTGGGCTGGGGAGCAAAGACAAGCTTGGCTGCGGGAGAAAGCGAAGGGCCTTCCAGGGGTAACTCTGCGGCTTGGGTGGTGGTAGAGCCACTGCGGGCTGACGCTTGGGCCCTGGCATTACTGAGCAGACCCATGGGCCAGCTTAAAGCTGTGACACAGAGACAGCTAACCAAGCCCAACTTGGGGGCAGGAGCCAGTCCCTGTCCAAGCCATTTTTGAGTTTGCATGAGGCCGCGCTCCTCTTCAACTCGTCCAACTTCCAACGCGATGGCTAAAACAGAAGTTAATGTACCATGGGTTTCTGGATTGACTGGTTTGCCTGCCCAGGCGCAAAAGCCCAAGTCCAGTTATCGTAAGGGTATTTGGCATCTTGGACTACCGCTCAGCAGGGGTTGACATCGATCGCGGACGCGCTTTTGTCCAAGGGATCCGGGAGCGCGTTGAACGGAGTTCTACAGGTTCCCCCGGAGTCTTGGGTAGCATTGGCGGCTTTGCCGGCTTGTTCGAGCTGCCAGCAGGCTACCGTGCCCCGGTTCTGGTGGCCGGGGCCGATGGAGTGGGGACCAAGCTGGAGATTGCCCAGCAGTGGGGGCAGCACCGCGGCGTCGGTATTGATCTAGTGGCCATGTGTGTCAACGACGTGCTGACGGTGGGAGCCAAGCCGCTGTTTTTCCTGGACTACATTGCCACCGGCAAGCTGCAGCCAGAGGCCCTCTGGCAAGTCATCGAGGGCATTTTAGCGGGCTGCCAGGAGGCCGGCTGCCAACTGCTGGGGGGAGAAACGGCGGAGATGCCGGGATTCTACCCGCCTGGAAAGTACGACTTGGCGGGATTTTGCGTTGGGGTTGTGGACAAGGCAGACATTCTAGACGGCTCTCAGGTGCAGCTGGGGGATCGGCTGTGGGCTCTGCCCAGCAGCGGCCTGCACAGCAACGGCTTCAGCCTGGTGCGGCGCATTGTGGCCGAGCGAGGCTGGCGCTGGGACCACCAACCCTCCGGCTGGGATCGGCCTTTGGCGGAGGTGTTTCTCACCCCCACCCGCATCTACGTGCAGGCGGTGCAGCGGCTGCAAGCGGCAGGGATCCCCATCCACGGCATGGCTCACATCACCGGCGGCGGCATCCCGGAAAACTTGCCCCGCTGTTTGGCTCCTAGCCAGGCGGCGCGGCTAGAGCCCCACAGTTGGCCCATCCCACAGGAATTTCTCTGGCTGCAGGAGCAGGGCCAGGTGGAGACTTTGGAGATGTTCAACACCTTTAACCTGGGGGTGGGCTATGTGCTGGTGGTGCCCCCTGCGGCGGAAGATTTGCTGAGATCGCTGCTGCCGGAAGCCTTCCCTATTGGCGAGGTGGTGGCCGCCCGCCCTGGGGAGAGCCGGGTCTTGGGGCTGGAGGAGTGGGGATCCCTAGGACCTTGAGTCCCCACCAAAAGGGGGATGGGGATCCCGTCTGCCGAGGCCGGGCGCCGCTATGCTAAGTTTGCAAATGGCCTTGGCGTCGTTTGTCCCCGGCTTAACAGGCCTTCTGGGTCCACAACTGCCGCTAACCCTCTAAGCGAGGAAGCGTCGATGACAGGTTTATCCACTGCTTCGGCAACCATGGCTGCCATTGAGGTAGAGCATCTGAGCAAAACCTACGGCAGCTTTACCGCCATCCGCGATATTTCTTTCCAGGTGAATGCCGGCGAGATCATGGGGTTTCTAGGGCCCAATGGCGCCGGCAAGACCACCTCGATGCGCATTCTGGCGGGGTACTTGCCGGCTACGGAAGGAACGGCGCGGGTGGCCGGGTTTGATGTGCACGAAAACCCGATGGCAGTGCGGCAGCGCATTGGCTATTTGCCAGAAAACCCGCCCCTCTACCCCGATATGACGGTGGAGGCCTACCTGCACTTTGTTGCCCAGATTAAGCGGGTCAGCGCTGGTGACCGACCTAGGCGGGTAGACGAGGTAATTCGCCGCTGCAGCCTGGAAGACAAGCGCCACACCCTCATCCGCAAGCTCTCCAAGGGGTACAAGCAGCGGGTGGGCCTGGCCCAAGCTTTAGTGCACGACCCGCCCGTGATTATCCTCGACGAGCCCACAATTGGGCTGGATCCCAAGCAGATCATCGAGGTGCGCAACCTCATCAAAAGTCTGGCAGGGGAGCACACCATCATCCTCTCCACCCACATCCTGCCGGAGGTAAGCATGACCTGCGACCGGGTGGTGATCATCAACCGCGGCCAGGTGGCAGCCATCGGCACGCCTGCCGAGCTGACGGCACAGGTGCAGGATCGGCAGCAGGCAAAGCTGGTGGTGGGCGCCCCTGAGGAAACGGCCATCCGGGCGGCCCTGCAAAACCTGCCCCAGGTGGAGGTGGTGAGTTTGCAGCCCCTGGGATCCGATCCCCCTCGCTGGCAGGTGCAGCTTAAAAGCAACGTTGCTGCCGTTCGCGACAAAGGGACAGAGTCCTTAGGCTGGATCCCGGAGGTGGCCAGGGTCCTGGTGCAGGCGGGGATCGACCTCTACGAGATCGGTCGTCCCCAGGCTTCTTTGGAAGAGATTTTCCTGCAGCTCACCACCCAAGAGGGATCCGCAGGCACATTGGAGGAAGCAGCATGAACGGAGCAGTGGCCATTTTTCGCAAAGAACTGCGCGGCTACTTCACCTCCCCCATTGCCTATGTGGTGGCGGCGGTGTTCTGGGGCCTGGCGGGGTTTTTCTTTGTCAACATCTTGGTGCGGGTCATTAACTTCTCCCAGCAGGTGGATCTCTTTGCCCAGTTTGGCCAAGAGAACCCCTTCGATGCCGCCACCATCCTGTCGCAGCAGTTTCTCAATTTGCTGAGCACCCTTTCCCTATTTTTATTGCCTATCTTCACCATGAGCTCCTACGCCGAGGAGCGGCGGCGGGGCACGATGGAGCTGTTGGCTACCTCCCCCATTACCAACCTAGAGGTGGCCCTGGGCAAGTGGCTGGCGGTCTGGGTGTTCTTCATTACCTTATTGCTGCCGCCTCTGGTTTACCACGTGCTGGTGCTAAGTAGCGCCAGGCCAGCGGTGGATTACCGCTTAACTCTGATGGGCTATGTGGGACTTGCCCTGCTGGCGGGTAGTGTCATGGCTTTGGGGTTATTTGTCTCTTCTCTAACAGACAGCACCCTCATTGCTGCAGTGGCTACCTTTGGGTTGATCCTGCTGCTCTGGGTCATCGACGCTGCCGCCGGCCAGGAGAACACGTGGATTGCCGCTACCCTGCGGCACATCTCCCTGCTGCAGCAATACAGCAACTGGGTGCAAGGGATCCTCAGCAGCAGTAGCGTCGTCCTTTTCCTCAGCATCATTGTGCTGGGGCTGTTTGCCACGGTGCAGTCGGTGGAAAGCTTGCGCTGGCAGCAGGGCTAGGGTTGTCTTGGGAGGCGTGCAGTGATGAAGGACTGGCGGGCACTGGCAGATTGGACGGGGATCGTCGGCCTTGGTGTGATTGCCATCGGCCTGCTGGTGGGATCCGCTCTCACCGGCTGGACGGCGGTGCCCCTCAGCCTCATGGCCACGGGCTTGGCTCTGGTGGTGGTTTGGGGCTTCACCCACCGGCAGGAGGTGAGCCTGTTCTTGGGGCTGCGATCCACTCAGACCAACGCCAACATCCTGGTGGCGGTGGCGGCGATGGCCGTCATCCTGGTGCTGGTGAATGTGGTAGCGGTGCGCTACGACCTGCGCCTGGATCTCACTGAGGAGGGCCTGTTTACCCTCTCGCCTCAAACCCGGCAACTGCTGCAGGGGTTGGCCCAGCCGGTGAAAGTCTGGGTGGTTACCACGGCGCCGGATCCCAACCTGCGGGAGCAACTGGAGCGCTACCGCCGCCTCAACCCTGAGCGCTTCCAATTTGAGTTTGTGGATCCCAACCGCGATCCCCTAACGGTGCAGCGGCTGCAGGTGACGCAAAACAACACCCTGGTGGTGGAGGCGGGAGAAAGCCGGCAGCAACTGCCGCAGCCCCCTGCCCCTGAGCTGGAGAGCAAACTGACCCCCGTCTTGTCTAAAGTGGTCAACCGCGGGGAGCTGCTGGCCTATTTCGTGCAAGGGCATGGGGAAGTGGGCCTAGAAGCGCGGGAAGGCACCCCCACCCTGGCCCAGGCCGTGGCAGCCCTCGGCCAGGAAGGCTATCGGGTGGAGCCTTTGAACCTGGTGCAGTCGGAGATCCCGGACAAGGCCGATGTGCTGGTGTTGGCAGGGCCGCAGCGGGCTCTCTTCCCGGGGGAGGTGGAGAAGCTGCAGGAGTACCTGGCCAAGGGAGGGCGCCTGCTGCTGCTCATTGGGCCACGGGTGGATGCTGGCTTGGATCCCTTGCTGGAAGAGTGGGGCGTGGTTTTGGGAGATGACATCCTTATCGAGGTGAGCAGCGTCAGCCAACTCCTGGGCACGGGGCCGGCAGTTGCCCTAGTTACCACCTACGGGGATCACCCTATTACCGCCCCCTTGGCCGAGCAGAGGCTGATGACCCTCTTTCCTCTGGCTCGTTCTGTAGAAACCCAAGCCCGCGAAGGGATCCAGGCCACACCCTTGCTGCGCACCAGCCCCCAGAGCTGGGGGGAGACCAGCCCCAACCTGGAGGCTGGCCCCGTGCAATTTGACCCGGCTCAAGACAAGCCTGGCCCGCTAACCCTAGGTGTCGCCTTGAGCCGCCGGCTGGAAAGAAGCGAGAAGCAGGATTCCCAGCAGAGTTCAGCACCTGAGGCCCGCCTGGTGGTCATTGGCAATGTCAACTTTGCTCTTGACGGCAACCTGCGGCAGCAGGGCAACCGGGATCTCTTCCTCAACGCGGTTAACTGGCTAACCGAACAGACCGAGCAGATCTCCATCCGCCCCAAATCTATTACCGACCGCCGTCTCACCCTGACCGACCAGAACTTCCGCTGGTTGGTGCTGGGATCGACGGTACTCCTGCCGCTGGTGGCGTTGGGGGTGGGGGCCGTGCTTTGGTGGCAAAGGCGGTAGAGCTGGGGGAGGACAAGCATGTTTAAGCGCAGCACCTGGATTCTCTTGGGTTTGGCGGTGGCCGCTCTGCTGGGGTATTTCCTCCTCGACAGTTTCCAGCAGCTGCGCCAGCAGCAGCAGGCGGAGCGGGCGCGGCTTTTCCACTTTGCCCCCGACACCATTGCCCGCATCGAGATCCGCCAGCAAAAAGAGGGGAAACCCGAAGCAATTGTTTTGGAGCGCACTCCTGAGGGAGAAGAAGGCTCTCGCTGGCGCGTCCTCCAGCCCATCCAGTCAGCAGCCCTGGACTTTCCGGTGGAGCAGCTCCTCAACACCTTCTCCCGCCTCACGCCCCAGGTAACCTTGGAGGAAGCCAGCGATCTAGCTGCTTTTGGTCTAGACCAGCCGCGCTACCAGCTTGCTCTTTTCCCCAAGGAAGGGGATCCTTATCGCCTGGCCATCGGCAATGACAACTTCGACGGCTCCGGCTTCTACGCCCAACCCGAAGGAGGCAAGGTAGTGCTCTTGGCCAGCAGTCAGAAGGGATCCCTGCTTCCTTCCCTTTTGACGTTGCGGGACAAAACCCTGCTGCGCTTTGATAGGGCGGCGGTGAAGTCTCTCCAAGTGCAATTGGCCGAGGCAGAGCCAGAGGTTGTCCGCTTGCAGCGGCAGGAGGAGACTTGGCAGATTGTCGAGCCCAGAGAGCTGCCTGCCGATGACCTCAACGTTGACCGCCTGCTCAACACCCTGTCTCGTCTGCAGGCGGTGGAGTTTCCCGCTGAAACCAAGGCAGAGCTGGCTCCCTATGGGCTGGAGAAGCCCTCTGCCCAGCTAAGCGTTGAGCTCAAGGACGGCAAAACCCTGAGCGTGGCCTTAGGAGCGGAGCAAGAGGGCCAGGTGTACGTCATTACCTCTGAACACCCGGCGGTGGCTACCCTCCTCACCAGTACTGCCGACATCCTCCGCGCCGACCTGGAGGAGCTGCGGGATCACCGCCTTGCCCGCCTCAACCCCAACCAAGTCGGCCAAGTTACCCTAGAGTCGCTAGGGGAGCGAGTTACCCTCAACCCTCTGCCGCAGGAGAAGGGATCGCTGGAGCTGCGCTGGGAAAACCCAGAACGACCCGGCCAGCCAGTTAACCTCAGCTCTCTCTTGGCCAGCCTCAATGCTGCCCGTGCCAAGGAGTTTGTGCCAGAAACCGATCCCGACGCCCAGAAGGCCCTAGCCACGCCAGACCTCAAGCTTGACATTGCACCCAAGCCTGAGACAGAGCAGGAGCCCCTGACCCTGAGCCTCAGTGCCGCTGGCCTACGCGCCTATGCCCGCAGTAGCCGCCAACCCGATATAGCTGTGCTCGACCTTAGCACCTTCAACAGCATTGAAACAGAGGTCAAGCAACTGCTAGAGGAGAAAGAAGCAGAGGAAAAGGCTTCGCCCTAGGACGGCGGGGTGGCCATTTGGTTTTCCTGCTGCTGGGATCCCTTTCTCAGCTTCTCTCCCTGGAGGGTTAGAACTGAGCAGGGGGCGTGGTGGAGCACATAGTTGCTGACGCTACCTAAAAACAGCTCGCTCAGCCCAGAGTAACCGCGGCGACCCACAACGATTAGGTCGGCTTGCCAAGAGCGGGCCAAGTCACAGATGACCCGACCGGGACTGCCATAGCTGAGGTTGTACTCGGCGCACACTCCCTCCTCGGCCGCCCTCTCCACCAGAGAGCGCAGGTAGTTCATCTGGTTTTGCTCGAAAATGGCGCACTGCTCCCGGTAGGATTGCCACAGCTCGGCGCTGAGAGTAGAGTTGTAGTCCATGCCCAAGATCATCGGCGGCTCGGGAGCGCCAGGCTCTTCCTGCGACAAAACGTGGAGGAGCATCATCTGAGCCCCTAGGGCCTTTGCCACCTGGAGGGCCCCTTGAAATACCCCTTCACTCAACTCCGACCGATCCACTGCCACCAGAATCCTGCTGAACATACCAACTTCCTTAACTGCATTGACCTCTCTAGGCAAAAGGGGCAACCTTCTGCTTGCTCCTCAACCCACCCCCTCCTTGGGGGAGGTGGGTGAAGCTTGCCAAGTAGGAGCTCTCCAGGGCTGAGCAGCAGTTGGAGGCCCACCGCCTCTAGAACGGGATCTCGTCTTGGTCAGGCAGAGGGGCGACCTCTTCTTCAACAGTCTCCCTGCTGGAGTCGCCCATCCCCGTTAGGGAGAGAACCCGAGCAGAGCTAAGTTGATGGATGCGGCGGGCGGTGATCTCCGCCAGCTTCTCCTTGCGTCCATCCCGCTCTACCACATTCATGTGCAGCTGACCCTCTACTGTGATCTGATCCCCCACGTGACAGGTATCCACCACCCGCTGGGCCAGCTCTCCAAAAGAGGCAACCCGCACCTGGTAGGGCGGCTCCTCTGGGCGCAAGCTGGGGAAGCGCAGGAGCAAAGATGCAACCGCTAGGTTATCGGGTGTGTAGCGCAGCTCTGGCTCACTCGCTACCTCCCCCATCAAAACAATCGAGTTCATGACTAAGCCCCAGGAAGTTCACTAGTAGGTGGAAACAAGGCCCCTTGACATTGTAGTCTGGGCTCAGGATGGGATTCTGTTGACTCAATCCCGGCGCAGGGTCATGTAGCGCAGCACGTTCTCGTTGATGCGCAGATTTTTCTCCCAGGTGGCCACTGCCTTCGGCTCGGCCTTGTAGTTGAACTGGATGTACAGTCCTTCCTTAAACTTTTTCATCTCAAACCCAGCGAAGCGACGCTTGCCACGGTTGGTAATTTCCAGGTCGGTCGCCCCGTTTTCTCGTAGGAGTGACTCCTGTTCGCTGAGAAGTTGGGCTAGGGGTTCCTGCGAGAGGTCGGGGCGCACAATCAGCATCGTTTCATAGGCGCGGGGCATGGAAGCAGGTTCTCCTCGAGACTCTAAGATGCAATTGACTATCCTAGCTGCTCTTTCTGGAACCGGAAAAGCCATTTCCCCCCTCTGCGGTCAAAAAAGTAGGCATGCCTCTCGCAAGAGGAGATCCCTTGTTCGATACAATAGGGGGGTACTTTGATAGCTATAGCCAAGAGACTGCAGGGTTGCAAGCATGAGTGCCGAGGAAGTCTACCAGCGGGTTCGCAAGATTGTGTCCGAACAACTGGGTGTTGAGGACGACAAAGTAACCCTGGAGGCCAATTTCCAGAACGACCTAGGGGCCGACAGTCTTGATACCGTAGAGCTGGTCATGGCATTCGAGGAGGAATTCGATCTAGAAATCCCCGATGAGGATGCCCAGGGCATTGCCACGGTGCAGGATGCCGTCAACTACATCCTCTCCAAGAAGGCTGCCTAAGCTGGGAGAGGGGGTAGGCCTCCCCCTTCCCCCTCGAGGGGGAGTGCTAAGGAAGAGGACTCACGGTTGTCTATGGATCCTGCCGCCGCTCCTATGTCCGTCCCAACCAACTCCCACCGTCGCGTTGTCATCACGGGCCTGGGGGCGATAACCCCCCTTGGCAACTCTCCTGCCGAGTTTTGGCAGGGTCTGCTGGCAGGGCGCTCTGGCATTGGGCCAATTACCCACTTTGACGCCTCTCGCCACGAGTGCCGCATTGCCGGGGAGGTGAAGGGCTTTGATCCCCTCGACTACCTGGACCGCAAGGACGTCAAGCGCACCGACCGCTTCGTCCATCTGGCATTGGCTGCCACCCAACAAGCGCTGGAGGACGCCCAGTTTCGCATTACCGATCTCAACGCCGAGCAGGTGGGGGTAATCTTGGGTACTGGCATTGGCGGCATCCGGGTTTTGGAAGAGCAGCAGACCATCTACTTGCAAAAAGGGCCGGATCGCTGCAGCCCCTTCATGGTACCGATGATGATTGCCAATATGGCGGCGGGCCATGTGGCCATTCACTTTGGCGCCAAGGGGCCCAATTCCTGCACGGTGACGGCCTGTGCTTCCGGCTCCAACGCCATTGGCGATGCCTTTCGGCTTATCCAGCGGGGGGAAGTGCAGGTGGCCATTACAGGGGGCACAGAAGCGGCAGTGACTCCCCTGTCGGTGGCTGGCTTCAGCGCCATGAAGGCCCTTTCCACCCGCAATGAGGCTCCTGCGCAGGCCTGCCGGCCCTTTGACCGGGATCGGGATGGCTTTGTGATGGGGGAGGGAGCGGGGATCCTCCTGCTGGAGGAGCTGGAACATGCCCGCGCCCGCGGTGCCAAGATCTACGCCGAGATCGTCGGCTACGGCCTTACCTGTGATGCCCACCACATCACCAACCCTGCTCCCGGCGGCGAGGGCGCTGCCCGCGCAATGCGGCTAGCCCTCAAAGATGCAGGGATCCGGCCAGAAGAGGTGCAGCACATCAACGCCCATGCCACCAGCACGCCTGTGGGGGATGTTGCCGAGGTGCAGGCCATCAAGGCAGTTTTCGGCGAGCATGCCCCTCGCCTGGCTATTAGCGCCACCAAATCCATGACCGGTCACCTGTTGGGGGGGGCAGGCGGCATTGCTACCGTGGCGACGGCCCTGGCCATCTACCACGGCTGGGTTCCCCCCACCCTTAATCTGGATAACCCTGACCCCGAGTGCGAAGGGCTGGACTTTGTGCCCCACAAGGCGCGGCAGATGGCCATTGACGTGGCCCTGGTCAATGCCTTTGGGTTTGGGGGGCATAACGTGACCTTAGCCCTGCGCCGCTACTCTGCTGATTGAGGGATCCCGCCTATGTCCATCCCGGAAGGCTCCGCCCCCTCTGTTCGCCAGCAGGCTTTGGCCGCCTTGACGGCGGAGCTGACACAGCAGGGCCATCCCCCCGAATACGCCCAGCACATGGCAGCGGCAGTGATTTTTCAGGCCGATCTGGATCTCTGCGCCGCCCAGTTGGCGCGGCTCTTGAGTTGGCTTAAGCAAAACCACCCGCAGCTCTACCCAGAGGCGGTGCAACTGGTGGATGCCACCCGCGAGGAGTTTGAGCGGCGGGTTCAAAGGGGATAGGTAAGGGCCTGAGATGCCAACGCTAGGATAGGGGGGATCTCCTTACCCCCAGGCTCACTACTCATGGCTGCGGAACTGCTTCCCTCTCCCAAGAGGAGAGAGGCGGGGGGGTGAGGGAAAAGTTTCGTTGACCCGCTAGAGATGGCTACTACAGATGCGAAGTTCCCCAAGCGGATAGCTCAGCCGCCAGACCTAGAGAAGTCCCACGGGCCCTTTCAGGAACAGGCTGGGCAGGGATCCCTGCTGCTTCATGTTGGAGGCATGAGCTGCGCCGGCTGTGTTCGGGCCGTCGAGCAAGTCTTGCTCAACCAGCCGGGGGTGGTCAAAGCCAGCGTTAACCTAGTTACCGAATCGGCCCTTGTGGAATTTGCCCCTGGCAGCCGGCCTGATCCAGAACATCTGGCCCGGATCTTGACAGAGGCAGGGTTTCCCAGCTCCTGTGCCGCCGGCAGGGGCGATTCTCCCCCAGATCCCTCCCCAGCCGGAGGGAAGAGGGCCCTGGAGGCGCCTGCGGATCCCCTCTCCCAGCAGCGGCGGCAGACCCAAGCCCACATTCGCCAGGCCCTCACCGCCGCTTTTTTACTGCTCATCTCTGCCGCTGGCCACCTGGATCTGTTCACTCGTCTAGGCTTGCCCGTCCTCAACGAGGTCTGGCTGCACTGGGGGTTGGCGACGTTGACCTTCGTCGGCCCAGCCCGTGGCCTTGTCCTGGACGGCTGGCGGGCGGCGCGGCGGCTGGCTCCCAACATGAACACCCTAGTCACTCTGGGATCCGGATCCGCCTACCTGGCCAGTTTGGTGGGGCTGTTGGCCCCGCAGGTGGGCTGGGAGTGCTTCTTTGACGAGCCGGTGATGCTGCTTAGCTTCATCCTGCTGGGGCGGGCCCTGGAGCAGCAGAGCCGTCTGCGGGCCGCCAGCAGCTTGCAGGCCTTGCTGAGCCTGCGCCCCAGCTTGGCTCGCCGAGTGCCACCCCAAGAGGCGGGGGGATCCCTGAGCTCAGAGGGAGAGTGGTGCCCCATCGAACAAGTGCAGGTGGGGGACTGGCTGCAGGTGCGGGCCGGGGAGCAGATTCCGGTGGATGGAGAAGTGATTGCCGGCCAGGCCACGGTGGACGAGGGCATGCTCACCGGCGAATCCCTACCTGTGCTCAAACAGCCAGGGGATCCGGTCGTGGCCGGGACGGTCAACCAATCAGGGCTGCTGCTGTGCCGGGCTACGCGCACCGGGAAAGACACCACCCTGGCCCAGATCATCCGTCTGGTGGAAGAAGCCCAAGCCCGCAAGGCCCCTATCCAAGGCGTGGCCGACCGGGTGGCCGGTTACTTCACCTACGGCGTGATGGCGCTGGCCCTTCTCACCTTTGCCTTCTGGTACTGGGTTGGGATCCCGCTCTGGGGAAGCGAGCTCCTGATGGGGGTTGGTCTCCACTCCTCTCTGCACCTAGGGGATCACCCCCCCCATCCTACCCCTCTGCTCCTTAGCCTTAAGCTGGCCATCTCGGTGCTGGTGGTGGCCTGCCCCTGCGCCCTGGGATTGGCTACACCCGTAGCCATTTTGGTGGGCACCGGCTTGGGTGCGGAGCGGGGACTGCTCATCCGCGGCGGCGATGTCCTGGAGAAAACCCACCGCCTGCAAACAGTCGTCTTCGACAAAACCGGCACCCTCACCCAGGGGGATCCGCACCTAACGGATTGCCTTGCCCTCGACCCTGCCCTGGATCCGGCTCGGCTGCTGCAACTGGCGGCCACAGTAGAAAGCGGCACCCGCCATCCTCTAGCCCAAGCCATTTTGGGGGCCGCCCGCGAGCGGGGACTGGCCTTGCTTTCTGCCGACGAGTTTCACACCCAGCCGGGAGTGGGGGCCTCGGCGCGGGTGGAAGGGCAAGAGGTCCTCTTGGCCTCCCTAGAGGGGTTTGCCGCCCTGGGGATCCCGCTTTCTCCTGAGGCGCAGACCCAAGCCAAGGCGCTGCTGGAAGCTGGCAAAACGGTGGTGGGCGTGGCCCTGAACAGATCCCTGGTGGGGTTGTTGGCGGTGCAGGATCCCTTGCGGCCTGATGCCCAGGCAACCCTGCAACAGCTCCAGAAAATGGGCCTGCAGGTGGTCTTACTGACTGGGGATCGGGCCGAGGTGGCCCAGCAGGTGGCCCAAGCTCTACAGGTGCCAGGGATCCGCGTCATTGCCGAGGTGCAGCCGGCAGATAAAGCCCAGGTTATCCGAGATCTGCAGGCCCAGGGCCGGAGAGTTGCCATGGTGGGGGATGGCATCAACGACGCTCCCGCCTTGGCCCAAGCCGATGTGGGCATTGCCCTGCACTCTGCCACCGCTGCCGCCCTGGAGACTGCCGATATCATCCTCATGCGCAACCGCCTCTGGGACGTGGTAGAAGCCATCCGCCTTAGCCGCGCCACCTTCCGCAAAATCCAGCAAAACCTCCTCTGGGCCTTCGCCTACAACCTGGTCGGGATCCCGGTGGCCGCCGGCGCGCTTCTGCCCGGATTCGGCCTCGGCCTCAGCCCCGCTCTAGCAGGCGGCCTCATGGCCTTCAGCTCCCTCAGTGTAGTCCTCAATTCACTCCTTCTCAAGCGAACTTTTACATCCAGTGGATCTTCTGATGGTCAGAGTTAAAAAGTATTAAAAACTACAAATATCTCAACTGGTACCTGTTGCTATTTCCGAAGTTTTGCTGGATTTCCGCCACAACTTCTGTTCCATTGAGGCCTAGAGAGTGGGGACTCTGGTTAAGTTTGATTGAAAAGATGAATTAGCTGTAACTTTTGAGCATCTAAGTGTAGAATCGAGCTTAAGCTTGCCCGGAGTTGCCCTTTTTTGTAACTTGCTTAGCAAGGGAAAAACCGGGAAAATACTGAAAAGGCCGGATCCAATAGGTAGAGGGAGCGCGGAAACATGGCAATGCTCGGAGATCTTCAGGAATTTTCCCTAGCCGACCTGTTGCATTTGATGGAAAAAGGAAAGAAAACAGGCCAACTGTCGGTTTGGGCACCTACTGGCATTTATCGAGTTTGGCTGTATCAGGGGCGCGTGGTGGCGGCCTTATCTCCCCAAGAAGAGCATCGGTTGGAGCGCTTGCTGGTACGCTTAAACCTGGTCAACGAGCAGGTGGTGGCGGAGTTGGCCTTCCTCTGCAGCTTGCAGGAGCCTCTAGGCCTTTGCCTGCAGCGGCAAGGGTTGATCTCGCCAGCAGCTTTGGCCAAGCTCTTCCGCCATCAACTGCAAGTGGGGCTCTACAGCCTCTTTGCTCTAGAAGCTGGCCAGTTTAGCTTTTTGCCCAACGTGCCCCTGCCCTACCGCGAGATGACCGGCCTAAGCAAAGGGGCCAGCGCCGTGGTTCTGGAAGCGCTGCAGCAACTTCGGTTGGAGCAGCGCCCGGAAGAAAACCTGCCGCAGCCGGACAGCTACTTCTGGCGCACCAGCACCGAGCTGCCCTTGTACAAACTCTCGCCGCTGGAGTGGGCCATCCTAGAGCAGATTTCCCCCGCTCGTAACCTAGTTGAGTTGGCTCAATCCCTGAAGGCAGATCTCTTGGAAGTGCGCTATGCCTGTGCCCGCCTGGCCAAGTTGGGGCTCATCAGCCCCTGCGACAGCTCGGCGGCTACGCCTCAACCTGCGCTCGCGGCGGCTTCTAAGCTTCTTTCCACCCTTCGGGAAGAGAAGGAGCCGGTTAAGCCTTCTTTGGTTAGCCGCCTCTCTAGCCTCCTCAAAACCATTCGCGAAAAATAAGCCGGCAGGGTAAAATCCTATGGCATTTCCCCATGCCGGCTTTACGAGGCTAAAGAATTGCTATGGCCATCGTTGGAGACCTCCAGGAATTTTCTTTGCCCGATCTGTTGCAACTAATCGAAAGGGGCAGCAAGACAGGGCAACTTTCCATCTGGGCCCCAAACGGTATCTACAGAATCTGGTTTTACCAAGGTCGGGTGATTGCAGCTCTGCCCCCCGAAGAGGAGCACTGCTTGGAGAGTTTGTTGGCCCGTTCCGGCTTGGTTAGCAAGCGGGTGGTGGAAAAGCTGGCTTCTTTCTGCGGCCTAGAAGAGCCGCTGGGGCGGTGTTTGCAGCGGCAAGGGTTGATCTCGCCAGCAGCTTTGGCCAAGCTCTTCCGCCATCAACTGCAGGTGGGTCTCTACAGCTTGTTTGCTCTGGAAGCGGGTCAGTTCAGCTTCCTACCTAACGCACCCATGCCTTATCGGGAGATGACTGGCCTAAGCAAGGGGGCCAGTGCTGTGGTTCTGGAAGCGCTGCAGCAGCTTAAGCTCGATCAGTTTCCTGAGGAGAACCTGCCGCAGCCGGACAGCTATTTCTGGCGCACCAGCACTGAGCTGCCCTTGTACAAGCTCTCTGCCTTAGAGTGGGGGATCCTGGAGCAGGTTTCGCCTTCGCGCCGGCTGACCGACCTAGCCCGGGCGCTGGGGGCAGATCTTCTGGAAGTTCGCTATGCCTGCGCCCGCCTGGCCAAGCTGGGGCTCATCAGCCCCTGTGACGGCCCAACAACTATTGCTTCTGCTTCTCTCCCGGCTTTCTTGGACAAGTCGGCACCAGCAGCAGACAACCTAGAAACCGCAAAGGAGAAGCTGAACACCAAGCTGCCTCCCTCCCAAGAAGGGAATGAGCAGGTTAAGCCCTCCCTCGTCGCGCGACTTGCCACTTTACTGAGGGGAGTTCGTGATAGATGATTTTTTGGGTAGATCTCTGCGCTACTATCTTCTGCAGCAGGTATAAGAACAGATGGAAAAATGACAAGAAGGACTGAGAGCGGGGAGAGAAAGGATGGCTAACTTATCCTCTTTGCAGGCAATTCTGCAGAACTACGTTTCCAGCACGCCAGGAATTCAAGGAGCGGCTGTGGTTACTCCTGATGGGCTGCCATTGGCATCCGCCTTGCCCGTAGGCATGGACGAGGAGAGAACCTCGGCTATGTCTGCTGCCATGCTTTCTTTGGGGGAGCGGATTGGGAAAGAGTTGGGTCGTGGAACCATAGAGAGGGTCCTTGTGCAGGGAGAAAAGGGATATGGAGTTTTAACCAGTTGCGGCCCCGATGCTGTACTGTTGACAATTGCTAGTGATGAAGTAAAGCAGGGTTTGCTGTTTTTGGAGATGAAGCGAGCCGCAGCAAGCATTGCGGAAGCCATGAAGTAGAGAGCGGGGAAGCTGAGCTTGACTTTGACCTGATTCTGAGGGAACTATGGCTATCAAACCTTTGGAGCTGCTGCAAGTCTTAATCTCGCGTACCCAATTTACAGACGAAGACAGAAAGGTTTTGCAGCAAAATGCCGACTGGGGCAGCAGCATTGCCGCAGAAATGTCGGATACCTTTTACAGCTATTTGGATCGCGATGCCGAGATGGCGGCCATCATTGCCAAGCATAACCGGCAGCGGCTGGGTCAGACTTTTGCCGACTGGTTTAAGGAAATGTTCACAGGCATGGACAACTGGGGTCCCCAGTATGCCGATCGCCGCTGGAAAATTGGCCTAGTTCATGTGCGCGTTGGCATTGGCCCTCAACACGTGGTGCCGGCCATGGCGACGGTTGTCCAGGAGGTGAGTCGTCGGCTGGTCAAAGAGGGCAAGCCCGAACAACTGCGGATGAGCCTAAGCAAAGTTTGTATGATCGACCTTTCCTTTATTGAGCAGGCCTATCTTGAGGTGGCCTATAATGCTGTACAGCAAGAAACAGGCATGAGCGAGGCTTTGTTTAAGCGCTTGATCGCTACCGGGGCTAACAGCTTAGCTTCCTCTTGATTAATCTTGATTAATTGGGTTGGGATAGGTGGGCCTGCGCTGGGGGCTTGGAGCTGAGAGCTATGGACAATATTCTCCGCATTGTTGTAACCGGGCCGGTGGGAGCTGGAAAGTCCACTTTTATTCGCACTATTAGCGAGATCGAAGTGGTCGATACGGATCGCAAGGCCACCGATGAGGTGGCAGAACTTAAGAAGAGCACAACGGTCAGCATGGACTTTGGCCGCCTGAGAATTGGCGAAGAGGAAGAAGAGATGTGGCTACATCTCTACGGCACCCCCGGCCAGGCCCGTTTTAGCTTTATGTGGGATATTTTGATTAGGCGTGCCCACGGATATATTCTTTTGGTACCCGCCCACCTGCCCGGCCAGTTTCGCAATGCCCAGGCCATTCAAGCCTTTATGAGAGCTAGGACAAGTGCTCCCTCAGTTATCGGGATCACCCATGTCGATCACCCCAATGCCTGGGATCCGGAAGACATTCTGCTGATCTTGAACAACCAAGATGGCTCGATTCCCCACACGACCTTAAATGCCCAAGAGCCGGCCTCTGTGGCCAATACGCTGCTCCTATTGGTTGAGCAACTGATGCCCCAAGTGGTCGCCTAAGAGAAGGTGGCCGCGATGGCTCGGCCCCTTCCGGCTTCTTGTAGGTACTGCCTCGGAAGCAGAAGATGCTAAGGAATGTTAAGCTAGGGGAGACTTGGATCAAGTAAGCCTCATGGAGTCCCTCTACGTCAGCAGCGAGTTTTCCCGTAGCTTTGTCAACCCCCCTATCTACTCGGCCATTGCCCTGTTTAGCTTCTTTGCTGTTATTTTCGGCCTCATCTTTAAAGACAAGTTGGAGTACCAGGTAGCCCTCTGGCAGCGGAACCGAGAGCGCCAAGGCCAGATTCCCTACCGCACAGCAGGGGTGATCCTTACCTATATCCTCTGCTGTGGGTTTACTTTTGGCTTTGTGGCTGCCTGTTTGCACGTGTTTGGCTTATCCCTGGCTTTGGCTGCCTTGGTCGGCGGGATCCTTGTCTTCAGTACGGCAGGATTGATCTGGTGGCGGCTGGGATCCCTGATGGATCTGTTGGCGACGGGGGGATCCCAAGCCATTGATCTCGACTTTTACGGGGCAGGGGCTGTTTTGGATCCTGAGGCAGCGGCGCCCACGGAAGGAGAATAGCGTACTGATGCAGCATTTTTGGCAGGCTATTGCCCAGCACCTTTCTGAAATTACAGGGGATCCCTTACGTCCCCTCCACTTCCGTCCTGTGGGTGGGGGCAGCATCAACGCCGCCTATCGGTTTTCCTGTGCGCTCCAGACTCCTTCTGCCCAGGCAACAAGGGACTACTTTGTTAAAGTGGCGCGCGGGGGAGGGGGGGCACTGGAGATGTTTGCAGCCGAGGCGGCGGGCCTGCAAGCCTTGGCAGCAGCCAACGCCGTGCGGGTGCCGCAGCCGATTGCCTGGGGATCCCTAGATGGGCAGGCTTACCTGGTGCTGGAATACCTGGAGCTGACCTCGCCCCGCCCTCAAACGGGAAGTCTGCTGGGATCCCAGTTGGCCCAGTTGCACCGCACGCTCTCCCCCAACGGCAGCTACGGCTGGGATCGCGACAACACCATCGGCTCGACGCCGCAGATCAACAGTTGGCGGCAGAACTGGCTGGACTTCTACCGGGAACAGCGACTGCTCTACCAGGTCAAGCTGGCCTGCCAGCGGGGTTACCGCGGCGCGTGGGTAGCCCAAGCCGAGCGGGTCATGGCAGAGCTGGAGACTTTCTTTCGGGACTACCGGCCCGTCCCGTCTCTGCTCCATGGGGATCTCTGGGGCGGCAACTACGGCGCCTTGCCCGATGGCTCACCGGTGATTTTCGACCCGGCCACCTACTACGGGGATCGGGAGACGGATCTGGCGATGACCGAGCTTTTTGGCGGCTTTCCACCGGAGTTCTACCAGGCCTATCAAGAAGCCTATCCGCTGGATGAGGGGTATTCCCGGCGCAAGCCTCTTTACCAGCTCTACCACTGGCTTAACCATCTCAACCTGTTCGGAGAGGGCTACCTGAGCTCGGTGCAGCGGGCCTTGCAGCAATGCTTGCGCTTTCTTGGATAATCCCTCTCCCGCAAAGGGAAGAGCCAGCCGGCAGCTAGCGGCTCTTTTCTGGCGCAGCTTCCCCTGTCATGACTACAGCCCCCATATCTCCCAGCAGGCGGGACTGGTTGCGCAATATCCCCAATAGGTTTAGCCGGTTGGTCCGCAGGCTGGGATTCGGATCCATGACCAAAACCGCCTCGAAAAAGCGATCCACTGCAGGGGCTGCTGCCTGCAGACCCTCCACCAGCGGGGTAAAGTCTCCCTGTAAGGCTGGCTCCACCCCCAGCCGGTAAACCCTTTGACAGGCCTCGTACAGCTCCCGTTCTGCCCCCTCCTGAAACAGGCTGGGATCCACGACAGCCGCCGGATCCAGCACGGCGTAGTCCAAGTCCCCTTGGGCGGCCAGGCGGGCGCAGCGGTTGAGGGTGGGGTAGAGATCCACCAATTCTTCAGTAGCTCGCAGATGTTGCAGGTACTCGGCCCGCAGCAGGGTGAGGGGCAGGTTGCTCAAAGCCCGCAAGGTCAGTTCCGCTTTCTGGGGATCCTCGCTGTGGACAGACTCTGGATCCCCGACCACCGCTCTGACCAAGTCGTAGTCGATTTGCTTTTCCTCCTGCAGAAGGATTTGCAGCCGCTGGGCAAGAAACTCCTGCAAGGCCTTTAAGGTCTTTTCATTTCCCGCCGCATACTCCTGCACCAGCTGGCGCAGGAGCTGATTGACATCCAACCTCCAGCCGGCCTCCCAGGCAATCAACACCAGGCTGTTGGCAGCCCGCCGCAGGGCAAAGCGATCCGAAGAACCCGTGGGGATCTGCCCCAGGTGGAACATGCCCACCAAGGTGTCCAGGCGATCTGCCCAGCCCACCACCCGCCCGGTCAAAGAGGTGGGCAGAGCCTCCCCTGCCCCCAGGGGCCAGTAGTGCTGCTCGATCCCCTCTGCCACGGCTTCCGGCTCGCCGTCATGGCGGGCGTACTCGGCGCCCATGATCCCCTGCAGCTCCGGGAACTCGTACACCATTTGGGTAACCAGATCCGCCTTGCACAGGTAAGCCGTGCGATCTACTAAGGCTTGTTCTTGGGGATCCAGATTTAAGGCAGTGGCAATGAGGCGGCTGATGCGGCGGATGCGCTCCACTTTATTGCGCATGGATCCCAGCCCTTCGGCAAAGGTAACCGCCTGCAGCCGCTCCACCCGCTGGGCCAAGGGGATGCGGCGATCCTCCTCGTAGAAAAAGCGGGCATCGGCTAGGCGCGCCCGCACCACGCGGCTGTTGCCTGCTGCAATCCGCTCCGCTTGCCGGGGGTCGCCGTTGGAGATGGTGATGAAGTAGGGTAGCAATTTCTCGGGATCCCGGCCATCCCGCACCGGGAAGTAGCGCTGGTGGGTGATCATCACCGTCTCGATGACCGCAGGGGGCAATTGCAAAAACTCCGGCTCAAAGCGCCCCAGAACGGCTGTTGGCCACTCCACCAACTGCACCACCTCCTGTAGCAGAACAGGGGGGATCTGGGCTCGCCCGTTCACCTGCTTGGCCAGCTTGGTCACCTCCGCCTGGATCTGCGCCGCTCGTGCCGCCGGGTCGGGGTTGACGCCAGCTGCTTGCATTTGCTGAACATAGCTCTCGGCCCGCTCCAGGACAACCTGCTGGGATCCCAAAACGCGGTGGCCACGGCTAACTCGACCCGCCACCACGCCCGGCAGAGGATTGCCCTCAGGGGTGGGCCAGAGCAAAGGCAGCACTTGATCGTCCCAGAGGGAGACCAGCCAGCGGATGGGGCGGGGAAACTTGAACCCTCCATGGCCCCAGCGCATTAGCCGCTTGCCGCTCAAGGTGGTGATCCAGGTGGGCACCAATTCCTGGAGCACCGCTGCCGTCGGCCGCCCCCGCACCCGCTGCACGGCAAAGACAAAGGATCCCTTGCCCACCTGTCGGATTTCTAGGCTGGCGGGATCCACCCCCTGCTTCTGGGCAAATTTTTCCCCGGCAGGGGTGAGCCGGCCATCTTGGTAGGCCACCTGAGCCGGTGGCCCCTTCACCTCCAGGGTGCGATCCGGCTGCTGGGTGGGCAGGCCCCGCAACAGAACTGCCAAGCGGCGCGGTGTGCCGAAAAGCTGCATCTCCTCGGCCTGCAGATGGGCTTCTGCCAAAGAGGCCGGGATCCCCTTCCTCCACTGCTCTAGGGCCGAATCGACAAAACTGGCCGGCAGCTCTTCACAGCCGACTTCCAGCAAATAGGCAACCATACCCCTCTGCTCTTAGCGACATCCCCCCTGGGAATCCCAGTTTATCAGGGGAGCCGGGGCGGCGTTCACACAAGGTCAGGACCAAGGGGGATCCCCTACTGCCAGAACGCCCTCCTGCGGCCGTGCCAGGGAGGCAGCAGGCAAATGCACCACAAGGATGGGAAGGTTAGGCCGGTTACGGGCGATGATCTCCGGCTCGCGGCCCAGACGGGAGCGGCTGCGGGTTTACCAATGCATCCCCCGGCTGCAGCGCCTTCAACACCTCGGCCACCAGCCCTCCTTGCACCCGTTGGAGCGGCAGATGGGCGTAGCTTGCCGCCACCAGGGCTGGAGAGCGCTCCCGTGGCGGTCGGGTTTGCACCAGGAGAATCTGCAGCGCCGCCTTCAATTCCTCGGCCAGCGTCTGCGCCAGCCCAATCGTCTGCTGCAGGGATCCGGGAGACACTTCCAACTCTGGGGCTGCCAAAAGGATGCGCTGTGTTGTCTCGATGGGGACGGGGAAGCGCGTAATCAGCACCGGGATCCCCACCTGCCGCACCACTGCGTCGATGATGCTGCCAAAGAAATTTTCCGCGTAGGTGGAGTAGCCCTTCCAGCCCAGGATCACCAAGGTTGCCTGCCGTTCCGTTGCCGAGCGAATGATCATCATCCACCCGCCGAATGGCTTCCACTCGAGCAGCGGCGCTGTGGGCCAGTGCCTCTGCAAAGGTCAACAACTGCTCCTGTCGGGCCAGAGCCGCCGGCGAGATCCCAGCGCAGTCAGACAAAACGTGCAGCGGCAGCAGCGTCCCCCCTTCTTTCTTGGCCAGAATCAAAGCCAACCGCAGCAGGTTGCTCTCGGTGTCAGGGTTGGCCACCGGCACCAGGACGCGGGATCCCCAGGCTGGCTGGGGTAGGTTACCAGCTTCTGCCGCCACCTCTGCAGGCTGGAGTCGCTCACCCCAGCGGGCCACGATCCAAGGCGAGGCAATGCAGGTAACCAGGATCATGGCGATGGTGCCGTTCACCGTCAGCTCATCCACCAATTTCACGTTGAAAGCCACCGTGATTGCCGCCAAAGTAGCCGCCGCCTGCGCTACCGACAGGCCGAACATGACCATAGCGCTGGCCAAGCGCCAGCCAAACAGTTGGGCCGGGATCCAAGCCGCCAAAAACTTGCTCACCACCTCCGCGGCAATCGTCACTCCGCCCACCAGCAGCGTGCGTGGCTCGCCCAAGAGAATGCTGGGGTTGATCAGCATCCCCACCGAGATCAAGAAAAACGGTATAAACAACGTGTTGCCGATGAACTGAATCCGGTTCATGAGGGGGCTGAGCTGGGGAATGAGGGGGGTGATGGCCGTCCCAGCCAAAAAGGCGCCCACCACTGGCTCAATGCCAATCAACCCCGCCCCGTAGGCCACCACGAACAAGGTGGCAATCACAAAAGTAAACTCCGCCCCCTCATCGTGGCCAAAGCGCTGGAAAAACCAACCGCCCAGCTGGGGCACCCCCCAGAGGGTGGCAAACGCGTAGAGGGCAATCGAGGGGATGAGCGTCAGCCAGAATTGCAGTGTCAGCTCCCCTTGATGGGCGCGCACCACCACCGCCAGCACCAGCAGCGCCAAGACATTGGTAATCAACGTCGCCCCCAGGGTGGCTGTTACCGCCTGCAGGCGCATCAGGCCCAACTTGGAGACAATCGGCAGGGCAATGAGGGTGTGGGAGGCAAAACACGAGGCCACCAGCACTGCCGCCAGAAAGCCATACCCCAGGGCCAGCATGGCCGCCGTGCCGATCACCATTGGCAACAGAAAGGTGAGCACCCCGAAGACACTGGCCTTGCCGGCGTTGAGCTTCAAATCCTCCAGGCTGGTCTCCAAGCCGGCCATGAACATGAGAAACAACAGCCCCACCGTGCCCAACAAGACGATGGTTCCGTCCCGCTGCAAGATGCCCAAGCCGTAGGGCCCCACCACCAACCCGGCCAGGATCAGGCCGATGATCCCCGGCAGGTGCAGCCGCTCAAACAGCAGCGGGGCCACCAGCATGATCGTCAGGAGGATCAGAAACACCAGCACTGGGTCTTTCACCGGGCCGAGCAGGGCCAGAGGGATCCCTGAAATTGGCAGCCAGTTAGCCATCGTCACTACCCAACAGACAGCAACCCTCCCACTCGGCCAAGCGCCCGCCTGAGTCTATCAGATTCCTCCAGCTTCGAGGTACCTCGAAAACTAGGCCCCATTGTCCAAACAGCAGAGAGAGCTGGAGTCCTAGGAAAAAGACCGAAGGGATCCCCAACAACTAGGGATCCCTCAAATCCGTTTAAAAGAGTCCTACTGGCTTGCTTAGCTGGCCAAGGTGGAGCTAGTCTTCCAGGGGATCCCCTGTCAAGGGATCCCAGAACAGGTAGAGTCAGGCCGCCGCCAGCCGGGCGTTGGCAGCATCCCAGTTCACCAGATGCTCGAGGTAGGCACTGATGTAGTCAGGCCGCCGGTTTTGGTAGTCCAGGTAGTAGGCGTGCTCCCACACATCCAGGGTGAGCAAGGGCACTTGGCCGTGCACCAGGGGATTTTCAGCATTGGGGGTTTTGGTGACCTTGAGAGTGCCGTTGTCCAGCACCAGCCAAGCCCAGCCGCTGCCAAACTGGGTGGCCGCCGCCGTTTTGAAGGCCTCGACAAACTTGTCGTAGCCGCCCAGATCAGCGTTGATCTTGTCGGCAATGGGCCCTGTCGGTGCGCCGCCCCCACCTGGCTTCATGGATTCCCAGAAAAAGGTGTGGTTCCAGACCTGGGCGGCATTGTTGAAGATGCCCACTTTGTCGGGATCCCCAAACGTGGTCTTGATAATTTCTTCTAGGGACTTATTGGCCAGCTCAGTGCCTTCGATCAGCTTGTTTAGGTTGGCCACGTAGGCAGCGTGATGCTTGCCGTGGTGGTAGGAGAAGGTTTCTGCCGACATGTAGGGCTGAAGCGCGTCGGCAGGGTAGGGCAGAGGTGGGAGTTCAAAAGCCATAATCGTCTGTCCTCTGTGTCTTGGGCAAAAAATGCAAGAAAGGACGCCAGGAAGGCCGCGCTACACCCGACAAAGGCGTTACCTTTCTTTGCAGTCTTAGTGTAACTCAGAATCACTACGCTTTGATCCTGCGCCCCAGCGCGGGAGGGGCCCAATAGTCCCTTCCCCCGGCAAGAGCTATGGAACTAACGGGATCCCTGCTGCAGCAGTTCAATCAGCAGGGGGGCGACATCCCGCAGCAGCGGGATTAAAACCGCTGTGATGGCGGCAATGGTAACCACATTGCGGGTGAAGTTGAGGGTGTCACGGCTGAGCTGGAAAAACCGCTCGTCCCAGCGTTTGACCTCAGCTTCCAGACGTTCTTCTGCCCTGGCAATGCGCTCCTCGGCGTTGGCGATGCGCTCCTCAGCTCTGGCAATGCGCTCTTCGGTGCCGGCAATGGTCTGCAGCACCTCTTGGTTTTGCCGAGCCAGCTGGGCAATGGCCTGGGCATTGGCCTCAACGGTGCGCTCGATGCGCGCCAGCCGCTCCTCGCTATTGCTCATGGCTGGGGAGGGGGAAATTGGTCGGGGCTGGGAAAGTCTTCGGGGGGGATCCCTTGCAGGGCCTCGGTCATAAAGCGCTTCCAGGTGGGGGCGACAAAAGCCCCCCCTGCTGTGCCGGGCAGCATGGGAGAGTTGTCATCGTTGCCCATCCAAATGGCAGTGGACAGTTGCGGCACATAGCCAATGAACCAAGCATCGCGGAAATCCGAGGTGGTGCCGGTTTTGCCCGCTACCGGCCTTCCGTCATCCAAGCGAGCTGCTGTCCCAGTGCCCCGGGTCACCACCCCTTTGAGGATCTGGTTGAGAGTGGCCACTGCCCAGGGATCCAACACCCGCTTTGGTTTCGGTCGGGCCTCGAAGAGGATTTGGCCGTTGCGATCCACCACCTGGGCCAAGAGAGTTGGCTCCACCCGGTAGCCGCCATTGGCAAACACCGCATAGCTGGCCGCCATCTCCAGGGGGCTGACGCTGGCCGAGCCCAGGGCCGTGGCCAGGTTGGGGAACATCTCGGCGCTGATGCCCGTGGCCTGGGCCGCTGCAATGACGTTGCGGATCCCAACGTCATCCGCCAGCTTGACGGTGGGCACGTTGCGGGAAAGCTCCAAGGCGCGGGCAAAGGTGAGGGGGCCGTAAAAGGTGTTGTCGTAGTTTTTGGGGCTGTAGGGGGGTGAGCCGGGATAGGTGACGGGAGTGTCGTAGAGGATGCTGTAGGGTGTGTAGCGGCCGGTAGCCAGGGCCGCGTAGTACACGTAGGGCTTGAAGGTGGATCCCGTTTGGCGGAAGGCTTGGGTGGCGCGGTTAAATTGGCCCCGCTGGGCGTTGATGCCGCCCACCAGGGCTTTGACATAGCCGGTACGGGGATCCACCGCCGCTAGGGCCATCTGATTGGCACGGCGAGCGGCGGCAATGCGGGGCCCATCTTCGTTGACAATGCGCTCTGCCAGGCGTTGCAGCCGCAGGTCAATGGTGGCCTGCACCCGCAGTCCTCCCTGGAAAATTGCCTGCTCGCCGTAGCGACGCCGCAGCTCGGCCTCGATGGCGTCGGTGACGGCCGGGGCGTTGCCCTGAAAGGAGGTGATGCGGCCCAAGGTCAGTTTCTGCTCGCGGGCTGCCTGGGCTTCTTCTGGGGTAATCCACTTTAGCTCCACCAGGCGATCCAGCACTAGCCGCTGCCTTCGCTTGGCTCCTTCCAGGTTGCGAAAGGGGCTGAGGATTTCCGGGGCCGGCAGGATCCCGGCCAACATTGCCGCTTCCGCCAAGTTCAGTTCCGCCGCATCTTTGTTGAAGTAGCTGCGGGCTGCCGCCTGGATGCCGTAGAGGTTGTGCCCCCAGTACACCTGGTTGAGGTACATCTCTAGGATCTCGTCTTTGGTGAAGACTTGCTCCAGCCGCACCGCCAGCACAATCTCCGCCACCTTGCGGCTAAGAGTGCGCTCCGGCCTCAAAAACAGGTTCTTCACCAGTTGCATCGTCAGGGTGGACCCGCCCCCGGCAGAACCCAAGCCCCCCTCAACACTGCCCAGAAGGGCCCGACCCAAGCTGACCGGGTTGACGCCGGGGTGGGTGTAGAAGTGGCTATCTTCAATGGCCAGCAGCGCCTTCTTCATCTCCGGCGAGACCTCCTCCAGCGAGATCACCTCCCGGTTGGCTTCCCCGTGCAGGCTGGCTATCGGCTCGCCGTGAATATCAACAATGTGGGTGGTGGCCGCCGGCACGTAGTCCCGCAGTTGGCGCACATCGGGCAAGTTGCGGAAGCTGATGGCCAACCCCACCAAACCGGCAGCTGTTGCCGTAGAGCCCAAAAGCAGGGATCCCAGCAACAGGTTGCCCACCGTGCCGGCGACCTGGGCCATCCAAGAGAGGTGGGTGGGCGGGACCTCGTCAGTGTACTCGTCGTAGTCCAGGCGGGGAAAGCGGCGCCTAGGAAGGTGCCGCGGCGCCCGCAGGGGTCTGCGACTGTAGGTCACGTCAAAAACTCCGTTACTTCAGGGCTGCGGGGAACCCTAAGCCTGACCCATTATAGGGCGGCGCTTCTTGGGCCAGCAGGGGATCCCTTCCACCTCTAGGCAAGGCAGAGCCGACGGGGCGGATGGGATTAAAATGGCTCATGTTGCCTCTCAATCCAGGAATGGAGCCTACTCCTATCTCTTCGGCGCTAGAGGATCCCTGTATTGCCGGGATTGTCCAGCGGGGGGTGGCCGAGATCTTTCCGGGGGGAGCGGCAGCCCTGGCGGAGCGCTTGGCCAAAACGGATCGCCCTTTGCGGGTAAAGCTGGGCATCGATCCCACGCGGCCAGATCTGCACCTGGGCCATGCGGTGGTCTTGCGCAAGTTGCGCCAATTCCAGGATGCCGGCCATGTGGCCATCTTGCTGATTGGGGATTTTACGGCGCTGGTGGGAGATCCCACTGGCCAGTCGGAGACGCGTCCCCGCCTGAGCCCAGAAGAAGTGGAGGAAAATGCCCGCACCTATTTGGAGCAAGCTGCCAAGATTTTGGACTTTGAGACCCCTGGCCGGCTGGAGGTGCGCCGCAACAGCGAGTGGCTGGCCCGCCTCACCCTGAGCGAGCTAATCGAGCTGCAGGCCCAGATGACAGTGGGGCAGATGTTGGCCAAAGAAGACTTTGCCCAGCGCTATCGCTCGGGAACACCCATCTACCTGCACGAATTCCTCTACCCCCTCCTCCAGGGCTATGACTCGGTAGCTCTCAAAGCTGACGTGGAGCTGGGGGGAACCGACCAGCGCTTTAACCTCCTGGTTGGCCGGGAGCTGCAGCTTTGGAAGGGCCAAACACCGCAGCTTTGCCTGACGGTGCCGCTTTTGGAGGGCTTGGATGGCTATCAGAAAATGTCCAAGTCCAAAAACAACTACGTCGGCCTGACCGAGGATCCCCTCACCATGTACTCCAAGCTGGAGAAGGTGCCGGATCACCTGGTGGAGCGGTATTTTGAGTTGCTCACCGCGGTGCCCCTCTCAGAGCTGCCGGCGGATCCCCGCCAGCGCCAGATCCTCTTGGCCAAGACCTTGGTGGCCCAGTTGCACTCTCCTGAAGCGGCAGAAGCGGCGCAGCGCACCGCCCAAGCGCTGGTGTTGCAAGGCAATCTTGTCGAGGCAGGATCCATCCCCACCTTTGCCCTCGAGGGATTGTCCTATCCGGTGAAGCTCAGCTACCTCCTGCGCGAGTCCGGCCTGTGCAAGAGCGCCGCCGAGGCCCGTCGGCAAATTCAAGGAGGCGCCGTGCGGCTGGATGGGCAAAAAGTGGAAGATCCCGACCTGGAGTTTACCAGCGCTTCTGAACTGGCCGGGCGAGTTCTCCAGGTGGGCAAGAAGGCCTTCCGCCGCCTGGTGGTGGGCCCAGAGTAGTCAGCTTCCAACCCCTCTCCCTTGATGGGACCGGGAAGGGGGGATCAACCATTAACGGGTGGGGGTGGGCTTGAAGCCGAGCCCCCCTTTTTTCTGCTTGGTCTTGGCTGGGGGATTGGACGGGGGGAAAGCCAACACAGTTTGCGGGAAAACGGGCTCCGCCTTGGGCCGGATCGATCTCGCCTCCGCCACAACCTCAGCGAGCTTCTGCCGCACCAGCTCTTGGGTCTCCAAGATATTGGGATCCGCCGCCCATTCCGGGGCTTCCCTGACCGGATCGTCTTCGGAAGTAAATTCCAAGTCGTAAACCTCGTTGCGGTAATCGGGGCTGAAGCACTCCCAGGCGCGCAAACTGTAGAAGTAGGGGAATAACCGCACTATGCGCTCGATATCTAGGTGGGCTGCAAAGCAACAAAAGGCCTCTTCTTCAGAGACCGGAAACGGCGCGTAGTGCTCGGAAACAAACCACTGCAAAAACTTGCGCGCCTCCGGAACAACCTGCTCTGGGGCCATGGATCCCAGCACCGCTACGTTGAAGCAGTTGACCAAAAGGTGCTCCAGGAGCACGGCGTTGTACTCGGCAAAGCAGGTTTGCTCGCGGCTTTCTACCGGCTGCCAGGGCATGTTGCCGTTGGCGGCAATAAACAGATGCACCAAGTCATGCGAGGGATTGGTTTGAATGGCGCCGTGCCCCTCCAGCTTGGCCCCGTCACAACTAAAGATTTGGTACTGCGGGCTCCAGTAGAACTTCAGTTGCTTGGCCGCCATGTCCGACCGTCCTCCTCACCCAGAGGGATCCCTCTAGAGCTTACACCCCCAGGCGGGCTACAGGCACCTCTGTAGGGACAATCCTCGTCACCCCTGCCCTGCCCCAAATTTCCTAGCCAAGGTTAAAGGAGAGCAATTAGCTTGCAGAAACGTCGTCGATAGAAGCAATCGACCCGAAAACAAGCTTATAGTGTACTTTCTTGTACACTTGGGTTCCTTTCTCCGCGATGCTCCTGAGTTCTTCTCATGGTAGGTTTACGCTGCTGTCCTCAAGCTTGTCTGTGTTATCGGCTATATTCTTCAGGTTTCAACAATGCAGCTTAGCAGACCCCAAAACCGAGAAACTGGCTGGGCAATTGTCTTGATCCTGCTGGGGATCTCCATAACCGGCTGTGGCTCTTCCAGTAGCACAGGGATCGACCCTGCTTCTTTGGGATCCCAAACGCGCTTGACCTTCAACGGGGCTCTGACGCGCAGTTTCAGCACCACCCAGGGGGAGATGGAGTTCAACATTGCCCTCTTGCAAGCAGGGGATCCGCCTCAGCCGGTCACCCAGCTTTCTCCTGCCCAGGTCAGCTTGCAAGTTAACCGCGTAACCGATCTGCAAGGGATCCCGCAGTCAGCCACAGTAACTCTAAGCCCCACCCGCATCGAGAACCCTCGAGCTGAGCTGGCCCGTCAGCCTTTGCTCATGGCCATCCTCATGGACAGCTCCGGCATGGATCCCCAGTCCCGTCGCTTCTTAGCTGTTTTTGGGCTTTTGGATCAATTTCGCACCACACCCTTGGATCTGTGAGGCCGTCGTTCCCAGGTAGGAGGGGGACGCAGCCGGTCCCTGGCCGTTTGACCTTTGCATTCTTCTTGCAGCAACGCTTGCCGCCAGCAACGGTAGAATGCCAGGCTGAGAGCAAAAGCAGTGTCGGCAACAGGTGAGGATATGGCGCAGCGTGCCCAGCAGGGATCCCCAGTTGGAGGCAAGACCGATCGGTGGGAGTGGGGGAGAAAATCGCTCCGGCTTGTCTTAGCTGCGGTGTTGCTGTGGGTGGTTTGGCTGGGTGGGATCCCGGCCCTGGCGCTGCCGCAAGGGGATGCTATTAGGGATCCGCGTACTCTCTTGCGGCGGGCGCTGCCCATCCAAGACAGCCGGATCTGGGAAATCGATGAGGCCATCACCAAAATTGAGAGCGACTTGAAGTACAACCGCTGGTCGGCGGTGCGGGGAGATGTGCGCCAGGTGGAGCGGCTCCTGGATCGCTATGCGGAGCCGCTACTGGCCAGCTTGCCCCCTGAGCGAGTAAACAGTGCCTCTGAACAACTGGCTGCTCTGCGGCAGGAGTTGCAACTCATTAGCCAGGCCACGGAGCGCAAATCCAAGGGCAAGGAAGAGGCCCGCGCCGCCTACGACCGCCTCACAGACGAGCTGGGATCCCTGGAAAACCACTGGGTGGGGGCTTTTCCCTACGCGATCCCTGCCGAATACGCTGACAAGCCGCAGCTCCTGGGCCGGGCAGAAGTGGAGCTGAACACCACCGCTGGGCGGATGGTGATCACCCTCGATGGCTACAGTGCTCCAATAACTGCCGGCAACTTCGCCGACTTGGTGCAGCGGGGCTTCTACGACGGCCTGACCTTTGACCGGGTGGAGAAATTCTTCCTTGTGCAAGCGGGGGATCCCCCTGGCCCTGCCGACGGCTATGTGGATCCGGCCACTGGCAAAGTTCGCACCATCCCCATGGAGATTCGGGCCAAAGGCGAGGTCATGCCCCGCTACGGTCAAACTTTTGATCAACTGGGCCTGTGGGATGTGGAGCCGGCCCTGCCCTTTTCTGCTGAAGGAACGGTGGCCATGGCCCGCTATCCTGATGATCCCAACAGCGCTTCTTCTCAGTTCTTCATTTTCATGGCCGAGCCAGATCTTACCCCCGCTGGCCTTAACCTCATGGATGGCCGCTACGCCGTGTTTGGGTATGTTACCGAGGGCATCGAAGTGCTGCGCAAAATTAGGCTGGGGGATCGGATCTTAAGCGCCCGCCTCATCTCAGGTCAAGAAAACCTTAAAAATAGTCCTTCCCTAAGTTCTTGATTTGCCAGAAACTGAGACTTTTTCTCCTTGCCAAGAGCTACGACCTTGGAAATAGATAGTAGAGTGTAAATTGTCAGCATCTTAGTTACTCTATCAAAAGTACAGCCTGTTAAGGAATCAAGGGGTACAGTAGCAACACTTAGCAAACCAACTTCGGAAGCAGGATGGATTGATCAGGAGTAAAGAAGTCTGCACTCTCCGATCCATGCTCTACTTCCCAGCTCTGGAAAACTGCCGAATAAAGTGCTTCAACGCCGATCCCATCATCTCAATAGGATTCACTTCCGGTGCATACACAGGCAAGTGTAGGATTCGCTCTCCTGTTCCCCTAATCAGTTCCTCAACTTCCCGACTCCTATGAATAGTGAAGTTGTCCATAATCCCAACCTTCCTAGCGTCTAACTTCGGACATAACTCGCTTCTCAAAAACTCCAAAAAATCCCCTTTCTTCATCCCAACCTTGATGACGCGACAGCCAACTACCCCTCTCACGGAAATAGCTCCAATAACAGGATGCTTCTCCCCCTTGTATCTCTGAGACCGCTTAAACTCCGAGCTACTCCCCGTTCTATTCTCTCCCACTGTCTGGTCAAGAGCAATCAAATCCTCCGCTGGAATATCTCTGACTTCTTGACTATAAGCTAGTCGTTCTCTTTGCCCCTCCTCGCTTTTTCAAGAAGTTGTGTATCGTGAAAGTACTTACATCAATCCCTAAGCGCTCCCGCAAAAGTTCTTGATATTTCCACAGGTAGAAGTCGGGGTGTTCTGCAATGATTGCCATAACTTCCTGTCGATGCCGTTCCAAAATACCCACTCGCTTGGTGCCTACTTTCTTGGGGGTTAAGTCCTGAGTTTGTTGGTACTGTCATACCCAGCGGTGTGCTGTTCTCTTGGTTACCATAAACCGTTCGGCTACCTGGCGGATAGAGGTCTTACCTGCCTGATAAGCTGCTACAACTCTTTGCCGTAGATCCTAAAGAACGGGTTGGCATCTCTTTCTCTCCTTCCTCTTGAAACCTGTACCCCATTTAAATTAACAGGCTGTAGCTGTTTTTCCCCTCCCTCTCCCCCTCTCCCTGAGCAGCGTGCCATTGCCCAGGTGCTGCAGAGGCTGTAGCGGGCGAAGGAGGTGAAGGATGGCGTCATCGCCGCGCTCAAGGAGCTGAAGAAAAGCCTGATGTAGCACCTCTTCACCTATGGCGCCGTCCCCGTTGGAGCGAAAAATTTTTTGCCCCAACGGGAAACTGAAATCGGTCCGATCCCTGCACGCTGGCGGGTGGTGAGGCTGGGGGAGGTGGTGAAGAAGACCAGACAAATTGATCTTCACAAAAAGCCGGATTGGTCATTCAGGTATGTAGATGTTTCAAGCATTGATAACGAATCACTTCGCATTACATCGCATCAAAACTTCACGGGGAAAGAAGCACCGAGCCGAGCGCGCAAACAAATCAGTGCTGGAGATGTGCTATTTGCCACTGTCAGGCCATATCTCAGACGGATTGCTATAGTTCCGTCTGAGTTAGACGGCCATATTTGCTCTACTGCATTTTGTGTACTTCGGTGGCTGAGCATCAAAGAGGGTCAAGTTACCCCGCCGTCACTGACTAGGATGTGCTACGAGAAGTTATCTCCCTTCCCCCACTCGCCGAGCAGCGCGAGATCGCCCGCATCCTGCAGGCTGTGGATGCCAAGATCACCGCTGAGCAGGCGCGCTGGGCGGCGCTGGAGGAGCTGTTCAAGACCTTGCTGCATCAATTGATGACCGGCAAAATCTGCGTCCGTAGGGTCATCCCCACAACCGTTGGTTCCGCTGAATCTGCCGCAACGGAGGATTGACTCATGCCATATGACCCCAACCGCCATCATCGCCGATCCATCCGCCTGAAGGGGTACGATTACACCCAACCCGGTGCGTATTTCATCACCATCGTCACCTATGAACGTATGCCGTTGTTTGGTGACATCGTGAATGGCGAAATGCAGTTGAATGCGATCGGCCGCGTTGCTGAACGATGCTGGCTGGACATTCCCTCCCATTTTCCTCATGTTGCATTGGATGCATTCGTCATCATGCCCAATCACGTTCATGGGATTTTGTGGATTGTCGAATCGCCGCCAGAAACGCCGGAAATGGTAGGGTAGGGGCGAAAAATTTTTTGCCCCTACCCCCACCATCGTCGCCACCATCGTCCACCGAAGGCCCCCGTGGCACATCCAAAACGATAGGGTCCGTCATCCGCGGATTCAAAATCGGCGTCACCAAATGGGTGCGGCAAAACACGGACATCTACATCGTCTGGCAACGCAATTATTACGAACACATCATCCGCCACGAACGCGCCTTGAACGCCATCCGCCAATACATCATCGAAAACCCCCGACGCTGGCAAATGGATCGGGAAAATCAGGCCCGCACCGCTCCTGATCCGCTGGCGCAGGCTATCTGGAACATGCTCAAACAGGAAGAGGCGGATCATCCCCCTGGAGGTGAACGATGACTCTGGCATCCGAACGTCATACCGTACAAAACCCGCTCATCCGCTACGCCAAAGAGGCCGGCTGGATCTATCTACCGCCTGATG
This sequence comes from Synechococcus sp. OH30, assembly GCF_047462175.1. Taxonomy (NCBI): domain Bacteria; kingdom Bacillati; phylum Cyanobacteriota; class Cyanophyceae; order Synechococcales; family Synechococcaceae; genus Synechococcus; species Synechococcus sp. OH30. The sequence continues at coordinate 147,421 of NZ_JANSIP010000001.1, read as the reverse complement.
AGGCCCTGCGCCTGCGTCACGGGCCTGAGCAGCCGTTCTTGCGGGATGTGCTGATCGCCCAGTTACAGCGCCTCAACCCCGGCGTGGTCACCACCGTGGAACAGGCCAACGAGGTCATTGCCCGCCTGATGCGCCTCCGCCCGGACATCGAGGGCAATCGCGAAGCCTGGGAATACCTCAAAGGGCTGAAGACGGTCTTCGTCCAGGCCGAGCGCCGCGAGCGCAACCTGCGCCTGCTCGATCCCGAGCACCTGGAAGCCAACACCTTTCACGTCACCGATGAGTTTCGCTTCCACAGCGGCCCGCACAAAATCCGCGCCGATGTGGTGTTTCTCGTCAACGGTATTCCGGTCATCCTGGTCGAGACCAAGGCCGCCACCCGCATCGAGGGCATCGCCGAAGCCTTCGATCAGGTGGGCCGCTACCACGCCGAGGCGCCCGACCTGCTGGTGCAAACGCAACTTTTCGCCCTCACCCACCTGGTGAATTTCTTCTATGGCGCGACGTGGAAGTTGGGGCAAAAGATTTTTTGCCCCGACAACTGGACTTTGAAACGCTGGTCAAATCCTTCGTCGCCCTGCGCCGCGTCCTGCGCGTGCTGACCGATTACATCCTCTTTTCCCGAAAGGATGGGGAACTTTCCAAGGTCGTCCTGCGCCCGCATCAGATGCGCGCCGTAGAGCGCTGCCTGTCGCGTGCCCGCGATCCGCTGAAACGCCGCGGCTTGATCTGGCACACACAAGGCTCCGGCAAGACCTACACCATGCTCACCTTGGCTCGCCTGCTGCTAGAAACGCCCGCCTTTCAGAATCCCACCGTGCTGCTGATCATAGACCGCAACGAACTGCAAAGCCAGCTCTTCCAGAACCTGGAAGCAGTAGGCTTTGGCAAGGTACACCTGGCGCTTTCTAAACGGCACCTGCGCGATCTGCTCCAAGCCGACACGCGCGGCCTCATCGTCTCGATGATCCACAAATTCGACGAGATGCCGGCAGACCTGAATACTCGCACCAACATTTTCGTGCTGGTGGATGAGGCTCATCGCACCACCGGCGGGGATCTCGGCAATTACCTGATGGGCGCATTGCCCAATGCCACCTTCATCGGGTTTACCGGCACGCTCATTGACCGTACTGCCCACGGACGTGGCACCTTCAAGACCTTCGGCGCCGATGACCCGCAGGGGTACCTCGATAAATACTCTATCCGGGAATCGATTGAAGATGGCACCACCGTCCCCCTGCACTACCAACTGGCGCCCAGCGACCTGATCGCCGATCGCGAGGCGATGGAAAAGGACTTCTGGGCGGCGGCGGAGCTGGAGGGCGTGGCTGACGTGGAAGAACTCAACCGCGTGCTGGACCGCGCCGTCACCCTGACCAATATGCTCAAGAATCGCGAGCGGGTGGATAAAATCGCCCGCTTCGTCGCCGAGCATTTCCAGAAATACGTCAAACCGATGGGCTACAAGGCCTTCCTCGTGGCGGTGGACCGCGAGGCCTGTTGCTTCTACAAAGAGGCCCTCGACCGCTACCTACCATCCGAAGCCAGCGCCGTGGTCATCAGTGCCGCGCACAACGATCCGCCGCATCTCAAGCGCTACCACCTGAGTGATGAGGAAGAGGCACGCATCCGCAAAGCCTTCCGCAAGCTGGGTGAGAACCCACAGATCCTCATCGTCACCGAAAAACTGCTCACCGGCTACGATGCGCCCATCCTCTACTGCATGTATCTGGATAAGCCGATGCGCGACCACGTGCTGCTGCAGGCGATTGCCCGCGTCAACCGTCCCTACGAGAGCGAGGAGGGGCAACGCAAGACGACCGGCCTGATCGTGGACTTCGTCGGCGTCTTTGAGAACCTGGAGCGGGCGCTGGCCTTCGACTCACAGGATGTCAGCGGCGTGGTCGAGGGGTTGGAGGTCCTACAGGCGCGCTTCGCTCAATTGATGGCGCAGGGTCGAGCCGAGTACCTGCCGCTCACGGCTGAAAAAGCTGAAGACAAGGCTGCCGAGGCTGCGCTGGAGCATTTCCGCGACAAGCAACGCCGTCAAGCCTTCTATTCCTTCTTTCGCGAAGTGCAGGAGATCTACGAAATTCTCTCTCCTGATCCCTTCCTGCGCCCCTTCCTCGAGGATTATGGGCGGTTGGTGGAGATGTACCGCCTGGTGCGCAGCGCCTACGAGCCGCACGTGCCGGTGGACAAATCCTTCCTGCGCAAGACGGCCGAGATCGTCCAGCAACATACGCTGACCTCCCAGATTCGCGAGCCGCAGACCCCCTACGAAATCGGACCGGCGGCGCTGCTGGCCTTGCTCCACGAGGACAAGCCCGATACGGTCAAGGTCTTCAACCTGCTCAAGGAACTCCACCGCATCGTCGCCGAACAGGGGAAGACGGCCCCTCATCTCATCCCCATCGGCGAACGGGCTGAAGGGATCCGCCGCCGCTTCGAGGAGCGCCTGATCTCCGCCCAGGAAGCGCTGCAAGACCTGGACGAGATCGTGCGTCAACTGCAAACTGCCCAAGAGGAGCGTCGCTCTAGCCGGCTTTCACCCCAAGCCTTTGCCGTGGAGTGGTGGCTACGCACTCAGGGTATTGAACCGGAAAGGGCCGCCCAAACCGCCGCCTCGCTGGAAGAAGCCTTTGCCGGTTTCCCGAACTGGGCCATCAGCATAGACGATGAGCGCGAACTGCGCACTCGGCTTTACAAAGCCCTGCTTGCTCTGGACGTCAAAGAGGTCGTTGCCTGGGCGGATCGCATCCTGGACCTGTTGCGGAGGGCTGCCGAATGAAAAAGACAACGACTTCAGACTGGATGCCGCTAGAAGAGTCTGTGCCGGTTGACCTGTTCAAAGCCGAGGTCCAGGCCTGGGCACAACGGTTGGAAGTAACCCCACGCGAAATCCACCTGCGCCCGATGAAGCGCAAATGGGCCAGTTGCTCCTCCCGCGGCCGTCTCACCTTCGACATCGAGCTGCTACGTCAACCGGCTGCCTTCCGTCGGGAGGTCATCGTTCATGAGCTGCTGCACCTCAAGGTTCCTAACCACGGGCCGCTCTTCAAAGCTTTGCTCAAGGCTTATCTCGAATCTCCCAGCGAGCTTTAGCCGCACCTTTCCCGGCCGCAACCCCTGTTTTGTCTGGACTAGCATTGGATCGGGGCTTGATTTGGCAAATCATGAGGTCCTTAGGAATCTACCAGGAGTGGCGGGCAGAAGCTCTGCGGGAGGGGTTGGAAGCAGGGCGCAAAGAAGGCCTGCAACTGGGCTTACAGCAGGGTTTGCAACACGGGGAAGCAACCCTGGTTTTGCAGCTTTTGCGGCGGAAGCTGGGATCCCTTGACCCGGCCTTGGAAAACAAGATTTGGGCCTTGCCGCCGTCGCAGCTGGAGGCGCTGGGGGAAGCTTTGTTGGATTTCCACAGCGTGGAGGACTTGACCGCCTGGCTGGCCCGTCGCTAGGGAAGGAGTAGCGATGCTGCAAGTTGAGGCCTTGGCCGAACAGGCGCAAAGCTGTGCCAAACGTTTGGGGATCCCCCAGTTTGATCTCTACGGAGCCGAAGTGGACGAGACCAGCGTGCAGGTGGAGCAGGGGGAGCCCCGTCAGGTAAAAGCCTCTCACCGCTGCAGTGTGACGGTGCGGGCCTGGAACGACCAGGGCCAGGTGGGGGTGACTTCCACCACTGCTGTGGACGAGGCAGGGCTGGAACTGGCTCTGCAGACGGCCTTGGAAGCCAGCCACTTCGGCGTGCGGGAACACGCACCCCAATTGAGTCCAGAAGCGAAGCTGCCCATTCTCCAGCCCTGTAACGACAAAAGGCCGCTGGCGCTGGCCAGCGAGCTTCTAGAGCAACTGCTGGCCGCCGAGAAGGCTTTACTGGGATCCCATCCCGCCATCCAGGGGGTACCCTACAACGGCCTGGCCCAGCGGCAGATCGACCGCTTTTACCTCAACAGCGACCAAGCCCTGCGGCAGGAGGGCCACACCCTGGCCTCGGTCTTTCTCTACGGCAAGGCAGAACAAGAGGGTCGCAAACCCCGCAGCGCCGGCGCTGTGCGGGTGGCCCGCAGTCTAGAGGAGTTGGATATCCAGGGCTGCGTCAAGGAAGCGGCCGAGAAACTCATCAGCCACCTGGAGTACGAGCGGATCCCTTCGGGGAAATACACAGTGGTTTTTTCTGGGGAAGCTTTTTTAAGCCTCTTGGGCGCTTTCTCCAATCTCTTCAACGCCCAGAACATCCTGGACAACCAAAGCCTGTCCACTCCTGACTCACTGGGCAAGCAGATTGCCTCGCCGCTGCTCTCGGTGTGTGATGACGCCTTGCACCCTACCAACGTGAGCGCAATTAGCTTTGACGGCGAAGGCACCCCCACCCGCCGCGTTCCCCTCATCACCAATGGAGTTCTGACCCACTTTTTGCACAGCGCTGGCACCGCCAAACGCCTGGGGGCTCAGCCCACGGGACATGCCAATATCGGCGCCAAGGTGACGGTGGCGGCCCACTACTACCACGTCTTTGCCGGGGCTCCGCCAGAGAGCACCTACGACCTGGCCACGGCTGAGAATGTGGTCTGGATTGACGAGCTGCAGGCTCTCCATGCCGGAGTCAAGCCTCTGCAGGGATCCTTTTCCCTGCCCTTTCAGGGCTGGTGGGTGCGCCAGGGAGAGCGCATCAGTATTGAGGCGGCAACGGTAGCGGGGGATTTTCTAGAACTCTTGCAGTCGATTTTCTACGTCGAGCCGGAGCCCCAAATCACCCCTGCTGGTCTGTGTCCCCGCATTTGGGTAGCCGATCTCTCCATCACCGGGCAGTAGCACCATGAAACTCACCCGCATCGACCTCAACAGTTGGCTAATCCATACCCAGACCCAGACTTTTCTGCTGGATCCGTGGCTGGTGGATCCCTTGGTGTTCTTTGGCCTGCCCTGGTTCATCCGCCTGGAGCACCGCCAGGTGCCGCCCTTCACACCGGAAACCCTGCCCAAACTCGACGCCATCCTCCTCAGCCAGGGCCAGCCGGATCACTGCCACCCCCCCACCCTGCAGCGGCTGAACCGGCAGATCCCGGTTTTCGCTTCTCCAACAGCCGCCGGCGTGGCAAGGAGCCTTGGCTTTAAGAGGGTGCAGGCCCTAGATCCCTGGCAGTCAGTGCAGTGGGGAGATCTGCGCATCACAGCGGTTCCGGGAGCACCCCTAGGGCCGGTGCGGGAGCTGGGCTTTTTGCTGGAAGAGCTGCCGACCCAGACGCGGCTTTACTACGAGCCCCACCTCTCCCAAGCGGATATCCGCCCGCGGCTGCAGCAGGAGTTTGCCCCCATCCACACCCTGCTGATCCCGGTGGTGGGGCAGATCTTTCCCCTCTTGGGCGAGGTGATCATGGGGCCGGAGCGGGCCCTGCAGGTGGTGGCCGCCCTGCGCCCACAGCAGGTGATTCCCACCGCTATGGGAGAGGTAGATTACCACGGCTGGTTTGCCGCCCAGATCCGCCCTCTGGGGAGCCTAGAGGAGTTCCGGGAAAAGCTGGGATCCCTGAACGCCGCCACCGGCCAATCCATCCGGCTGTGCTGTCCTGCCCCGGGGGAAACGGTATCCCTTCCTGCTGAGGTCAGAGCATGAGCCACCCTTCTCAGTCCAGCCTTGACCTGGTGGCCATCCTGCGGGCCGATTACGCCCGCTTTCCTCGGGATCAAACCTACTCCCTCTACGATCCCCAGGTCTATTTCCGGGATCCCCTCAACGAGTTTCGCGGCCTGGATCGCTACCGGGCCATGATTGCTAGCCTAGAGCGCTGGCTGCAGGATATCCATCTTGAGCTGCACGACATTCAACAGGTCGGCAGCCACATCCGCAGCGAGTGGACGCTGAGGGGATCCCTGTCCTTTTTGCCCTGGCGCCCCCGCCTGTGCATCCCCGGCTGGACAGAGATGCGGCTTAACCCCGCAGGTCTTATCGAATCCCACATTGACTACTGGCGCTGCTCCCGCTGGCAGGTGCTGCTGCAGGCTTTGGGAGTAGCCTAGCTCTTTCCTTTGCTAGAATTAAAAAGCTCGCTTTTCGGCGCTGCTGAAAAGTGGCTGCGTAGGTGCGCTGGAGAGATGGCCGAGTGGTCGAAGGCGCAGCACTGGAAATGCTGTGTGGGGCAACTCACCGTGGGTTCGAATCCCACTCTCTCCGTCCTAGAACCTTTCGCCAGCTGCTGAAGTTTGCGGAAGCTCTGGTTCTATGACTTTGCAGCTTGCTAGCTCCGCTTTTGCCCCCTCAGAACCCATCCCCTCCCGCTACACGTGTGAAGGAGAAGACCTTTCTCCCCCCTTGACTTGGTCGGGGGCACCTGTAGGAACCCAAAGCTTTGCCCTAATCATGGATGATCCTGACGCGCCCAGAGGCACCTTTGTCCACTGGGTGGTCTACAACTTGCCCGCCAGTGTCACGAGTCTGCCAGAAGGGATCCGCTCCGACAGCGACCTGCCCCAGGGGGCCGTCCACGGGCAAAACAGTTGGGGACGCAATAGCTATGGCGGCCCTTGCCCTCCCAGCGGTACCCACCGCTACTTCTTCACCCTCTACGCCCTGGACAGTCAACTGGCCTTAGCACCAGGGGCCACCAAAGAGGCCCTGCTACAGGCCATGGAAGGCCACATCCTCGCCCAGGCGCAACTGATGGGCACCTATCAGAAAAAGGGAAGCTCTCCTGCGCAGGTTAAGTAGGTAGCCTCCCCAGCCTAAGGCCAGGTTCTACAGCGAGGAGATCCCACAGCTCTTCCCTCCACACCCCAGGGCCAGCCACTGCTTTCCTACCCAAGACGGGGATCCCCAGCTGGGCCTGCAACTGCCAGACCAAGGGGGGTTCTTCTAGGGAGGAGCCGGATGCGGATTCCAGCAACACCCATCCCAGACAGTGAGTCTTGGCTTGGTGAAGCAAGGCCGCAAAAGCAGCTCCCTGGCTAAGGGCCGCTTCCTCAGGCAGCGTCAGAAGTACCTTGAACCCCCAGGCAGCAGCTAGGTCGGCCCAGGTTTGGCTGGGCCCTATCGGATCGGCTAGGGTGCCAGGTACTACCAGCAGGGGATCCCTTTCCCCTTCCCAGGCAGCAATCTGTTGCCAGAGGGCCTTGAGCTGTGCTTCAGAAGGGCTGGGATCCACGCGGAGCAGCCCCCAGGGACGGGGGACCGCCTCTTGCCAGGCTTCTGCCACTGCCGCTGCTGCTGGGATTCCAGGCCAGGTGTCGGCTACCATCACTCTCATGGTTCTCCGGTCTCGGCTTCCCAGAGGTTCAGAAACTCGGGTTGCACCTCGAAGCCAAACACTAAGGCCATGTCCCGCAGCATCGAGACAGATCCCAGTTTCTGCTGCTTAAACCAGCGCATTAGCACGAAAATCTTCTGATAGACGAAGATCTCCAGTGCTTCGGGGTTATAGACGATCCCTTCGCGGGGGTTGAATTGGTGGGGTACCAGCATGGCAGCGTAGCGAGCCAGCTCACCGCTGCGCCAGTCAAGAAAGTAGGGCATCCAGGGGTAAACCGTATCCCAGCGGATAAACCACAGGCGCACTTCCGGGATCTCCGAGAGCTCGCGCGGATCGTCGGGGCTGCGCGGCCAATCAATGGAACATTGCACCTGCTGAGCGGAGCGAACGGGATCCGCCATCAAGGTTTTCACCAACTCATGGCCCGGCGTTAAATCCAGGGTTTGAATGGCTTTGGCGGGCAGGTAGAAGGTAATCGGCACGACGACAAGCAATCGCTTTAACCCAGTCTCGATCTAGGCGAGGGCTTCCGCAAGGGAGAAACCCTATCCGCGGATACCATCAACCCATTGCAGCTTATCTCAGCTCTGGGCTATTCACCCCTGCCAGCGGGATCCCCAGCTGGGTGAGATCAAGAACAAAGCCAGCCGTAACCAAAAGCACTTGCTCCGCCAGCGGGGCCAGCTTCTGGGTGAGCTCCCCCATCCGATCCCGAAACCGCCGCCCCAGCGGATAGGCAGGCACCACCCCCCAGCCCACTTCTTCGGAGACCAAGATGACCTTCCCCGCACAGGTCTGCAAGGCAGTTAGGAACGCTTGCACCAAGGGATCCCACTCCTCAGGGGAACACTCCAGGCCCTGCGCCACCCAGCCCCCCAGCGAATCCACCAGGGCACAACAGGGCTGGGGCAGCTTCTGCAGTTCGGAGCCCAGGTCTGGCTTGGTTTCCCAGGTTTGCCAGGTGGGAGGACGCCGTTGCCGGTGCTGCTGAACCCGCTCCGCCCACTCCGGGTCGGCCTCAGGGTCGGGCTTGGGCCCGGTGGCCAGGTAGATGACCGGCAGGGCAGAAGCCGCGGCTAGGTTCTCCGCCAGCCGACTCTTGCCACAGCGGGCAGGACCACAGATAAGTACAATCGACATTAGGCATTGGGATGGAAGTCAATCGTTAGATTAGCTCAGTATTGGGTAGCCTCTACTGCCTCCAGCTTCGTTCAAAGTGTAAGACTTGAAGACTCCTGCGCGGAGTTGGGGCACACTCTACTTAGGCTTACGTTTGACCTTAGCAAGCCCCGATCCAGGGAACTGAGGTTCTATGCCTATCCGCATTCAACACAGCCCACAACTAGAGGAGAAAACATACTTTGCCTATAGAGGCTTAGAGCCGTTTCCCTTGGTTAATATTGGCTCTCTCAGCTATGGATGTGAGTTCTTCGTTCATTGGATTAGGAGAACCTTCGCAGGTAAAGATTGGCCGCTGTAGCTCAATTGCACAAGGGGTACATTTTTTGCAGGCTACGAGCACCACACTGACTGGGCTACTACCTATCCTTTCACTCACCTACCCGAGTGCTGGAGTGAGCTGCGCGTCTTGGAAGGTCACCCTTTGACTCGCGGAGATATTCTGGTTGGACACGATGTTTGGATCGGCCATGGCGCCATAATTCGCTCAGGAGTGACGATTGGAAACGGAGCGGTTGTTGGAATGGCTGCAGTGGTGACAAGGGATCTCCCGCCCTAGGCAATTGTTGCCGGTGTGCCCGCCAAAGTAGTTCGCTACCGCTTCTCACCCGAGGTAATCGAACAGCTCAGCCAGCTTGCCTGGTGGGATTGGCCTCTTGCAGCAATACGTCAAGCAGCACCTCTTCTTTGTCGCCCCCTGGATCAAGAAACTCTGGCGGCACTAACTGAGTTTAAGCAAAAGCTTCTAGATCCGTAAGTTTGGAGTTAGGATGAGGTTCAATTCAATTAGGGGTAGGTTTACAAGTCCCGATTCAGAACGCAGACATGATGGATCTTAAACCGGCATCTTCCCCTGCCCAAAATACTTCCTCAGCCGCCTCGCAAACCTTTCCTCCCCTTTGGCTAAGCCTGGCGCTGGGGATCTCCACTGCTCCTGTTTTGTTGGGATTGGTCTTGGCAGATCGCGCCGCCAAGTGGCTGGGATCCCTGAGCTGGGAGGATCCAAGCTGGTGGTTAGGAGAACGGCTGCCCAACCTTGATAGCACCGCTCTCCGCGGCCAGCTGCAGGAGCACCCAGATTCTGGGCCAGGGGCGTAGCTTGCCGATGGCTTGCGTACCATAGTAGAACAAGTCCCTAGCAGGAGCGAGCATTCTTTGCGCAGGTTGCTCAGGCGGGTGCGAGAGTTCACCTCCAGCTTCTTGGGAGAGGTGGGGTGGGTGGGGGCCCTTTTCTTTACGGCAGTGGTGAGCGGCTGCTTGGGTTATCTCTTCGGCCAACGCGCTCTCTCGGGGGTCTCCTCTCCTGTTACCAAAACCAGCCAGGTTTCCTCCGCCGGGATCGTTCGCGATCCCCGTACCGTGCCCCTTCTCAGTGAGGCCGAGGTAATTGCGGCAGCGAAAGCCTTTCTTCAGCCACCCCCCACTCCCACTCCGCTTTCCACACCCCCACCCGCAGTCGTTGTCTTTCCCACCCCCACTCCTCTCCGTCCCCTGTCTCCCGAATTGGCATTGGCCCCCTCTCCCTCCCCTACCCTGCAGCCTGCCTCCCCCTCTCCGCCACCAGCGCGCCCCTCGCCACCCCCTAGGTCTACACCCTCTCCCCCACCCCCACAGGTGGCCCCTAGTGGGCAGGTTGCCATGCAGGTGCTCTCTGTGCGACGCGAGGGAGGGCAGGTGGTTTTGAACGTTGCCGTGCAAAACAATTCGCCGGAAGCAGTGCGCTTTCTCTACAGCTTCCTGAACGTTACTGACGACAACGGCCGGTCGATCAACGCTCTCACCCAGGGCTTGCCCGGGGAGCTGCCTCCCAACAGCCCCGTTTTCCAGGGAACCATCCGCATCCCCGCCTCCAGCTTAGCCGGCTCCCGCTCCTTGTCCCTAAGCCTGGCGGATTATCCCAGCCGCCGTTACCAAGTTGGGGTTAGCGGAATCCCGGTGCCGCCGTAGCCCTGCCTAGAGATTGTTGCCACAACAACGCCAAGCGGAGTTGACAAGCAGTGCCTAGCCCAGCCTTTGAGCGCCCTGAGCAGATTCGCGAGCTCTTCGACCGCATTGCCCCCCACTACGATGCCCTCAACCAAACCCTGAGCCTGGGCCTCCATCGGGTTTGGAAGCGCATGGCCGTGCGCTGGTCGGGCGCCGGTCCGGGCGGGCACGTGTTGGATCTCTGCTGTGGCACTGGCGATCTGGCCCTGCAACTGGCCCGGAGGGTGGGACGAAGCGGACAAGTAGTGGGACTGGATTTCTCCCCCGCCATGCTGGCCATTGCCCAGCGCCGTGCCCAGCAATTGCTCCCCGGCTACTCCCTAGAGTGGGTCTTGGGCAATGCGCTGGCCTTGCCTTTTGCCAACCACCGCTTTGATGCCATTACGATGGGCTATGGCCTGCGCAACGTAACCGATATCCCTCAGGCTCTGCGGGAGATTTACCGGGTGCTCAAACCTGGCTGTCGCGCCGCCATTTTGGATTTCCATCGCCCCGCTGGGATTCCTTTCCTTGAGAGCTTTCAGCGCTGGTACCTCACCACCCACGTTGTTGCCCAGGCCAAAGCCTTTGGATTGGCATCCGAATATGCCTATATCGCTCCCAGCTTGGATCGCTTTCCCGGCGGAGAACAACAGCGGCAAATGGCCTTGCAGCTGGGCTTTTCTGCTGCCAAGTTCTACCCCCTAGCCGGTGGCATGATGGGAGTGCTCCTGGTTGTTCGCTAGGGACTCACCTTTCTCCCAACACCCTAGCGCTAAGGAGAACCTTGCCGCCAAGGTCTGGGGGGACGGCGGCAGCCGTAATCAGCACTTCTTGGACAGGAGCATCCTTGGAAGGCGTTTGTAGCGGGCGCAACGCAACAATGGCGGTGCCCTGGCCATCTACCTGAAAGCTGCCGCCATAGAGCATCTCCTCGGTGTCCAGCTTGAGCCAAAGGTGGTAGCGCTCCCCTGCAGGCAAGGGAGGCAGATCCCTTGCCGCCAAAACCACCTCCTGCCACTCCCCCGGGCGAAACAGCAAGTTAGCCGACCCTGCCTCCCCCTGCAAGGTAATCAGGCGGGATCCCGGCTGTTGGAACAACTGGGCCAGCGCCTGCACCGCTTCTAGGGGAGCTGGCTGCAGGGTCTGCCGCAGCCGCCAGTTATCGAAAACCAGCAACAACAAAGTTACCGCCGCTAAGCCCCTCAGCCACCGCCCCTCAAGCTGGAGGCGACCAAGGCCCAGAGAGGGCAAGGCTGGGGGTGGGGGGATGGGTGGGGTGCCTGTCTCTGCCATGACCTGGCTGCGCAAACTGGCTGAAGGGATCACCCCCGGCAGCCCATAGGGCAACAAATGCAGAGCTTCCTGGAGGGCTTGTAATTCTGCCAATAGCTGCGGCTCTTGAGCTAAGCGCACCTCCAGGGCACTTGCCTGCTCAGGGGGCAAGAGCCCCAGCAGGTAATCGGCCAGGACTGCCTCTTCCAGCTCAGCGGGAAGAGGAAAAAGGGGGGAGGAGGCAGAAGACATGGCTATCCCAACAACCCTGCGGCAGGGCTCAAAACTTTACTGGCCAAGCAGGGGGCGCAGGGATCGTCGCAACTTGCAAAGGGCTTGGCGAGAGCGAGCTTGGACTGTGGCCAGCGGGATCCCCAGCTCTTGAGCGATATCCTCTGCGCTTAACCCTCGATAGTAGAGTAACTCCAGTAGCTGGCGCTGGCTTTCCGAAAGCTGACTGAGAGCCTCCTGAACTGGCTGCCGCCGCTCCTCCACAGAAAGCTGCTCAAAGGGGGCTGGAGATCTGCTGCTGGCAATGAGCAGGGGCTGCCAGGGCTTCCAGGGGCGCCGCTGGCTGCCTTGAGAGCGCAGCCGCTCAAGAGCCTGCGCTCGGGTCAACCTACACAAAAGACTGTTGATGGATCCCTGCTTGGGATCGTGGCTGGGCTTTCGCCAGAGGGTGGCGAACACTTCTTGCGTCAGATCCTCGGCCTCAGTTACACAGCCTAGGATCTGGAGGGCCAAACCATAGACCAAGCTGGCATAGCGATCATAGAGGGCGGCCAGAGCAGCAGGCTGCCCTGCTTTGAGGGCTTCCATCAGCTCCAAATCAGTGCAGGCTGGCCAATTCCTCACCTGCTTGCACCAAGGGGATAGGGCTCTCCGCTGCTTAACCATGCTGGACCCTACCCAGAACGCCAGAGGAGACAGATCCATAGTAGCTGCCCCACCGTCCCCCTCCCCCGCAAGAGCGCCAGCCTGCCGCCGAAGTCCAGCGGAACGTTACCTCCTCTCCCCCCTCTTGGTTGTAGCAACCAGCTGGCTTGAACAGCAGTTGCTTAGCTGCGCTTTGGCGTCGGGAAAGAGCCGGTGACCGCCTGGATCTTTTGCCGCCGCCCCCCTCGCTCAATCTCCAGCTCTAGCTTGCTGCCCACCTCAGTGCGCTCCACCTCTTGCTGCACTTGGTCGGCAGTGGTTACAGGGCGGCCATTGACGGAGAGGATGATATCTCCAGCCCGCAGGCCCGCCCGCTCTGCTGGGGATCCCTGAATGACCTCGCCGATGAGCACCCCCTGATCCACGGTTACGAAAATGCGACTGTTGGGATCCTGGTTAAGGCGCTCCTTCAGCTCAGGAGTAAGGGTGAGCATGCGGATACCCAAATAGGGGTGATCCACCCTGCCCCGGGTAATCAACTGGTTGGCCACCCGCTGCGCTGTCTCAATGGGAATGGCAAAGCCCAACCCCTGCGCTCCCTGGATGATGGCGGTATTGACCCCAATCACTTCCCCTTGGGCATTCAGCAGCGGACCGCCGGAGTTGCCGGGATTAATGGCCGCATCCGTCTGGATGAAAGACACCCGCTTGTCGGGCACGCGGATCTCGCTGCTGGAACGGCCCAAGGCACTGATGATCCCGGCAGTTACCGTGTTGTCTAGCCCCAGGGGGTTGCCAATGGCAATGGCCCACTGACCCGGCTCCAGAAGCTCGGAGCGGCCCAGCTTCACCGTTGGCAAGTTCTGGGCGTCAATCTTGACCACTGCAATGTCCGTAACTGGGTCCGTGCCAATAACCTTGCCCTCAAAGCTACGGCCATCTTTCAGCGTCACCGTCACCTTGTCAGATCCCTCCACCACATGGGCGTTGGTGATGATCTGGCCATCCGGGCTAATGATAAAGCCGGAGCCCGTCCCTTGCTGTCGTCGCTGCCGCGGCAGGGGAGGGATCACCTGGCCAAAGAACTCGCGGAAAAACGGATCGCTAAAGAACTCCTCTGGGAAAGCCCCAGGAACGTTGACTGTCCGCTCTGAGTCGATGCGCACCACTGCCGGCCCCACCTTCTGGGCCACCTCGGCAATAAAATTTAGGTTTGGCTGGGGTGGAGTTGCCGTCGTCTGAGCAGATACCCCCCTGCCTCCCCCTAGCGCTGCTCCCAGACCAATGCCCAAGAGCACCAGCAGCACTGACGCAAAAAGAGACCTGAGGGCGGAGACTGCCAAAAGCTGCAAAAAGGGAAGGACTCTATTCCCTTGAGGCGACTGGTCAGGCTGAGCAGAAGGGCCTGAACTGGGAGAGGGTTGGTTTGGCATAGATGGGCTGGACTTCATAGCCACAGGGAAAGAGTTGGGATTGCGGAAAAAGCCCCACGGGGAGGAAAAAACCTAGGCCCAATCTAGCACGGGCAGCAGGTATTCCAGAACTATGGCGCTTTTCCGCACTGCTATCCAGTCAAAAGAGCAGCAGAATCTACTGCTCTGGGAAGCTGACTTCCCTCTAGGAGTGGGTTTGATGGAGGGGGAAGCCAAAGAAGCCTTTGCACTTGGTTTTTGCCGCTAACCTAGAAGTGTAGCTCAGGGATAAGACCATGACCAACCGAGCCCGTTGCCTGTTGGCTCCGCTGCTGGGGGGGTTGCTCTGGCTACCACCAGCTGCGCCGGTTTTGGCGCAAAGGGATCCCTTGCCACCCCCACCCCCTGGCGAGGGATGGCGTCCTGTAAATCCGGCGGCAGGGGGAAACGGCTCTGGCCAGCCCTTTCAACTGCGAACCACGCTGCTATTGCGCTCTGGAGATTTAATCCAAGCGGTGCATCGCTCTGCCGAGCCCCTCCTGCTTGCCCCTGGTGAAACCCGCGCCGTCAGCCTCAGTCTGGAAACTCCCCTGCGGGATATCTACGGCAACACGGTCGTCCCGGCGGGAGCCATCCTAGAAGGTCAATTCCAGCCAGTAAGCGGCGGCACCCAGTTTGTCTCGCGAGCTTTGGTTTTTAACGGCCAATCCTACCCCCTCTACGCCCAAAGCCAGGTGATCCCGCTGCGCAAGGATCCCCGCCATACCTCTGCGGAAGCCATTGTCCAAGATGCCCTGATTGGAGCAGCTGCAGGGGCCATCCTAGGGGGCCTCCTGGGTGACCGGGTGATCTCAACAGAGAAAGTGCTGGGCGGAGCAGCTGCAGGGGCTGTGATTGGCAACGTGACAGCGCCAGAAGTGGCGGTGATTGATGCCAACGCCAGCCTGACCTTGAGGGTTACCCAAGACTTTCAACCCTATCTGCCCTAGACGAGGGCTAGCCGCTGCAGCCGTTGCCAGGGAGGGGAGCTCCTTGCCTGGGAGGGACTTTAAGAAGTGTGAAGATCTGAGATGGCAGACGGCAGGCATATCGGAGAATAACATGGGGGTATGCCTGTCATACTCTTTTAAAAAAACGACTTGAGGATGGCTATCCATGAGCGTTATCACGAAGTCGATTGTGAATGCGGATGCGGAAGCCCGCTACCTCAGCCCGGGAGAACTGGATCGCATTAAGTCCTTCGTCACCTCGGGGGAGAAGCGGCTGCGCATTGCTCAAGTCTTGACTGAGTCGCGTGAGCGCATCGTTAAGCAAGCAGCCGATCAGCTCTTCCAAAAGCGTCCCGACATTGTCTCTCCAGGTGGCAACGCTTACGGAGAGGAGATGACGGCAACTTGCCTGCGGGATATGGACTACTACCTGCGCCTAATTACCTATGGGATCGTTGCCGGCGATGTTACGCCGATTGAGGAAATCGGCTTGGTAGGTGTGCGGGAGATGTATAACTCCTTGGGCACGCCCCTGCCGGCAGTGGCGGAGAGCATTCGCCTCATGAAGCAGGTAGCCATGGGTCTGTTGTCTCCCGAGGACGCGGCTGAAGCGGCCTACTACTTTGACTTTGTCGCGGGAGCCATGAGTTAGTCTTTTTGTTTAACTGCCTTCTGTTTAAGGTTCACGGATTGGATTTAGGAAGCTCATCATGCAAGACGCAATTACTGCTGTAATCAACAGCTACGATGTCCAAGGCAAGTACCTCGACAGCTCGGCCATGGACAAGCTGAGGGCTTTCTTCGCCTCGGGCGAGCTGCGGGTGCGGGCGGCTGCCACCATTGCAGCCAACGCTTCCAACATCATTAAGGATGCTGCTGCCAAGGCTTTGCTCTACTCGGATCTCACCCGCCCTGGTGGCAACATGTACACCACCCGTCGCTATGCTGCTTGCATTCGCGACATGGACTACTACCTGCGCTATGCCACCTACGCCATGTTGGCAGGGGATCCCTCCATCCTCGACGAGCGGGTGCTCAACGGCCTCAAAGAAACCTACAACTCGCTGGGAGTGCCAATTGGGGCAACGATTCAGGCCATCCAAGCCATGAAGGAGGTAACTGCGGCTTTGGTGGGTCCTGAAGCCGGCAAAGAAATGGGTGTGTACTTTGACTACATTTGCTCCGGCCTAAGCTAACTGCCAACATTGTGGCCTTGGCCTGAGGTTTAGCCTCTAACAAGCACGACAGGCGACTTGCCCCAGGGATCTGGTGTGCTAACTAGGGTACGCGAGCTTTCTGAGGTGGGTCGCCTGCCTTGCTGGTTGAGTCAGCCATTTGTCAGGGGGATCCTTGCACCATGCGGATGTTTAAGATTACAGCTTGCGTGCCTAGCCAAACCCGAATTCGTACCCAACGGGAGCTGCAGAATACCTACTTCACCAAGTTGGTACCCTACGACAACTGGTTTCGCGAGCAGCAGCGCATTCAGAAGTCGGGTGGCCGCATCCTGAAGGTAGAGCTGGTTGCCGGCAAGCCAGGAATCGACGTGGGGTTGCTGTAGTTCCCTTGCCCATCTGCTGTTGCCTCCTGGCCAGATCTGGTAGGCCCAGCTTTGGGGAGCTTAGCCTTGGGGCTGGGGAAGTCAGTCTGGCTATTTTGTGGGGGTGAGAGTTTGGAGCCAATTATTGCTGTTGACAACCTGAGCAAGGTCTACCCAGTGGCCATCAAGGAGCCGGGGGTAGTGGGCACATTGCGTCACTTTTTTCGCCGCACCTATCGCTACATCCCGGCAGTGCAGTCTTTGAGCTTTCAGATTCAGGCGGGGGAGGTGGTAGGTTTTCTGGGGCCAAACGGCGCTGGCAAGACCACCACCCTAAAGATGCTAACAGGTCTCATCTACCCCTCCAGTGGTACGGTCCAGGTGGTCGGCCATCTGCCCTACCGACGCGAGCCAGCTTTTTTGCGGCAGATTACCCTTGTGATGGGACAAAAGCAGCAGCTCCTCTGGGATCTCCCGGCGATGGACTCCTTGCGCATTAATGCCGCTGTTTACGAGCTCCCGGAAAAGGTGTTTCAGGATCGGGTGGAGGAGTTGGCGGAGTTACTCAACCTGCAAGGCAAGCTAAATCAACCGGTGCGCAAGCTTTCCCTAGGGGAGCGGATGAAGGCAGAGCTCCTGGCGGCCCTGCTCCACCGCCCGCAGGTTTTGTTTTTGGACGAGCCCACCTTGGGGTTGGATGTGAATGCCCAGGCTGCTGTGCGGCAGTTTCTGCGGGACTACAACCGCCGCTACGGGGCAACAGTGCTCCTGACCAGCCACTACATGGCTGATATTACAGCCCTCTGTGAGCGGGTGCTGGTGATTAGCGGCGGGCAACTGATCTACGATGGCAACCTAGAAGAGCTGCGGCAGCGCTTTGCTCCCTATCGCGAGGTGAAGCTGGAATTGGCCCGCCCTTGCTCCTTGGCGCAACTGCAATCCTATGGTGAGCTGCGCAGCGAAGGGGATCCTGGCAGCAGCTGCGAGGTGCGGCTGTGGGTGCGGCGGGAACAGCTCACCCAGACAGTGGCCAGGCTGCTGGCAGAGCTGGAGGTGTTGGACTTGACAGTAACCGATCCGCCAATTGAAGAGGTTATCGGCCGAGTGTTTGCCGGGGGGATCCTCCCCTAGGGTTAGATTCCCCCGGACTGCCCCCCGGCAGGAGAGGGAGCCCAGGAGCCTGGCTTTGGAAGCAAGGAGAGGGCTTGTTGTGCTCGTGGTCAAACTTGTTGCGTAGCAGCCTCCCTCTGGGCAGCCGTCGAGCGAGCTGCATGCAGAGCGGCATAGAGCTTGTTGAGGGCGTTCACATAGGCTTGCGCGGAGGCAACAACGATGTCCGTATTGGCAGCATGGCCGGAGAAGATGCGATCTTCATGGCGCAGGCGGATAGTAACTTCCCCCATGGCGTCAATGCCGGCGGTAACCGACTGGACAGAGAATTCAATGAGCTGGTTAGGAATGTTGACAATGCGGCTGATAGCTTTATAAACCGCATCCACCGGTCCCGTGCCCACCGCTGCATCCACCTTTTCCTCCCCCTCAGGGGTAATTAGGCGCACAGTAGCTGTAGGCGTCTCGTGATTGCCACACACCACCTGCACGTGCTCCAGCCGGTAGAGGTCCGGCACTGGCCGGGTTTCATCGTTGACGATGGCCTCTAGGTCGAGATCGGTGATCTCTTTCTTTTTGTCGGCCAGCTCTTTGAAGCGCAAGAAAGCCTTGTTTAGCTCTTGCTCTGACAACTCGAAGCCCAGCTCCTTGAGGCGGGTACGGAAGGCGTGGCGGCCCGAGTGTTTGCCCAACACCAAGGTGCTCGATTGCAGACCGATGGTTTGGGCGTCCATGATTTCGTAGGTCTGACGGTTTTTGAGCATCCCGTCTTGATGGATGCCGGATTCGTGGGCAAAGGCATTGGCACCAACAATTGCCTTGTTGGGCTGCACCAACATGCCGGTGAGGTTGGAGACTAGGCGGGAGGTGCGGTAGATCTCCTGGGTTTTGATGTGAGTCAGCGGTTTTTCGGAGTCCACCGGCAGCCCAAAGTAGGGGTTAAAGTAGCTGCGGCGCACATGCAGGGCCATCACCACTTCTTCCAGCGCTGTGTTACCGGCCCGCTCGCCAATGCCGTTAACGGTTACTTCCACCTGTCGCGCTCCCTGCTTGATGGCCTCCAGGAAGTTGGCTACTGAGACTCCCAGGTCGTCGTGGCCGTGGACAGAGATGATAGCCTGCTTAATACTGGGCACGTTCTCGCGAATGCTTTTAATCAGTTGGCCGAATTCCTCGGGCATGCTGTAGCCAACGGTATCAGGGATATTGATGGTTTTGGCCCCGGCCCGAATGGCTGCTTCGAGGACCTCGTAGAGGAATTCGGGATCAGAGCGGGTGGCATCCATGGCGGAGAACTCCACATCGTCCACAAAGGACTTGGCGTAGGCCACCATCTCTTCAGCAATTTGCAGCACCTCTGCGCGGGTTTTGCGCAACTGGTACTTGAGGTGGATGTCAGAGGTGGAAATGAAGGTATGGATGCGGGGCTTGGCAGCGGGTTTGAGGGCTTCAGCTGCCGCTTCGATATCAGCCTTGCGGGCACGAGCCAGGCTGCAGATGACGGGGCCATCGGGGGTGCCCACGTGCTCAGCTATCTTCTGCACCGCCTCAAAGTCGCCAGGGCTGGCGTAGGCAAACCCCGCCTCGATGATATCAACCCCTAGCCGAGCCAGTTGCCGGGCAATGGCCAGTTTCTCCTCAGTGTTGAGGGTTGCGCCGGGACACTGCTCTCCGTCGCGCAAAGTGGTGTCGAAAATAAGCACATGATCCAAGGCTTGGCCATCAAATGAGGAAGAGGTAGAAGCTGCGGCAGCGTTCATAACTTTTCGATTGAAGAGGTAGACAGTGCTTTTTATTTTGGCATTACTAGAAGCGCCGTAAAGCCCCTAGCTTATTGCTCTATAGAAGCAAGCTATAACCGCCGGGAGGACTTCAGCGGCTGCTGAAGGCCCCAGATCCTTGGCGCCTGGAGAGGTACTGCCAACCGCCTTCTGCAGTCTCTTGGCCAACCCAGAAATCGGGTGAGGCTGAGCTAGCCCCTGCAAAAGAAGTGGCCGGAGGCCTAGTGGCTCGGCAGGGGTTGCCTACTTCAACGGGCCAAAATGCTACGATAGCGGCAAGGAAAAGAGGAAGGCGAAGCGTTACATGGCAGAATATACTCGGTCGATTTCCTTCTACGGGCGGGAAATTGACATCAATATTGGCTTGATGGCCCCCCAGGCAGGCTGTGGAGTCTGGCTGACCTGTGGGGAAACTTCGGTCTTGGTTACGGCCACGCGCCAGGCCAATCGTGAGGGGGCTGACTTTTTGCCGTTGCTGGTGGACTATGAGGAGCGCCTCTATGCTGCTGGCCGGATCCCAGGGAGCTACCTGCGGCGCGAGGGTCGCCCCCCAGAGCGGGCTACTTTGATCTCGCGTCTCATAGACCGACCCCTGCGGCCGCTGTTTCCAGAGTGGCTACGGGACGACGTACAAATTGTAGCCACCACCCTCTCTGTGGACGACAAGGTGCCCCCCGATGTGCTGTGCATTTTAGGAGCCTCCCTGGCCGTTCACGGTGCCCGCATTCCCTTCAACGGCCCGGTGGCAGCGGTGCGAGTTGGCCTACTCCAGGATGAGTTTATCATCAACCCTACCTATGCGGAAATCGAGGCTGGCGACCTGGATCTGGTGGTAGCTGGCTGTGCCGACGGCGTGATCATGGTCGAGGCGGGCGCCAAGCAGGTGCCGGAAAAGGACGTGGTTGAGGCTATCGAGTTTGGATTCGAGGCTGTTCAGGAGCTGCTCAAAGCTCAACAGCAAGTCTTTGCCGACCTCAACATCACTCCTGTGGAACTGCCCCCGCCCCCCGTCAATGAGGAGCTGGTTACCTTTGTAGCAGAACAGGCGCAGGAGGAGATTTGCTCTGTCCTTAGACAGTTTTTGGACAAGACCAGCCGCGAGCAGCAATTGGAGGCCATCAAGGCCAAGCTGGCGGCCCAAATCCAGGAACGGCCAGAGGGGGATCCCCTAAGGCTTTACCTGCTGGAAAACCCCAAGGAGTTGGACAACCAGTTCAAGGCCCTCCTCAAGAAGCTGATGCGCCGGCAGATCCTGGAAGAGGGGGTGCGGGTAGATGGGCGCAGGCTGGACGAGGTGCGGCCGGTCTCCTGCCGGGTGGGCTTGATCCCGCGAGTCCACGGCAGTGCTCTGTTCAATCGTGGCCTCACCCAAGTCCTTTCCATTACTACCCTAGGCACCCCTGGCGATGCCCAGGAGTTGGACGACCTGCACCCAGTGGACGAAAAGCGCTACATGCACCACTACAACTTCCCTGGTTTTTCTGTGGGAGAAGTGCGGCCCTCGCGCTCGCCGGGGCGGCGGGAGATTGGCCATGGGGCGCTGGCGGAGCGGGCCCTAGTGCCAGTGCTGCCCAAGGAGGAGGAGTTCCCCTACGTGGTGCGGGTAGTCTCGGAGGTGCTCTCCTCCAATGGCTCCACCTCGATGGCTTCAGTCTGTGGCTCTACCCTGTCTTTGATGGATGCCGGGGTGCCGATTAAGGCGCCAGTTAGCGGCGTAGCCATGGGCCTAATCAAAGAAGGGGACGAGGTGCGTATCCTCACTGACATCCAAGGGATCGAGGACTTTTTGGGGGACATGGATTTTAAGGTGGCCGGCACGCGGGCGGGGATCACCGCTTTGCAGATGGACATGAAAATTACCGGCATCACCGTTGACATCCTCGAGAAGGCCCTCCTGCAAGCCAAGGCTGGGCGGGACTACATCCTCGACAAAATGCTGGAGGTCATTCCCGCCCCTCGGCCTCAGTTGGCCAAAACGGCTCCCCGTTTGCTTACCTTCAAGGTGGATCCAGAAGACATCGGCAAGATCATCGGCCCCGGCGGAAAGATGGTGCGCAGCATTACTGAAGCAACGGGGGCCAAGGTGGACATTAGCGACGATGGCACAATCACGGTCTCTTCCTCGGTTAGCGGCCAGGCTGAAGCGGCGCGGGCCATGATTGAAAACCTAGTGCGGCGAGTGGAGGAAGGGCAAGTTTACCTAGGCAGGGTGACCCGCATCCTCCCTATTGGCGCCTTTGTGGAGTTCTTGCCTGGCAAGGAGGGCATGATCCACATCTCGCAACTGGCGGAGTACCGCGTCACCCGCGTCGAAGATGAAGTTGCCGTGGAAGACGAAGTGGTGGTCAAGGTGCGCAGCATCGATCACAAGGGCCGTGTCAACCTCACCCGGCTTGGCATTAGCCCTGAGGAAGCGGCGCGAGTGCGCAGCCACCGCCGTTGAGGCTGCGGTTTCTTCCCCACCCCCCAGTGACCAAGGTCCTGGAGTGCCAGCTCGACGGGCCGCCTCCCCAGGGGAATGGGGCTGGGCTTTGGCTTGGGGGCTGGGGTGGGCTACTTTGCTCAACCTTTCCGCTCAGCACCCCTTGCCCCTGCGGCTGGAGAGCGATGCCCAAGCCTGGCTCTATGCCCTGCGCCGCCCCCAACAGCCTTCCCCAGAGGTGGCAATTGTCGGCATCGATGGCCGTCTTGAAGGCCAGGGGGAAAGGGCGGAGGGCAAGCCTCATGTTGACTTTCTTCTGGAGCGCTCCAACTACGCCGGCCTAACTCTGCGCTTGCTGGAAGAAGCGGGGGCTAGGGTGGTGGTGCTGAATCTGCCCAGTAGCTTTGTGGTGCCGCAGAATCTGGGTAACGAGGACCTGGATGCTCCCCTGCGTCAGGTTATCCAGCGCTACCCAGATCGTGTGGTCTTGGCTACCCGCAGCAGTGAGAGCTTTGGCCGCTCTGAGATCAACATCTACAACCACTTTTTGCCCTTTTCCTCGCTGCGGCTGGAGTACTTGGTGGCACCGGAACATGTCCAGGGAGTGGTGCAACACCGCCTGGACGGGGCTGGAATCCTGCGCCAGGCCCAGTTGCGGGGGCTCTACCTACGCCGCGACAGCCAGGAGGAGCAGATGTTTGCTGCGGTGGAGGCCTTGGCTTTTGCCAAGTACGACCCGGAGCGGGCCAGCCGCTGGTTGCGCGAACGGGGTTTGCAGCCAGTTCAATTCAACCCCCTCGGAGCCCAGCACGGCATCCCCATCATTCCCATCGAGGAGGTCTGTCCGCCGGTGATTCCCCGGACGGGACCCGGCTCCCCGACGATCAACCCCGGGCAAGCCTGCCGCCGCCAGGAAGGGATCCCCCCCCTCGATCCGAAAGTTGCCGAGCAACTGCGGAACAAGATCGTCCTGGTGGGCTTTGTGGGCGGCTACCCCGAGACCTTTCCAGTACGGACAGCAGATGGATCCCAGATTGCAGCCGTAGAACTGCAGGCGCAAGTCTTGTCCAGCCTGCTTACCGGAGAGGTGTATCGATCCCTGCCGGCAGCGCTGGCGGCAGGGGTTGTCTTTCTGCTGAGTGGGGGAACGGGCCTGATCTTGGTGCTTCATCGCCCTTCTCCGCGCAAGAGCCGCTGGGACTGGAAACAGCGGTGCCCTCTCCTCTGGCCGCTGCTGGGGCTGGCTGCTTACGAAGGCTGGGCTGTGGCCCAATTTTTGCTATGGCGTTGGATTTGGCCGCTGAGCTTGCCAGCTTTGGCGGTTGGCCTGACAGAGGTAAGCCTGCTGCTAACGTTGGTGATTTTGGAAAACCAGCAGAGGCTTTTGGCCCAACAACAGGAATTGGAGCGCCTGCGCCGGGCTGAGCAGGAGGCGGCCATCGACCAAGCCCGCAAGCTGCTCTACCGGGTAGCCACCGACATTCATGATCGCGAGCTGCAAGAGCTGAAGGTGGTGATGGACGAGCTGGAGAGCTTGCAATGGCAACAGCAACAGGGCAGGGATCCCGATCCTGCCATTTACGATCGTCTCCTGGAGCAGCTGGAGCGGATTGGACGGGGCATTCGCGCCCAGCTCAATGACGTGCGCACGCTGGCCACCAAGTTGCACATTTCCCCCAGCCTGCGGGAGGGCTTGCACCGGGGCATCGACACCTATCTGGACGAGCTCATCCAAACGGGCAGCCTGACCTTGGCTGTAGAGCGCCACCTGCAACCTTTGGCGGAGCCCAATACTAGTGAGTGGTTCGACCAGCGGGAGGACATCCTGCGCTTTCTGCGAGAGGCCATTGGCAATGTCATTGCCCATGTCCAGCCTCCCAAGGGCAACGCCTCCTTTGTCAAGGTGTCTCTAGTCCAAAGGGATCGCCACTGCTACCTGTCGATCCTCAACGACGGCATAGAGTACGCTCCGGCCCCCTGCGGCGGTTACGGCAGCAAGGTCATGAATACCATCGCCCGCTACCTGCCCAAGGGATCCTGGCACCGCACCCAAACCCCAGAAGGCTACACCCATGTAGAGCTGCACTGGGAGATGCCGGATCCCTAGCTACAGCCAAGGGAAGCTCCTTGGCAAGTGCTAGCCCACGGCTGGGGGCTCGAAGGAGGGCGTCCCGCTGGCAAAACTTAGCCCCGCAGGCAGCGGGCCAAGGCCCCCTAAGCCCCAGGGGGTACCTTGGGCCAACACTACTCTGCCTTGGCAGGTGGCTGCCGCTAGCAAAAGGGCCGCCTAAGCTGGCAGGGGACTGCAGGCTTTCACCTAGGTCTAGGCAGTTTGCAGTTGTTGCAGCTCCTTGGAGGTTAGCTTGGCGCTGAGAGCACCCTGCTCCCAGCTGGAGTTAACCCTCTCTGGTGCAACCTGGCTGTTGGTGTAGAGGCCTACAAGGGGCTTTCCTAGGGGCCGGCGCTATTGCAGACTAGGTCAGGAGTTGTTGCAGGGTAGTCAAAGAGCGGCGCTTCTTTTCCATGACTTCCGCGCCGCGTTGCTCAGTGGGCCCCAGCTTGTCTTCTTCTACCGACCCAAGGACTGCAGCCAGCCAATGAGGGTGGTACCGGACAATGCTTCAAACGCAATCAAGGCCACAAAGCCAATCATTGCCAAGCGCCCGTTCAAGCGCTCAGCGTACTCGGTAAAGCCCACCCGCGGAACGGGATCCACATACATTTCTGGCTCAATGGCGTAGTTGTTGAGGCGACCACCGTCTTCAACAACAACGGAGCGATATCTGCTCATAGGGTTCTCCTTATTCTTTCTTGACCAGTGTAGCCTACTCTGGGGAGGATTGTAAAGTTTTGTTGAGCAAAGGGAGAGTTGGGGCTTTCGTCCCCGTTGCGGGAGTTGAGCCAAACCAGGTTGTGCAGACGGCGGGAGAGCCAGGCCACTTTCCCGGGCCAGGTCGTCAACGGGGGCTAGGCCATCCCTTCTCAAACTAGGAGGGCTTGGGGATAATAGCAGCGGCAAGGAGAGAAAAAGCAATGTCGGCACAGGAAAAGTTGCGGGCGCTGCTGGAGACCCAGCCAGTAGCCAGCTTGGCGGTGCTGGAGGAGGGGTCGCCAGCAGTGTCGCTAGTGCCTTTTGTGGTGCAATGGGATCCCTTGCGCTTGGCCATTGTCATCAGCGACCTTTCTGCCCACACCCTAGCTTTGCGGGCAGATCCCCGGGCCGCGTTGCTCATCCACGAGCCGCCGACGCCGGGGGATCCGCGCAGCAACCACGCCTTGCCGCGGCTAATGCTAAAGGGGACAGCCCAGTTCCTCAGCCGCGAAGAGGCCCAAGCCCAGGGGTTTGAGGCCCGTTATCGCGCCAAGTACGAGATTGCCGAGATGATCCTGGGCCTGGCGGACTTCCACTTCTGTCAGATCAACCCCACCAGCGGCAGCTTCATTCAGGGGTTTGGCCAGGCCTTCCGGCTGAGCGGCCCCAACTTGGATCAACTAGAGCACCTCACTCCCTCTTAGGCGGGGGACGGGACTTCCCTCCTCTGGGAGAGGCGCTGCTAGGGGATCCCGAGCTCAGGTTTTCGGGTGGGATCCCGGAGCCAGGCTAGCAGCAGCGGGTTGACCAGCTCTGGGGCTTCGTCGTGGGGACAGTGGCCCACCCCGGGCAAAGGAATAAACCCCACCACGCAGGGGAACTCGGCCAAGGCCCGCCCTAAGGCAATGGGCTCCCAGGGATCTGCCTCCCCCCAGAGGATGAGGACAGGGCAGGTGACCTGAGGTAGGAGATCTTCGGCCAAGGGGCCTTGAGAGTAGCGGACAAAGGCCAAGAAAACCTCTGCCGCCCCTGGATCAAGAGCCGGTCGCAGCACCAGCTGCACCAGATCTTCCGTAACCGCTTCTTTGCGCCCATAGGCCTGGAGGAGGATGTTGCGAATAGCCTTGGGTCGGGCTAGCTGGGCAAAGAAAAACCGCCCAAAGGGGGGCCACCCCAGCAGAGATTGCAGCAACGGAGCAGTCCAGCGGCGCAGCCATGAGAGCTGGTGTCGCTTGCGCTCGTGCAGCAGCCGCAGCGAGGGATCCAACATCGCCACCCCCAAAACCTGGCCTGGCTGCAAAACAGCTGCCTGCAAGGCCACAATGCAACCAATGGAGTTGCCCACTAGATAAGCTGGCTCCCCCACCACCTCCCGCGTGAAATCGGCCACCTGGGCGCCCCAGGTCTCGAAGGTGTAGGGCAAAGGGGATCCCGGCAAGGGCTTGGCGGATCCCCCAAACCCGAGCAGATCCAGGGCGTACGCGCGGCAGTGCCGCCCCAGCGCCGGCAAATTTTTCCGCCAGTGGTCGCTGCTGGCCCCAAAGCCGTGGATGAGCACTACTGCTGGGCTAGCGGATCCCGCCTGCTGGTAGCGAATAGACTGGCCCCGCCAGAGCCAGTGCCCTTCAGAGGGAGTTAAGACGCTTGGAGAAGGCTGTTCGGAGAGCATGGGGATCCTAGCAGCTGGCCCTCTTTTTTGCTGGCACAATTTGGATGGGGAAGCAAGTCCTCTCCCTAGGTTCGTGGCGATGGCGTTGGTAGCCTACCCCCTTTTGGGCGTCAACCTGCACCTTACCCTGCCGGAAGCCCAGCTGCAGAGCTACGCCGCCTGGATTGCAGCCCGCCTCAGCCAGGGCCTGGGCGCCCAGGTGGTCACCTGCAACCCGGAGATGATCATGCAGGCGCAGCGGGATCCTGCCTTTGCCCAAGTGCTGCGGGAGGCTGAGCTGGTGATCCCAGACGGCATTGGGGTGGTTTGGGCCTTACAGCGGCAAGGGATCCGCGTCCAGCGGGTGCCAGGGATCGAGCTAGCCGAAGCCTTAATCCAATTGGCGGCAGAACAGGGGTGGCGCTTGGCCTTGGTGGGGGGCAAGCCGGAGGTAAACCAGGCGGCGATTCAGCACTGGCAGGCCCGCTTTCCCTCTCTGGCCGTTTGGGGCCACCACGGCTACTTCTCTCCTGCCGAGGAAGAAAACCTGCTGCAAACTCTCCAGGCCTTCCAGCCGCAACTGGTGTGGGTGGGGCTGGGATCCCCGCGCCAAGAGCTATGGATTTATCGCTGGCGAGCTCTTTTGCCCCAAGCCATCTGGATGGGAGTGGGCGGTAGCTTCGACATTTGGGCTGGGCAAAAACGACGGGCCCCCCGCTGGTGGCGTGACCATCACCTGGAATGGTTGTATCGTCTCTATCAGGAACCTTGGCGCTGGCGACGCATGTTGGCTTTGCCCAGGTTTGCCTGGCAAGTGCTGTGGGCTCCCTCTCCCTCCCAAGCAGGTGGCGAGACCTCCTCTCCCTCTTTGTAGGTGCTTTGCCATGATGGTTAGTCAGCCCGTTGGCGATGTTCCTCGCTTTTACCGTTGCGCCCATCCCAGCTCCAGCGTCTCTCTTCCCGCCTTACCCGCCTTAGCTGACCTAGACGTTGACCGGTCCCGCTCGCGATCCCTGCCCAGCAGCTCTGAGAACATGGTGTTGCTGCGGGGTGTGAGCAAAGTCTTTCCCAACGGCGAGTGGCTCTTGCGGGATGTCAATTTGGAGGTGCGCCGCGGCGAGTTTGTCTTCATAACTGGAGCCTCAGGGGCGGGCAAGTCCACTCTCCTGAGGCTGCTCTATGGGGCTGAAGAGGCCACCAAGGGTACGGTGATGGTGGATGGGGTGTGCCTGTTTTCTTCGGAAGGTCGGCGGCGGCCCTACCGGATTCCCCCCCGTCCTCTAGCGATGCTGCGGCGGCGCTTGGGAGTGGTCTTTCAAGACTATCGCCTCTTGGCCAATCGCACCCTAGCGGAAAATGTAGCCTTTGTCCTGCGGGCCCAGGGGCTCTCCCCGGCAGAAATTCGCCGCCGCCTTGGGCCAACCCTGAAGATGGTGGGGCTGGCCGATAAGGAGAATCGCTTTCCCCATGAGCTTTCGGGGGGAGAACAGCAGCGCCTCAGCCTGGCCCGCGCCATTGTCAACAGGCCGGTGCTACTGCTGGCAGACGAGCCGACAGGGAACCTGGATCCGGAAAACTCGCTGTTGGTTCTCCAGATTTTGGAGCGCCTTAATTCTTTTGGGGTGACGATCATCATGACCAGCCACGACCCCTATCTCGTGGAGCGAGCCGGCCACCGGGTGGTGCGCATGGAAGGAGGACGCCTGTATGATATGGGCTGAGGAGCTGCCGGGATCTGCAGGCCAAGCCCCCTTTCAATGCTCCCTAGGGCGAGAATCCCTTCGCTAGGCGCTAAGCAGCATGCAGTTTCTCTACAAGATTCGCTATCTCTTGCAAGAGACTTTTCTGGGGTTGCGGCGGGGAGGCTGGCTAAACTGGGCTGCTGTTAGCACCCTGCTGGTGTTGCTGTTTTTGGTCGGGATCGGCGTGGAGCTGTCTTGGGGAGTGGAGGCGACGGTGCGCTCCCTGGGAGGGCAACTGGAGATCTCTGTCTATCTGGAGCCGGAACGCCAAGGGGTGGAGTTGCAGCCGCAAGTTGCCCGACTGCCCCATGTGGAAGCGGTGAGAGTGATCACCAAAGAGCAAGCCTGGCGCGACCTGCTGCTGGAGATGGGGATCCAAGATGAGGCGGCCCTGGAAATCCAGCTGGGAGAGAACCCCCTTGTGGATACCCTGCGCGTCAAGGCAGATTCCGCCGAAACCCTGGGCCAGGTGGCTGAGCAAATTCGCACCCTGGAAGGGGTGGACGAGGTGTACTACGGCAGCCGTATTGTGGAAGAACTGACCCAGCTCCAGGAGCTGCTGCGGCTGGGATCCCTGGGCATCCTTGGGGTGCTGACTCTAACTGCAGTGGCTGTCATCACCACCACCATTCGCCTCGTCGTCATAGCGCGGCGGCGGGAGATTGAGGTAATGCAGCTGGTGGGGGCAACGGCAGCCTGGATTTACTTGCCCTTTGTTTTGCAGGGCTGCCTGTTTGGGTTGATCAGTGCCCTGGGGGCTTGGGGCTTGGTTTTGGGATCGCGGCAGTTGCTGCAGGAGGCGTTAGAGCGGCTAATTCCCCTGCCTTTGGTCAAGGTGCTCCAGGCCGATCCCGATCCCCTGGCGTCCTGGTTCCTGCCGCTTTTGCTTTTGGGGATGGGAATTTCCCTGGGCACCAGCAGCAGCCTCATTGCGGTGCGCAAGTCAGCAGGTCGCGGGCTCTGAGCTAAGGGCTTCCATTGCGCTACAATCAAGCTTTGCCTAGGAACACCAAGACTCCAACTATGGCGTCCCGCAATCCTGATTTGGGCATTGACAATGACGAGCTAATGCGTCGGGTAGAAGCATTGATTAACGCTGCCAAAAATCGCTATCGCATTACGGTACAGGTGGCCAATCGGGCCAAGCGTCGCCTCTATGAGGATCCCAACGAGGCGGAAGAAGGACGGATGAAGCCCATTCGCCGCGCCATTATCGAGATGTCGGATGAGCTGATGGAGCCGGAAATTATTGGCGACGAGTAGGGGTTGGGCCGGGAAGGGCGGCAATCTTCCCCGGAGGAGGAAGCCCGCGTTGCCCGTCAGCCAGCAGGCGCAGGTAGGGGGAGTTAGTGCAAGAAGAAAAATGCCACCCCGAGAATGACATAGGTGGCTAGGAGCAAAAGCCCCTCCAGCCAGTTGGAGCGTCCGTCGCTCGTAACGGAGTTAACCAGCAGCACTGAGACGGCAATTGCCACCAATTCCACCGGCCCGAAGTTAAAGTTCATTGGTTGGCCCAGCAGGCTACCGGCCAGCACCAAGAGAGGTGCCACAAACAGAGCAATCTGCATCGTCGAGCCCAGGGCCACTGAAAAGGAGAGATCCATCTTGTTTTTCAAGGCCACTGTGATTGCCGTTGCGTGTTCGGCCGCATTGCCAATGAGGGGCAGCAGGATCACCCCCATAAACAGGGGTGTAACCTGTAGCTGCTCAAGGGCAGTTTCCAGGGTGTCTACAAGCAACTCCGACTCAAGGGCCACCAGCACGGTTAGCCCCAAAAGGGCTAGTACCCAGGGCCACAGCTGACTTTGCTCCGAGGAGGCGGTCAAGACCTGGGGGATGGATCCCTCTGCCTGCAGGACGGGATTGTGGGCAAGAGGGGTGGCGGCTTCGGCTTCGTGAATGCTGTAGAGGTAACTGTGGGTTTTGAGGGAAAAAAGCAAGGTGAGACCATAGACTGCCAGCAACACCAGAGCCACTGCTGTCGAGAGTTCCTGAAGGGAGATCTCCCCTAAGCTGGCATCGGCATAGGTAACCACACTGGGCAGGATCAGCGCTACCACCGCCAGGTTCATCACTGAGGCGTTCATGCGCGCTACCTCAGGCCGAAAGCTCTGCTCGCGAAATTTGATCCCACCCAAAAGCATGGCCAAGCCGGCCACCAGGAGCAGGTTGCTGATGATGGCGCCGGTGATGGAGGCTTTGACCACCTCCACCAGGCCAGCCCGCAGCGCCACCAGGCCAAGGATCAGCTCGGTGGCATTGCCAAAGGTGGCGTTGATTAGCCCCCCAATCGTTGGGCCCGTCAAGGCGGCAATTTCCTCTGTGGCCTGACCGGTAAACTTGGCCAAAGCCACCACTGCCAAAGCGGCGCAGAGAAAGATGAGATTGGGATCCCAGCCCTGAAGGTGGCCTATCCAGGACAGGGGAACCCCCGCTAGCAGCAGGAACAGCAAGCCGTTCAGCGCTTTCTGCCAAGCTGCTGCAGTCGTCGAGGAAAGCGGAGAATTTGCATCGGCCAGGGTCATGGTTCCTAAGGAAAAGCCGGGTAGCTACTTCCTGCCACCGCTGTTGGGGCTTGGCGCAAAACAAGGGCCACCGCCTAGACAACGCAGGTGGTCTTCTAGAGCAGTCTAGCCGTTGCTGGGGAAGCTTGAATAGAGGTGCTGCTTGGCTGGCGCTGCCATCGCCGACTACTCTCTGCTGCAGAGAGCCCCAACCCCCCTTACCCAGCTAATGATTGCCAGGGGATCCTCTCCTCTGCCTGTCAGGGCGGGTTACCCTCCAGCTTCAGCTTGGCTCCAGTTGCAGGGCCAGATCCAGCAGCCGATGGGCCAGGGTGGCCTTGGGAGCCAGGGGGAGCTGCTGGGGGTCTCCCTGACGAGGGATCCAATAGCCTTGGTTGTGGCTGCTGCCAAAGCCGCTATCCGGTTGGTCGATGGGGTTGGCTACAATGGCGTCTAGCCCTTTTTGCTGGAGCTTCCGGCGGGCTGGCGGGAGGGGATCCCCGCTCTGGGCGGCAAAGCCAATGAGGCGCTGGCCAGGACGCCGTTGGCCAGCCAAGGCTGCCACAAGATCAGGAACAGGTTCTAAAGGTAGCAGCGGCGGCAAATCGGTCTTAGCCAGCTTGCCGGCATAGGTCTGCGCAGGTCGCACATCGCCCACGGCTGCTGCCATCCAGAGGAGATCGGCCTGGGGAAACTCAGCCTGCAAAACCTGCTCCAGTTGGGCTGCCGTCTCCACCGGGATGGCCCGTATGCCGAAGGGCTCCGGCTCGAAGGGGATCCCCAGGGGCCCATGCACCAGCGTAACTTTGGCCCCCCGACAGGCCGCTGCCACTGCCAGCGCCACTCCCATCCGCCCGCTGGCCGGGTTGCCGAGAAAACGCACTGCATCAATGGGCTCCCGGGTACCCCCCGCCGTCACCAGCACCCGCTTGCCCTGCCAATCCTTTTTCCCCCCCGTCCAAAGCAAAGCTCGTACGTACTCCTGCAGCACCTCCGGCTCCAGCATCCGCCCTTCCCCCACTGCATCGCAGGCCAGGCGGCCACTGGCAGTAGGCAGGGTCCAAAAACGGGGATCCCGCTGCAGCCGCTGCCAATTCTCGGCCACTGCTGCGGCCTTCCACATGGACGTGTTCATGGCCGGGGCCAGAGCTATCGGGCAGTGGCAAGCCAGCACCACATTGGTGAGCAAATTGTCTGCCAGCCCCTGGGCCAGCTTGCTTAAGGTGTTAGCTGAAAGAGGCGCAATGAGAAAAACCTCTGCCCATTCGCCCAACTCAATGTGCAGGGGTCGCCCCCGCGTGGCCTGCCAAAACTCGGCATCGGTAAAAGCTGGCTGGCGAGACAGGGTGGCAAAGGTTAGCGGGGAGATAAACTGTTCTGCAGCTTTTGTCAAAACCACCCTCACCTCTGCTCCCTGCTGGGCCAGAGCAGATACCAAAGCCGCCGTTTTGTAGGCAGCAATTCCCCCACTCACCCCAACCAGCAGACGCCGTCCCGACCAAAAGGGATCCATACCAGAGAACACTCAAACAGCCTTGTTTCCAGTTTCCCTGTTTTTGCCCCCTGCCAGCGGCACAACAGGAATCCCTTGGGCTCAGACCGCAGACGCCGGTGAGAACAGCACTTGCGAGCCTAGGGCTTGCCTGGGGAGAACCTTTCTTTGCGAAAGTCCGACCTCGCCTCTACAGGTTCTGTTCCGCAGAGGGAATTCGCTACCGCTGTTTTGCGCACTCGTCTCTTCAGATCCCATTCCGGTTGCCGAACTTATCCCCTCTAATAAGAAAGAGTTGAAGGCAACTCTATTGCAATCGCTATTTGTTTTTGGCTACACTAACTGTTGTCCTTGAACCAGCTTGATATGACTGCAACCGGAAAACCAAAACCACTCACTGGCCAAGAGCTCCTCGACAAGGTAACCTCCATGGGAAATGCCGATCCCAAGGAGAAAGCTCGCGCCTGCGGTTACGTCACCTACACCAAGAACGGGCGGGAGCGAGTAAATCTGATGCAGTTCAACAATGCCTTGCTGAAGGCAGTCGGTGTGAATCTCGATGCTAGTGATGGGAACGGTTCCCGGGGTCGGGCTCCGAGTTACCGGGTTTCAGTTCACAAGAATGGCAACCTCCTCATTGGAGCTGCCTACACCAAGAAGATGGGCCTCAAACCTGGGGATCAGTTCGAGATCAAGTTGGGCCACCACAACATCAAGCTAGAGCGCATCGACTGATTTCCTGTCGCCTACCTTGTCGAGGTTCTCTCTCCTGATACCCTCCATCATCCCCTGTTTCTATTTCATTAGGTAGACAAGGGATCCTCGCGTTTGCTGAGGATCCCTAGCTGTTTGCGTCAATCAATTGGTGGCTGACGCCCAGAAGGTTTCGCTATTCTGACAAAAGTTCCTGAAGGGGGCAGCAGCAATGTCCACTCCATCTGCAGAGAACCTGGCTCGCCGCTGGCGACGCTGGCGAACCTGGGTGGGGCTGGTGGTGTTGGCAGCGGGGTTCTGGCTCGTTCAGCCTCATCCGCAGGTTGAGCCGCAGCCGAGTCCGCCGCTGCAGTGGGTCTCCTCCCAGCCAGCCCCTGAGCAGCAGGATGTTTTTGTGGACGGGATCCTACGGCTGCAGTTCAATCGGCCGCTGGATCCCAATCTACAACGGCTGGTGGTTCAGTTGGAGCCGCCGGCAGCGGTCGTTTTCGACGTGCAGGGCAACGAGCTACTCCTCAAACCGCGGGAGCCTCTGCGCTTTAGCACCAACTACACCCTCACGCTTGCCCCCCAGGAGGGGCTGCCTCTGGAGCAGACCATTCAACTGCGCTTTCGCACCGAGCCGCAGTACACCTACGAGCGGGACATCAAACCGCTGCTGGAGGCCAGTTGTGTTGGCTGCCATCAGCCGGCAGGACGCCAGCGCACCCAGTTGCTCGATAGCTATGAGGCAGTTCTGGCCTATGTCAAGCCGGGAGATCCCAACAGTGAGTTGATCGCTCCCCGCTGGACACGCCGCCACGCCACCATTCTCAACGCCAACAACCCCAACCGCCCTCAAGCCCGCGGCGGATCCCCCGAGATTGCCTACATCCAAGCCCGCGGGCTGCCCCTCTCCCGTCTGGGCTTTTGGACGCCGGAGGAGGTGGAGATCGTCCGCACCTGGATTGTGCAGGATGGTGCTCCCCGCACCAGTGCCCGTGCCCAGGCGGGCCCTTAGGCTCCTGGAACTTCTCTCCCACCGCCATGACCTCTCCCCAACCTTTGGCCACGGTGATTCAGGGATCCCTGAGTCGGGGCTTGGAAGCTCGCCTCAACCCTGGCGTTTCGGTAGAAGACCTGCGGGTGGGCAAGTTTGTGGTCATTCAAGGGGAGCGCCACCGCTTCTTTGGCCTGCTCACCGACGTTACGTTAGCAGCCAGCAACCCCCAGATCTTGGTCAATCCCCCTCGTCCCGAAGAAACCCTGTTGCGAGAGGTCTTGGCTGGCAGCGGCACCTACGGGGTTATTGCCCTCACGCCAATGCTCATGTTGGTGCCGCGGCAGACGGAAGGGGAAAGGCTGTACCCCCTCATTGATCCCAACCGGCCAGAAGATGGCGGCCCCGCCTTTCCTGGTGCCGAGGCAATGGAGCTGTTGCCGGTGAAAACGGTGCCGGCCCACTTTTCCCAAGTGTACGAGGCGCGGGAGCTGGACTTTCGCACCGTCTTCGGCTGGGAAGACGACCCCACTCGGCGCAACTTTGCCATTGGTCAGCCCCTGGACATGGCGGTGCCCATTTGTCTGGATTTGGATCGCTGGGTGGAGCGCAGCAACGGGATTTTCGGCAAGTCCGGCACTGGTAAGTCCTTCTTGGCCCGCCTGATCCTGGCGGGCATCATCCGCAAGCGGGCGGCAGTGAACCTGGTTTTCGATATGCACTCTGAATACGGCTGGGAGGCAGTCAGCGAGGATAGGCAGGCCACTACTGTCAAGGGGCTGCGGCAGCTCTTCCCCGGCCAGGTGCAAATTTATACCTTGGATCCTGATTCCACCCAGCGGCGAGGGGTGCGGGATGCCCGTGAACTCTTCATTGCCTACAACCAGATCGAGGTGGAAGATCTGGCCCTGTTGGCGGAGGAGCTCAACCTCTCCGAGGCCAGCCTAGAAAACGCCATTATCCTGCGCAACGAGTTTGGCCGCGACTGGATTAGCCGGCTCTTGAGCCTCTCCAACGCCGAGATCCAAGAGTTTTGCGAACAGAGGATGGGCAACAAGGCCTCCATCCTAGCCCTGCAGCGCAAGCTGACCCGCCTCGACGATCTCAGGTACATCCGCAACAGTCTGCCCCGCAACTACATCGGCGAGATCCTGGAGGCCCTTAGCCGCGGCATTCACGTGGTGATCGAGTTTGGAGCCCAGTCCAACCTGCTTTCCTACATGCTGGCAGCCAACGTGATCACCCGCCGCATCCACCAGGCCTATGTGCAGCAGACGGAGCGGTACCTGCAGTCCAAAAATCCCCTCGACCGGCCGCGGCAACTGTGCATCACCATCGAGGAAGCGCACCGCTTTCTCAATCCGCGGGCAGCCAAGCAGACCATCTTCGGCACCATTGCCCGCGAGATGCGCAAGTACTTCGTGACGCTGCTGGTGGTGGATCAGCGCCCTTCCAGGATCGACAGCGAGGTGATGTCGCAGTTGGGCACCCGTATCACGGCCCTCCTCAACGACGAGGAGGATATCGACGCCGTCTTTACAGGGGTAGCGGGCAGCCAGAACTTAAAGACGGTGCTGGCCAAGTTGGATTCCAAACAGCAGGCTCTGGTTCTCGGCCATGCCGTACCTATGCCGGTGGTGGTGCAAACCCGACCCTACGACGAAAAGTTCTACGCCCAGATCGCCGATCCCGACTGGTCACAGGCCGAGGATGCGGAGGTGTTTCGAGCGGCTCAGAAGGCCAAGGAGGAGCTGGGGCTGTAGGGAGAGCTTCCCCAGAGGCCAGTCATCAAGCGCAGCAAAAAGCGCCGCAGCGGCGGGAAGAGGATCATTCCTTGCAAAACCAAGCGCCGCAAGACCACTAGGGGCCAGTAGGAGTTGGAGAAGGTGCGGGTAAGTAAATCTGTGAAGAGTAGCACCAGCCAGTTTTCCCAGCGGCGCCGGCGGCCGTAGCGCCGTAGGACTTTGACATCCCCCAAATCCTCGTGCCGTCTATAGGCCTCCAGCAGCACCTGGGCCAAGGCAGCGGCATCGCGGATACCGAGGTTTAGCCCTTGGCCCGCCACTGGATGGCAGTGGTGAGCTGCATCCCCCACCAATGCCAGGCGGTGCTGATAGTAGCGGCGGCTCTGCCGCAGGCGAGCCGGGAAGAGCTGGGGGGAGTTCAACAAAGTAAGGCCGCCGCCCTGAGGGCCATAGTAGCGCTGCATCTTGGCCAAGAAGTCGGCCTGGGGGAGCGCCAGGGTAGCCTTGGCCTGCTCATGGGGCAGGATCCAGACCACCTGGCAGCGATTGCCGGGCAGGGGCAGGATGGCAAAGGGCCCAGCAGGCCAGAAGCGTTCGTAGGCGATGTTTTGGTGATCTTGGGCAGGGGCCACCAGGGCGGTGATGCAGGACTGCCAGTAGTCCCAGCCGTCGCTAGGGATCCCTGCCCCCTGGCGCACCTGGGAGCGCAGGCCGTCAGCAGCCACCACCAGGGAGGCGGCCAGCCGGCGTCGGCCTTGGGTCGTTTCCAGCTCCACCTCAGCCGTGGCCTTTCCATAGGTGACCCTCTCCACCCTGGCTTCGTAGTAGCAGGTGATCTGGGGATCCGCAGCCACCCGCTCCTGGAGCACCTGCTGCAGCCAGCCATGTTCGCCGCAGTAGAAAACTGCCGTTTCCCCCACATCCTCCGGCCTAAACGTCACCCGCTGGGGAGCGTTGGCGTCGGTCAGAATCACCTGGGCAAAGGGGGTGATGTGGGGAGCCAGCGCCTCCCACACCCCGATGGCCCGAAAGATGCGGATCGAGAGCGGCGAAAGGGCATAGGCCAAGGGGCGCTGCCTAACTGCCTCAGCCGACTGGGCCTCAATGAGGGCCAAGCGCAGGCCGGATCCCTGCAGGGCACAAGCTAGAGTCAGGCCCGCAATGCCGCCGCCAACGATGATCACGTCGTAGAGGGCGCCTAGGGTCTCCGGAGGGGGAGCAAGGAGCGTCATTGTCTCTCATTGGGTGCTGTAGCCAACTACTTCTGGGGAGGCGGAGTTCGCCGGCGCGGCAACCCGCACCGCCCGGAACATGCCAAAGCGGCAGAGGCCAGTGCCGAAGGCCAGGCGCATGAGCAAGAAGGTGGGCACCTCCCGCAGCGACTTAATCAAGCCTACCAAGCCAAACTTCAGCAACCCTTCGGGACGGACAACCCCCTGCCAGATGGAATCCAGCCAAGAAGGAAGGGTCTCCTGGGTCCAGTCGGCAGTCTCCACCCGTCCCTCTACCAGCCCCGTGGCTTCTAGTGCTTCCACAAAGCCTTCAATGCTAGAAAAAGCGGGGTGCGACCACTGATCCAACAACTGCCGCATCACCAGCCGCTCCCAGAAGTTGAGGGGCTTTTGGCGGTCGTCGCGCTGGTTCCAGTCCGCCACCACCAGGATGCCGCCTGGCTTGAGCACCCGCAGCATCTCGCTGGCGTAGCGGGCCTTGTCCGGCATGTGGGGCCCCGCCTCAATGGACCAGACCACGTCAAAGCTGGCGTCAGGAAAGGGCAGGTTGAGGGCATCCGCTACCTGAAACCGGACGGGGAGATCAGGGGGGGTGAGCTCTTGGGCCCGCTTCACCTGCTGGGGGCTAATGGTAATGCCGGTTACGACAAAGCCATAGTCGCGGGCCAAGATGCGACAACTGCCGCCAATGCCACAGCCCACATCTAGCACCGTCGTCCCCGGCGGCAGCCGATCCAGCCCGCCCCAGCGCACCATCTCGTGGACAAAGTCGTGTTTGGCCTGGATGAAGTTTTTCCGCCGCGGCGGGGATCCGTAGTGGCCAAGGTGAATATGTTCGCCCCAGTAGAACTCCAGGATTCCATCCCGCGTCCACTCGTCGTAGGCACGGGCTACGGATTCCGGGGAGCGATACTTACGGGCAGTCAGCACATAGGCTACCAGTCCTCCCCCTAGGAGCAGAGCTGGGGCCAGAATCCAAAGCATTAGGTGCATCAATTACTCGGGTCGAGGGCGACCGACCCTTCTAGACTGCTAAAGGGAGCAGGCTTTGGCGCGATCCCTGCTTAGCTCTTGCACAGCTCTGCTGCCCCCGGTAAGACGGCAACAGATGGACTCCAAGAGCCTGCTAGGGCATTATAGCCTCGAAGAGCAACCTCCTGTCCTTTTCGGGGCCTCTCTGCTTCTCCTAGGAAGTTCAAAGTAGCCAAACCTTGCCCACCTGCTAGCTGCAGAAGGAGCCTTAGTCCCACCCCCTAGGAATCCTTTTGCCTGAGGACTAGCTCAGGCTAACTCGTGTGCGGTCGTAATCTAAGCGGAAGGTGGGGTGCACTTTCCCTTGGATACGGTTCCAGAAGTTGCGCACGTTGGTATGCAGGCCAACCCGTTCTGTACCGCGTACCAGCATTGCCTGCTGCCGAATTCGAATAGCGCGTTGGTGGCCCGCCATTAGGAAGCGAGCTAGCTCATCCAAAGCGTGGAAACGCCTAGGAGCTGCTGCTGACTCGGCAGCCTGGGAACGAGAGGCTACTCCCCGGTAGAGAAAGTCCAAGTTGGTGGACAAAACCGGCGGCTTGGTCAGGTGGCGGAACCGCCAGTCCAGCCCCCGATAGCGGCCCCCCACTTTGCCCGGGGAAACAGTTGCCGCTGTCGGTGAGGGGGTGTAGCTAACGCCACGGTAAGAGAGTTTCGTCATTTTCGCCTCCTTTGGGGTAGCTCCTTACTTCCGTATTATAAGCTACCGTTTTGAGGTTTTCTATGTAACCTTTAACAAATTTTAGCCACCCTCCCCGCGACTGCCCCTGCTGGCCTGGAGGAGGCTGAGATCTGTCCAGGGGGCTGAAGAAGGCAGTATCGTGGAAGAGCTCCCAGGATCGGCTACAAATTTCGGGGTGAGCGTCCCTGTGCAGGAAGACTTTCGCCTAATTCTGGACATTGCAACAGTGCTGGCAGCAGCGGCAGCAGGAGGGTTTCTCGCTGCACTGCTCCGGCAGCCGGTGCTCTTGGGTTACTTGCTGGCCGGGATCCTAGTGGGGCCGACAGGGTTGGGGTGGATCAAAGAGGTGGTGCAGGTGGAAACCCTGGCCCAGTTTGGCGTGACCTTTTTGCTGTTTACCTTGGGGGTGGAGTTTTCCCTCAAAGAATTGCGCCAAGTGCGTGGGATTGCCCTGGGCGGCGGTCTTCTGCAGATTGGTCTCACGATTGCCATCACGGCGGTGCTGGCGGTGGCTAGCAGCTGGCTGACACCCGTGCAGGGGATCTTTTTGGGGGCAGTGCTCTCCTTGTCTTCCACGGCGGTGGTGCTCAAAAGCCTCACCGAGACTAACCAGATGGACACGCCCCAGGGCCAGGCCATGCTGGGGATCTTGATCGTGCAGGATTTAGCAGTAGGGCTAATGCTGGCGGTGTTGCCGGCTTTGGACGCTCCTCTGCCGGAGCTGGCGGGATCCCTGGCTAAGTCAGTAGCAGAAATTGGCCTGGTGGGCGTAGGGGCGGTGCTGGGTGGTATTTGGCTGGTGCCTGCTCTGCTGCGGCTATTGGCCCAGCAAGAGAGCAAAGAGGTATTCCTCCTGGGGGTGATCAGTCTCTGTGTGGGGATTGCTCTGTTGACAGAGCAGCTGGGCATTTCCAGCGAGATTGGGGCCTTCCTGGCCGGGTTGATGATTTCAGAAGTGGAATACGCCGACCAAACCCTGGCCTACGTAGAGCCCTTGCGAGATGTGTTTGCCGCCCTCTTTTTTGCCGCCATTGGCATGCTCATCGATCCTCACTTTATTGCCGACCACCTGATGCTGATTCTAGGGCTGGTGGGGCTGGTGATGGTGGGCAAGTTTTGCCTGGTGGCGCCTCTAGCGGGGCTGTTTGGCTATCCCCTCCCGGCAGCGGTGTTGGTGGGGCTAGGCCTTTCCCAAATTGGGGAGTTTTCCTTTGTCCTGGCCAGCGAGGGGCAGGCGCTGGGGCTGGTGTCGCGGCAACTGTACTTGCTCATCGTCAGCACCACCGCTGTTACCTTGCTTGTTACTCCCTTTTTGCTCAAGGGGGCGCCGGGGCTGCTGAGGAAACTGCAAGGTATCCCCTTTGTGTCCCGTTGGCTAGCAGCCGACGAGCAGCCTCGCGACTTGGATGCCAAAGCTCCCCAAGAGGGCCACGTGGTAGTGTGCGGCTACGGTCGGGTGGGGCAGGATGTGGTGCGCATTCTGCAAGCCCGCCGCCATCCCCTTTTGGTAATTGACTCCTCAGAACGGGTCATCCAACAGTTGCGCTCGCAGGGGATCCCCTATCTCTACGGCAATGCTGCTAGTGCCCCGGTGCTGGAGAAAGCTGGCCTAAACCATGCCCGCGCCCTGGTGATTGCCCTGCCGGATCGCCTAAGCACCCGCCTCTGCCTCAAACAAGCGCTGAAACTGGCGCCCCACCTGGAGGTAGTGGTGCGAGCCACCCACGAAGAGGACATCGAACAGCTCTATCAGTTAGGGGCCAGAGAGGTCGTCCACCCGGAGTTTGAGGCCAGCTTGGGGCTGTGCAGCCACGTGTTGCTGAAGCTGGGCGAGCCCCTAGGGGTCATTCAGCAGGAGATTCTGGCCATTCGCAGCAGCCACTACCGCGATTTGCGTCCTCCTTACCCCAGTTGCCTGATCCCCACCCCCGTCAGTTGGCTGCTGCCGGCAGCCCAGATCCCTGCCAGTGCCAACAGCAGCCCAGCGGACTCGGGGCCGGCTTGGTGGGAACACTGGCAGCGACCCGTTGAGCCGGAATGGGCAGGGATCTCAGGCTCCCCTTCTGTCGAGATGCCTAACGAGGAGGCCGCCTAGCCTGGATAGGGGATCCGCAAAAGCTGGTTAACTGGTGGGCAAGCCACCTGCACCTGTTTTCCGTCCGGCCACTGGATCTGGATTTCCTTGACCAGTGTTTCGGATCCTAGGCCAAAATGGGCCACCGGCTCCATCTGACAAAGGTAGCCGCTGCCGGCATCGATGGGGCGGATCTGCGTGCGGGTAGGGGTGATTAGCCGCACCAGGGCGCCGCGGGCCGGGGATCCCTGGCGAGTCAGGGGCAAGACCCTTAGCCAGTTGTTGGCATTAGCCAGGGGCCGGTAGAAGCTCAGGGGCTGGGCGCCCGACTCCCCGTGGGCAATGAGCAGCTCCAGGCGCCCGTCCCCATCCACATCGGCGACTGCCGCTCCTGTTCCCAATCCCTGCGGCTCAGCAGCCTCTCCAATGTCAATGGCCTGCCAGCAGCCAGAGCGCCAGCCAAACAGGCGGTTGGGCTCGCCGATGTTGTTAAAAAACAGCTCCGGGTAGCCGTCGTTGTCAAAGTCGGCAGCAATCACGGTGCGAATGCGGGAGGGCCTGGCCAGCTCCGGGGGGGCCACGTTCTTAAAGAGGCCGCTGGGGGTTTGGATCCAGAGGCGATGCGGCCCTTCCCAATTGCCGTAGACCAAGTCCAGCCGCCCGTCCCCGTCTAGATCCACCGCCGCCACACCGCGCCCGTGCTCGTTGGGATCCGCCAGCCCCACTTCAGCGGCAATTTCTTCAAAGGTGCCATCTCCCCGGTTGCGGAACAAAAAATTGGGCCCCTGCTCGTTGACGGCAAAAATGTCCATCCGCTGCGAGACTAGGGGCACGGCCACCAGCCCCCGCCCGCCTGTTACCCGGTTCACCCCCGCCTCCGGCGCCACATCGGCAATCATCTGGTTGAAGCCCAGCTCGTAAAGGCGCATGGGGCCGCCGTAGTTGGCTACAAAAAACCCATACCGCCCCTGGCCAAAGCGATCCACGCAGGCCACCGAGCGACCTGCTGTCAAGTTGAGGGCATCTTGGTTGTGGGGCAGGGAGAACAGATCCACCCAGCGGGATCCCTGCCAGTCGAAGAGGCGATCCCCAAAGCGCTTGCGCCCCCCGAAGGTATCGGTATTTAAAACATAGAGTTCTTCTTGGCCGTCGCCATCAAAGTCGCCGGCAGCCACCCCAATCGCCATGCGCCCCGCATCGGCCAGGGTATCGTCCACCAGATCCACCAGGGCCTGGCCATTCCACTTCAAAACCCGGTTCCGGCCGCGGAAGCCGCACACGAACAGCTCAAAAGCCCCGTCCCGATCCAAGTCGCAAACGGCAACCCCATAGCAAAGGGCAGGGGGGTTGAACTGGATGAGAGAGCTGCAATCTTGAAACATGGGGATCCCGCCCGACCACGAGCTCCAAGCTCTGATGGTATGCTTGATCTTTGCTGTTTTTCTCTTTTAACCATGCCACGGACTAAATCTGCCATCAAGCGCCTCAAGATTGCCGAGCGGAACCGCCTGCGCAACAAGGCTACCAAAGCCCTGGTGCGCGCCCTCATGAAAAAGGTGATCTCCCTCTCTTCCGCCTACGCGGCCAACCCCCAGCCGGAAACCCTGCAGGAGATCCAGGCGGCGATGAGCGCTGCCTTTAGCCGCATTGACAAGGCAGCCCAAAAAGGCGTGCTGCACAAAAACACAGCTGCTCGTCGCAAGGCCCGTCTGTCCCGGATTGTGCAACGCTCGCTGGCTGCTGCAAGCACCTCCTAAGTCAGTACTTGGGAAGCGGTGCGTTCTACTGGCGGGAATCCAGGGTGCGTACCAGCCAGCGCCGCAGGGGGTGCCAAGGGGGTAGAGACA
Organism: Synechococcus sp. OH30; assembly: GCF_047462175.1. Classification (NCBI taxonomy): domain Bacteria; kingdom Bacillati; phylum Cyanobacteriota; class Cyanophyceae; order Synechococcales; family Synechococcaceae; genus Synechococcus; species Synechococcus sp. OH30. The sequence goes on along the minus strand of NZ_JANSIP010000001.1, from coordinate 105,122 downwards.
GGATCCAGCGGGATTGCCGCTCCAGGAGCCAGCGCTCGAAGGGATAGAGGCCAAACAGCTCGTAGCGGCTTTGGGCAACTAGGATCCCTAGGGTAAAGCTGACACAAAGCAGCAGGCCAAAGGTAGGCCAGCTAGGGCGGTAAAAGAGGGCATAGCGCAGGCCCGTCCAGGTGAAGTACTGCCAGAGACGGAGGAGATCTGCCCGCAGAGCCCAGAGACTGGGGATCCCGACCAATAGCCACACCAGGCTCAAAAGGACAAAACTGCCGCCGTGGTAGAGCTGCAGCAGGCGTCTAGCGGCTGGCGAGAGGGATTCGCAGCCGGGGGAGGTTTCCGACTCGCGGACGCAAGCAGCCTTCTTTTCATCGACTGGGCTAGGATCGGGAAGTGGTGGCATCGGGATCCCGGTTCTCCCCACCAAGACCTTCGTTATAACTTTAGCGACTGGGATCCCTGCAGGAAGCTCTTGTACAGCTGGGAAGGAGCAAGTTATAGAGAGGCGAACTTCTCCAAGGATATAATGGCTCTGCAACTTGCCTTGCTAGCTCAATGGATAGAGCACCGACCTTCTAAGTCGATGGTTGCAGGTTCGAGTCCTGCGCAAGGCGCTGAGTGTCTTGCTTGGCGGGTGAGTTTTGGGGCAATCGACTTTGGGATGGACACCACACCCGAAAGATGACCTGACCAGAGTGGCTTTCTACAGTCAGGGATCCCTTTACCATCTCCATAGCCTTTTTGGCTAGCGGCAGGCCTAGGCCTGTCCCTCCGGCCTTGCGGCGATCCAACTGTGGGATGCGGTAGAACTTTTCAAACACATGGGGCAGCGCCTCTGGAGGAATTTCCACTCCCGTATTGCGCACCTCGATCAGCCAGCCGGGACGGCCCTGTTGATGGGTCTGGCTAAAGCGCAAACAGATGCTTTCCCCAGCCGGCGTGTACTTGCAGGCGTTGTTCAAAAGTTCGCCCACCACCCGCGACAGCAAGCCCTCATCTGTACGGAGGGGCAAAAGGTCGGGATCCCATTCCAACTGAAACTGTTGGTTCTGCTGGGCAGCTCGCAGCCGGAAGGGCTCGGAAAGATTGGGGATCCACTCCTGAGGAGATAACCAGGTTAGATTGAGATCCCTATTTCCGCCTTCAATAGCTTGCAATTCCAAGAGCTCGTTGATCAAGTCCAGCTCGCGGTTGGTCTCCATCTCCAAAATCTGCAAGTAGCGCCGCTCCCGCTCCGTCAGGTTGGCCCTGGAGAGAAAAGCAATTGCCAGCTTCATGTTGGTCAAAGGCGTGCGCATCTCGTGGGAGACCATGTGCAGAAACTCATCCTTGAGGTGGTTGAGCTTCTGCAACTGCTGCACCTGCTGCTGCACGGTTTGGAAAAGCCGGGCCTGGCGAATGGCAATAGCACACTGGCTGGCCACCCGCCGCATCAAGCGCTGTTCCCGCTCGCCAAACACCTGCCCCGGCGGACGCGCTCCGCAAATATTTCCCAGCAGGAGAGATTTGCTTTCCTGAGCATCGCAAATGGGAAGTACCAGCAGCGTGTGGCGGTCGTAGCCGGGCCAGCAGGGGTGGCCAAGGTGGCTGAAATAGCAGAACAGCCCACCCTGAAGCGGCTGGAGCACCTCGGCAAAATCGGCAAAGGGGATCTCCAAGGGAAAACGGCGGATCCCTTCTCCAGGTCGATAATCCAAGGCCAAAACGCTAACCTGCCGTTCTGCGTCATGGAGGGCAATCATGCAGCCAGAAAGACCCAGTCTGAGGGCCAGTTCCTGCGCCACGGTTTCCAAAATCTTTTGTTCATCTAGGCTGGAGCGAATTTCTTCCGTGATCAGTTGCAGCAGGGCCTCGTCTTCGTAGGCTTGCTGCAGTTGGCCGTTGCGCACCCGCACTTGGTAATCCAGTTCGGCGTTGGCTTGCTGCAGCCTTTGATAAAGTTCCGCCTGTCGAATGGCGACTGCCAGGTGATTGCCAATTGCCCTGGCCAACTCGATCTCTTCCTCTTGCCAATCGGGTTCAGAGATCAGGCGCCTCAGGGCTAGAGCGCCCCACAGTTTCCCTTGACAGGCCACCGGGATCCCTAGCCAAGGGCCGAGCTGGCAGTCTTGCCTTTCCTGCAATGCAAAGGGATCGGAAACTTGCTTGGGATCCGCCACGTGAAAAACTTGCAGCCACTTGAAGTGCTGGATGGCTGGAATCTCTGGATCATCTGGTATGCGCAGGTGGAGAGCACTGGGCACATCGGGGGAGCGAACATAGCCGGCAATGCCCACCCACACCTTCTCGGCAGGCAGATATTGGTAAAGGGTAACCCGCGCTGCCTGCAAAACCTGGCCTACTTCCTGCACCGCTACCTCAAAGAGGGCGGGTAGATCCAAAGAGGTGCTGATGGCTTGAATGAGCCGGTTAAGCAGTTTTTCCCGCTGCACCTGTTGCTGCAGCTTTAGCTCGGCCTGCTTGCGCTCGGTGATGTCCAGGGTTACCCCGACCACATGGCTGGGATCCCCTTCCGGCCCCAGGAGCACGATCCCCTGAGAGAGGTGCCAGCGCACCTGCCCGTCTGCGAGATGGGCACGGTACTCGACTGCCAAGTTGGGATCCCCCTCCAATGCTCTAGGCCCCGCCAACTGGAAAGCTTCCTTCACCCTCTGGCGATCTTCGGGGTGAACGCTCTCGAAAAACATCTCCAGAGTGAACTTCTCGCCGGGATCCCGTCCGTACTTGGCCTTGCACTGAGGGGAACTGCTCAGCTCCCCGCTGCGCAGATCCAGTTGCCAATAGCCCAGTTGGATGGCCTCCAGAGCCAAAAAGAGATGCTCTGGATAAAAGCTGCCGTCTTCTGGCCGCACCGGCACCAGGCGGTGTTGAGCTGAAGCCATCTCCCCCACCAAAACGGTTGGTTGTTCCAGCAGCGCTACCTCATTGTGGACGATCCTCGAGATCCTCTTGCTAGGAATTCTTAACTTTAAGCATGATTTCTGCTCAAGGATGTGTTAGCCAATATACTTCACGCTAAACTTCAGATCCGGAGAGGCGACTCTTGCCCGAAGCGTGTGGCCGAGGGGGGCCTCCAGGTGCGCCTTGGAGCCCGACACTGGGATCCCTCTAGCAGGCAGGGCCAGAGCAAGCCGAAATGAGTTTGGAGGAGTGCCGCATCAAGCTCCTTCCTTGCGGCCTTGCCCTCGGCGTGGGTAAGTTTCTGCTGACTTTGAGCTGGGCTCTCTTCCGCCGGAACCCAACCTGCTCTCTGTCCGCCGCAACCTGGCTGTTGGTGGAGAAGCCTGCAAGGAGCGTGCACTGGGGTGGAAGCTAGCTTGCAGACCAGTTCAGGGTTTCTCAAGGGCGGCACTTCCTTATCCAGGGCTTTCGCGCCGCGTTCTTCGGGGAGTTCACCTAGGTTACTGTCAAGGTGCGCAGGGCACCCTATGGCAGCGTCAAACAGGACTTAGCTCCGCTCCGAGATGGGGATGTACCGTTGCTGTCGCTTACCGGTGTAGACCTGGGTGGGGCGGAAGAGGCGATTATCCGCCAACTGCTCCCGCCAATGGGCCAGCCAACCTGCTACCCGGGCAATGGCAAACACTGCTGTAAACAAATCCTCTGGGATCCCCAACTTGGCGTAGACCAGACCTGAGTAGAAGTCCACATTGGGGTAGATGCCCTTTGGCCCCAGCAGCTCTGCGCACACCCGCTCCACCTCTAGGGCAATGTCGTAGTACTTGTCGTGGCCGTAGCGCTCGAACAGCTTCTCAGCAATCTGTTGCAGGATGGTGGCCCGCGGATCCTTCACTTTGTAGACGCGGTGCCCCATGCCCATAATCCGCTCTTTTCTGGCCAGCTTTTCCTCAATGAACAAGCGTACATTCTCCACCGAGCCAATCTGCCGCAACAGCTTCATCACCTCTTGGTTGGCTCCGCCGTGCAGCAACCCTGAAAGGGTGCCCACTGCTGTGGCCAGGCTGCTATAGGGGCTAGCCAAGGTTGAAGCACTAACCAAAAGGGCAAAAGTTGAAGCGTTGACGGTGTGCTCGGCGTGCAGGATGAGGCAAGTATCGAAAACGCGGGCCAGCCAGGGATCTGGCTTTTTGCCCGAGAGCATGTAGAGGAAATTGGCGGCATGATCCAGGCTGTCGTCAGGGGGAATGGGATCGTTGCCCTGGCGCATCTGGTGAAACATGGCCACCATCGTCGGCAGTTTAGCCAGCAGACGGGTAACCGTGACAAAGACGTAGTCGGGATCTGACTCCCGCACGGGGTAGAACATACCCAAGCTGGCGACACAGGTCTGCAGAGCGTCCATCGGGTGGCCCGATTCGGGAAATGACTTGATCATGTCGCGGATGCGGTACTTGACCCGCCGATGGCTGCGGACAGCCTGATCAAAATTGTCCAGCTCTGACTGGGTCGGCAGCTTGCCAAAAATCAGCAAATAAGCTGTCTCTAGAAAGGTACTATGAGCCGCCAGCTCCTCAATGGGGATGCCGCGGTATTCCAGGATCCCTGCCTGGCCATCGACAAAGCTAATGTTAGAGCGCGTGGCCGGAACACCTTCTAGCCCAGGCCTGTATTCCGCCATAGTTGAATGCCTATGTGCTCCCTCAAACGAGAGAACTAAGGGCGCTATTAGACTTGCCATCCCCTCATTAAACCACGAGAAGGCCTGGCCCGTAAGCCCCCGGCTGCAGGGAGCCGTTGACCCAACTGTAGCTGCCAAGGATGGTGCCGGGAGGGATCCGAGCATGGGGTCCCAAGCGGGTATGGGCGCCAACGTAGCAAGGGGCTTGCAGCTGGACGGCGGGATGGATCTCAGCCGTTTTGTGAACCCAGATCCCGGGCGCCTGCTCTTCCACATCCTCGAGAGGGAAATCCCTCATCCGACCTAGGAGAATGTCCAATTGGCCCTGGTAGTAGCTGGCCGGCGTGCCTAGATCCCGCCAGTAACCCGTGTGCAAGTAGGCTTGCAGCCGCCGCCCTTGCTGGAGCAGATCGGGGAAGACGTGCCGCTCAAAACTGAGGGGATCCCCGCTAGGGTAGTCCTTGAAAATGGCTGGCTCGAGGACGTAGGTACCGGCGTTGATGGTGTTGGTGGTTAGGGTGAGGGCTTCCGCAGGAGTGGGCTTTTCCCGAAAGGATTGGATTTGACCCCCTTCCCCCACCTCCACCAGGCCATAGGCGGTAATGTCCTCAACACAGACAAGCGTAAGGGTGGCGACGGCCCCACTCTGTAGGTGGCATTGGATCAAGGCCAACAAATCCAGATCGGTGAGGATATCGGCGTTGAAGACTACCAGGGGATCCCCGCTGAAATAGGGCTGGGCCAACACCAACGCCCCCGCCGTATCCAGAGGTGTTTCTTCGACGATGTAGCGGAGCTTCACCCCCCAGGCAGTGCCATCTCCCAAAGCCGCCTCGATCTGCCGGCCCAGATAGCCCACGCTAAGCAAAATGTCTGTCAGCCCCGCCCGGCGGCAGCGCCCAATTAGCCACTGCAAAAAGGGCACCCCCAGCAAAGGCAGTAAGGGCTTTGGCTGCCATAGGGTCAAAGGCCGTAAGCGAGTTCCCTGCCCCCCTGCTAAAATCACCGCCTGCATAGCCGTCCTCAAGCCACCTTTCCCGCCTAGATAGTAGGGGAAAAGGACTTGGTCTGCCAGAGCCGACTGGCCAAGGCTAGCTCAGGCCTAGAGGCGAGCCAGGGACGCCACTGCACCAAACGAGGATCTGCGATCTGCTAAGCTGACGGCTCTAGATCCCGCTGGGCAGCCAGGATGGCCTGGGCAGCCAACTGGCCAGAGAGAGTAGCCCCTTCCATGCTGTCGATGTAGTCCTGGGCAGTGTAGCTGCCAGCCAGGAAGAAGTTGGGCACGGGGGTTTTCTGCTGGGGCCGATAGGGCTCCATGCCCGGCGCCTCGCGGTAGAGGGAGTGGGCTAGCTTGACCACGCTGTACCAGGTCAGGTTCAGCTGCCGCGAGGAGGGGAAGAGCTCATGCACTTGGTGTAGCACCCGCTGGGCAATCTGCTCGTTGGGCATGGAGATAAAGGGATCCCCAGGGGTAAGCACACACTGCAGCAGGGATCCCTGGCCGGGTTTGTAGTAGTCGGCGGGGCTGGTGAGGGCGAGATCCGCAAAGCAGGAGAAATCAGCATCGGCGGTGTAGAGGAGGTTGTCGATGCCGAGCGGCTGGGGGTAGTCGGCAGCGCGTTTGGCCCGGCCCTTCAGCTCCGTCACCCAGCCGTCGAAGCGCAACTGCACCGTGGCAACCGGCACAGAGTCCAGCTTGTAGATGTTGTCGAATTGGGGCCACTGCCGCCACACCTGTGGGATCAGGCGTTTTGCCCCTTCTACCGCCGTTGCACACACATACACATCCGCCTCCACGCGCTCGCCGTTGGCCAAAACCAGGCCGGTTACCGCGTAGGGAGGGGAGTCGCTCACTTCAATGCGGCTGACCCCGCGGCGGGTATAGACCTGGCCACCGCGGGCTTGCAGGTAGCGGACGATGGGCTGGGTGAGATAATTGTCCGGGGCCCCCTTGAGAAGATTGAGCTTGGAGGCCTCGGTTTTGCTGGCAAACATCTGAAAAACGGTCAGCATGCAGCGGGCAGAGATCTGCTCCGTATCGATGAAGCCTAGGGCATAGGCAATTGGGTTCCACATCCGCTTCAGGCTGGCCTCGGATCCCCCGTGGCGGCGGAACCACTCGGCAAAGCTCATCCGATCCAAGGCGCGAATCTGCCGCATTGCTCCTTCGTAATCCAGCAGGCCACGAATCAGAGGGCTAGTGCCCAGCGCCAGAGCGTTGCGCAGCTTATCGGCCCAGGAGAGCTGCTCGGTGGTAAAAAAAGCCTTGAGGCCGTTGAAGGGCGCTCCTAGGGGAAAGCGAAAATCGAGGCTGGCCACCTGCCCACCGCGGTTGATAAAGGTGTGGACGTGCTGCTTGGGCAGCAAATTCTCGTAGGCCCCCACCTTTTTCATCAGAGCAAACAGGTTGCTGTAGTTGCAGAAAAAAACGTGCAATCCCATCTCAATGTGGTTGCCCTCGGCATCCTGCCAGGATCCCACCTTGCCACCAACAAAGGGCCGTGCCTCATAGATCCGCACCTCATGGCCTGCCTCAGCCAAGTGAACCCCCGTTACCAAGCCGGCCAGTCCTGCCCCAATAATGGCTACCCGCATCGCCATTCCCTAAGCCCCGCCAGGGGCTGACGCAACTGCAAAGAAAGATGAACTTCTCCCATTTTGGAACAAAATGCCGCCCACACCCCCCCTTGACAGACAGCCGCAAAATTTGTCACCATACGTGGTCAGCTAGTGCGGATGTAGCTCAGTGGTAGAGCTTCTCGTTGCCAACGAGAAGGTCGCGCGTTCGAATCGCGTCATCCGCTTCTCTGCCGTCTACCCTTAGCCCCTTCCCCTAGGGGGAGGAAGGCCAGTTAGCGCCTGTAGAAGGTCTCTAAGCTGTGGCGGTCGCCCACGAAGCGCCAGTGCCAGGGCTCGTAGCTTACCCCTTGTGGGTTGCCGCGGGGAAAGGATAGCTCAAAGCCGAAACGAGCAGCATTTTTCTCCAGCCAGCGGAACGCAGGAGTCTTTTCAAAAGCTTCCTGGATATCCCACTGCGGAAACTGGGCATCCCCAATGTCGATGGCGTAGCCAGTGTGATGCTCACTATAGCCAGGGGGGGCGCTGACCGCTGCCCGTTCTTCTGGTCGCAGAGCCTTCGCTTGGGCTACTTGAAAAAACAACGCCTCCTGCTCCGCCACTGAGCGAAACCCAGAAATAGGGACAAGACGGATCCCGTCGGCTAGGGCCGCTGCGCTCATTCGCCGGTAGCTCTCGGCAGCAGCGTGGCGCAGGCGCACCTCGCGACCGTGGTAATAGCCCACCACCTGGAGACTCTCTGGCGGAGCTTCGGCATAGGCATAGTGGCCCAGCAGAGAAGGCCTGCCCTCTCCTGGTTGAGGTTGAGAACCAGAGAGCTGGCCAGCCTCCTCCTGCTCTAGGGGCTCTCTCCTTTCCTCTGATCCCGGCAACCTACCCACTGCCCACGCTGTTGAGAGCAGCAGCGCAAGCAAGGCTAGACCTAGACCTAAGCCCAGGCTCCAGGAAGCTGAGGAACTTTGTGCTTTTACTGGAGGGGGAAGGTAGCGACGCGCAACTGGAATGTCGTCGTTCATACCCAAAGAAGGTTAGGAGGCAAGCCCCTCAGGCTCAGCCTCCTCACAGGCCCAAGTCTGCCAAGATATCGCGGGCGTGGGTTTCGGTGTTGATGTTTTGGTAGACCCTAGCAATTTTGCCCTCACCATCAATGACGTAGGTTACTCGCTTGGCGTAGCCGCCTCCGTCCACGTCGTAGGCGCGGGCAATCACACCGTTGCTGTCCACCAAGAGGGGGAAGGGCAGGTTGTACTTTTCGGCAAACTTCTTGTGGGAGGCTTGGTCGTCCATGCTCACCCCCAGCACCACCAAGCCTTTGCTCTGATAGTCAGCGTAAGCATCACGGAAGCCGCAGGCTTCTTTGGTGCAGCCAGGGGTGTCATCCTTGGGGTAAAAATAGAGGATTACCGTTTTCCCAGAAAAATCGGCCAGGGAAACCGGGTTGCCATGGGTATCGATGGTGTTAAAGCCAGGAGCAGGGGTGCCAACCGCGAGAACCATAGACAGGTAACCTAAAGGGGAATAGGACTGCCCTCAGCATTTTCTTCAGCCCTCCTCCTCCCTGTCAAGCGCCGGATTCGGCCCGGCTGTCCGTTGCAACTCGGCCACCACCTCCTGGAGCTCCGCCGCCAACCCCGAAGGTAGCCGTCGTCCTAGGATCTCCGCCAGTGAGCGGTAGTACCAGAGGGATCCCTCCTTACCGCCGGAGAAGCGCTCCCAGAGCTGATCCCCCAGCTGGCGAAAGTCCCGCAGGAGGCAGCGGGCGTTGTGCAGCTTGTCAGCTGCAGCCACCAACAGAACCGAAGCATCTGCTGTTTCCAAATGCTTTAGGTAGGCCGTTTTCCGCTCTTTCCAGTTTTCTTTGGGCTGGCCTCGGGAGCTATCGCTTTCAGTATCCGTGCAGCCCAAGATGATCTGCAGCACTCGTTCTCCAAAGCGCTCCCGCAGCTGCTGTTCAATCTGGGCCCGTGGCTCGCCGCTACAGCGGGGGCCATCCTCGAGGCTGTCATGGAGCAAAGCGGCAATGGCCTCATCCTCATCGGCGCCGTACTCGAGAGCAATGGAGGCCACCGCCAGCAGGTGGCTGAGGTAAGGGATCCCTGTTCCCTTGCGGGTTTGAGCAGCATGCCATCGGTAGGCGTAACGCATGGCCTCGGCAAACCGCGGCGTCAACTGAGTGGACATTTGAGTGGACATCGGTACCTCTCCGGTCAGGGTTGGAACAAGATTGGGCAGGGATTGCAAGCAACTGGTCGAAACCGCAGAGTTCAGCCGCTGGCCGCTGTCTGTTTTACTGCTAGCGGCTCCGGGATCCCAGCCCCCTGCCAAGTGTACTGCCAGGCAAATGACCTGGGCGTGGGTATTTGGCTGCTAGATGGCACCTCTAGGCAGCGGCCCTGGCTTGGGGGTAGGATCAGCTCCCCCTCCCCATTGGCCTTGCGGCTGCTATCGGCATAGGTGACGACCGGCTTGGTTACCACCTAGGTGGTCCAGCTTTCTCAGCTCAGTTAGAGGGGATCCCCATTGCTGAGTGCTGGTGTGCAGGTCAGCGCCGTCAGTGAACACCCCCAAAGCTTGGCGAGTGGGGGCCAACTGTTGCCGCACCAACAGATGCGACGTGGGCCGGGCTTCGAGAGCGTCAATCCGCGCCTGTATCGTCTCCAGTTGAGCCGCTATCTGTTCCTGTTGCTGCCAGCTCTGCCCTAGGGCTGGGCAAAGCCGCTCTTCGCAGCGGCGGACGGCTGGGTACCTTGCTGGCCAGTATGGCGATGAGAGCTGAGGGCAGCAGAAGAGGCTGTCCAAAGGAGAATCCTTCTCCCGCCCTGCCTTAGCCAAGCTGCCATGACTAGAGACCAGCCCCCTTTTGGGTTCAGGATCGACTTGCCCCCCAGCAAGGCCAAACTTTTGAGCTTGGGTCTTGGGGATGTCTACAGCTGCCTTGTAGAGCAGACCCTGCAACCCCTACCAGGAGTGGCCTAGTCGAGGGTTGGGTAGAGCCTAAAAATGGGAGGCATGCTACTGTCAGAAGGCAATGGCGGCTCCAGGGATAGGATCGGAACTCATTGGCGGCTTCAGGGCCCCGCTGGCTGCTGCCCGGAAGCCAGCTGGAGCTGCAGGGAGTATGTCAACCTAGAAAAACCCTTCTAGTCGCGGGTCAAACCTTGTCGTTGTTTTGAGGTCACCATGCGGATCCCGACTTGCACCTATCGCATCCAGTTTCACGCCGGTTTTGACTTCGAGGCAGCACGGCAAATTGTCCCCTACCTCAAGCTGCTGGGTATCAGCGATCTGTACGCTTCTCCCATCTTTCAAGCTCGCAAAGGCAGCACCCACGGCTACGACGTGGTGGATCCCACGCAGATCAACTGCGAACTGGGGGGAATCGAAAAATTTGAAATTCTATGGGAAACTCTCAACCAGCATGGAATTGACTGGATCCAGGACATTGTTCCCAATCACATGGCCTATGACGGCCAAAATCGAATGTTAATGGATGTGCTGGAAAGCGGTCCCAACTCAGACTTTATCGATTACTTTGATGTTGACTGGGATCACTCCTATCTTGGTATCAAGGGCAGAATTTTAGCACCGTTTCTGGGGGATTTCTACAATAAATGTTTAGAGTCTGGACAGATCCAGCTTCGTTACGATGCCGATGGCCTTAGCATTAACTACTACAACTTGAAGTTCCCTCTCAATATCGACACCTACGCCGATGTTTTTACTTACAACTTGGGCAAGTTGCGACGAAAACTAGGACGCAGTCATCCTGACTACGTTAAGCTACTAGGGATCCTCTTCAGCCTCAAATTTATTCCTAGCAAAGAAGATCTTCTAGAGCGTACCGACCAAATTAATTTTGCTAAACACTCTCTGTGGGAGCTTTATACCTCTAGCCCTCATATCCAAAGCTTTTTTGATGAGAACATTGCTATCTTTAATGGCAAACCAGGAGATCCCTCAAGCTTTGATTTACTGGACAGTCTTTTGGCACGGCAAAACTTCCGCCTTTCCTTCTGGAAAGTAGGTGCTGAAGAGATCAACTATCGTCGCTTCTTTACCATCAACGACTTGATCTCACTGCGAGTAGAAGACCGAGAAGTCTTTCGCAAAACGCACCAGCTCATCTTTAAGCTTGTAGAGCAAGGCCGTTTTACAGGCTTGCGTGTTGACCACATTGATGGTCTCTTTAACCCCGAGGAATACCTCCACCGTCTCCGGGAGCGCTGCCCAGATCTCTACATTGTAGTAGAAAAAATACTAGGGCCTGAAGAGAAGCTGCCCCAGCAGTGGCCAGTGCAGGGTACGACAGGTTATGACTTTCTAGCTAAGCTGAACGGTATCTTTTGCTGCTCTGAGAACGAAGAAGCTTTTGAGACTCTATACCAAAGCTTTACTAATCTACGTCAGTCTCCCGAACAGGTAATCGAGGACAAAAAACGCCTAATCATTGAGCGCAACCTTGCGGGAGACATGGACAACTTGGCCTTTTTGCTTAAGCGGATCACCAGCCATCACCGCTACGCTAACGACTTTACCCTCTACAGTTTGCGCCGAGCCCTGGCAGAGGTTTTGGTGTGTTTCCCAGTCTACCGGGTCTACATCCATGAAGGGATCCTCAGCCCAGAAGGTCAACAGGCTATCCGCCAAGCTGTAGAGAAGGCTAAGGAGAACCTGCCCATCTTGGTCAACGAGCTGAATTTTCTGCAGCGTTTTCTCTGCCTTGAGTTTCCTGAAAATGCTTCAGAAGAAGAGAAAAAAGAGCAAATCTACTTTGCTATGCGTCTACAACAGTTGGCTGGCCCTCTCATGGCTAAAGGGGTAGAGGACACTGCCTTCTATGTTTACAATAGGCTGCTATCCCTAAACGAAGTGGGTGGGGATCTGTGTCGCTTTGGTATTTCTGTCCAAGAGTTCCATCGCTTTAACCAAGAACGAGCAGCCCAGTGGCCCTTCTCAATGAATGCTTCCTCTACCCATGACACCAAACGCGGCGAGGATGTGCGGGCTCGACTGAATGTACTCTCGGAACTACCTGCTGAGTGGGAGAGACATATTAACCTTTGGCACGAGCTAAATGCTGGCTATAAAGCTTACCGCAAGCAAGCGAAGCGTTCGGAGATGCCGGATCGCAACGATGAGTATTTTCTCTACCAGACTCTGATTGGCTCCTATCCCTTTCAGCCGGAGGAAGTTCCCACCTTTATCCAGCGAGTTAAAGACTACGCCATTAAAGCGGTTCGGGAAGCCAAAGTTCACACTGCCTGGCTTCGCCCCGATACCGAATATGAGGAAGCTACCCTTGCTTTCATCGATCAGATCCTGCGGCCCTCAAGCCCCTTCCTGGAGTCTTTCCTGCCCTTTCAGCGCAAAATTGCCCACTTTGGCATCTTTAACTCTCTCTCTCAAACCCTGCTGAAGCTCACTAGCCCCGGGATCCCGGATATCTACCAGGGCACGGAGCTGTGGGATCTCAGTATGGTAGATCCCGACAATCGTCGGCCCGTGGACTTTTCCCGTCGCCTAGCTTACCTCGAAGAAATCCAGCGGCGAATTAAGCAGGATCCTCTGCAACTTATCCAGGATCTTCTGCTCCACCGCCACGACGGCCGCATTAAGCTGTTTCTCATCCACCAGGTGCTAAGGGCCCGTCAGGAACAGCGGCAGCTGTTTCTAGAGGGCAGTTATGTTCCCCTGCAAGTAAGCGGCTCCTATGCCAACCACGTCATCGCTTTTGCCCGTCAGCACGACAAACAAGTCGTCCTGGTGGTGGCGCCCCGCTTCTTAACCTCGTTAATTGACGAGACGCAGGATCCTCTAGGAGAAGCTGTTTGGAAAGATACGGAAATTCAACTGCCGCGCTGGAAGCGGCTGGAGTGGGTAAATGGTCTCACCCAAGAAGGGATCCCAGCTGGCGACACCTTGCCGGTGGGCGCCGTCCTCAAGTCTTTCCCGGTGGCTCTGCTGTGGGGGCAATCTCGCTGAGGAGCCTAGGGAGCCGCTGCCGCAGGGGTTAGGGTCTGGAAGTTGACAATGCGGGCAAACTCTTGGGGATCGAGGCTAGCGCCCCCCACCAGGACACCATCAATCTGCGGCTGGGCCATCAGCTCGTCAATATTGCTGGCTTTAACGGAGCCACCGTAGAGGATGGGCAGGTGGTCGGCACCCAGATGCTGGCGGATAAGGCCAATGACGCGGTTGGCCTCAGCCGCTGCACAGGTTTTCCCCGTGCCAATAGCCCAGATTGGCTCGTAGGCAATCACGAGGTTTTGCAGATCGATCCCTGGCAAGGCGCGATCCAACTGTCCCAAAATCCAGGACTCGGTTAGGCCCTGTTCCCGCTGTGGCAAGCTTTCCCCCACACAGAGGATGGGAGTGAGCCTGTGCCGCTGGGCCGCTGCCAAGCGCCAGTTGACGGTTTCATCGGTTTCGCCAAAGTATTGCCGCCGCTCGCTGTGGCCGACGATCACGTAGCGCACCCCCAGCTCTGCCAGCATGGGGCCGGAGATCTCTCCCGTAAACGCCCCTTGATCCTCCCAGTGCAGGTTCTGGGCTCCCACAGCAATGCCGGATCCCCGCGTTTCTTCTACCACCACAGCCAGGTCTGTGAAGGGCACGCAGAGAATGATCTGCCGCTGCGGCCTCACCCCTGCAGACGAGGCTTGCAGGGCTGGACGAAACTCGCGCAGAAACTGGCGAGCCTCAGCCTGAGTCTTGTGCATTTTCCAGTTGCCGGCAATGAGGATGGGGCGCAAGATGGATCCTCCCTAAGCGACACAACGATGTAGTCAATCGCTGGGATCCCGAGCCTGGGGGATCCCGAGCTTTTTTCGTATGTCACAGTGTATCAGCAAGAGGTTTCAGAAGAGGGCGAGGGACACCGCTCCTCCAAGCTGGCCGCAAGGGCAGCTAGGCAGTCTTGGAGGGGGGATCCCTGCTCTAGGTGCCGGACGGCAACGGCATAGGCTTTGGGGTGAGCTTGCAACAAGGCCCGGCTCTGGCGCAGAAAGCGGTTGATGTAGGCCCTCATTTGAGCCGCAGAGGTCAAGGGCTGGGCTGCTGAGATCCCTGCCAGCAGCTTGGCCAACTGTTGTCTATCCTCCTCATCTCCCACCACTTGGCCATATTGGAGAGACTCCGCGGCAGCCCCTGCCATCCAAAACAGGCCGTAGCGCTCTAGATCTGCCCAGGGGATGCCCCCCTGGGTTTCCCAGGTGCGCATGGGGGCTTGATCCAGCTGCACTCCCCCGTAGCCGGGGATCCCGTGTCGGAAAGCCTGCCAGGGGCCCAGCACGTAGCCGCGCAAGGGGATCCCTAGCAGGTGGGCCACCAAAAGGTGTCCTGCCTCGTGGCAGATGACCCGCCGCCGATAGGCTGGAGAAGCCCAATCCAGGAGCGCGCCCAGTAACCCCGAGAGCCGCCCCCCAAAGGCCACCTGCTCGACAATCACCAAGCCCACCATCCCAGCCAAAGGCAGAGCCAACCGCGGCCCCAGGGCTGCCGACACCACCAAGGCCGCCACGATCCAAGCTGCGCGGGTGATTCCAGCCTCTGACATAAGGTTTCTATGCCTTCACCTCCGGTCCTAGCTCGAGCGCCAGCAGCTCGTCGGCCAACTCCAAAAACGCCTCCCGATCCAGATAGGAGACATCTCCCACCCACTCCCCTAGCTTGACCACGTAGACTTCGCTCAAGGTCGGTCGGCGCCGCAGATCGCGGGAATAGGCCTTCACCAGCGCCAGCACCGATTGCTTTTTAACAATTCGCCGGTAGCGGGGATCGTCCCTGGCCCGCACTCGGTAGAGGACTCCTGTTTCATCGCCAATTTCCATCTCAAACTGGCGCTCGCGCACTTCTTCGATATAGAGTTGCCCATCTTCACCCACCTTTTCCCGCTCTTCCACCACCACCTCGTAGCGGCGGGTGCTCAACACCTGCCCAAAAAACAGTCCTCCGTACGGGATCTCGCGAAAGGCTAGCTGCCGGCGGGAGATGGTGTACAGCGGCCCCCACAGAAAGGGATAGAGCAACGAGAGAAACCCCGCCAGAAAGGAGACCGCCCCCAGGAAGGATCCCTCGCCAAAAGCGCGAGACAGCACCAGCAGTGCTACGCCCACCAAAATGGCTGTAATGATCCGGCCTACGCTGTTGAGGGCATCGCTCCAGTAGGCTAGGTACTGAATCCGGGTGGGCAGCAGGGGAATGACCGACTCGCACTCTTCTGGGGTGAGCTCCAACAACATGCCCTGGGGTCCTCAAAACAACCAGGCCCACCCTTCTCCCTGATGAGGGTGAACTAGACCCCATCTTAGAATGAGGCAGAGATGCCTTGCTGCTCAATTTGCCCTTGCCACTCCCCCTAGGCGCCGTCGACATTCACAATGCCCGGATCCCAGGTTTCTTCGACCATCAGACAGGAGGTGGCCCAGTTGGACGAGGGATCTCGGCGGGACAAGGCGTGGCTGGGAGATGCAGTGCTGAGCCTATTTGCCCGCCAGTGGCTGCTCGGCCCGCCGCCCGACTGGCAGGTGCCTTCCCCTCCCGGCTGCGATCTTAGCCGCGCCGAACTCTTCACCTGGCTCACCTCCAACCAATTTTTGTCGGCTCTCCGGGACCCTACCCAGCTGGAAGCAGAAATCGGCCTCATCTACGAAAGAGAAGGCCTCCAGGCCGCCTTTGCCTACATTCAGGAACAGCTACTGCCCTTGTTCGTGAGACAGGTACACAACCGCGCCAAAACCCTGCGCGGCAAACGGCGCTAGAGTCTTGAACTCCCCTCTCTCACTCCCACAGCCGCCGGATGGGAGAGCGGTGCAAAAGGCGGTGAGTTTCCGCCAACAACTCTGGGATCGGCAGGTGCTCCGGACAGCGGGGCAGACAGTCGCCGCACTCGCTGCAGCGGTCGGCAGGCACTCCTGGAAACCAGTGCCCCGCCTGGCCAAACATGTTGTAGCGGTACTGGGCAAACTCGGTCATCTCATGGGCAAGGGCCAAGTTGCGCAGCCGCAGCACCTCTGGGATGTGGATCCCTTCTGGGCAGGGCAAGCAGGCATAGCACTGGCTACAGCGACTGGATCCCAGGCGTTCTTGCTCTGCTTGGCGCAGCCGCTCCTGCACCTGCAGGCCCTCTGTCCACCAGCGCTCGGGATCCCGCAGGGCTGCCAGGGCTGTCTGCAGCTCGCTGGGATGGGTAACGCCCAGACTAAGGGTATGGATACGGGGATCCGCCAGCAAAAAGCGGTAGGCAAACTCCAAGGGGCTAAAGGGCGCACAGCTCTCCTGCAGGCGCTGGGGCGGGCGGTAGAGCATCCCCCCCTTGTCGGCGGGGGAGATGATGAACACTCCCATATCCTGCTGGGCTGCCGCCTCCAGGGCCGCGGCATTGCGCTGCTGGAAAAAGTGGTAGTGCAAATTCACAAAGTCAAAATGGCCCGTCTGGATGGCCTGCAGGATTAGCTCCAGGGATCCATGGGTGGAAAAGCCGATGTAGCGCACCAGGCCCTCCTGCTGCGCCTGCCTAAGGAGCGGCAAGCCCTTCTGCAGTACCCACTCCAGGTGTTCGGGTAGGTTGATGCCGTGGAAGGCAAACTGGTCCAAATACTCCACCCGCAGCCGCTGCAGGGATCCCTCCAGCCGTTCCCGCAGCCTCTCGCCGGGCGTGAGCTTGGTGGTTAGGATCAAGCGCTGCCGCGGCACCGCCAGACTCTGCAAGATTTCCCCCAAAAGCACCTCGGCCTGGCCGTAGGCCTGTGCCGTTTCCAGGTGGTTGATCCCTGCTTCTAGCGCCGCTGCCACCGTGGCCTGGGCCTGTTCTGGTGGCACGTTGACCAGGCGCATACTGCCCAAAGAAAAAGCCGACATGAGCTGCTGCGTGCGCCCAAAGCGGCGGTAGAGCATTGGGGAGCTCCCCCCGCTTTCCGGCTCCGGCTCAGCTGGGTGATGTGGGCTCAGCATCAACTTCCTCGGCGATGGACACCCCCCAACTTTACCCCAAGGCCTCTCTAAAAAACGCCACCGCCTCTGCCAGCACCTCCAGGAAGCGATCCACCTCGGCCAGGGTGTTGTAGAGGTAAACGCTGGCCCGGGCTGTCGACTGCACCTGCAAGTGGCGGTGTAGCGGCTGGGTGCAGTGGTGGCCAGCCCGGATGGCAATCCCCTGCTCATCCAGCAGCGTGGATAGATCGTGGGGGTGAATGCCCTCCACCGCAAAGCTAACCAGCCCTGCCCGGCGCGCCGGATCCTTGGGACCATAGACTGTAATGCCTGGAAGGCGCTGGATCCCTTCCAGGAGGCGAGCGGTTAGCTTTTGCTCATGGGCATGCACGCGCTCTAGCCCAATCTGGCTTAAGTAGTCGACGGCTGCCCCCAAACCCACCGCTTGGGCAATGGCCGGTGTGCCTGCCTCAAACTTGTGGGGGATATCGGCATAGGTGGCGTGATCCCAGTCCACCTCGGCAATCATCTCGCCCCCACCCAAAAAGGGCGGCATGGCCCGCAGCAGCTCCCGTTTGCCGTAGAGCACCCCAATGCCTGTGGGACCGCACATCTTATGGCCAGAAAAGGCCAGCCAATCGCAATCCAGGGCCTGCACATCCACTGGCATGTGGGGCACACTTTGACAGGCATCCAGAAGCACCTTAGCCCCATAGTGATGGGCTAGCGCAATCACCTCCTGAACAGGGTTAATGGATCCCAGCATGTTGGAGACGTGGGTCACCGCCACCAGACGGGTGCGATTGCCGAGTAAAGAGCGGTAGTGCTCCAGATCCAACTCACCCTCGGCCGTGATGCGGATGAACTTGAGGCAGGCCCCCGTCTTTTGAGCCACGAATTGCCAGGGGATTAGGTTGCTGTGGTGCTCCATCACCGACAGGATGATCTCATCCCCCCGCTCTAAGGTGCTCATGCCCCAACTGTAGGCCACCAAGTTAATGGCTTCGCTGGCGTTGCGGGTGTAGATGATCTCCTGCGGGGAAGGTGCATTGACAAAACGGGCAATCTTCTCCCGCGCCCCCTCGTAGGCCTCCGTGGCTTCGTTGCCCAGGGTATGCACCCCCCGGTGTACGTTGGCGTTGCTGTGGCGGTAGTAGTGATCCATCGCCTGCAAAACCGCCAGCGGCTTCTGAGAAGTGGCCGCGTTGTCAAAGTAGATGAGCGGCTGGCCGTTGATCTGGCGCTGCAGGATTGGAAAATCCAACCGCACCTGGGCAGCTAGGTCGGCAGCGGCATCAAAAGCCTGTTCCAGCTTGGGAGAAGAAAGAGGGGATACCGCCATAGTCTGCGCAGAAGCCTACCTCCCTCAGTATGGCATTGCTCTGGCCAGCCGCCCCGAAAACTCTCCCTTGCTGGCAGAAGAGAGTTGTCACGGACTGTAATTTGATGTTAAGTTTGTTTACATCCAGTTACAAGGCATTACCCATGCAACCCTCTCCTAGGATCCCTTCCCGCCTCGACTCCGCTTCTGTGGCCCAATACTACGACACCACCAACGACTGGATCCCGGGCTGGACAGAGCAGGCGGAGCGTTGGAATGGTCGCCTAGCCATGGTGGGTTTGGTGATTAGCGTTGCTACAGAGGCGCTGGTGGGCCACAGTGTTTTCGCCACCACTCTTGCCCAGTGGCTGGGACTGCAATAGTTCAGTACGCCAGCACCAGGTCGGGCGTCTTGCCTAGGTCTAGGGACTTGCCCAAGCGGTTAACTTTTTGACTTAACGGAACAGGCCGATGAGACTCGACAATCCCTTCCTTCCCTACATTGCCGTTATGGTGAGCGGGCTGGTGGCGGCTGTTGTCCTCGGTTCAATAGCTTTCTTCAACTCCAAGCGCCCTGCGGGCTGGGAGGGTGCTGCTCGTCCGCGATACGTGCCTCAGTACGAGGCTTCGCCCACGTGGGAAATTGGCTGGACTGAGCAAGCTGAGCGGTGGAACGGGCGTTTGGCCATGCTGGGATTTGCCATCAGCATTGCAGTGGAAGCGCTGGTAGGCCACAGCGTGCTGGCTTCTGTCCTAGGGCTGCGCTGAGCTGGCTTCAACAGGCAGGGTGGCCTGAGAAGTCAGGGCTTTCGTTGGCCAAACGGGGGTTGGGGCAGATCCTTGCCAAGGAGTTTGGGACTCTACTCCAGCCCTTTGCTTTTCTGCAACTTGAGGATCTGGGCCACCACCCCCAAGGTTTCTTCGTAAAGATAGTCGGGGCCAGGCCGCTGCAACTCGGCAGCCAGGAGCGTTTCTAGAGAATCGTGCTCCAGGGGGGTTACCTGGCGAACCACGCATCTCTGGGCACCTCCCATGGCCTCCATACGCATGCATCCCGTGGTTTCCGAACAGAGCACGGTGCAGGCGTCAACTTCCTGGTTGCTGGAGGTGAGGCGCAGCCCGATGAGATCCCCCGGCTGGCTCATTTCGGAAGCCAAAGGTACGGCAGCCAATTCTGCCCTCACCTCGCCTCCTGTTTGGGTTTGGAAGCGGATGCGGTCAATCTCATAGTCATGTTCCTGAGTCTGGGCTCGCTCGGTGGGCGTCCACCCTAGCCGGCTGGCTAGCCAGCCCAAGAAAAGGAGAGCCTGGCAGGGATTGCCGGCTTTGTAGTCAATCGTTACCTGATCTATCCAGTACAGCGACTCCCGCCGGTCGGGGGGATCGAAGGCTTGGGCAGTAAGCTCCTGCCAGGGCAGCAGCCGGCGCCAGTTGAGATCCCCGCAGTGGTGGCCCTCGCGGATGAGAAGGTCCATTTCCTGCAGGTCTTCCTCAGGATTGACAAAGCCTCGCGAATCGACAATGACCCGGTTGCTCAGGGCCACCAACTTTTGAAACAGCAAGCTGGTTAAGTCCAGGTTTCCTTGCCACCACAAGAAAGTGGGCAAGTTGGGGATCAGTAGCGAGGCAACAGTACTGCAAGCCCGTACAAGAGCTGCTTCCGGCGCTTTCAGGGTGATGTATTCGCAACACACCAGTGAGCTGCGCTGCTCACGGGTTACCGGGCAATAGGCGGCTACCTGGGCCTCGATGGCGTCCTCTGCGGCTCCCTCCCGTTTGGCCCTTAGGTCGATGACGCGGCAGGGGTTCTGACTGGCAATGGCTTCAACGGTGGGGGAGGGCAGCAACAAGGCGTCGTCTAGCGCTTCGTACACCAGCAGGGTAAAGGTGGCAGCCCGGGCGGCGACGCTCTCTTCCCTAGAGGACCAGATCTTGGTTAGTTCCTGCTCAATCTCCTCAAGGGAGACATCTTTTGGGGCTTGCAGAGGCAGGACAGCAGCAGGCTGATCCATGGTCTCCTCCGGCAGTAGGCTCTTGCTCGATCCTAGACAGATAGGCCGGCTGCTCTGGAGGGGCTTAAGGTGAGGTACAGATTGGCAGGCTCCAGCCCTCGCACCCCATCCAGGCAACAGCAGGCTTAGGCGGGCCGGGGCTGGATGCTCAGCTCCAGCGGTCGACCGGGATCCCCCACCAAAACCAAGCCGCGGCCATTGGCATGCAGATGACGCACAATCCAGTACAGGGTCTCGACGCGCTCCGGGCAGCCCAGTTTTTCCGCCAACTGGGGCAAGGTCAGGGATCCCTTTTGCTCTCGCATCACCTCCAGCACCTGACGCTGGAGCTGCAGGACGGCGTTGGCTGCTTTCTTGCCCGCTTCCACCCCCGGCTGGTGGTAGGCGTTGACCTGGATGAGAGAGGCGTAGAGGCCTACTGCCCGTTCGTAGAGAGCAATCAGGGCTCCCACGGAGCGGGCATCCACCCGCGGCAGGGTTACAGTAATGGAGTCGCGCCCGTTTTCGTAGAGGGCTTGGCGGGTGCCCTGCAGCAGGCCGTCTAGGTAGTCGCCACTGGTTACCTCGGGCTCTACAAAGGGGGAAGGGATCCCGGGCTCGCGATCCTGGAGCACCTCGATGAAGGTCACAAAGAAGTTGTTGAGACCATCCCGCAGCTGCTGCACGTAGGCGTGCTGATCCGTGGTGCCCTTGTTGCCGTAGACGGTTAAGCCCTGCTCCACCAGGTTGCCCTTTAGGTCGTGGGACTTGCCCAGGGATTCCATCACCAACTGCTGCAGGTAGCGGCTAAACAGCGCCAGGCGGTCTTTGTAGGGTAAAACCACCATATCCTTGCGCCCCCGCCCCTCGCCGACGATGTACCAGGCCAGGGCCAAGAGGGCAGCGGGGTTGCGCTCCAGATGGGGTACGCGGGTGGCCTCATCCATGGTGGCGGCCCCGGCCAGCAAAGCCCGGATATCGATCCCCTGCAGCGCCGCCGGCAACAGGCCTACCGCCGCGGTTTCTGACGTGCGCCCCCCCACCCAGTCGAAGATGGGAAAAATTGCCAGCCACCCCTCCTGCCGTGCCTGCTGCTCCAATTGGCTGCCAGGGCCGGTAATGGCCACCGCATGAGCAGGAAAGGGGATCCCCGCCTTCTGGTAGGCCAGCGCCACCTCCACCAAGCCATTGCGCGACTCAGGTGTGCTGCCGGACTTGGAGGCAACAATTACTAGGGTTTGTCCCAGTTTGTCCGCTAGCCGCCCCAGCACGCGATCAAACCCGTCGGGATCCGTGTTGTCGATGAAGTGGATGTTCAAGGGCGGCTGCAGCGGAGCCAGGGCCTCGGCCACAAACTGCGGCCCCAGGGCCGATCCGCCAATGCCAATCCAGAGCAGCTCAGTGAAACATCCTCCCCCACTAGCCGGGATTGTGCCGCGGTGGATCTTTTCTGCAAAGGTCTCCACCTGTTCAATACACTCCTGAATTGCCTGCCGGATCTCCGGCGTGGGGGCCAGCTGCGGCGCCCGCAGCCAGTAGTGGCCCACCTGGCGGCCTTCGTCGGGGTTAGCGATGGCCCCGGCTTCTAGAGCCTGCATCTGGGCAAAGGCCTGGGCAAAGAGAGGCCGCAGCGCCTCCACTTGGGCAGGGGTAAAGCGGATGCGGCTGATATCCACAAAAATTTCCAGCTCGGGGTGGTAGTAAAGCCAATCGCAGTAGCGCTGCCAGAGTTGGAGGCTGTCCATGGGATCCCTGCTGCCAAAGCCGTAACCAGCTTACCAAAGCCGCCCCGCTGGGAGGTGCCGCCGGCGAGATAGATCCCTGGGCCAAGAAGCCGATAGAATTCGAGGCACGGGTTGTTGCAATGCTGGCCTAAACGGTGCAGGCCCAGGCCTCCTCCCATGCCCCTCGAGTGTGATCGGCAGTGGATGGAACGCTGCCTCTTTTTGGCTCGCTCCACACCACAGCGCCCCTCCCCTAACCCGCGGGTAGCCTGCGTTATTGTCCGGGGGGATCAGGTGGTGGGGGAAGGCGTTCATCCGGGAGCCGGCCAGCCCCATGCCGAGGTGTTGGCCTTGCAGCAGGCGGGATCCCTGGCCAAGGGCGCTACCCTCTACGTCAACTTAGAGCCCTGCAACCACTACGGGCGCACTCCTCCCTGTACTGAGGCCATCCTGGCTGCCGGGATCCGGCGGGTGGTGGTGGGGATGCAGGATCCCAACCCGCTGGTGGCCGGCAAAGGGATCCGCCGCCTGCAGGAGGCCGGGGTCGAGGTAACCGTGGGAGTGCTGGAGCGGGAGTGCCAAGAGCTCAACGAGGGCTTTGCCTTTGCCATTGTGCGGAAGCAGTGCTTTGGCCTGCTCAAATACGCCATGACCCTAGACGGCAAGAGCGCTGCCGTCACCGGCCACAGCCAGTGGATTAGCAACCCCCTGGCGCGAGAGTGGGTTCACCGCCAGCGGGCCTGGCACGACGCGGTCATCGTGGGATCCAAAACCGTCTGGCACGACAACCCCCGCCTGACCTGCCGCCTGCCGGATTTTCAAGGATCCCAGCCCCTGCGGGTGGTTCTCAGCCGCTCCCTAAACCTACCCTCCGTGGCCCACCTCTGGCAGGTGGAGGAGGCGCCAACTTTGGTGATGACAGAAGCCACCGAGACCCATCCCCTCTGGCGATCCCTGGCTCAGCAAGGGGTGGAGCTGCTGCACCTGGATCAAGTAACCCCGGCTCGAGTAGCGCAGGTTCTCTTTGAGCGAGGCTGTCTGAGCGCCCTCTGGGAATGCGGCGGCACCCTAGCCTGGGCTGCCCTCAAGGATGGGGCCATCCAGAAGGTGGCCGCCTTCATTGCTCCCAAGCTCCTGGGGGGGGCCAACGCCCCAACCCCGGTAGCAGGCGAAGGGATCCCTGACGTCAACCAGAGCTGGCAACTGCTGGAGCCGCAACTGCAGACCTTGGGAGACAACTGGCTCATTAGCGGAAAGCTTGCCCCCTCCCCCCCTACCCGCTGAGACAGTTGTTTTAGCGACTCCGGGGAATTCGGCTTACTGGCCTAGCTCGGAGATAGAGAAGACTGGCCCGATATTGCACCAGCAAATTGCGCAGGTAGAGGAGCAGGTTGCGCTGGTAGAGCAAACGGGTGTTGCGGTAAATAAGCTTGCTGCGGCAACTAAGCGCTTGGCTGCGCCGCTTCAGGGAGGCCTGAAGAGAACGCTGGAGAGCTAGGGAGCTACGCCTTTGCCGTGCCATATCCAAACCCTTGAGGCTGGATCCAGTGTAAGGGAGCCCTAGTCGGGCAGTCGCCAAGGGACTAGCTAGCCCAAGCAGCAGCCCAACCGCCTGTTGTCCGACCTTCTCTCCCAGAAGAGGCAAAGCAACTTCAGCGCCTCTTTGCCAATGACAGGTCAGCAGCAGTGTTGTTACACTAAATTGCAGCGCAGATTACGATATGTTGATTATCCTTGCCATTGTTATCCTGCTGGGATTTTGGGCGCTGCGTCTGATGGAGCAAGCTTTCCAGCGCCAGGAGTTCTCGCGCATGCTGGCGGGAACCTTGGTAGCCATGGCTGCTGGCGGCGTCTTGACCTGTTACTTCCTGATGAGCGATATCCTACGCCTGTTGTTTCCTCTGCAAGCCCACTCTTCTTCCTCCTATGTTCAAGATCTCCTCTCGGATCTCAGCTGGCTCGAATAGGCCAGTTGGGCTAACAACCAGGCTTTAATACGCTGGATCATGAGATAGTTGGGGGCAAGCAAGTTTTGGTAGAGCAACTGTGTGAAAGCGTCGATAGGGCTGAACTCTTGCCCAACTGGGAAAGGATAGCTAAAGCCCAGTGGAGTTAGGTGATCCCCCTCGAGACACTGCCATTCGGTCTGCTCTCCGTACTTGCGAGAAAGCTGTTGGTAGAGCAGCGGAATATCATCGATATCATCCCGCTGAAACTCAACAAGCAGGTTGTTCCTAACTGGGTATTCCTCTTCAACGAGGCGATTGGTCTCTGCTGGAGAAGGCTCAAACTCTAGCCACAAATTCACGGGTGGCGACGAGGATCCCATCCACATCCGCCACAGATCGCTGAGTTGTTGTTGGGGCCACGCCTGGGCCAAGGCCTGCAACACTGGCAGTGCCCGCGCTAGCCCGGCATTGCTGTAGGCCAAAAAAATATTGCCGCGCCGCTGGGATCCCAAAGAAGGAAGGGCTAGGCAGGAAAGGATCTGCAGCTTACCGCCAAGGCTGTGGCCCAAGCCAAAGAGGGGCAACCCCATCAAACCTTTGCTCTGCAGGCTTCTATGGAAAGATTGGGCTGCCTTGAAAGCAATTTGGGCGTGATCAATGTCGGTGGGGTAGGCGGTAGCCACAACGGCCATGCCCATGCGGGCCAATTCTTCCAGCAGACGGCTGTAGAAAAATTGCGGGGCGGATCCCACAAACGCTCCGCCCAGAAAGTGGATCACGGCACGGGGTTGGGGAGGCAGAAGCAACCAAGTCTCTCCGTCTGTTTGCCAAGTCAGTGTCACGGCGCTGCACCCCTGCCCGCAATGTTGAATAGGCCCCACAAGCTGTTACTAGCGGGATCCCACTCTATCCTACCGAGTCGACGGGTTTGGATCCCTAGCCAAGTCAGGGGGTAGCCCCCTCCTCCCCAAGGGGATAGGCTTCTTGGGCAATCCAGAGGGCCCCCAGCAAGAGGGAGGTTTTTAGAACAGCAGCGTGCAGAAGCTGGTCAACAGCAACAGCAAGGCTGTCAGGAGCAGGCTAAAGCTCCACAACCACAAAGCGGCAACCAGCAGGATCCCGATAACCCAGATAAGCAAGGCATTCCAGTAGGGTCGGTTGGAACCTTGGGAGACGTTAATCTTCTGAAAGAAAGGCAGCAGGATAAACGCCACATCCACCATTAGACGCGGCAGCCGCAGATCCTGAGGCAGCGGCTGATTGCGCACCGCCAAATACAGCAGTCCCCAGCTTACTACTAGCGGGATGGCCAACAGATAGCTCGACTCAGCCAGCAGCGGTCGATCCACCAGTAGGGGAAACAGAGGGCTAATCCCCCAGCCTAGGTAGAGGTAAAAGTCGAACTTCAAAAGGGGCTGCAGCAGAGGGGGCAGGTTAAGGCGCTGCAGCTGTTGCTGAAGCCTACTCCCCTGAGCTCTCGCTGCCCTCTTTTGAGGGATCGGCTTTGCCCCAGCTCGCCAACCGCAGTGGTCACAGTAGGGAGACTTGTACCGATAGGCCGGGATTGGCTTACCGCAGGAAGGGCAGCGCTGGAGAGGACGCGGTTGAGAACTGGAGGCCATAACCACCCGTGATGCTCCTGCTCTAGCATGCCTCAAGTGCGTTCAGTTGATTCCCAGGGCAAAAGATAACGTGATACAGGCTGCCCCCAGGGCTGCCCCGGCAAGAACCTGGAGGGGCGTATGGCCCAGCAACTCTCGCAGGTAGGGTTCCTGGAAGCGATCGGCGCCCTTTTCTTCCAGCCATTCTTCCAGAAGGCGGTTCAACACCCGCGCCTGCTTGCCAGCGGCCTGGCGGATCCCAGCAGCATCGTACATCACCACCAAAGCAAAGACCACTGTTGCCGCAAACAGGAGGCTATCCCAACCTTCCTCCAGCCCCACTCCCACGGCCAAAGCGGTCACCAGCGCCGCATGGGAGCTGGGCATCCCCCCCGTCTCCACCAAGACCCGCAGGTTGAGCTTGCCCGAGCGCACATAAGCTAGGACTAGCTTGATGGCCTGGGCTAACACACTGGCCAGCAGAGCAACCCAGAGAACGTGATTAGCCATCAACTGTTGCAGCATAGGGCTCTCCGGCGCAGGAACAGGAGCAAGGTCTCCACGGGGGGCAGGAGGGATCCCTCTAATGCTGGCGGCGAGTGATGAAATCGGCCAGGGCCAACAGCGGTTCAGCTTGGGATCCGTAGGGACGCAGCGCCTCCTTAGCCGATTGGATCAGCTCCTCGGCCTTCTGCCGGGAAGCTTCTAGGCCCAACAAGCTGGGATAGGTAGCTTTGGCGGCAGCTTGATCCTTACCTGCCGTTTTGCCCAATTGCTCGCTGGTGGCGGTAATATCCAAAATGTCGTCCACGATCTGGAAAGCCAGGCCGATATCCTGGGCGTAGTGGCCGAGGCGGGCCAGCAGCTCCTCATCGGCCCCTGCTAGGATCCCTCCCGAGACCACCGCCGCTTCCAGGAGAGCGCCAGTTTTGTGGCGGTGGATGTATTCCAAGGTCTCCAGGGAAATGACCTTGCCCTCCGACTCCAGATCCACCACCTGGCCTCCCACCAAGCCAGTTGCCGCAGCCGCATGGCCAATGCGGGCAATTACCTCCAGCACCCGCTGCGGCGGCACCCCTCGCGTTTGGCTAGCAATATGCTCAAAGGCATAGGCCAGCAGGGCATCGCCCGCCAAAATGGCAATATCCTCGCCAAACACCTTGTGATTGGTGGGTTTGCCGCGGCGAAAATCGTCGTTGTCCATTGCCGGCAGGTCGTCGTGGATCAACGACATGGTGTGGATCATCTCCAGGGCGCAGGCAGTGGGCATAGCCTGCTCCACAGAGCCACCGGCCAACTCACAGGCTGCCAGGCAGAGGATGGGCCTAAGGCGCTTCCCTCCTGCCAAGAGGCTGTAGCGCATTGCCTCATAGATGCGTTCGGGGTATGCCGGCCTAACTGCAGCTGAAAGCGCCTCCTCCACCTGTTGCTGCCGCTGGCTTAGATAGGTTTCTAGGTCGAAGGTTTGGGCAACCAAGGGAGATTTCCTCTTAACTCAGCAACAGCGGGATCCCTGGCGGGCAGCTGACATTATCGCATGTTGCTCGAACTCGGGATCCACGCTCTAGCCCCTCCAAGCTGCAAAAGCTTACTGGGGCTTATGGCGAGGATGGCAAATTGCAGCTAGGGAGGAAAGTGCCGGGATCTCTGGAGGATGAGCTTGCGCTGTTTGTCATCTCGATGTCAGGATTCACTAAGGATCTTCACCTGCTTGGTCTTTCATGTCCCACTCACCTGCCTACCTTAGCGCTTCTCCTGCTACCAATGGCGATGGCAATCGCCTACTGCGGGCAGCCCGCGGGGAAGAGGTGGATCGCCCGCCAGTTTGGATGATGCGCCAGGCGGGCCGCTACATGGCAGCCTACCGCGAGCTGCAGAGCAAGTACACCTTCAAGCAGCGCTGTGAGATCCCGGAGCTGGCCATCGAGATCTCCTTGCAACCCTTTCGCGCCTTTGCCCCCGACGGCGTGATCCTGTTTAGCGACATCCTCACTCCCCTCGAGGGCATGGGCATTGCCTTTGAGCTGGTGGAGAACCAGGGGCCGATTATCGACCCGCCAAT
The DNA here is from genome assembly GCF_047462175.1 of Synechococcus sp. OH30. NCBI lineage: Bacteria > Bacillati > Cyanobacteriota > Cyanophyceae > Synechococcales > Synechococcaceae > Synechococcus > Synechococcus sp. OH30. Next base: position 77,391 of record NZ_JANSIP010000001.1, on the reverse strand, counting down.
TCGCTCCCAGGCCCAAATTGAGCAAATCCGACCCCTAGAGCCAGAAGAAAGCTTGCCCTTTATCAAAACTATCCTCACTACCTTGCGCCGTGAGGTGGAAGGGAAGGCAACCCTGCTGGGCTTTGTTGGCTTACCTTGGACCTTGGCCTGCTACGCTGTCGAGGGGCGCAGCTCCAAAGACTATGCCTACATTAAGAGCTTGGCTTTCACCCAGCCTCAGCTCCTGCACCAGCTGCTGAGCAAGCTGGCCAATAGCATTGCCCGCTACGTGATCTACCAAATTGAGAGTGGCGCCCAGGCGGTGCAGTTGTTTGATACCTGGGCCGGGCAGCTCAGCCCCAGCGACTACGAGACCTGGGCTTTGCCCTACCAAAAGCAAGTGGTGGAGCAGGTCAAGGCTCGGTATCCCCACGTGCCGCTGATCCTCTACATCAACGGCAGCGCTGGTTTGCTAGAGCGGGTGGGTAAAGCTGGTATCGATGTGTTTAGCCTCGATTGGATGAGCGACATGGCAGAAGCCAGGGCTCGCCTAGGATCCCTGGCTGTCCAGGGCAACCTCGATCCGATGGTGTTGCTGGGATCGCCGGAGTTGATCCGCCAACGCACCCTGGAGGTGATTCAGAAGGCGGGACCCCGGGGGCACATCATGAACCTGGGACACGGGGTTCACCCAGCCACCCCTGAAGCTAATGTCCACTACTTCTTCGAAACAGTACGCCAGTCCCCCGAACTCCTGAGGGCTGCTTCGCAAGCCCTGTGAACCACCCCCCAGCTGCAGCTTGCTTCCGCAAAGCAGTAGCTGGGGCTCTTGAGTAGCCCTGCAATTGACAAGCCAGCCACGAGTTTGCAAAGGCAGCCCCCCAGAGCGCTTACCTTGGCCCTGTTGAAGTCTGCCTCCTCTTCAGATCTCTCCCGTCCGCAGAGCTCAGCCAGTCATTACCCTCAATCAAGCTCGAAAGAGCCGCCCTCCTCTTCCAGGCTCCAGCTTGCTGCCAAGGCGTCTGCCATTGCCGCCTGCAACGCGCGAGTATCCGCCCACAGTTGCGCGGGATCCGACAGCGGATCCGACAGAGGCACCAAACGCAAGATGCGGTTCTCCCGAACCAAGTCAATGACCACGCTGGGCCGTTCCGTGTCCCCCTCTGCTAGCTCCGCGGGGGAGGGATCGCGTAAGCAGGCGTAGTCAAAGCTGTTGAGGTTTAGGTAAAGGCTGCGGTTGGCCACCAAGGTAGCTGCGGTTGCATCCTGAAATACCTCCATCACATAGCCCTCCCCCTGCCTTTGCACCTGACCCTCGACAATATCGAAGTAGCGAACCCGCCCCAAATCCGACAAAAGACGGTAAATGTCACGCTTGTTAACCAAAATTCCGTTATCTACGATACAGGGGGCCCAAGGACGAGTGTCTGTCATGGGGCAGTTGGTCTTGAGGAGCAAGCGGATTGACAACAGCCAAGAAGCAATTAGAAGTAATGCTCAACAACAGCTAACCAATCATCGCAAATCCTCTAGAAAATAGCAATCCCCCACAACTCTCAGACTGGAGCAAACAAAACCCGAGAGCCTCAGCCAACCAAGATGAGAAAAGGCTTAGCTCTGCCCTCCCTCGAATGTACCACAGCTTTCCAAAAAGGGGCACAGATCTCCTCCTTCAAGTATCTCCAAGGTAAAGGACAAGGGAAGCTGGTCGATAGCCAGCAAATTTTCACCTGTATATTGGGGGAAAATAGGCAGCTAAAGGGTTTGAGACACTAGATATTGTAGGTAATGGTGGGGACAGCCCATTGAGACCGAACCTCTGCCCTAGGATGGCTCCCGGCTATCCCTTTCATTTGCCCGGAAAGTGATGCGCGAAGGCCCCTAGCTTTAGCTATGGGGAGGAAGCGCTGTCTTTCTTATCCGCTCGAGCCTGTGATGTTGCATGCTAGCTAGGGAAGCCAAGCTACTCAACGGAACACCAGAGCAGTACCAAGCTCTGAATGAGGCCATTCGTATCCTTCGAATACAAGCAGTCGGGGTGGAAACTTTCACCTGACGGGATGGCCATCACCTTCACCGACGGCAACCAGGCAGGTACCTTTGCCTTGTACTGCAACGGCAAAGCCAGACAGCTTATCCTCGGCTCCAAGATCAACTGGGTGCGGGTGGTGTGCAGAGCGGATGGATACTACGCCCAGTTCTGCCTGGACAGAGAGCGCTGGGCCCAGGGCAAGTACACCGGCCAGGTGGTGGGTCTCGATCTGGGGCTGCACCACTTCTACACCGACCGCAAGGGGAACACGGTAGATTGTCCCAAGTTTTTGCGCCGGAGCGATGAGCGGCTGAAAAGACATCAACGCAAGTTGAGCAGGATATTCGTCAAGGGAGCTGAGCGGAACTTCTACCAGAAATGGAGAAAGAGGTTGGGCAAGGTACACCTGAAAGTCCAGCGCCAGCGTAGAGACTGGGCTATGAAGCTGGCCCGGTACGTGGTGCTCGCCTCTAGCGGTGCAGAGCGCTTTGTCGAACAACGTCGTGGCGTATGAGGATTTGCAGGTGAAGAACCACCGCTTGGCCAAGTCCATGCTAGAGATCCCCACACTGCTCTTGGTTCAAACAATGACACTCTCTAACGCCAGCCTAGAAAGCCTAGAAATTATTCATCAAATGATTGTTCGAATAGCGAGGGTGTTTTTTGGCACAAAACCCACTGCGGTTCCTCGTCACGATAGTACTCTTTTTTCCAGATTGGCAGCCGATGCTTGATGGCATTGATGATGTAGCGTGTTCCAGCAAAGGCAGCAGCTCGATGGACAGCGGTAGTACCGACCCACACTGCGATGTCGCCAATCGCAAGATGGCCCTGACGGTGACAGGCGATAGCGCCACAGAGATTGAACTTAGAGCAGGCCTCCCGGAGGATCCTTTCGCCCTCCTTCTCGGCGAGGATTTCATAAACTTCGTACTCTAAGCTGAGAACAGTCCTTCCCCTGTTGTGATTGCGTACCCAACCCTCGAAGGTTACGAGGGCACCCGCTGTGCTATCGGCAAGTAAGCGGCTGAGCTCGGTTGTTTGGATAGCAGTGTCACTAATCAAAAACCGCAGCATCTAACCTCCACAGACTGGCGGAATAAAAATTACGAAGGCATGGTCGTCAACCGGACTAGTTAGGTCACAAAATTCGTGATTGACAGCAACTTTAATATCTTTCGCTGCCAGTGGGAAGCCATACTTTGCCTTCACCTGCTGATACAACTCCAGGTAGCTTGATGCATTGGTTTGGAGCACTTCTCTACTTCGTTGAGCCTGCTCCCTCAGCATCGCCACATACTGGATAGTTACAGTTTTGGTCAGGATGGACTGAGTTGTCATAGTTTCGATTACCTTGGGCTTAAAAGACGTTCAAAGGCAGCATACTCCTCTGGGGTATTGACGTTCATCAGTTCGGCCTCACAGTCAGGAGTGACTAGGGTACAGGGTTGGCTGCCAAGGACTTTAACAGGGCAGTATACCCCGGCTGCATAGGCAGCCCTCAGCACTGCTGCAGCCTGAGGAGTATAGATTGCACAGAGAGCCTCTGGAAAGCCAAGTTTGGGGTTAGCATAACAGGTCACCACCGTTTCAGCTTGATAGTGCTCCAGTAGCTTTTGGATTGTCTTTGCTTGCAGATTGAGGAGATCGCAAGCAACAACTAACCAGTTAGCTTCGGGATGGGTGTTCAGGGCAGTCAGCAGACCACTGATTGGGCCAACGCTTTCTACTTGATCCGGCAGCGTGGGCAGCAACTCCAGTGGCGTACCCAACCACTGACCGGCACGCGCTGATAGATAAACTCGCTGGCAGTAGGGTTGTAGCAATTCATAGAGATAGGCAGCATAGGGTTTGCCAGTGTGGTTCAGCAGAGCCTTATCCCGGCCCATGCGCTTGCTCTGACCCCCTGTGAGTACCAGACCGTAGAGAGGACGCTCCAGGAGGGCGTTTTTGCCGCCGGACTTGGTCACTAGGCGGGTGTCTCGAATACAGATGTGGGGTGACACCGACTTGCACATGTCGTAGATCGTCAGCGCCGCTACCGAAGCACCACAGAGGGCCTCCATTTCAACGCCTGTTTTGGCGCTAGTTTTGACGGTGCAGTGAATAGTTACAAGCAAACGATCATCAATTTTGATATCAAAGGTGCAGCTCTCGACGGGAATCTGGTGACAAAAGGGGATCAGTTGCTCAGTCTTTTTAACAGCCATAGTACCCGCGATAACTGCTGTCTGAAACACCACTCCTTTCTCAAGGTAAATATCTTGACCAACAATATATGTACTCAAAGCAGGCGGCAATTGAACTATTGCTTGAGCTGTCGCTACTCGCAAAGATGCAGATTTGTTACTGACATCCACCATCTGCGGTTGGCCCTGAGCATCAAGATGCGCCCATACACGATCAGCCTCACCCATAGATCTAGCCCCCTAAACTGTACATCGGATGTAAAACCTGCTCGATCCTGCGCATTGGCTTCATCCCTAAAAGCTGTTGGTAAATCTGTCGGCGTTGTTCTGGTGTCACATCACGGATTGGCAAGCCGTTTTCGGTAAATAGGCAAGCAAAGAGACGTCCATCGGCGGTCAAGCGCCAGCGCGAGCAGGTGCTGCAGAAAGGTTGCGACTCGGAGGCAATAAATCCGATTTTGGCAGCCCCATCGACTGTGAAGTAGAGTGCTGTAGAATCGGGTACCGTCGGCAGCTGGGTTAGGGTATAGCGTTCCTTTAGGCGAGCAATACACTCTTGTGCTGAAATGTAGCACTCATCATAAATATGGTTGGCATAGCCAATCCGCATCAGCTCCAAAAAGCGAACTGTCACACCTGTCTCGCGAGCAAATTCAACAAAATCAAACAGCTCATGATCGTTGACGCCGCGCATCAGAACTGTGTTGAGCTTGATGCTAAACCCCTGAGCAATACCCTCCCGGATATTACGAAGAATATCGGCAAGGCAGTCTCGGTGTGTGATCCAGGCTTCAGTAGCAGGCTGAAGGCTGTCGAGACTGATGTTAAGGTTACGAACATTGGCAGCTTTAAGGACATCCCAGTAGAGGTGCAACAGCAGTCCATTAGTCGTGAGGCTGAGGGAGGGAATTTTCAGCTCAGCAAGCCCCTGCATGATTTCGGCAAACTCGCGCCGAACCAGGGGTTCGCCACCTGTGATACGAACTTCCTCGATGCCATAGTCCAGCAGCTCACCGATAATGTCTTTGTATTGCTGCGGACTTAGATAGCTGCTTTTGTCCATGAACTCAGGATACAGGGGCATACAGTAGCGACAGCGCAGGTTGCATTGATCGGTCAGGGAGACCCTCAGCTTGCGAATGCGGCGGTTCCATTGATCAACTAGTTGCATCCTAGTACCAGGGATAGAATAAAAAGACTTCGCCAGCCTTAAAGACCACTTGATCTTGGGGGAGCTCTACAAAGCCATCGCTGGTTGCCAGAGCAACAAAGTCGCCAGAGCTCTGAGGCATGATTAGTGTGAGGGCTTGGTTGCTACCAAGCTTGGCAGGTACAAAAAAAGTGAGATTAGGCTCAAAGGTAATGGTCTCACCCAGATAGCCGGAATAAACGGTGCGGTTCAGCAGATAGCGATGCAGACACACAAGAGCTGAGACAGGATTGCCTGGTAGCCCCCAGACAATCGTGTTAGCTTGATGATCAATGCCAAACCACATCGGCTTGCCCGGTTTTTGGGCGACACCGTGAATATAGGCAGTAACGCCACAATGTTGCCAAATTCGAGGTAAGTAGTCGCGTTTTCCCTTCGAGATACCGCCGGTGTAAATCAAGAGGTCATAGCTTTGGGTGTTAGTTTGGTAGTGGGCGATAATGCTAGCCGGATCATCGGGGATGTGGTCAATCTCGACCTGGGTGTAACCGTAGGCGAGGAGAGCAGCTCTGAGGGCGTAAGCGTTGGAGCATCGCAGTTGATAGGGTGTGGGAGTTTGCTCGATGGAGACCAATTCATCACCTGTGGCTACAAGTTTGATGCGGGGAGCTGCTTCGACTTGGACATGGCTGTAGCCGAAGGAGGCTAGAATGCCGATATGAACGCTCTTGAGGGTAATGCCGGGGTGGAGAACGAGTGCCCCTGCGATGCAGTCGCTGCCTTGTCGATGAATAAAATCACCTCTGCTGCGCTCAACTTCATAGGTGATGGTAGCGACTCCCTGCTCGATACGAATCTGCTCGTAGGGGACGACAAGATCGCTACCCAGCGGCAGGGGACAGCCGGTCATCACTTCGAAGCACTGCTGCGGGTCGGCCAGCGTGGCAGCGCTTACCCCAGCGGCAGCCATGCCCGCAACCCTAAAGCGGCGCTGCCCAGCGGCATAGGCAGCGTAGTTAATGGCAATGCCGTCCACCATGACGCGGTTAATCGGCGGGTAGTCACGATCGGCATAGATCGGCTCAGCAAGAACCCGGCCTGCGCACTTCGCGATTGGGATCGACTCGGTTCTAGGTGGCAGCCACTGGGCTTTGATAACGGCTTCAGCTTCTTGGACGCTGATCATAAGCGCTGAAAGTAAGGCCAACGAATGGAGTGTCCGAGTATGAGCTGCACCTACCCTAGCAGCGCTTATCTTGGCTCCAGGGTGAGGAGAATTCCTGAAAGGCAGGTACAAAGTTACGGTTTTCGTGCTTGGAGCAACTAAGCTTAATGAGGGCAAAGCGCTGCAAGGGCGTTAGCTTTTGCCACAGCTCAAGGGTCAGCACAACCCCCCTGGCTGCTGCTTGCTCAAGGACGCTGGCAGGGATTGCGGTGGCATCTTCCCAAGCCGGTTTTGGATCAACAGGCAGCTCACTAGCTTGTTCTTGGCAGACATTTTCAATAAGGTGAATCAGGTACTCGCGGTAGGCAGCACGGTCGGCAGCAGTATCAGTTGGTCGGTCAATCAAGCTTTGGCGCTGCTGACGACTAAAACGCAGCCACTGATGTAGTTTGAGTTTGATGCCACACTGATCCAGCTTCAAGCGCACAACCATAGGGATGCAGCGGAGGCTCTCGGCAAAGTCTTGCTCGAACTGAAAGATCATCGCGTTACCCAAGACATAAAGTGGGCTTAGATTGACAGGGGTTCGATGCGACGAAGTCTGACGGCACAGGCTTTAAGTTCAGGTTGCTTCGAGCTAGGGCAGGCAACCGAGTGGGTGAGGGCATTGCAGGCGGCATCTTCACCCCACAATGGTCCCCAATGCATCGGCATAAATACCGTGCCGGGGCTGATCGCCCGGGTTATTTTAACCGGGAGGGTAGCCTTGCCTCGCCGTGATTCAACCCTTACCCAGTCGCCCTCGGTGAGCCCTAACCTGTCAGCATCACGGGGGTGAATCTCGAGAAAAGGCTGGGGGTGCATTGCTCGAATTTTGGCTACATGGCCAGTACGGGTTTGGGTGTGCCAATGGCCATAGAGGCGTCCTGTAGTGAGGACATAGGGATAGTCGGGATCCGGTGGTTCGGCAAGGCCGTGTGAATGACTGGCGATGAAACGAGCGCGACCTGTAGGCGTTGGAAAGTGGTGATTGGTATAGAGGTTGCGGGTCTCGATTGGTCCAGTACGGGGATAAGGCCACTGTTGGGGGCCTTGGTGCAGGAGCTCATGACTGAGGCCAGAAAGATCACAGGGACGCCCAGCAGTAAGACCGACATATTCGGCAAAAACTGCTGCGCTATCGGCAAAGCTAAACGCCTTGGCAAAGCCCAGACGGCGGCCTACTTCCGCCCAAATTTCCCAATCAGCCCGTGCTTCACCGGGGGGATGGCGCCACGCCGGACAGAGGGTAACGCGGCGCTCGGAGTTGGTCATGGTGCCTGTTTTCTCACCCCACTGAGCAGCAGGCAGCACCAGATGCGCGTAGGCAGTGGTTTCGGTAGGAAAGTAGGCATCTTGGACAATCGTGAAAGGCGATCGCGAGAGCGCTGCTGCTACCCGGTGCAGGTCGGGCAAGCTCACCAGCGGGTTGGTGGCGGCAATCCAGAAAACATCCAGGGCGTCAGCCTCCAGAGCGCGAATCATCCCGAGAGCATCGAGGCCAGGCTCAGGATTGATTGGGCCAAGCTGCCAATACTGCTCCACAGCAGCGCGATCTTCCGGGTTCGTAACCTTGCGATAGCCGGGCAAGAGGTGGGCCAAGCCACCCGCCTCTCGGCCGCCCATGGCGTTAGGCTGCCCCGTCAGCGAGAACGGCCCTGCCCCCGCAAAGCCTATTTGGCCAGTGAGCAAATGGAGATTGATAAGACTTGTAACCTTGGCAGTACCTTCGCTGGACTGGTTAAGCCCCATTGACCACATGGAAAGGGTTTTCCGGGAGTGCTGCCAGAGTCGAGCGACGGCAATTACATCCTCAATTTCTATGCCGCAGCGACTAGCCACACGCGCAGGAGTGTACTCGGCCACCAGAGCTGCATAGGTCTCAAAGCCTTCGGTGTGTTGGGCAATGAAGTCGTGGTTGATGGCCCCCCACTGAATGAGTAGATGGGCAATACCATTGAGCAAATCAATGTCGCTGCCTGGAGCAATCCCAAGATATAGATCTGCACCCTCAGCCGTCTCGGTACGGCGGGGATCCACAACCACCACCTTCAAACTCGGGTCGCTCTTGTGGCGCTTGCGTAGGCGATTGAACAAAATTGGGTGGCACTCAGCGGTGTTAGTGCCGATCAAAAAGGCAAGCTCACAGCTATCGAGGTCAGAGTAGCTACAGGGAGGGCCATCTGAACCCAAGCTTTGGCAGTAGCCCTCCACGGCAGAGGACATGCAAAGGCGCGAGTTGCTGTCAAAGTTATTACTGCCCAGGCAGCCCTTGAGTAGCTTTTGAGCAACGTAATAATCTTCAGTATGCAACTGCCCTGAACCATAGATCGCAATTCGCTCGGGGCGACTCTGGCGAATGCGCTCCACGATCAAATCCAGCGCTTGATCCCAGCTAATCGGCTGAAAATCATCGCGGAGGCTGGAGCGATAAAGAGGCACGGTGGCACGGTTGTGATCAAGGGTTTCGAGAAGGGTGGCACCCTTAACACAAACCATGCCTTGACTGGAGGGATGAGACCGATCCCCACGAATTCTTGTGCCGCCAGCCAGAATTTCCAGGCCACAACCAACCCCGCAGTAGGGACAGAGGCTACGCACGTTATCCATTGCTGATTCTCATCTGAAGCTGGTTTACTCCTCCTGGGCAAAGTGACGGTGGAGAAAGTCGAGGACTTTGTTGCTTGGGTTGCAAAGCTTGGGTGCCGCAGGGATCCCGACAGCCAAGCGGGGAAGGGTGCGGCCATGCTCAAGCCCTTCACGCAGGCCAATATAGGGGTTTCGCCTCCAGATCTTTGGTAATGTGTGCTACCGTTTGTTACCTATTATGCAGTTATGTCATCTTAAAATGCTCATTCAGCATAAAAGGTGCTTTCTGCTCCAGATCAGCCCTCAAACTCAGCAAGCGATAGCTAGATTGAGCAGCAACGGGCCGGCCGCCCTTGGCTCAAGGAGGCATCCCTTACCTACAAATCGCTTCTGATGAAACCTGCTGCCTCAGGGATCCATAGCTTCATCCAAGTCACAGTGTCCACTTGGATGTCGAGGCACATGTGAGCTACAGATTTAACCGTCCACCCTTCCTGCTTGCTGCCAGGGTCAATGCCCACAGCAAGGGGCTAAGTTTTGCAGTCAGATAGTTTTGCGTTCAGATGCACGCAGAACACTCCCCTTTTCCAGAAGGGAGCAGCTTTGCCGCTCCTAATCCGCCACCGAGCACAGCTAGTTGACCCTCCCTCGACTGAAGTCGGGAGATTCCTAAGTAGCCCACAAACGGACTTGTAAAGGTGCTGTCAAACCGCCCTTAGACAGTCCCTCGAGGCAAAGCCCCAAAGTTCTGCTTACTTTTCTCAGTAGGTTAGCCGCAGCGTTAGCATCAGCGTTCACTAACCACCCTTTGGCTGTTTGGCACAGTCCCCGCTTTATCCACTTCCCAGATGCTTGCCACCGGTCGGGTCTTTCACCGTAGTTAGGTAGCTCATCCCTATCCAAGAAACTTGCCTGGGAAGTGTACACCTCGTCTACCTCAATGAACTCAATACCATAGCGTCCTGTAAGAGACCACTACTCCCGGTTGAGGGCTCCTCTTCAACACAAAGCCAGTCAGGGCACATGCAGTTCACGGCGCAGGTGCCGGCAACTGTTGCAACGGCTGTCTGGCAGGGAGAGGCGCTTTCAAGCGTGGGTGGACCCCTACATCTCCACTGGCGTCAGCGGGACGGAGTCGTTTGTGATTGCGCTCTTGGGGGCTGCCGCAAACCAGCCCAGAGGTCCGTGGTTGGCTTGTCAACTGCAGGGCTACCAAGAGCCCGTACTTTATACGTCAGCATGAGTGCGGGTAGTTTACAACATCCAAAAGGCCCTATCAGGTTTAAAGTGAGGAGTAACCCGACAAAGAGTGAGGCTTGGCCAATGACGCTGGCTCAGGAGGCAATTGCCCAAATCCCTGCCTTTTGCCAAGGGATCCAATACTTTGGGGATCCCTGGCCGGAATTTGATCGCCTAGGCCAGGAACCTGCAGTCGATGCTGCCACAGGCAAGCTGCGGGATCCCGGCAGTCCCATGGCCGCCTACCAAACTTTGCTCTATGCCGATGCGCTGCGCTACCTCACCCTGCAGATGACGGCCAGCAAAGCCTCGGGCCACCCAGGGGGCTTTGCCAGCCAGGCGGAGGCCTACGCCGCTTTGGTGTACTTGGGCCAGAAGAATATCCCCACCGAAGTGGGCCACCATGCCCCCGGCTTCTATGCCGCCATGTTCTTGGATGGATCCCTGGCCGAGATGGGCATCCACACCGTCTCTGACTTGCAGGCTCGCTTTCGGGAACGGGAAGGGCTGCTGGGGCACCTCTCTGGCTACATCCCCGGCTTGCTGGCGCCGGCAGGGCCCCTTGGGCAGGGGCAGCACTTTGCCATGGCCGCTGCTTTGCTTTACCCGGATCGCCTCTTTCCTGTCACCATCGGCGATGGGGGGCTGGGGGAGCCCTACGTGATGAGCTCCATGATCCACTTTCACACCGCCTTCCCGCAGCGCACCAACTTCCTGCCGGTGCTGGTCTGGAATGGCTACAGCCAAGAGCACCACAGCATGATCTCCACCCTCACCAACGCCCAGATGGTTGAGTACTGGCGGGGCAACGGCTTCGAGGAAGTGGTGCTGGTGGATGCTAAGGAATTCGACGATGCCCAGCAGCCTGGCCCCTATGTGGACAGCACTCTCTTTTCCCTGGAAGCCCGCTTGGCCTTTGCCCAGAGGGTACTGACCGAAATGGAGCGGGCCATTCAGGCAGCTCTAAGCGGCCACCTGACGGTTTTCATCCTCAAGCAACTGAAAGGGGCGGGCGTGCACGCCAAGGGATCCAAATCCCACAACCTCTACGCCCACCATACCTTGGATAACCCCGACATTGTGGCTGCTCTGCAAGCGCGGGCCCTGCATCCGGCAGCTTGGGCCCTGGTGCGACAAAACTGCGAGCGGGCTGCTGGGGGGCCGGCAGCCAAGGTGGTGGTCACTGAGTCTATCCGGCCTCTGCCGCCGCTGGGATCCCTCAACTTGACGGAGTTTCCCCTGGGCGATAAGCAAGTCTCCACCACGGCCATTGGCGCTCTAGTGGTGCAGGTAGGGCAGAAAGACCCTGACTTTCTGGTGGCCAACGCGGACGGCAACGAGGCCTCCGGCCTTGCCAATGTCAACCAGGGCCTGAAAGTCATCCACCCCACGGTGGATCCCCTCTACAACCAACAGCCCCAGGGCCAGGTTTACGAACCCCTTAGCGAAGATGCCTGCGCTGGCCTGACGGGGGGCCTGGCGCTTTTCGGCGGGCGCTCTCTCTGGTGCTCCTATGAATCCTTTGCCGTCAACGGACTGCCCATCTGGCAGACGGTAACCCAGGCGATGGCGGAGCTGCGCCGTCCCACCCCTTCCGCTATTGCCCTCTTCACGGCTGGAGCATTGGAACAGGGACGCAACGGCTGGACCCACCAACGTCCGGAAATCGAGGCCTATCTAGCGGCCATGATGCGCAACGGCAACATCTTCCCCCTCTTTCCCCCCGACGCCAACTGTGCCCAAGTCGCCTACGAGTGGGCCCTATCGACCTTCAACAAAGGGATCCCGATCTTTGCCAGCAAAACCCCCCTGCCCATCCGCACCACCCTGGAACAAGCGCGCCAAGCCGTGGAGCAGGGCTGCACCGTGCTCCAGGAACTGCCTGGATCCCGCACTGTGGTCTTTGCTGTGGTGGGGGATATGATCCTCCTGCCAGTCTTTGCGGCGGCTGACCAGCTCAAGGCCCAGGGGATCGGCAGCAAAATTGTTTCGGTAGTCAACCCTCGCCGTCTCTACCGCCCCAGCGATATAGCCTGGTCCACCTGTGCCCAACCCGATGGGGAGTTCATGTCTGACCAGGAGTTTGCCGCCTGGTTTGCCGGCGAAGCCCTTATCGGCGTGACTGGCGGATCCAGCCTGATGTTGGAGCCCCTGTTGTTGCGCTACACCGGCCCGCGCGATATTTTTGCCTGGAAACGCGGCGAAACCACCGCTACCCCTGCCGAACTCATGGACTACAACGGCCTAACGGCCCAGGCACTCGCAGAGAGGGCAAAGCAACTGCTAGACTGAGGGGCACATTGGGATCCCTTCAGTCTATGACCAGTGCTATCCCCCTCCGAGAGAAGCTTGAGAGGATATCCCCCACCGAGGGCAAGGAGCAAGTCATTGTCCAACATTTCGCTATCCCCTTGCTCCATGAGCTAGGCTTTGGAGACCTGGAGATTAGGCCTGAGTTTGAAACAGGGTGCGGAGAAGTAGACTTTGCGGCTAGAAAAAACACACAACATACAGACATCTTCTTCAACTCTAGGAAAAAACCATACCTTCTCTTGGAAGTTAAGTCCAGGACAGTCAATCTTAGTGAGGGATTCGCTGCCTATAGAGATGCAGTAGATCAAATAAAAAGGTACTTGCTTGGAGAGCATAGCAAATCAGCAAAGTGGGGAATAATCACCAATGCAAATTACATCCAGCTCTGGAGGAGGCACGGGAAGGTTGTTCACCCTGTTACAGCAAACCTTGCTATCGACCTGGATAACATTGAGAATATCGTGCATGATTTACGAAACAAGATAGAAAACTACGAGCGTGCTTTGACCATATGTGTGTACAACAATAAAGGCGGTGTGGGCAAAACAACAACGGTTATTAACCTTGCAGGAGCATTAGCATATAAAGGGAAAAAGTCTTAGCTGTTGACTTTGATTCCCAAGGAGATTTGACAAGAAGCTTGGGAGCTACTCCTGGAAAAGTTACACTAACGCAGTGTTTAAAGGATCCCAGGATAGACGTCCACACGATTGTTCAGACATATAGGCTCAAGACACCTAAGGGAATAGTTCCCGTCTTCAACCTCATCCCAAGAGACCCTGAGCTGGAGACACTGACCAACAGTGACGCTGCAGCCTATATCCAGAAAGGAACCAGGCGCCTTCGGGATCTGCTTGCCCCCCTTCGTCATGAGTATGACTACATCCTAATCGACTGCCCAACTCAGTGGCTTTACTTCAGCCAAAGTGGGCTTTTTGCTGCCGACGTTATTTTGATACCTACCCGACCTGACGATCTGTCTTCTTTAAATAATGCTGTTAGAGTAATTACCAAATTCATTCCAGAAACTGTTAAATCACGACATGACGGAGGCCCTATCGCTTTGCCTATCTTTTTTAATGGCGTCTCCTCGAAAAATCAAAACGCTACCAAACTGGCAAACGAAGAAATACAAAAGCTTATTAAGCAAGAGAAAGATATGGACTTAACCCCGTATTTCCGACTGCTCCTTAAAAAGGGCAATGAAGACAAATGCATTATACCCGACTATGCACTGATATCTTCTGCCACTTTCGCTCGAATTCCTGCTGTTTTTAGGGACAAAAGGATTTTAGAATACTACCAAAGTCTCGCCGGCGAGTACTTTATCGATGAGTGAGTTCTCCGATCTCGGCAAGCTGGTTAACTTACCCCTTGAGAGCATCATGCCTGCCGAGGGGTTTTCTGCTCCCTCTTTCCTGGTTACTGCAGCAGCCGCTCAGTTAAGGGCAACAGGAGGGCGCAACTGGGTGCCGCTGCTAGTGGTTGAAGCTGGCGACTACCAGTACAAGGCTGTTGGCAACCATTTTGTCTATGCAGTTGCTCAAGAAGCAGGGCTGGAGAGGCTGTGGTGTATCATTGTTGACCCAGCTCCGGAGCAGGTGGAGCAGGCCCAAGTTCTCGCCAGAGAAAGGATTCCGAAGGTCAATCTGACTGAGGCTTCTAGGGAAACTATCTTGGCTGCGCTGAGATACCTGGCTGAGCAGCCCGGCACTCCGCTTAAGGGAGTTGATGTAACCACTGCAGCCGCGCGAATTGCGGAGGCGGATAGGAGCTGGTGGCAGGATCTAACTCCCATAACCAAGCTAGGATGCAGAATTACGCGAGGCAAAAAGTTGGATGCTCTGAAGGAGGTATTTTTCCTAGCTCCTACAGCACCACCTCCTAGTAAGAAGAAATCGTCTAAAAAAACCACGACATCCGCCAGCGTCAAGAAAACAAGCTCAAGTCGCTCGCGGAAAAAGAAAGAGGGCTAAAAGGGATCCTCCCCCCACTGCAGAACAAGGCCGGCCTTTAGTACCGCCGTTCCCCCGCCCAAAGACCCACCAGAGCTGCTTTGCCCCAGGGATCCACCTTCACCTCTGCCCGCAGGGTTTCTGGGCGGTGGCGGATTGCTTCTTCCAGAACCTCTCCCAGCGCTTCTGGAAGGAAAAACTCTTCGATCCCAAACCTGAGCTGCCACCCATCGAACCAACCCTGCAGGACAACTTCCCCAGGCCGCAGATCCCTGGGTCGGTCGCGACTGATGCCAACGGCCTGCCAAGGTTGAGCAGGATCCCCGGCAGGAGGGGCCAAGCGCAGGTAGAGGATCCCTGGCTTACGGAGCTCAGGGGACCAGCCGGGCAGTTTCTTCAGAGTGGAAAGTTGGGCAACGGCATAGCTCAAGGTTACGTAGCGGCCCCGCAAGGGGTCGTAGGGATCCCGAGGAGCAATTTGCAAGTAGATGGGGGTTCCCGTGGCAAGGGTAAGCGCCTTCCGGGTCGGCACCAGCGCAACCAGGCTTACCTGCAGCAATAGGGCCAACCAGAAGAGGGATCCCTTGAGAGGCCGAGGAGAGGGCGTCTTCATTACAGCACGGTTCTAGGTGGCTTGCTGGAACAAGTTACCCCAAGCTGTGGAGGAAGTTATGCCTGTGGGGATCCTCTTTCAGGGCAGACTTCCCAGCCATAAAGATGCTATCCTAGTTAAGTGTCTTCTCGGCTCAGTAGCTCAGCGGTAGAGCGGGGGACTCATAAGCCCTGGGTCGCGTGTTCAAATCACGCCTGAGCCATCTCTAGCAAGGCTTTGGTTGCAGCCTTTGGAGGCCAGGTTGAGCTGGAGCCCCAGCTTTCGCTCTCAGGTTGCAAGAGGCGGCATTTCCAAGGGCGAGCCAAGCCCCTTGAGCTATCCCGATCCCGGATAAAAGCCGAGATCTAGCACCTGCTCAAGGGTGTAGGGACACTCGGCGGGCAGCTCCTCTTCCGAGAGCGGCGTTTCTTTCACCACCAACAGGATCCCGTCTTGGTAAGCCTCTGGCAGAGCTACCAAAAGCTCAGGCTTGAGGCTGGGACTCTCTTTGAGCAATCGCTGGATTTGGCGACGTTGTTCGCTAATAGTTGCCCGCCAACTTTTGCCGCGAAGCTGGGGCTGGAACTGCCATTTGAGGAGGTGCCCCAGCAGGATCCCCAAGCGATTGACCAATTCGCGGCGCTCTTGCCTGCCCAAAGCCTCGATTTCCTCTGCTAGATGGACAGTATCCAACTGCTGCAACTGTCCTGCCCGCAGCAGCGCTGCCTGCTCCTGAGTCCAGGCATAAAAGTCGCGCTCGTAAAGCTGCATACTCACTCCCGGCGCAATCTGGCAGTTATTCTTCAGGGTAAAAGTTGGGATCCATCGCCTGCTCAAAAGTGTAGGGGCAGGGGCACCGGTCAGGCAGATCCTGCAGAGAAAGAGGCGTTTCTCTCACCACCAGGAGCAGTCCTTTTCGATAGGCCTTTTCCATCGCTTCAGTTAGGTAAGCTTTGAGGCTAGGGCTCTCCGCAATGAGCTCCTGGATATCCTGCCGCTGTTCGATGATCGTGGCTTGCCAACTTTTGCCGCGAAGCTGGGGCTGGAACTGCCATTTGAGGAGGTGCCCCAGCAGGATCCCCAAGCGATTGACCAATTCGCGGCGCTCTTGCCTGCCCAAAGCCTCGATTTCCTCCGCCAAATGCCCAGTATCTAGCTGCTCCAGCCGGCCCGCTCGTAGCAGCGTCGCCTGCTCCTGGGTCCAGGCATAGAAGTCGCGCTCGTAAAGCTGCATGTCTACCCCCATCTGGGCGCTGCCCGGGTATCAACCAATCCTACTGGCTCTACAAGTGGCTGGGCGCGGGGGAGCTGGCCTGCCTTTAACTGCCGCTTGAGCCAAGAGTCCGCTAGACTAAAATCTGGACATCCCTTTTGCAACTCTATGGCCGACCCTCTCACCCCTCAGGTTAGCGAGCGCATCTGCAAGCACATGAACGAAGACCACGCCGATGCCCTGGCGCTCTATGCCAAAGTCTTCGGCCAAGTGGAAGGGGTGACTCAGGCTCGCATGCAGGCCATTGACTCAGAAGGGATGGACCTGCAGGTAGAGGTAGACGGGGCCCTACGAACCCTGCGCATTCCCTTTGATCACCCTCTCAAAGATTCTGAAGATGCCCACCACACCCTGATTGCCATGCTGAAACAGGCCCGTGCTCGCCTCCGGCAAGCCAGTAGCTAATCTGGGCCTGGCAGCAAAAAAGGAGAAGACCCCAGCACCAGCTAGCCAGCCGAGGCCGGCAAGAGACGGCTCTAGTGAGCTTGCTGCAGGAGCAGATCCAACTTGCCCTGGGCCTCAAGGGCATAGAGGTCGTCGCAGCCGCCGATGTGCTGGTTGTTGATGAAAATCTGGGGCACCGAACGGCGCCCGTTGGCCCGCTTAGCCATCTCCGCTCGCGCCGCCTCATCCCCATCAATGGCGTATTCGATGTACTTGACTCCCTTGCGGTCTAGCAGTTGCTTGGCGCGAATGCAAAAAGGGCAAAAACGCCAGGTGTAGATCTCAACAGCCATAGGGAGATAACGAACGCTTTCACATAGCTTAACATTCTTAGTTGGCCTCCTTCCAGTTGTGGCCAATTTGAATATCCACCACCAGCGGTATGGAGAGGGGCACCGCCCCTTCCATTTCTCTTTGAATGAGGGGCTGTAAGTCCTGCCATTCTGAGGGCTCTACTTCAAATACTAGCTCGTCGTGAACCTGCAACAGTAAACGCGAACGAAAGTTCTGGAGCTTTTCCTGCAGGCGCACCATAGCTACTTTGATAATGTCTGAAGCGGATCCCTGAATGGGGGCATTCACAGCAGCTCGTAGCTCGGCTTGTTTGCGGTGGCCCGATAGCTGAGACAAATTGGGGAAATAGCGGCGGCGACCCAGGATGGTTTCCACATAGCCGTGTTCTTCCACAAAGGCTTCGGTGGCGCGGAGATAGGCAAAAACGCCAGCATAGCGCTCATTAAATCGCTGCAAGAACCGCTTAGCTTCTACCAGCGATACTCCTGCCGTGCGGGCAAAACGCTGGGCTCCCATGCCATAGATCACGCCATAGTTAATCGTCTTGGCAAGGCGGCGTTCCTCACTGGTTACCTCTTGCTTTTCAAAGAGCAAGCGAGCGGTTAGGGTATGCACATCTTCCCCGGAGCGAAAGCACTCAAGGAGGGTTGGCTCTTGGCTGAGGTGGGCCAGGATGCGCAGCTCAATTTGTGAGTAGTCAGCCGAGGCCAACAGCCATCCCTCCTGGGGAATGAAGGCCTGGCGAATGCGGCGGCTAAACTCGCTGCGGATGGGGATATTTTGCAAATTGGGGTTGGAGGAGCTGAGCCGGCCAGTGGCAGTAACGGTCTGGTTAAAGTTGGTGTGCACCCTGCCTGTATCGCGTCTTACCAGAGCTGGCAGCGCATCCACATAGGTGGATTTGAGCTTGGCCAGGGTGCGGTACTGGAGAATAGTTTCAATAACTGGGTGATCCCCTTCCAGCTTCTCTAAAACAGAAGCGTCGGTGGAGTATCCGGTGGCTGTCTTGCGAGTTTTTCGGACATCTAGCTTGAGCTTTTCAAAGAGTAGGGATGCCAGCTGTTTGGGAGAGTTGAGGTTAAAGACCTCCCCCACTTGGGCATAGGCCTTTTGCTCCAGGCTTTGTAGCTCTTTTTCCAGCTCCTGAGAAAACTGCTGGAGAAACTCAGTGTCGATACGGATGCCGACCCACTCCATTTCTTCCAAAACATGAGCCAAGGGCAACTCCACCTGGATAAAAAGATTCCAGAGGCGTGGGTCAGTCTGTTGCAGCTTCTCGGTGAGGATAGGCACCAAGCGATAGGCGCAATAGGCATCGGTGCCGCAATATTCTGCCACTTTGGCAATGGGCAGATCGGCAATGGACTTTGCTTTGCCCAGCAACTTTTCGTAGCTGGTAGTGGGCAAATTTAAATAGCTAGCTGCCAAGTCGGCCAAGTTGTGGCTGGCCTCTGGGTTGAGAACGTAGCTGGCCAGCATGGGATCAAATTGGATCCCTTGTAGGCGGATGCCATGGGCGCGAAAAATACTGAGATCATACTTGCAATTTTGCAGGCTTTTGGGCCGATTGGGATCCTCCCAAATAGGCTTTAGGCTCTGCTTAACTAGGTTCCAGTCCAGGTTGGATCCCTGGCGGTGACCAATGGGCAAATAGGCCACATCCCCCTCTGACCAACAGCAGCCAATTCCCACCAGTTGGGCGTCGCGGGGATCCAAACTCGTGGTTTCCGTATCCCAGGCTACGATCCCAGAACAGGCCAACAGCTCTTGCCGCAACAGCTCCAATTGCTCTGGGGTATCCACAATGCGCACTGCCGGCAGAGAAGGGGCGGGAGCAGCGGCAAAATCAAACCAAAGGGCCTCGTCGTAGGCAGAGCCATCCCTTGCAGCTTCTGGGGAAGCTGTTCTTGCTTGAGAGGCCTGAGGGGGGATCCCGCCCAAAGTAGCCTGGAGTTTCCGCACTTGAGTAATGAAACTGCGAAACTCTAGTTTCTCCAGCAGCGGCAGCACTTCCTCTGGGTCAAAGCCGGTCAACCTCATGCCCTCCCAGTCAGGCACAAGGGGGACGTCGCAGTGAATCCGAGCCAGAAATTGGGAGTGCCGGGCCGCCGTGATCCCTTCCCTAAGGTACTGCTGGACTTTGCCAGGGATCTCCTCCAAATGGTTGAAAATCTCCTCCAAGCTGCCATAGCGCTGCAAGAGCTCTGCCGCTCGCTTGGGGCCAATCCCCTTGACGCCGGGAATGTTGTCGGAGGGGTCACCACAGAGGGCTTTGTAGTCGACCACTTGCCAAGGCCAGATGCCCAATTTCTCTTTGACCTCTTGGGGGCCAAATTCGCTGACGCGATCTTTGCTGTTGAGGTGCAAAACCCTAATTCTTCCCTCGCGGTCAATCAATTGAAACAGGTCCTGGTCACCGCTTAAGATCTGCACTCGATACTTTTGGGGAACAAGCCTACAGAGAGTCCCCAGAATATCGTCGGCCTCAAAGCCGGGCACTGCCAAAATGGGAATGCGCAGCGCCGCCAACACCTGCTGGAGGTTCTCCACATCTTCAAGAAACTCCGGCGGCGTTTCCGGGCGGCCTGCTTTGTAGGTTTCATCAGCCTCGTGGCGAAAGGTGGGCTGCCGGGTATCAAAGGCAACAGCTACATGGGTGGGGGGGTACTTCTCCAGGACCTCCAGCAGCGATTTCAAAAAGCCAAAGCTAACACTCGTCGGGATCCCGGTGGAGGTGCGCAAGCCCCCCTCGCGACTGTGGGCAAAGGCGTAAAAAGCGCGGTAGGCCAAGGAGTGACCATCGACCAAGAGCAGCGTCGGAGTGGGTGCAGCCATCGGCTTAGACCAGGAACTAAGTCCAGCCTAAGGGATCCCGACCTGGACAGGGAGCCGCTCCCTAGGGCCGCCAGGGAAACTGGCGAAAGTTAGGAGGGCGCTTCTCCAAGAAGGCGCGTTTGCCTTCGGCAGCTTCCTCGGTCATGTAGTACAGCAGCGTCGCGTCCCCGGCTAGCTCCTGCAGCCCCATCTGGCCGTCGCAGTCGGCGTTGAAGGCGGCCTTGAGGCAGCGGATGGCCAGGGGACTGTGCTGGAGGATCTCCCGCGCCCAGCGGATCCCTTCTGCCTCCAGTTCCTCCACGGGCACCACCGCATTGACCAGGCCCATTTCCAGCGCCTGCGCGGCTGTGTACTGGCGGCAGAGGAACCAGATTTCGCGCGCCTTTTTTTGCCCCACCACCCGCGCCAAGTAGCTGGCCCCAAAGCCGCCGTCAAAGCTGCCCACCCGCGGCCCGGTTTGGCCAAAGATGGCGTTGTCGGCGGCAATGGTTAGATCGCAGATGAGATGCAAAACATGGCCCCCGCCAATGGCGTAGCCGGCCACCAGCGCAATCACCACTTTGGGGAGGGAGCGGATGATGCGCTGCAGATCCAGGACATTGAGGCGGGGAACGCCTGCCTCGTCTAGGTAGCCGGCCTCTCCGCGCACGCTCTGGTCGCCCCCAGCACAGAAGGCATATTTTCCATCCGTATGCGGCCCGGCGCCCGTCAGGAGCACGACTCCAATATTGGGATCCTCCCGCGCATCCAGAAAGGCATCGATCATCTCGGCAACCGTCTTGGGGCGGAAGGCGTTGCGCTTGTGGGGGCGGTTGATGGTGATCTTGGCAATGCCGTCGGTCTTCTCGTAGAGGATGTCTTCGTAGAGCTTGGCCGTCTGCCACATGGTGTCTAGCGTTCCAACTGACCTCCCATTATCCCGCTAGGGGACAGTCTGCAGGAGGGATCCCACCAGCCCTTCCAGGGTGTACTCCTGGGCCACCACATCTACCCGCCCCAAGATCTGCCTGCAGGTTGCCGCCGTTTTGGGGCCGATGGCCGCAATCTGCACCGGCGGATCCCAGACTTCAGGGCCCAGGCCGGCCTGGTGGAGGAGATGGGCAAAATGCTGCACGGTTTTGGAGCTGGCAAAGGTGAGGATATCCACCTGGCGCTCCTTGAGGGCAGCCACCACCTGGGGATCCGCCGCTGCCGGACAGGCCGACTGGTAGGCCGCCACCTCCACCACCTCGGCTCCGCGTTGCCGCAGCCCCTGCACCAGCTCCTCCCGTCCTCCGGATTCGACGCGGGGAAAGAGGATGCGCTGCCCCTGCACTGGCTCCGGCCAAATAGGCAGCAGGGCTTCGGCCACAAACTCAGAGGGCAGCAAATCTGGGCGGATGCCGTACTGGGCCAGTACCGCCGCCGTTTTGGATCCCACCACTGCCACTTTCAGAGAGTAAAGAGCCCGGCTATCTCGCCCCTGCTGCTGCAACCGCTCGAAAAAAGCCTGCACGCCGTTGGCCGAAGTCAGGAGCAGCCAATCGAATTTCTCCAGGTCGGCAATGGCTGTATCCAAGGGATCCCAGCTTGTAGGCGGCTGGATGACCAGGGCGGGCATTTCCAGCACCCGCGCCCCCTGAGTCTGCAGCAGCTCGCGCAAAGCTGGCGACTGCCCCTCAGCCCGGGTGACCAGCACCGTTTTGCCTGCCAAAGGAGCCGGTGGCGGTAACGGTGGGATCCCCGGCAAAAACTCCTGCCGCAGCCGCACCACCTCGCCCACCAGCAGCAGGCCAGGCAGCTTTTCCGGCTCCAACCCTTCCCCCTCTTGCAGCTCTGCCAGGGTGCCCACCCAAACCTGCTGCTCCGCCTGCCCTGCCCCCCAGATCACGGCGGCGGCGCGCTCCGGTGGGATCCCAGCTGCCACCAACTGGGCCGCAATCTGCTGCCGCTGCCGGGATCCCATCAAGATCACCAACGTATCCAACTGGGCCAGAGCGCCCCAGGGCAGGGCCTCCAGCTCGTGGGCGGTCAGCACGGCAAAGGTGCGGCTCAAGTGCTTATCGGTCAGAGGGATCCCTGCCCACAAAGGGCCGGCCAGGGCCGACGACAAGCCTGGCCAGATCTCAAACGGGCAGCCCGCCTCCCGCAGGGCCTGCACCTCCTCGCGGGCACGGCCAAAGATCAAGGGATCCCCCGCCTTGAGGTGAACCACCTGCTTCCCTTCCCGGCAGCGCTGGATAAGCCAGCGGATGCCCTCCTGCAAACTTGCTGCTTCGGAACGTCGCCACACCTGTGCCTGGGGGGGCAACTCCGCCAACAAGCGCGCGTCCACCAGCTCGTCCACCCAAACGGCCTCCGCCCGCCGCAGGATCTCCAGCGCCCCTTGCGTCAGGCCGGCCCGCCCGCCCAGCCCCGCCCCCACCAGATACACCTTGCCCATGAGGCCGCACCTCTTCTCTTGCCCTCTACCTGTTGATCCTGCCGCAAAAGCGGGATCCCGCCTGCTTGGCAACTCTTCCTCCAAGCTGAGGCAAAAACCGCCTGCTTGCGAGATACTGAAAGCGTTGCAGTCTGAGGATCCCTGCCCATGGCTAGTGTGACTGCAGAGCTCTGGCCCCGACGGCGCTTTTTGGCCAGTGGAGCTGCTCTAGTGGCAGCGGCAGCGGGATCCCGCCGCTCCAGATCCCGGCCCCTGCGCTTAGTCACCAACTGGTACGCCCAGGCAGAACACGGCGGCTTTTACCAGGCCCTGGCCCTGGGCATCTACGCCGACTACGGCCTGCAGGTGGAAATCCGCATGGGGGGAACGGCGGTTAACGTGCTGCAACTGCTGGCCGGAGGAGCGGCGGACTTTGTCCTCGGCGGCAGCTCCGACGCCCTAGCGGCTCTGCAGTCAGGGATCCCCGTGCTCACCGTGGCCGCCTTTTTCCAGAAGGATCCCCAGTGTCTTTTGGCCCATCCGGGCGTGGGCATCGAGCGCCTGGAGGACTTGCGGGGCAAGCCCATCTGGGTCTCTCCGGGAGCCAACCTTACCTACTGGCCTTTCTTGCGGGCCAAGTTTGGCTTTACCGACGAGCAAAAGCGCCCCTACAACCTCAGCCTCACCCCCTTCCTGCTGGACAAACACTCTGCCCAGCAGGGCTATGTCACCTCCGAGCCCTTCCGCGTGCGCCAGGAGGGCGGCTTTGATCCGGTTGTCTTCCTGCTGGCCGACTACGGCTATTCCCCTTATGCCACCACGCTGGAGACTACCCGCCCCTTTGCCGAACAGCACCCGGAGGAGGTGCGAAAATTTGTGGCCGCCTCTATCCAGGGCTGGCAGAGCTACCTGGAGGATCCCCGCCCCGGCAACCGCCTCATCCGCCAGGACAACCCCAACATGAGCGAGGCCCTTCTGGCCTATGCCCACCAAGCCCTAAAAGACTACGACCTCCTCACTGCCGGCGACGCGGCCACCCTGGGGATCGGCGCCATGACCCACCAGCGCTGGCAGACCTATTTTCAGGAAATGGTGGCCCTGGGAATTGTCGAAGCTGGCCTGAATGTCCGCCAGGCCTACACCCTTGAGTTCCTCCCCAGCCCGATCGCCTAAGGGATCCCACCTCCCTCCATCACCGCCAAGCTCTGCAGCCGCGGGGATCCCTGCATCGCCAGCTCATGGCGCCGGTGCATCTGCTCTGTCAGCAGGTAGGCCCGGGGCGGATGGCCGCTCAGCCGCTGCCGCGGGTGGGGCAGTTGGTCGTTGCCAAAGCTGTGGCGGTACTCCTCCGAGTCGATAAAGGCATTGACCATGGCCTGAAAGCCCTGGCGCACCAGAATGTTGTGATAGGCCGCCACCTCCTCCTTGCTGGCCGGGGCCCGTCCCAAAAAGTGCTTAAAACCCTGCTCCACACAGCGGGTGTTGCAGCCGGCACTGAAAAAGAGCTGCCGGTAGAGCCGGGATCCCCCAATTTGGCGAACCAAGCGCTTGATCCCAATCCGACCCCGCAGGAAGTCCTGCTCGATTTTCTCCAGCTCTCCCGCCTTCTCGTGCTGGTAGGGCTGGCGTTCCAAAAGCTGTTGGTAGGCGGCCCGCAACAGGTTTTGCAACGTTTGCGGATCCCGCTGGCGTAGTTCCATAGCGATAGCTCCCAAGCAACGCGACCGACAAAAACCGATTGGGCAAGAGGTCAACTTAAAGAAACGATGAAGATGGAGTTGCTCGATACACTTTTACAGTCGGCATTAACCAGATCCAAAAATTGTCAATGCCAACCCGGAAGCCAATCGAGCAAAAGTCCTACTCAAGATTTATCTTGTCGATAAGTTGAACTGGGGAAGCTTGCGATAAATATTTACAAGAAGGCCCCAGTTTTTTTGAGTTTACGTGACTCTACTTTCCAGCTTTCTACATGGAGAAACTTTTCGTACTTACCCGTAGTTAAAGATTGTGACGTTTTGATTCCCCCAGCCTGGTCAAGATCCAGAATATGAGTAGGAACTGATTTCCTGCTTGCATTGCTTTTGCGGCAGGGCGTATCTGCCGGCAGAGTTTTTGTCTGCCTTGAAGTTGCGGATCCCACCTATGGTGAAACAGATCCGGCTAGATCCTCTATCCCGTGTCTCGGAGGTGGATACCTACAGCAATCTGCTGTCGGCCATTTTGTCGGAGGAGCTCCATGTCTCCAAGGAATGTAACGGCCGCGGCCTCTGCGCCACCTGTCATGTCTACGTCAAGGAGGGGATGGAGAGCCTCACCCCCATCACCCCCCGCGAGGCCAAAACCCTGGAGACGATCACCAGCGCCCGCAGCAATTCCCGCTTGGCCTGTCAGGCACGGGTGGTGGCCGATGGGGTGGTGGTGGAGCTGCCGCCGGGGATGTACGTGAACTCGCTGAAGGATATCGAGGTGCTCATCGGTCGGCGGGCCGAACAAGACTTGCTGCACCCCCGAACAGGGCGCGTTTTGGTGGAGCAGGGCAAGATCATCACCCGTTCCACGATCAAGCAACTGGAAAACGAAGACTTCCGCATCATCGGCAGCACCCTTGCCCAGACCCGCGAGGCCTAAGGGATCCCAACACTCTGCTTGGGTTCCTGCTGCAGTGGATCACGGCTCAGTTTTGTTGAGGAGAAAGCCATGGCCAGCGTTACCACTCGACCGGATCCCCGTCCCGCAGTCACCATGCCGGTGGGCCGCGACAAGCACGCCCACTACAGCTACCGCGATTTCTTCCGCTTTAACCGAGAGCAAGGCACGATCATCGACTGGAATAACACCCAAAACCTGCTGCTTAGCGAAGACTTTATTGTCGGCCTGCAGGCGGGCCTAGAGCAGGAAGTGGGCGATGCCTCTGCGGCGGTGATGTACACCATCGGCAGAGACTGGGGCATGCGCGATGCCCAGCATTTTTCCCAGTGGTATGAGCGGGAGTACGGGATTGGGGTCAAGCAGTCCAACCTTCTGTTTTTGCTGGAGACCTGGTGGTGGCCTTTTACGGCGCAAGGCTGGGGCAAGTGGGAGGTGGAAACCGAGTCCAAACAAAAAGGGTTCCTATTCATCAACCTGTTTGACTCGCTGGTGGCCCGCACCCTGGGCGATGTGGGCAAGCCAGTTTGTCACCTCTACGCCGGGCTATTTGCCGGATTTTTCTCTGCTATGACTTCCCGCGAGCTGGCTTGCATCGAGATCCAGTGCTACGCCATGGGGGAGACCTACTGCAAGTTTTTGCTGGGCGGGCAAGAGCGCATCGATGCTGCCAATTTCTGGATGAGCGAAGGGGCCAGCGCCCGCGAGATCGAGCGGCGTTTGTACCAACTGTGAGGTCTGCCTGTGGCTTTTGCAGTCCTTCCCCCGCCACTTTGGAGAAACGCCCATGGTCACCCTCAACCTAGACACCGATCTGGACTTAACCCAGCCGCTGGCGGTGTTTTTACAGGGGTTGAACTGGGATAACCGGCCCTTGGCCAAAGCTCCCTTCGCTCCAGAATCGCTGTCGGACTCCCCCCTGTTCTTGGCCCAGTCGGTAGGGCAGTTTTTTGCCGGCTGCAATTGGTCGGGCGTCCGCCCGCGCCCTGAGCCACCGCCGGAGCTGCCGCCAGAGGATCCCTTTACGCTTGAGGATTTTGCCGCTTTGTTTGGTGGAGCCTTGCTCTAGCCCTGCTTTGCCCCAACTTGGGTTTTGCTTCCTCGAGCCGCTCGATCTTTTGACTGGTTTTGAATCGGGTTTTTTAAGGAGACCTCACCCATGAATGACCTTCACCCTTGGCCAGAGCGCATTGCCGATCGAGAAGGGGATTACCTGACGCCCGACGATCTACAGGATCTCCTCCGCTACGCTCTCTCCTTTCCAGAGCGGCTGGATCTCTACCAGGTTTTGCAACAGCAGGAGGTGGCGTGGATCGAGAAGGTTCTGCAACAGCACGGGTACAGCGGTGAGGCAGGATCCTCTCTCACCCCCACTCAGCGTCTCTTGGCCCGGCAACTGGCCTTTTGCTTGCGCTCCCTGGGCCTGAGCTTGTTGTTGGGGGATCCCCTGCCCCTGCGGCAATGGAGGTGTGGGGCGATGGAACGGTATCTGGGTTTGCCGGAAGCGCTCCGGCAGTTGCAGGCGGTGGTGCAGGGATCCCTGCCGGCGGATCAGCAGGGTTTGCTTGCCCCCTACTGGCAAGCGCTACAGGCTGTCTGCACCCCTTCCCCAGAGCGGCTTGAGCCAGAATTTGCTCCTCAAACCGAGACTGCAGCTCCGTCGGAAGAAGCGCTCACCTTGATGCACATGTTCGTCTAAACCAAGGGGGCTTCTTATGAATTCAATGGTGACCGCGCTGATGCAACAAAGTGAGGGCCGCTATCTGCGCCCAGACGAGCTGAAAACCCTACACGCCTATGTGGAAGGGATCCCCAAACGAGTCCGCCTCTATCAAGTCCTGCAGGCCAAAGAGCAGGAGCTAGTGGAGCGGGTGATGGAAAAGTTCCAGCCGATGATGCCCCATTTGCCCCGCCAACATGGGCACCTGGCCTGGGAGCGTTGCCGCCGCGATCTAAGCATGGTGTGGCGCTACTGCTGCCTGGCCATGCTGCTCAACGATGAGGATTACCTGCGGGATAAGTTGCTCTACTGGCTGGAGACGATCCTGAAGTCCTTCAAGATGCGCGACCAGTGCCAGCCTGCCTATAAGTTGATGCTCGACTCCCTCAGCGCTGTCTTCGGCCCCGAAGCGAGCGAGGCCATCCGCCCCTACGTGCTCTTGGCCAAGTCGATGCTGGTCAACTGAGGTCAATGGGCTCTCAATATACAGCCCACTCCCTGGTCATCCATTCCTTGCACCTAACGCGACCACCCCCGGCCCCTCTCCCCAAGGGAGAGGGGAGTTGGGATCCAGGCAACCAACTATTTTGTTGCTATTTGAAATGACCATAAAAGCCTAAGTTTCAGCCGCCCTCAAGTCCGTCTATCTCCCTGCGAGGACAGCCATGACTACCCTGCAAGAGATCCTGCAAGACCAGATCCTGCCCGGGCACTGCTTTAGCCCTGCCTACTACATCCGTCCCGACATCCACAGCGGCCTGCTCTACAGCCGGGGAGGATACCGCCTGGCAGCCTTTCCCATGCCTCTCCTGGAAGCCATCTACGCCGGCTTGCGCTATGAGACGGGGCAAGCCACCCGCGTCATCCTCTACAACTGTGGCCGCCACTGGGGAGAAGCGTTTTTCCGCCGCATCGAAGACGAACTCTCCCGCTACTACCAACAGCCGTTGCAGGAATTGCCGCTGGGGATCTTCCTCGATGCCCTCAGCGAGCTCTGGGCCACCCACGGCTGGGGCCGCCTAGAGCTGGACTTTTCCGCTGCTGACCGCGGCTTGGTGGAGGCTAGGATCCGCAACTCCGGCTTTGCCCTGGCTGCTCGTGCCAGCCTCAGGCCGGAGGAACTGTCTGCGCGGCGGGAGCCTGCCGGCTATCTAGAGGCAGGAATGCTGGCCGGCCTCTTCTCGTTGCTCTCGGGCCGAGATCTGGTCTGTGTGCAAACCACCTGTGAATCCCTGGGAGCCGACTGCAACCGCTTCCTTATTGGCACCGCTCAGCGGCTGCACAATGGTGAAGAATGGGTGCGCAAGGGCCTCTCCCACGAGGAGATTGTGGATCGGCTGGCCGCTGGTTCCTAGAGGGGGAGCCTTTCTGAAAAACTGCCCTTCCAGGCGGCTGCCGAAGGAGAGAGTTAAGCTTTTCCAAGTCTTAAGACTTGTGAAGATAGGGATGGCTCACCTGCTCAATCCCTCACTTTTTGCGAAGTTTTTTAGCTCCTCAGCCAGCAGGTTCTCAACTGAGAAGCCTCTGCGATCCAAATTACTAAGAAAGTTATCTATTCCTGGGGATCCCTGCGTAATATATTTTTTCACACGCTCCCCCCTCAATTCGTCATCCTAAAATATTAGCTATCCCAGGTCTTGAGTTGGTGAGGGGAGAGAGAAAAAAATGAACGCCCGCGAACGGAGCCAAATCATCGCTTCCGAGTGGATGATTGATAGCCAAAATCCGGTTCATTCTATTTTCCGGCTGAAGCAGAGGGCAACTTACTCCGACGTTACCCTTTGGTGGTTGGCAGTGCAGCTCAACCTGAGCGAACGCAACTCCATTCATTCTGATCCTCGCTAGGGGCCAGAAGCGAACTCCAGCCTAAAACATCCCCCCTCCCACGTTTAACCTCGAAATAAAAAAAGAAGAGCTGGACTTCTCAAGCAACAGCTCTTCCGTTGAAGGCAAAAGCGGGGATCCCGACCCACTTAATCGGTCGGGGGCAAAGCCGCTACCTGAGCCGTCTGCAGGGGTCGGAGAGGTCGTTGCACAATTTCCGTCGGCAAGGCACTGCGCAAGTGGGCTGCCACTGCCACTGTTGTCACGTCATAGGTCTGAGTAGCCAAACGCGGGTAGAGGCCGATGCCGAGGATGGGCAAGAGCAGGCAGAGGGCGACAGCCATTTCCCGCGGGCGCAGATCCCCTAGATACTCCTCTAGCACCAGCCCGGGATCCTGAGCTCCATAGAACACCTGCCGCAGCAGGGAGAGCAAGTAGATGGGGGTAAGAATGAGGCCTACCGCCGCCAACAGGGCCACCCCTGCCTTAAAGGCCGGCGCATAGGCATCGCTGGTGGTCCAGCCCAGCAACACCGTCAGCTCACCCACAAAGCCGCTCATCCCCGGCAGCGCCAACGAGGCCAAAGCTCCTGCTGTAAACAGGGCAAAGGTTTTAGGCATTTGCTGGGCCAGGCCGCCCAGCTTGTCGAGAGCAAGGGTGTGGGTGCGCTCGTAGGTGATCCCTGTCAAGAAGAAGAGCACCGCCGCAATGAGACCGTGGGAGATCATCTGCAGCAGGGCGCCGTTGAGGCCTAGCTCTGTAAAAGTGGCAATGCCGATTAACACAAAGCCCATGTGGGCAATGGAAGAATAGGCCAGGCGCCGCTTGAGGTGGTTTTGCCCCAAAGCCCCCAGGGCCCCGTAGATGATGTTTACTGTGCCCAACACCGCCAGCACCGGGGCAAAGGACACATGGGCCTCCGGGAGTAGGCCCAGGTTTAGGCGGATGAGGCCGTAGCCCCCCATCTTGAGCAGCACCCCAGCCAAGATCATCGAAATGGGCGCCGAGGCTTCGCTATGGGCATCCGGCAGCCAGGTGTGAAACGGAAAGATGGGCAGCTTCACCCCAAAGGCAATCAGGAAAGCTGCATACGCCAAGACCTGCAGGGCCAGCGGGTAGGATTTTGCGCCCAGCTCTGCCATCTCCAAGCTAAAGCCCTCGCCGTAGAAGGCCATCGCCAGGGATCCCACCAGAATAAAAATAGAGGCGGCAGCGGTGTAGAGGAGGAACTTGGTGGCGGCGTATTGGCGCTGCGGCCCACCCCAAATGGAGATGAGAAGATAAACGGGTACCAGCTCGATCTCCCACATCAAGAAGAAAAGCAGCAGATCCTGCGCCAGGAACACACCCACCTGGGCGCCATACATCAATAGCAGTAGGAAGAAAAACAGGCGCGGCTTCTGGGCTACCTCCCAAGCCGCCACCATCGCCAAAGTCGTAATCAAGCCCGAGAGCAACACCAGCGGGAAGGACAGGCCATCCACCGCCAGCGACCAGTGAAACCCAATTTGGGGTACCCAGGCGTAGCGTTCTGCCAGTTGCAGCGAAAAATCCCGCAAGTCGTAGCGCTGCCCGAAAACATAGACCATCAGGCCCAAATCCAAAGCCCCCACCGCCAGGGCATACCAACGCACCCAGCGGCTCTGGGGGATCAAGGGGATTCCAAAGGCACCCAGCAGCGGCAGGAGCACCAGGACTGACAGCCAGGGAAACTCAAGAGAACTGCTCATGACTGGAAATGGGAATAAGTACTTATGCTCAATATCTCACTAATATGAAGCTATGTAAACAAATGGAAAGGGAGATTTACAAAAAAATCTGCGCCAGAGCGCAGATCTAGGTCCCCTCTCCAACGCTTGTCATGGAGAGCGCTAAAGGATCTGGCCTGACCATGCGCCTTGGGGTAGTTGGCCAGGCGAAGTCTCAGAGTGGGAACTCCCCGCTGCCTAGCTAGTCGTCTTCGGCAAAAACGAAGCGGTGCAACTCGTCCAGGGTAGGCTCAGGGCTTTCCAGCGCGAAAAGGACGGCATCCTCAATCACGGCGCTCACCTTTTCCTGAATGGCCTGGAAGTCCGCCTCAGTCATTAAGTTGTGTTCGAGGGCGTAGCGCTCCAGTTGCTTAATGGGATCCCGCTGCCGCCAGAATTCTTTTTCTTCCGGGCTGCGCAGCTCGTCGGGGTCGGCCAACGAGTGGCCACGGAAGCGATAGGTGAGGCACTCCAGCAAGGTGGGGCCTTCCCCGGCGCGGGCCCGCGCGATAGCCTGTTGGGCAGCCTCCCGCACCGCCAGCACGTCCATACCGTCCACCTGGTAGCCGGGCATGCCAAAGGCAGGGCCCTTGAGGTAGATGTCGGTTACCGAAGTGGCCCGTTTGTGGGCCATGCCAATGGCCCAGAAGTTGTTTTCCACCACGTAGACGATGGGCAACTTCCAGAGGGCGGCCATGTTAAGGCATTCATAAAATTGGCCATTGTTACAAGCCCCATCCCCAAAAAAGCAGACGGTCACCTGGTCGGTGCCGCGGTACTTGGCCGAAAACGCTGCTCCCGTCGCCACCGGGATCCCTTCCGCCACAAAGGCATAGCCCCCCAAAAAGTTGTGCTCCGCCGAAAAGAGATGCATGGAGCCACCTCGTCCCTTGCTGCAGCCGGTGGCTTTGCCAAAGAGCTCCGCCATCACTGCTCGTGGGGGAATCCCGGTGCTAAGGGCATGCACGTGATCCCGGTAGGTGCTGCAGACGTAGTCGGTGGGCTTGAGCGCCTTGATCACCCCCGTGGACACCGCCTCCTGCCCGTTGTACAGGTGCACAAAGCCAAACATCTTGCCCTTGTAGTACATTTCGGCGCACTTGTCCTCAAACAGGCGCCCCAACACCATGTCTTCGTAGAGCATGCGGGCCTCTTCGGCAGAGATGCGAGCACTCGCCACGGGAGGGGTAAGTTCCTGAACCATGCTGGAAGGTGATTAAGGGTAACCCATTTTTGCAGTCTTTTAATTATCCCACGCTTGGGGGCACTTGCAATCCCGCTGAGGGGGAGATCGAGGTGGATCCCAGTTCTGGAGGAAGGGGGGTAGACTGGAAGATTAAGGCAGGAGGCATTGCCATTGCAGCAGCCGCATCAAAGTCAGAACTCCGTCCCGCTGAGGCGAATACCGCAAGAGCAGGTATCCTGGCAAAGGCTTTTTCTAGGGGGGATCTTCTCCTGGAAGCCGAACGGCCGGCCAAGATAACGGGGTGCGCCTATGGGAGCCCGTTGGGTTAGCGGTTTTGCGGCGGTGCTATTTGCCCTGACGGTCACCCTGCTAGGGGGCTGGTACTTCACGGCAGCCATTGGGCTGATTATTTTTCTGGCGCAACTGGAGTTCTTTCGTCTGGTGCAGGCCAAGGGCAATGCGCCGGCCATGCGCACCACCATGTTTTCCAGCCAAGTGCTGGTGATTTTGCAGCAGGTTAAGCCGGAGTGGACCAGCCCTGCCTTTATCGTGGCCGGTTCTGTGATCTGCTTTTATCTGCTCTTTAAGCCCAAGCTGGCCACCATCGCCGACATTGCCACCTCGATTTTGGGATTGTTTTACTGTGCGCTGTTGCCCAGCTTCTGGATCCGCGTCAGGGCTTTGTCTTTTTCCCAAGGACTTGGCGAAGGGCTGTGGATTACGCTGCTAGCCATTGGCTGTGTCATTGCTGCCGATGTAGCGGCCTACCTCTGTGGGCGGGCCTTTGGGCGCACCAAGCTCTCCCTCCTCAGCCCAAAAAAAACGGTGGAAGGGGCCGTGGCCGGGATCGCGGCCAGCATGGCCCTGGCCATGGCCGGAGCCTACTACCTGAACTGGCCCTGGCACTGGTGGAGCGGCAGCGTGCTGGGGTTTTTGATTGGGCTAACGGGCCTGTTGGGCGACCTAACGGAATCGCTGATGAAGCGGGATGCCGGCGTCAAAGACTCCGGGGATCTCATCCCCGGCCACGGCGGCATTTTGGATCGGGGCGATAGCTATGTCTTTACCGCGCCGTTGGTGTTTTACTTTATGGAATGCCTGGAATGGCTCAACGCCTATTTCAGCCGATAATTGCGATAATTCCCACCCCAGCCGAGGAGATTCTAGACACAAGTTTGCCTTTAGAAGGTTGGACAATCTGTGCACAATCCTCGCAGGAACGGTACGACCAAAGCTACCCTTGGAACGGAGAAATCTCTGGTCTTTTGGCTCTTCAGCTATCTCGTTTCTCAACCTTCTCTTGCTGCACTTCTAAGATGACCTGCCTGACATTTTCCAGACAGCAAAACCCCTGGGGGTTGTTGACCTGGCAGCCACAGCGCCTGGCTTTGATGTGGGCGGCAATCTCGGCAAGAATGGCCTGGGGCGTTGTGGATCCCTGCAGCTCCTGCCGAATGCGCCGGCGCGTCCATGCAAAACAGTAGCAGACGGGTACGTCCTCGCCACTTTCTTTTTGAAAGACTGGCACCTTGAGGTCGTCAACCCCAAAGCTTTGACCTTGCTCAGAAAAATAAACAACAGGACAAATGGGATCCTGACAAAACGCGTAGCTACTGTCTGCATTCAGTTGTGCCAAAGCTCGAGGGCACAGCAGGCTCTTCAGGGTAATCAGTTGAACCGGGATCCCTTGCTCCCCGCTCCTTGGACACAAGGGCTGCCAAGCATTAGCAGAAAATGGTGCAAGGGGTTCTCTTGTCATGGGTCATCGAGCTGTTGTTGGAAGATAGTGCAAGAGGAACTTTTCTCTTGTTCAGAAAATTTCTGTTGACACTGTTCAATGAGTGTCGATAGCTCCCCTTTGAGTTCCTGCAGATGGGCAATTGACTTATCGATTTGTCTAAGTTTTTCCGTTAGCTTTACGTACACCTGCCAGCAGGGCAGAGCTTGCCCATTTTCCTGAAGCAAGAGCAGTTCTTTGATCTCAGCCAGGGTAAGTCCCAAAGCCTTGGCACGGGCAATAAAAGCCAGCCGCTCCAGCTCAGGCTCCCCGTAGAGGCGATAGCCCCCCTCCGTCCTGCGCGGTTTGGGAATGAGCCCCAGGCGCTCGTAGAAGTAGAGGGTTTGGGGACTGATGCCCAACTTCTCGGCTACCTGACCCACCCGCAGCAGTTCAGTCATGCCCGGTTCTATACCCTCTCTCCAGCAGCTCTCCTAGCCTAAACCCTATAGCTAACTACAAGGTCAAGAGGGATCCCCCGCAAGGTCCACCCCGGCAAAGAGAGCCGCAAGAGCCCGTCAGGCTAAAGTAAGCCTGCTAACCTATTAGGGTAGTCCTTACAAGAAGCCCTGGCCTAGATTCGGCATGACTGCTGCACCTGCCCTTGCCCACCTGCCCAGTCAGTACAACCCCTTTGCAACCGAGCCGAAGTGGCAGCGCTTTTGGGAGGAAAAGGGGTTTTATGTGGCGGATCCCAAGGCGCCGGGAGAAGCCTTCAGCATGGTGCTGCCCCCGCCCAACGTCACGGGCAGCCTCCACATGGGCCATGCCTTTGCCTTTACCCTGCCGGATGTGGTGGTGCGCTACAAGCGCATGCGCGGCTACAACGTCCTCTGGCTGCCCGGTACGGATCATGCCAGCATTGCCGTGCACACCATCCTGGAAAACCAACTGCGCCAGGAGGGCAAGAGCCGCTTTGACCTGGGCCGCGAGGCTTTTCTGGAGCGGGCCTGGGCTTGGAAGGAGCAATCCCAGGGCACCATCAAAAGCCAACTACGGCGCCTGGGCTTGTCACTGGACTGGACGCGGGATCGCTTTACTCTCGATGAGGGGCTGAGCCGGGCAGTTACGGAAGCCTTTGTCCGCCTCTACGAAGCAGGGCTAATTTACCGGGGCGAGTATTTGGTCAACTGGTGTCCGGCCACCCAGTCGGCTGTCTCCGACATCGAGGTGGACAACAGAGAGGTCAAGGGCCACCTCTGGCATTTCCGCTATCCCCTGGCTGCGGATCCCAGCCAGTACCTGGTGGTGGCCACCACCCGCCCCGAGACAATGCTGGGGGATACAGCCGTGGCGGTCCACCCCCAAGACGAGCGCTACCGCCATCTCATTGGCCAGTTCGTGCGGCTGCCCATCAAGGAGCGCCTGATCCCCATCATTGCCGACGAGTACGTGGATCCCTCCTTTGGCTCCGGCTGTGTCAAAGTTACCCCAGCCCACGATCCCAACGACTTTGAGATGGGCCGGCGCCATCAGTTGCCCTTGATCAACATTCTCAACAAGGACGGCACCCTCAACGAGAACGGGGATCCCTTCACTGGTCTAGATCGCTTTGTGGCCCGCGAGAGGGTGGTGCAGTGGTTTGCCGAGCACGGTCTGCTGGAGAAGGTGGAGGAGTACACCCACAGCGTGCCCTACAGCGACCGCGGGGGTGTGCCCATTGAGCCGCTGCTCTCCATTCAGTGGTTTTGCGATGTTTCCGGCATGGCGGCCCGCTGCCTGCAGGAGGAGCGGGAGCACCACAACCCCCGCTTTATTCCGGAGCGCTGGACCAAGGTCTACACGGGCTGGCTGGAGAAGCTGCGCCCCTGGTGCATCTCGCGGCAACTGTGGTGGGGGCACCAGATCCCGGCCTGGTACCCCGTCATCGACGGCCAGATCCCTGAGGATCCCCAGGCTTTTGTGGTGGCCCGCAATGCTGAAGAGGCTTGGGCGAAGGCACGGGAGAAGTTTGGCCCGGCCCTCGAGCGGCTGGAGCGGGATCCCGATGTGTTGGACACCTGGTTTAGCTCGGCTCTGTGGCCTTTTTCCACACTGGGCTGGCCGGAGGAGACGGAGGACTTCAAGCGCTACTACCCCACCTCCCTCATGTCCACGGGCTTCGACATCATCTTCTTCTGGGTGGCCCGCATGGCCATGATGGGAGTGCAGTTTACCGGCCAGATCCCCTTCAAAGATGTCTATATCAACGGCCTGGTGCGGGACGAGCACGGGGCAAAAATGTCCAAGTCCAAGGGCAACGGCATCGATCCCATCGAGCTCTTGGACAAATACGGCACCGACGCCCTGCGCTACGCTTTGGTTAAAGAAGTGGTGGGGGCAGGGCAGGATATCCGCCTGGCCTACGACCGCAAGACTGGCGAGAGCGCCAGCGTGGAGGCGGCCCGCAACTTTGCCAACAAGATCTGGAACGCCTCCCGCTTTGTGCTCCTGAACCTAGAGGGGCAAACCCCCGCCCAACTGGGATCCCCGGCTCCGGAGGCGCTGGAGCTGGCCGATCGCTGGATCCTGTCGCGGCTGCACTCCACGGCCACCCAGGTTATTGAAGAGCTGGAAGCCTACGGCCTGGGCGAGGGGGCGCGGCTCTTGTACTCCCTGATTTGGGATGACTTTTGTGACTGGTACATCGAGCTGGTCAAGCCGCGGCTGCGGGGGGAAGACCCCACCTCCAAGCGCACGGCACAGCAGGTGTTGGCCAGCGTGCTGGAGACCATCCTCCGGCTGCTGCACCCCTGGATGCCCCATATCACCGAAGAAGTCTGGCAGCTCCTCACCCAGGCCAACCAAGCCACCTCCATCTCCGTCCAACCCTATCCCACCCCCGACCCCAGCTGGGTTAACCCGCAACTGGAGCGGGAGTTTGGCCTGGTGATCCAGACCATCAGCAGCCTGCGCAACCTGCGGGCAGAGGCTGGCCTTAAGCCCCATCAAACCATCACGGCTCTGCTGGTTACCGAGGATCCTGACGAGCAGCGGATCCTCACCGCTGCCCAGGCCTACATCCGCGAGCTGGCCAAGGTTGAGTCCTTAGAAATCACGGGATCCCTGGCCACGGAACCCAAGCAGGTGGCGGCTGCCGTGGTGGGCACAGTGCAGGTGCTGGTGCCCTTGGGGGGGCTGGTGGATGTGGAGGCGCTGCGGGCCAAAGTGAAAAAAGATCTGGCCAAGCTGGAAAAAGAGGCCCAAGGGATCCGCGCCCGCCTAGAGAACCCCAATTTCCTCAGTCGGGCCAACCCGGAAGTGGTGCAGGCCAGCCGTGAGCAACTGGCAGAGCTGGAGGCCCAGATGCAGCTCTTGCAAGCCCGCTTGGAAAAGTTGGGCTAGCTCTCTTTTGGGGCTCTTGCCCTTGACAGCCGACTTGCGTAGCCTCGAGCTCAATGGCACTGGCTATTTTCGTGCAATGGGAGTGGCTATCCCCCATCTCTGTGTTCGAGATAGATGTCGGTTGTAGCGTTCGGTTCTTCTGATCTTGGCGGGTTTTCACGTTTTGTATTGGCAGACGGCTCTCCGAATATCTCGCTTTTTGTTCCTCTCTCTTTCGGAGATCGTCGATGTCAATTCCTTTAAGGTGACGGAAGCGGATTTGACCGCTGTTTTTGCTGAGTACGGTTCCGTGAAGCGGGTGCAGATCCCCACCGACTGTGAGACAGGCCGCATCCGCGGTTTTGGGTTCGTGGAAATGAGCTCTGAAGCCGAAGAGCAGGCTGCCATTGCCGCTCTGGACGGCGCAGAATGGATGGGCCGCAACCTCAAGGTCAACAAGGCTCGCCCCCGAGAAGAACGCCCCACCTCAGGCTTCCGGTCTGCCAACTCAAACGGCGGCGACCGGCGGCGGAGCTTCCAATCTCGCTATTGAGATGTCAACCCCTCACCCCCGGCCCCTCTCCCAGAGGGAGAGGGGAGCTGGGGAGCGAGCCTTTCCTTGCAATTAAGCCGGCGGTTTGTTCGGCCAGGGATCCGTGAGGTCGGCGGCCAGGGGATCCCAGTCCCAGCCCCAGTCGCGGGCGATGGCCTGCGTAAGGCCCAACTGTCCAGCACCCGGGTAGCGGGCCAGGGCCAACAGGAGATCCACCAGTTGCTCGCCAGTGGGGGTGCGGCCAAAAATGTGCAGTCCATCCCGGATCTGGGATTCCTTGAGCTCGCAGAGGTAGCCATCGAGGCGGGTCCAGTCTTCCTCTTTCTCTAGGTTGAACTGCAAGTCGAGGTGCTCTTGGCGGACAAGTTCCTGGATCTGGGCGCGGATCAGCGGGCAGCGCCCCGGATCCATCTGCTGGGCCTCGTAGTACTCGTCCATCAGCCGCTCCAGTTCCGCCAAGGGTCCGTAGAGCTCGGCGCGGGTTAGGGGCGGGGTGAGGTGGTCGAGGATGACAGCCTGAGCCCGCCGCTTGGCCTGGGATCCCTCGCCGGGATCGTTGACGATGAAGGGGTAGAAGTGGGGCAGGGGCCCCAAGGCTATTTCTGGGTAGCAGGTGGCTGAAAGGGCGGATCCCTTGCCAGGCAGCCACTCCAGGTTGCCGTGCTTGCCCACATGCACCACCGCCTGCACGCCAAACACTTGCCGCAGCCACAGGTAAAAGGCCAGGTACTCATGGGGTGGTACCAAATCTGGGGCGTGGTAGTTCAAAGAGGGATCCCGGTCGTAGCCTCGCGGCGGCTGGAGGCCGACAAAAACATGCTCCAGCTGCAGGCCGACAATGGGGAGGTCGTGGGCGGGCGGATCCCCCCACTGCCGCACCAGATCCTCTTGGACAGCGGCAGGCAACTGGGCAAACCACTCCCGATAGAGGGCAGCCGGCAGCACCTGCCGCGCCGGGCGTAGGGATCCCAACGGATCATAGGTTTGGCCCTGGGTTAGCCAGCGGATGAGCTCATCTCCGCTCTGGGGCAGTGGACAGGCGCGGTAGCCAGCTTCCGCCAGGGCCTTGAGGATCTCCACGCAGCTTGCCGGTGTATCCAACCCTACCCCATTGGCCAGCCGTCCATCCCGGCTGGGGTAGTTGGCCAAAATCAAGGCTAGACGGCGCTGATTGGCAGGAGTGCGCCGCAGCTTTACCCAGTTGGCCGCCAGCTCGGCCACAAACGCCACCCGATCCGGCACAGCCTCATAGGCCATGATCTCCGTCTGCAGGCGGGGATCCCACTGTTGAACCGTCTTGAACGAGATGGCGCGGCTGAGGAGGCGCCCGTCCACCTCCGGCAACACCACGTTCATGGCCAGATCCCGCGCCCCCAAGCCCCGAGTGGAGTTCTCCCAGCGCTCCCGCGACCCACTGCTCAAGACCACCTGCACAACCGGCACATCCAGCTCCTGCCAGAGGCGGACATCGGGCTGCTCGCTCTCCAGGCGGGCCAGGGAAAAGCTAGTGGTGTTCAACAGAAGTTCAATTTGGCCGCCGAAGTGCTCCCGGATGGCCTGCGGCAAGTCCGGTTCCTGCAGGCCATAGGTGTACAGACACAGCGGCTGCAACCCCCGCTCCTGCAGGGCTTTGGCCAGGGCATCTATTGGCTGCGTATTCCCCGCCAAAACATGGGCGCGGTAGAGCAGGATCCCTACCTTGGGGGCGTGGGGATCCTTGAGGGGGGATAGGGGGGGATGGTAGATCCCCAGCCGAGGCAGCACCTGCGGCTCTGGCACGGCGTACTCCTGTCCCAGGAACTCCCTGGCCAAGAATTTCAAGCAAGCCGCCACATTGGCTGCTCCTCCCTCCAGCCAGTACTGCCACACCCGGTCGGCCACTGCCAGGGGCACGGTGGAGTGGCTAACCAAATCCCAATCGGGGCGGTCATCCCCAGGGATCACAATCAGGGTGGATCCCGCTGCTGCCGCTACCTCTTTGGCCACCTCCAGGCCATAGCTCCAGTAGGCCCTTCCCCCCAACAGGCGCAGGAGCACCACCTGAGCTTGCCGCAACACCTTCTCGGCGTAGTCGTCGATGCTGAGAGGCTGTTGCAACTGCAAGAGGTTAGCCGCCCGCACCGCCGGGAAATCAGCCGGCAGCAGGCGCATGGCTGCGCTCAAGGCCGTCAGATCCGTGTCGGCTGCCGACAGGACAACGATGGGGGCCGGATCCTGCTCCAGGAAAACGACCCCGCCTTGGGAAGGATCCCATCCCCCCGGCAAAGCAGCTATCCGGTGCATAGAGCCAGTGCCAGGCGCCCCGCCATCTCCTTGAGACTACCCAGAAGGATAGCTTGGTAGCCCTGCACTTGAGTGGGGGGCGGAAAAGGGTATACTTGCCGAAAAGGTGTATCGTTCCCAGGCCAGCAGCTAATCACGGTGAAAAATCCGCCTGGTGCAAGCGTCTGGGACGCGAGAGGGCTCCGCCCCGCTGAGGCGAGCAGGGCTTTGCCTCAGGGGACTGTCTAGAGGCGTCTTGACAGCGCCACTACGTAAGAACCCTACGCCTTGAGGCGGTGGGAGTGTCAACCTAACGGCCGTACTTGAGCACAAAGACATCTTTCAGACCAGCATGGGGCTCTCCGGCGATGGATCCCCAGGTTACACCTACCACCCCGAGGGTGCCCTCTTGGTCTAGCGCCATCGCCTGGATCCAGTCGAAGTCGGCGCTGCCGAACTGGTGGCGCCAGAGCTCGCCGCCGTTGGTATCGTAGAGGCGGACAAAGGCATCGCTGCGACTTGCAGGAAATCCCTGGGTGGATCCTGCCACCCAGACCCTTCCGAGCCTATCCACGGCAATGGCCAGAGGGCGCTCCCCTTTCGCGCTGTCCCATTGGCGGCTCCAGAGCTCGTTGCCGTAGGGATCATACTGCCGCACAAAGACACTGTACCCCTGGAGCAAGGCCTGTCCAGCAGGAGCCTCTTGGGTATAGCCCGCCACCCAAACTTTTCCCTCCTCTCCCACAGCGATGGCAAGAGTGCCGTCGCCCCCTTTGTTGGAAAACTGGCGCAGCCAAACCTGGTTGCCGCTGGGATCATACTGGCCGACAAAGCCGCCGGCCCTTGTGCGGTCGCGGACGAATCCGGTTATCCAGAGATTTCCTGCCCCATCGGCGGCCAGGGCAGTGACCTGGGCCCCTAGCTCGCGGACCCAGAGGGGTTTGCCGTCAGCGTTGTATTGGCGCACAAAGCTCTTGCCTCCGCTATTTCCGGCTACCCAGACATTGCCCTTGCCATCCACGGCAATGGCAGTGACTTGGTCAGGCTCAGCACCGCCCAACTGCTGCGTCCAGCGCTCCCGACCCTGGGGATCGTGCTTACGCAGGAAGATGTCTTTTGCGCCGGCATTGCTGTAGCCAGGGAAAGCGCCGTAGGTCACTCCTGCCACCCAGGTGTTCCCTCTCCTGTCCACTGCCACCGCCACAACTTCGTCTAAAGCAGGGGTGCCCAACTGCCGTGTCCAGAGCTCTCGGCCCCAGGCATTGTACTTGCGCAAGAAACCATCACCACCCCCTGCCGAGCTTTGGCCCAAAAAGCTTCCCTCCGTTACTCCCGCCACCCAAATATTTCCCTTTCCATCAATTGCGATGGCGCGAGCCTCGTCAGAGGAAGGGGTACCAAACTGGCGCAGCCAAGGGCTGGGATTACACCCAAAACCTAAACCGAAAAAAGCTAAGACACCCAGAACTGCTCTAGCCAGTGCCTGTCTCCTGCTCATAGGCCCTCTTTTGGGGGGCACTGGGCAAAGCATAGCAAGGGCTCTCCCCAGCTATCGCGAGGGATAAGCCTCCACGTCTTCTGCAGCAGCACAGGATCCCTAGGTAACCTGAGGCATTGCTTCAGGGCTAGCCAGGCGCGGCAAAAACTGCAGCGCTGCTTGCCCTGGAACAGGCAAAAAGGCTGGGCCTCTTCAAAGTTGAACTCAGGCTGCCACTGCGCCCAGGGATGGATTTCCTGCGCGATGGCCTCGATGAGCTCGTCGGGGAAACAGGCAGCCAAACGTCAGCCCGCCGGCACTCCCCAAACAGCCGGGTGGTGCCAAGAGACCAGGGAGCAGGGAGAGGGCTTCGAGGCCGACAATGAGCAGGTGGAGCCGAGGAGGCTGACGCTGGGGCAAATGGGCTTGCGATTGATCCAGCTCGTCGTACACCAATCCATCCACCGCAGCTAGCAGCGCTTGTGGCTTGCTTTCCCCCAACAGCAGCGCAAATGGCCTCCCAGTAGGGGCTCAGCGCTACAACGACACCCAGGTCATGCTTTGAAGTTGGAAAGCCTTCGCGCAAGTTTCTTGAGAACATCCCACGGCCTAACTGGCGCAAGTTAGCTTGGGCGTTTAGTTGGGGATCTCAATCGCGACATTGGCCAACTGCACATCGTCGTAGTCCACCCAAGCCCCACCATCCTGGCCGAGGGTGTCACTCCCCAGCGGCACAACGATATCCAGGGATCCCCCAAAAAGAGGGATACTGATCCGGGGGCCGCCAGCGATCCTGCCCGGCTGGAGCACCGTTTTGCCAGTGCGCAGCGTCACCGTATTCGATCCCAGGCGCAAATGCTGCAGCGGCAGAAGGATGTGTAGGTCGTCTCCTCCCAACTGGAGTTGCTCCACCTCTACCCCGTTCAAAAGCACGCGCATGGGAGACATATCGGCAGTGGGGATCCGGGACTGGCCAGCCCGATAGGCAGCGGCTGTGTCCAACCCAATCAGGGATCCAATGCGCAAAACCGGTGGGCGGGGCGGCAGACGTTCTAGGCTGAAGGAGCGGGTCATTTCCACCCCTTGGGCAGGACCAAGAAATTGCCCGGCGGCAGCGGATTCCGGGGAGTAGTGGTTATCGCCCAGGCGGATGACATTTGCCTCCAGGACTAAAGTTGTGTTGGGATCCCAGCGCTCCAACTGCAACTGCCAAGGTCGATCCCCGCCGGCTGAAACTCTGCTTGTACTTTGGGAATACGGCAAGTAATTCTCCAGGCGCGCTACCAAAATCTCCTCTGCCGGCAGCGGCTCCGGCAGGCGAAACCGACCCTGAGCATCCGTGCGCACTGAAATCCCCGCCCCCGGAATGGCCACCTCCACACCGGCCAGGGGCTGCCCCGTCAGGCGATCCACCACCTGACCCGAGTAGGCAGAATCTAACTGCCCCTGTCCTGGGGGAGCATCCGTAGCGGCTTGAAGGCGCTGCTGGAGAACCTGCCCATCGGCTTCGCTAATCTGCCCGTCCTGATTGACATCGGCAGCTTGAATCTGCTCGTTGGTTAACTGCAGCTCTCCGCGCCAATAGGCTCCCAGCAGGTTGAGATCCTGCCCCGTCAAACGACCATCTCCATCCAGATCGCCCGGTTGAAAAGGCTGAACCTGGGCAGCGGCAACACCCATCCAGCCAAAACTCAGGGATCCCAGCAGCAAGAGAGAAGGGGCTAAACGGGAAACCCTACACATGGCAACTTTCCGTAGGGAAAAAGCTGGAAGGCGTCCTCTATGTTGTAACTCAGCTCACTTTCCTGCAGCAGGACTGCTTAAGCCGAGGCAGGGTACTCTCGAGCGCAATTTTGCTCACTTGCCTTCGGCTGCAGGAGCCGAAAACTTGATGGTAGGATAGCCGTGGTGACTTGCTTCCCCTATGGCTCGATACTCCTGCGTTACCCAGCTTGTGGGTTCAGCCGAGCAGTTGAGCGAAGCAATCCGCGCCCTCTTGGAGCGTTGCCAGCTCACCATTCTCCACA
This sequence comes from Synechococcus sp. OH30, assembly GCF_047462175.1. Classification (NCBI taxonomy): domain Bacteria; kingdom Bacillati; phylum Cyanobacteriota; class Cyanophyceae; order Synechococcales; family Synechococcaceae; genus Synechococcus; species Synechococcus sp. OH30. Next base: position 34,376 of record NZ_JANSIP010000001.1, on the reverse strand, counting down.
GTGGCCCTGACTACTGGGTGGCCGGCGAGCCTCCTGGAAAAAACCCCTACCCCAAGCTGGTAACAGTGGAAGTGTTTGTGGATCGCACCCGCCAGACCTCCGATGGGTCTGTCCAGGTAACCTGCATTGCTAAAAACGAAGAGCTGCCTCTAAGAAGCGTCAACCATTGCCAACAAACCTTTAACCAATTGAGGGCAGAGCTAGCCCAGTTGCAAGCCCAACTTGCTGACCAACAGAAAAACACTATACAATAGCAGCGCTGAGTTGCTTGTATTCCATGGCACGTCGTTGCCAACTGACCAACAAAAAACGCAACAACGCTTTTGCCATCTCCCACTCCCATCGACGTACCAAGCGCCTACAGGAAGTTAACTTGCAGTGGAAGCGCATCTGGTGGGAAGAGGGCAAGCGGTTTGTCCGCCTGCGTCTTTCGACCAAGGCCCTAAAAACCCTCAAGACCAAGGGGATAGGAACCATGGCCCGCGAGGCTGGCATTGACCTCAACCAATTTTAAGAGGTCGCTTGGGAAACTGGGCCCCTAGGCGGGCCTGGGATCCAAGCCAGTAGGCCTCTACAGCAACCCAAATAGCTTGCGCGACTTGGGCTGAAGCCCCGCCAGCAGCGTGTTGAGGGTGTCCCGCTGGGTTAGTTCGTTGGTGCCGCTGGCGTGCTCAATCAAGAACTTGCGCATTTCCTCGGAGAGCTTGGCGTCGGTAAAGTCGGCGCCAACAAAGCTGGCCCCCTCAATTTGGGCCTCTTGTAGATTGGCCCCCACCAGGAGGGCCTGGTCAAGGTTGGCCTCCTGCAACTGACAACTGGCCAGGACAGCCTGGGAGAGGTTGCAGCGAAATAGGTTGGCTTGGCGAAAGTCGGCGCCGAAAAAGTTCCCCTCTGTCAGGTTGGCAGCTACCAGGCTAGCCGCGCGAAAGATGGAGTGGCTGAAACGCCCTCCCCGAAAGCTGCTTTTGTCCAGCTTGGCAGCGGTGAAGTTGCTGTAGTCTCCCACGGCTTGACTGAAGCTGGATCCCCGCAGATCTGAAGCGGCAAAATTGGCCCGCTCCATCTCGGCACGGCGAAAGTTACACAGCCGCAGATCCGCCTGCTGCATGCTAAGGGAGCGCAAATTGGCCCGCGTCAGGTTGGCCTTGGGCATTTGAATGCGGTCGAACAGGCCTCGCGAGAGGTAAGCACCTTCGAGGTTGGCACCCACCAGGGAGCGTCCTTCCCGCAGGGCTGCTAGCAAGTCCCGCGTGGTTTCAATGCGAACCGGCTCCAAGGGCTGAGAGGGAGGGGCACTCACAGGCTGGCTATTCCCTACAAGCAGTCTAGAAACTCGATCAACCCCGCTAGCAACTGACCGCTAGCTCACAAAGACCCCTAGCTACCAGGCTAACGTTTGCACCGCCTGCTGAGGTTAAGAGGAAGTTAACAACGGCTCTCCGCCAGCTGTTCTGGCAACCCTTGCCGAGATGGCCTTCTAGTTGAATTGGCCTTGATTTATTGCATACTCAGGGCAGCCCTTCTTCTGTGAACCCTAACCCTCTATGCAGGTAGCCTTTATCCTCGATCCACTGCCCCAGTTGCAGGTGGGCCACGACACCAGCGTTGCCTTGATGGAGGCGCTGCAGCGACGCGGGCACCGCATTTTTTGCCTAGAACTAGCCGATCTCTACTGGGATCAGGGAGAAACCTGGGGGGCGGTATCTGAAATCCGGCTGGATCTAAAGGCGGATCCCTGGTACGAGGTCAAAGAACGGCGCCTGGTGCCCTTGAGCCAAATGCAGGCGGTATGGATGCGCAAGGATCCGCCGGTGGATACAGCCTATCTCTATGCCACCTACCTCTTGGATCGCCTCCCTCCCAGCCGTACCTTGGTACTCAACCATCCCGCTGGCATCCGCTCCGCCAACGAAAAGCTCTATGCCCTGCAATTTAAAGAGTGGATCCCGCGCACCTGTGTTAGCAGCAATAAGGCCTTGCTCCGCCAATTTGTCGAGCAGGTGGGGCAAGCAGTGCTCAAGCCCCTGGGCGGCAAAGGAGGAGAAGGGATCCTGCGGGCCAACGCCGGCGATCCCAACCTCAATTCCCTCATCGAGCTGAGCACTCAATTTGGCCGGCTGCCCGTGATGGTGCAAGAGTATCTGCCCCAGGCAGCAGCGGGAGATAAGCGCATTTTGTTGCTAGAGGGTGAACCTTTGGGCGCCGTCAATCGCATTCCCGGCGAGGGGGATTTTCGCGGCAATGTGGCTGCCGGCGGTCGGGTGGAGAAAACTGAGATTACCGAAAAAGAACGGGCTCTCTGCGCAGCTTTGGCGCCAGTACTGCGCCAGGAGAAACTCTACTTTGTAGGCATTGACGTAATTGGTGAGCGGCTGACGGAGGTTAACGTTACTAGCCCAACGATGTTGCGGGAGATCAGTCAGTTACAGGGAGTTGATCTGGCTAACCAAGTGGCCGAGTGGTTGGAGAAAAAAGTGCCTGTTAAAACCTAACCTCCCCCCGCACTCATTTAGATGCATGCAGCCACGGGAATTTCTCCAGCCAAGACCTTCTACCCCATCGTTGCGGGGGGCTTATAAAGTCCAGTGACGTACTCCCATCCCTCACCGAGTTGTATTCAGGTTCTCAGCTATCAAAAACTCTTCAGCGCTGTCAATTCAATAAAAATAGCCCCCAAAGGGGGCCTGTCGCGACCGGCCAGCGACCTACAAAGCCCTAGAGCAAAATAAGAAGCGCTCCATTAATGGGTGGCTTTGAACACCGCTTTGATCAAGTACTAGAATCCCAGAAAAAGAACTCGATCCCGGCAAACATCATCTTTTTTTTAGATTCTCGCCAGGCCAATCCTGCCCCCTAGGATTCGGGAGCAGCTGCTGGCTGCTTCCGCCCTAGCCAGCGCCAAGTGGCGGGCAACAGGACTGCCGCCAGCCCACACTTCAACCCATCGCCGGGGATGAAGGGAAACACCCCCTTGCTGAGCACCGCCAAGACGGAGGTGGGGCCGACATTCTCGTTCAGCCATACTCCCAGCCAGGTAGCTCCCAGAGCGTAGATCAAAACTGAGCAGGAGAGCATGGCTGCTGCCATCTTCCAAGGACTGCGATCCGCCCCCCAGCGCTCTACAAACCAGCCCATCAGCGCTGCAGCCAGGGGAAAAGCCAGCAGGTAGCCTCCTGTTGCCCCAGTTAGGTGTTTGAGACCAGCTCCGCCGCCGGAGAAGAAGGGCAGTCCTAGTAACCCCTCCAGCAGATACAGCAGCAAGGCAAGAAAGCCCAGCCTGGCCCCCAAGCCTGCCCCCACCAGCATTACCCCAAAGGTTTGTCCAGTGATGGGTACCGGCGTAAAAGGCAAAGGGATCCGCACCTGCGCTAGAGCAGCTACGACTAGGCTCCCTCCCACCACCAGCAGCAGATCGCGAACGCGAGAAGGACGGGGCAGAAAAGTCTGGGCTAAGGGTAGGTAAGTGGCAGTCATAAAGCACCTGCAGTATCGAGGTACAAAGCGCAGTATACCGCAATACAAAAAGGAGGAAGCACACGCCAACTTCTTCTAGAGGATCCGTGCTTGGGCAAACACATCTTGAGTAATAACTCACAAGCACGGCAAAACCTCATGTGGATAAGCTGTCCGCTTCGCTAAAGCACTGGCTGCAGCTGAGCACTCAACAGCTTCCCTAGAAGTTGGAAAATCCAGATTGGCCTCTCTTCAAGTGCCTAGACTGCCGAACTGTTTCCCTAGGAATTGGCAACAACAAAAAAGGGGCCATTAAGCCCCCAAAAATGGCCTCCCCTTGTTGGGGAATAGCTAGCCTTTGATACACAGAATGGGCTTTAAGCGCGCTACGAGTTTCGCAATCTTGGCTTGGTCGGCAGCGCGCACAACTTTGTCCACGTTTTTGTAGGCCTGGGGCGCTTCCTCAGCTACCCCCCGCAGAGAAGGACTGCGCACAATGACGCCGCGCCGTCGCAGTTGTTCGATAATCTCCTGCCCTGTCCAGGCCTTGAGGGCCTGGTTGCGACTCATTGCCCTTCCGGCGCCGTGGCAAGCTGAAGAGAGGGAAAGTGCCTCGCCTTGCTCGGTGCCAACTAGAATATAGGAGGCCGTGCCCATGGAGCCACCGATGATAACCGGCTGACCAACAGAACGAAAAGCTTGAGGGAGCTCTGGGTGGCCAGGCCCAAAAGCGCGCGTTGCCCCCTTGCGGTGGACAAACAGGCGGCGTTTTTTCCCCTCTATGATATGGGTCTCCTCCTTGCAGGTGTTGTGGGAGACATCGTAGATGAGGTCGAGTTCAGCCTTGGGAAAAAGCTCGGCGAATACCTGGCGCACCCAGTGGGTGATGATCTGGCGGTTAGCCAAGGCGCAGTTGACGGCTGCCCGCATTGCTCCCAGGTAGCTTTGCCCCACCTTGGACTGCAAGGGCGCACACGCCAGCTCGCGATCAGGTAGTTCTATGCCGTGCTCTTTAGCCGCCTGTTGCATCTTCTTCAAATATTCAGTGCCAATCTGGTGACCCAAGCCCCGCGAGCCGCAGTGAATAGTAATGACGACTTCCCCTTGCTTGAGACCAAAACTCTCGGCAACCTCGGGATCGTAGATCTCATCGACAACCTGGACTTCGAGGTAGTGGTTACCTGAGCCTAGGGTTCCCATCTCGCGCCGCTGGCGCTCACGGGCGTAGGCGGAGACTTCGCCTGGCTTTGCTCCCCGCATGCGGCCATGTTCTTCGATGCGCTCTAGGTCTTCCTTCTTGCCGTAGCCTTGAGCCACAGCCCATTCTGCCCCACCTTCCAGCATGGCTTCCATCTCTTTGTCGCTCAAGGAAAGCTTGCTGCGGCTGCCGAGCCCTACCGGTACGCTGGCATACAAGGCATTGGCTAAGGGTTCTGCTGCTTCCTCCACTTCTTCGCGCGTCAGCCCCGTCCGCAGGGTTCTTACCCCGCAGGAGATGTCAAATCCCACTCCGCCAGCGGAAATCACTCCCCCTTCTTCCGCATCGAAGGCGGCCACCCCACCAATGGGAAAGCCATAGCCCCAGTGGGCGTCCGGCATCACGTAACACGCTCCCACGATCCCTGGCAAGGTGGTCACGTTGCTGGCCTGCTCAGCCACTTTGTCGTCCATCTCCCGGATTAACTCCTCATCGGCAAAGATGAGGACCGGGACACGCATTTTGCCTTTAGGAGGAATGCGCCAGACCGTCTCATCTACACGCTCAAGTTTCCTGATATCCATAGACTGCCTCCCTTACACGTCCACCACACACTGTGCCACCCAAAGCTCACCCTCTTGGGCCACCTTGAGTTGCGTGTAAGTTGCCCCTTTAACTTCTACTGCCGGTCGGTGCTTGATGCGGTCAACTCTTTCCCCCCACAGGCTAGCCTTGAGATGGTCTTCTGCAAGATGCACTTCAACTTTTCCAAACAACATTCCTCTAACTGCCATCTCGTAGATCACTGCGTTGAGAAAATCCACCAACACAGGTTCTAGATCGCCTGAATTTTCTAGCTCGATCTCTATCCGCTCCGTCAGAGCCACCTTATCCAGGTCAGTGATTACAGCGGTTAGGGCCAGAGCTGCCTGGGCAAAAGCTTCCTCTGGCGTTGCCCCATAGCCGCGGACGCCAATGTCGGCCATGTGTTCAAAATGCTCCCATTTTGCCTGTACCACGGCAGTCTCCTTAGCTATCTTTTGCAGACCAAAGCCAGAGGCCACCTGCCACCTAGACTGACATCCTCCTGCCGCTGACCCTACGGCTACAGCACGGGGGTTCTGCAGGTTTGAGTTGACAACTTCCCACGCAGGGGATCCCTAGAAACCGGAAAGAAGACGTAACTCAAAGGTGAGGATGTTGGCCGCCAAAATCTCTAGCGCTCCTCCCTCAATGAGCTCGCGCGTGAGACCGCCTCCAGAGCCACTTTGTTGGAGTAACTCACGGCTGCGGCGCATCGTCTCTTGGCGTTGGGGATCGTCGACGACCACTTGCCGCTGGTTGGAGAGACTGAGGCGATAGTAGTTGGGTAGCTCGCCGCGAGTGGCATCAATGGCTAGATTCGTTTCTTCGGGAGCAACGCGAAAGGGGGCGCGGGCGGTGAGCAAAGCCACCTGGATATCCTGGTTTTGCCCGTCTAGGCCTTCTAACTCCGAGAGGTCGATTCGGAACCTAAGGGTGTCGCGGTCACGGTTAACGCGCTCAACCCGCACCTGGTTGAAGCCGACGGCAAACTCCCGCTCCTGCTCACCAAAGCGCTGAATGGTGGCTTGCAAGACGGACTCCTCGTTGAGGGGGGTAACCCGAATGAGGTAGTCCCAGTCCCGCACAAAAGCGTACTCATTGGGCCCGACGCGGACACTGGGATCCACCAGGTTGGCAGTGGGACCGGGGCTACCGGCTCGGCTAAGGGCCACCATGTACCAGTAATTGGGGCTGATGGGCAGGCCCATGGTCATGCGCACCTCTAGTACAGGCCGCCCCCAGGCCGCTCCAGCCATAAGGGCCACCGCGGCTGCTGCTCCAAGGCAGCTCTCTAGCCACTGCTGAGGACGCAGGTCAAGCTGAAGCGGGGGAAACCAAGTTACGCCTCTAGTCCTCATTGAACCGTCTCTCCGGCCTCAAGGCCGAAGGCTCCTATCCCAGATCCTAGCCTCTAAGAACTCCGTCTTGCTGGGGGACCCTGGGATCCCTCCCTCCAGCCCCTTGTTGTGGCGCCCCACCCCTAGCCTTCTACAAGCAGGCCGAAAAACCTGCCACACCCTTGGTCCTGAACCACGGAATCTGCAGCGGTAGGGAGCGGTTACGCCGACTCCTGCGGCAGTCCTGACTGCTTCTGCCGATATGCCTGGACAACCGCCACCGTAAGCAGATGGGAGAGCAAGCCCACTGGCCCGGCAAACAAGCACAAAAGTAGCGAATGGGTGGTCCATACCCGCTTTTCCCACCCCTCCAGGAAGATCCAGCGCCCCACAAACAAATCCATGACGATGTAGTGAACCCATCCCGTAGCCATCACCGAGGGCTGGCTAAAGAGAGCCGTCAGAGTGCTCAGAGAAAGCTGGGGATTGGAAAACTCTCCAAGAGTCCCTGCGTTAAACCCGCTCACCAGAAGATAGAGATAAACTGCTGCCAAAAGGGCAATGGGCAAGAGCGATGCCATTACCCTACGGGTTACCCCCCAACCCGGCAGCAGAATCATCAAGGCCCAAAAAGGTAGCGCGAACCAGTTGGCTGCGTTAAAGATTATCTCCAGCATGCTTGGCAACCTCCAACATTACCTGTCTATTCTCGGCCTCACAACCCCTGCAATAGAGCTGACAGCACGACGGCCACTGTTGCTGGTGGCGGCAATGCGAGAAATCCGGGATCCGCTATCGCTCAAGGCCCAGAGATGGCTAATGCTTTTGGCCGCGGAGGTAGGTTGAGCTGGGCCAATACGGGATTCTCCTGCCTCAGCGTCGGGGGATTGCTCCGGAGAAGAGAGCAACACCCTAGGTTTCTCTCCCTGCTGGGCTGCGGTAAGCCCTGCCTTGCTGGGCTGCTGTAACTGAGGCGGCAGGTTCCCAGGTGGCAGCAAGGGCATTCCAGGGAGAGGGCTGCTAGGCTTGGGCGCCGTCTTGGCTGGAGAGGCGAGCTTTCCCCACAGAACTTTGAGGAGTGGCCACATATGGCTTGGCTTCTTGCGAAGGCGCAAAGGGGAAACGGCGTTATCCTGCCATGCCTTCCTCCTTCTTGCCAAGGGCTGACAAACCAAACTCATAACGAGTATGATTAAGAGGTCCAACGCAGAAGGAGAGTTGGCATGGTGGAGATTCGCGAGATTCCCCTGCAGCAGATTTGTCGCCCGCTGCCGCGGCAAACGGATCCGGAGAAGGTGCGGGCACTGATGGCTTCCATCCAGGAAATAGGCCTGCAGGAGCCGATTGAGGTTTTGGAGGTGGAGGGAAAGTACTACGGCTTCTCGGGCTGCCACCGCTATGAGGCCTTTGTCCGCCTGGGCAGGGATCGGATCCCGTGCCGCGTGCGCAAGGCCACCCCTGCTGTTTTAAGGCTTCATTTGGCTTGAGGGAGGGATCCCTTTATCGCCCAGCTCTGCCTGGGAAATGTAGCCCCGCTCATAGGCAAAGCGCACCAGTTGGGAGCGGTTTTCCAGAGAAAGCTTGCTGAGAATATTAGTCAGGTGGGTCTGGACAGTGCGTGGGCTAATGCACAGCCTTTCGCCAATCTGCTTATTGGTGTAGCCCTGGACCACCTCCCGAAACACCCGCTCCTCGGCGGGGGTTAACTTGAGCTCCGCCAAGCGAGGGCGAGGGGCAGTTTCAGCTTTAGCGGAGTTCTGCTGCTGGATGAGACGGAGGATCTCTAATTGAGTGCGGCGGGATCGTTCAATCTGCGCCTCGATCTTGGCCACCAACTCCAATGGCTCAAAGGGCTTGATGATGTAGTCATCGGCTCCCCACTCATAGCCCTGAATGCGGTCGCCCAATTCGCCCCGGGAAGAGAGAAAGATAAAGGGGACGAGCTCACCACCCCGCTGTTGGCGCAGCTGCCGGCAGAACTCAAAACCGTTCATTTCCGGCATCACCACGTCCGACACCACCACATCCGGCTGCTCTTCAGCAAACAGGCGCAATCCTTCTCTGCCGGAAGTGGCTGTGCAAACCCGATAGCCATGCTGGCTAAGATGGCGGCTTAGCACCTTGAGGGCAAGGGGATCGTCATCCACAACGAGGACACGCTTCATAATGATCCAAAGGGGAGTTGACGCAGGAGAGACTCCTGAGATCCTCGCAGTTAACCTGGAGATCCCTAGCCCATGATAATCGCTGCAGGGGGCGGGAGGCAGTTCAGGCTCTGCGGGCAGCAAGGACTAAGCCCCCATCCCTGAGTAGCGTTGCAGGCCCTTTCGCCATAGCCAACGGTTGACCAGCCAAAACAGCCCCAGCCAAGCCAGGCTCATGCCAAAACCGCGCAGGAGGTCTTGCGGGATCCCCACCCAGAGGCTGGCGGGAAAATGCACCAAGTAGGGAAAGGGCGTCCAGGCTAAGACCTGGCGCACTGCCGGCGGAAACACCTCTAAGGGGGCAATTACACCCGAGAGGAACAAGTACACCAAAAAGTGAAACTGCTCTAGAGCTGATATTCGCTCCACCCAAAAGGCCAGCAGGGCCAGCGTGTACTGCATAAGAAAACGCAGGGCAAAAGCCAACAGAATAGCCAGGGATCCAAGGGCCACTTGTTGCCAAGAGGGGATCCAAAAAGCGCGGGGGTAGAGCAAGAAGAAGAGGGCAAGCAAAGCCACCGTAAAGGGAAGGCGGGCAAGGCGTTCCATGAGGTGGCTAACCACGTGGTGCCAAGCAGGATCCAGAGGTTGCAACAGACGCGGCGAGAGCTTCCCCTCCACAATCTCTCGCTCAAAATCCCAGATTACCCAGATGATGGTGAACTGGCGCACCAGGAACACCGCTAGGAAATAGCGGATGAACTCCAGGGAAGATAGGGCAAAGTTCCCCGAGCGAGCGGCCTCGCTCCAGAGCCCCATCATGATTAAGGGTAAAGATGCAGCCAACGCCCACAAAAGGAGTTCCGCCCGGTACTCCAGCATGTAGGCGTAGTAGGCGGAGCAGAGAGCAGCCAGCTTGCGCAAAAAAACCTTCATCAAGACCCTGCCGGTAGGGGAGGCAAAGGACGCAAGGTGGGCAAGACGTTGGCCAGCGTGACTACCGCTCCAATAACCACAATGGCAGGGGGCAACACTGGCGGTGGCTGGGCAACCAAGCTGTCCAAGCGCAGCAGATGGATCTCCTGCTCTGGAGTGGTACCCCAGCGGATTAAGGCCACTGGTGTATCGGGAGCTTTGCCGCCGGCCAACAATTCGGTGGCAATGTGGCCGAGGTTATGAATGCCCATGTAGATCACCAAGGTTTCCACAGCCTCGGCTAGGGCGCGCCAATTGACCTGGGGGCGGTATTTCCCCACCGCCTCATGGCCAGTTACGAAGGCAACTGAGGAGCTGAGCTCTCGATGGGTGAGCGGGATCCCGGCATAGGCGCTGGCAGCTATGCCCGCCGTAATTCCCGGCACCACCTCCACGGGGATCCCGGCCTGCACCAGCGCCAACATCTCCTCTCCCCCCCGCCCAAAGATAAAGGGATCCCCCCCCTTCAGGCGCACCACTACGGCTGCTGTCTGGGCTTTCTCAATCAGCAAGGCCGTGATCTGCTCCTGGGGGAGGGTATGGGCGCCACATTGCTTGCCAGCGTAGATTCGTTCTGCCGTTGGGGGGATCAAATTTAAAATGGCGGATCCCACCAGGGCATCGTAGATCACCACATCCGCATGGGCAAGCAGGGCCTTGCCCTTCACCGTCAGCAGCCCCGGATCCCCAGGCCCTGCCCCCACCAGATACACCTTGCCCATCTTGAATCCCAACAGCCTCCTGGAAAGATCCATTCTGCTTAAGCAGGACAGGTTTGACCAGCCCATCTAGCTAGGACAGGCCATCCGGACTGTCTCAACAATTGCCTGCATCAATTGGGGATCTCGCCAGAGGGGTGGCTCTACCTCCAGCTGCAACAAGGGCCACTGCCGCCGCAGCTGCCGCACCTGGTCTTGCAATGAGCGCAACAAGCTCCCCGGAAAGAGGAAAAAGGGCAGCACCCGCAGGCGGTACTGGCTTAGGCGCAAGCAGCGAATGACAGTGGCCTCTAGCGTAGGAGGCTGGGCAGCAAAAGCCGGGTGAATCAGGATCCCGGGCAGGCGCTGTTCCAGCACTCGGATCCCAGCTTCGAGTTGGGCGGCAAAGCTAGGCAGGCGGCTGCCGTGGCCAAATAGGATCCAGCCATGTACAGGATCGCCTAGGTGTTGCGCTGCCACCATGCGCGCTGCCAACAGATCAAGGAGGGCCGGGTGCTGACCGATGGGCGGTGTCAAAAGCAGCTTTAGCCGGGGCCAGCGGGCACGAAGCTCCTCCAGAGCAGCCGGCAGATCCTCCTCCACATGGGATCCCCCGCCCATAAAGAGCGATACCAGCACTACTGGGCTGGCGAGCCTAGGCCGCTGAGCCGCCAAGTGGCTGTGAATCTGCTCCCCCAGGCTTAAGGACCCACTTTCCAGTTGAACCAGCTCCACCGCCTGCGGAGCCAGCCGCTGCCGCACCCGCGCTAGCAAGTCCGCTGCCGCCTGCTGGTATTCCGGATCCCGGCTGCCGTGACAGACCAAAAACACCAGGGGAGTTGAAGACATGGTAGAGCCGAGGGATCCAAACGCACCTGCTCCATTTTGCTCCCTTCCGGCAAGGTTTCGCGCCGGATCTGGACGTATGAGATAATGGGTACATACCTTTCCAGACTCGTCGGCCCTTTCCCAGGATTTCATGTCATTTGAAAATCGCTCCTCTGCTCCTGAACTGTTGATCCACGTCTTGCGGGAGGGCTTGACCGAATCTATCCACCATTGCCAAGCGGTGGTGGCCGATAGTCGCGGACGCTCCCTAGCCGTAGCTGGCAAAAGCACCACCCCAGTCTTTGCCCGCTCTGCCCTCAAGCCCTTTCAGGCGCTGGCCATGCTTTCCACCGGCATCCGGGAGCGCTATCGACTTACTGAGAAAGACATCGCCATCATGTGCGGATCCCATCAGGGCACCGCGGCCCACGCGCGGCAGGTGTTCAGCATGCTCTGGCGCGCCGACCTCTCCCCGGAACTGCTGGTCTGCCCCACCCCCCCTGGCAAGCCCAGCCCCCTGTGCCACAACTGCTCCGGCAAACATGCTGGCATGCTCCTGGCCAGCCGCGCCCAAAACTGGACTCTGTCGGACTACGCCCAGCGGCACCATCCGGTGCAAGCCCTGGTGCGAGCCAAGTTGGCGGATCTATTGCAGATGCCCTCGGAAGAGTTTTTGTTTGCCCGTGACGACTGCGGCGTGCCCACTTACCAGTTACAACTCAACCACTTGGCTTTCCTGTATGCCCAGCTCACCGCTGGCGAGCGACCCGAGCTGGAGGCCATTGCCCGCGCCATGACCCACCATTCGGAAATGGTGGCTGGCGAGGGATGTTTCGACACCGAGTTAATGCGGGCTACCCAAGGCGAGCTGGTTAGCAAGTCCGGCGCCGAAGGGATCCAGTGCATTGGGCGCGTGGGGGAAGGGATGGGCCTGGCCATCAAGGTCCAAGACGGAGCAGCGCGCGCCAAATATGCCTTGGCTTTGCACCTGCTGCAGCGCATGGGCTGGATCCAACCTGCCGCTGCCGAAATGCTAGGGGAGCGTTTCCTCGCCGTCGGCCCCTACACCCGCCTGGAGGTGGAAGGGGAGCTGCGCATGCCCTGAGCAATCCAAGCGGGGCTGAGTCTTGCATCTTACTCCCTGGCAGTGCTACCTTGTCGAAAAATTGGAAGAACAATGTTTGAGGAGTCTTTCAAAGCTCTCGACGGCGAGCTGGCCAGCTTAGTTGAGCTCACTAAGAAAGTGACGAAAGCGGTAGGCAGTGCTCAAGCTGCTAGCAGAAGGGGAGATCTCCAAGCAGTAAACCGCCAGGTAGAAAGCTGCGGCTCTGCCCTCAACAAGGCTCTCTCCCAAGTGGAGCTGGTGAGGCGAGCTCTTGAACAAGCCCAGCAAGCTTTGTCCACCTCCTCCCTCGAAGACCTGGCCCGCGAAGTGGGGGAACGGGTAGACCAGCCCTGGCTTCCTACCGAGAATCCCAACATTTTTGTGGCCTTTCCCGCCTTAGTGCACTTTGCCAGAGAGGGGGTACGTATTGACCGCAAGATTTTCCGATCCCAGCGGCCCAGTGCTATTGCTGAGGCAATCAAGCGAGCAAGAGCCGCCAAGAGCAAAGAGACTGATCCCCAGGCTGTCCTTCAGCTCATTTGGAAGGCAGCAAGAATTGCGGCAGGCTACCTGAGAAAGCGTGTGGAGCAACTGCCTAACTCCATAAGTGTAGCTGCGCGAGATGTCTTCGATGTTCTCCACCTCAATAACTCAGACTACACAGAAGCAGAATTTACACGACATCTTTACCTTCTAGATCGAAACCCAATCAACAATGTGGATGGCTATCGCTTGATCTTCTCTGCATCTACAGGCACGCGCTCAGGTCGCTGCTATCGCATTCGCGATGAACGCGGTGAGGAACATATTTACTATCTTTTGGAGTTTGAGCGTCTATGAGTGGGGAAACCCAGAGTCGTCTACAGCTTGATTTATGGCTGCGTTGTCTTGAGAAAGACTACCTGGGATCCTTCATCCCTGCGGGTGGTGCAACCGTCAAGCTAGCTGTTGTCCCAAAAGATTCCTACTCCCGCCTCTACAAATCTCTTCGGGAAAAGCTATCTCCTCCTTCTTTTCGGCTTTTTGATCTAAGCGAAGAGTGCATCAATCTACATTCAATTGAGAATTTTTGGTTCGCCCTTGCTCAGAAGGTGGACTGGGAATCTTTTGCCAGAGAACTGCGCTATAGCATTCTCAGAAAAATTGGATACTCCCCCAGCTCAGAACACTGCACTTTAGAGGAACTGGCGGAGCTTTACCAAGTTGAGGCCCGCGAGATCAACATACAGTTTCAGCGAGAAATTAAGAAGCTGATTTTTCAGGACTACTCTCTGGCTCTCGACTTTCGCAAGGCTATTTCCCGTCTTATCTACGAGCCTCTCCAAAGTCCAGGCACTCTAGAAGGTTTGTGCCTTGCGGTTCAGGAGTGGCTCAAAGGCACACTGGAATCTATTAGTCAAGTGCGTGGGGCAGCTATTTTTCGAAGGATTGATAGGACAAATTCTCGAGAGATCCTACTTTCTTTTCTAAGGCTTTTTACGCGCCAGCTCGGTTGCACAGCAATTCTTGTCAGTCTGTTTCATTACTATGAGCGAAGAGAAAATGGACGTCCAATCTTCACTCGTAGGCAAATTATTGAGCTTTACGAAACCTTGCGAGAGTTTATCGATGCAGAGAGTAAGCTTGAGAAAACAGTTCTAATCTTCATGGCTCCTCCAGATTTTATTGAATCAGAACTTTTGTCCTACCATAAGTACCGGGCCTTGCAAACTCGAATTGAGAACGAGGTATATTCTCCCGATTATCCCAATCCTTGTACAACTATGGTTCAACTTCAATGAGCGAATCACTTGTAGCCCGAAGAGCGATTGAAGCGCTGCGAAACGGTGTTCCCAATCCATTTGCGGTTGCAGAACTTGGCTCTTGGCAACAAGAGGTCGAAGAGAAGTTTTGGGAATTATGCAACGCCCCCAGCTTAGAGCCTGGGGGGATGCTCGTGAAGGGGGACTTCGGAACTGGTAAGTCTCATCTTCTACTAACTCTGCAGGAAAAAGCAAAGAAGCGGGGTTTTGCCACCTCGCTGGTTGTCATCTCTAAAGAGCTGCCTCTTGGCAATCCTAGTCGCCTAATTCCCCGCATTCTTGCCGAAATCGAACTCCCTGACATGGCTGAGCGCGGGCTCCAAGGCATTGCAGGTCGTCTGCAGTACAAACAGCCTTCTTTCCAGGAGTTCCAGCTTTGGGTTAACCAATGGCGATTTGGAGAGGGCTGGTGGCCGGCCACTCTAGCTTTACACCAAAGGCTAGAGGGTGACGATGAGAAACTAGATGCTATTGTCCGCTTTTGGGCTGGTGAATCCACCCTGAGGCTCTCAGAGGTGCGGCAGAGACTTCGGGATCACGGTCTGGCAGGGGCTCACTCCGTCGGCAAGCTACCTCCTGCGGAAAGTTTGCACTGGCAGCGCCTGGCTTTTTCTGCTCAGCTATGTCGGGCCATAGGGCTCAGGGGCTTGGTGGTTTTGGTGGATGAGATCGAGCTGATTGCACAGTACAGCATCCTGCAGCGGGTCAAGTCCTACCGCGTTCTTGGCCATTTGTTTGGCAAGGAAACTTTACCTGAAGAACTAAAAGCAGCTCCGCTAATTCTAGTGGGAGCAGTAACCCGCGACTTTGAGCAGTCTATCTTGCAGGAAAAAGGGGATTGGGAGAAGGCACCTGAGATGGCGCGCCAGAAGCATGTTTCTGAGGAAGCTGTAAGGGCCGGCATGGAGGCCATTCGGCGGGCTATCCCCCTCCGTTCCTGTTCGGAAGCTCAGGAGGCCATTCAAGCGATGTTGCACAAGGTGGCGGGTCTCTACCAAAAGGCCTACCCTGATTGGGGAGGGCCATCACCGTCTGAGCTCCAGCTCCCTCCTCTTTACGGCACAACTACCGTGCGGTCAATTATTCGCCGTTGGATTACTGAGTGGGATGTGCGCCGGTACTACAACCCCACTGGTACAGTTCAGATTGAGGAAGACAAAGCGACTGGACACACCCCTACGGAAGAGATCCAAGAACTGGAAGAGGAAGCTTAAGCAAGCCTAGGTGCTCCTCAAACTTAATCGGCGGGAAGCCCCGCACTGTATGGGTGAAGAGCCAATCAGTGTCGGGATGAAAGCCGTTCGTGCTTCAGTTGAAGAGATTGAGTTAAATCTCTGGAGAGCTTCCCTGACTGGTTTCCGCCGTGGGTTGCACGGTGGCAGCATGCTGAGACCTCTGTACCAACAAGTCAGTGAAGCGTGAAGCCGGTACGCTATCTCTTCGCGCAGCGTGGCGTCAGCCATGTTGTGCTTACTCAACAAAGATGAGGGTCGGGAGTCATCCCCCACCTAGTTTGCAGGAACTGCTCAACGCTGAAAGGGATTTTGGTAGGGGTTGGGGTTCTGGCCCTTGTTGCGGTACTTGGGATTGATGGTCAAGGTGCCGGATCCCAAACCCCGCTGGGCCAGGAACTCCAGGTTGCGGTGGCGCATGGTGGTGTCGTAGTCGCTCTTAACGCGATCTTCGAGGATAGCCACCTGCTGCAGGGCACTCAGCAGAATGGCAGCCGCCTGTTCAGAGGTGTAGCCATTTTGGGAGGCATAGCGCACGGCAAACTCATCAGCTGCCACCTGGGCCTTCTGGCCTTTCTCTGCTTTGCGCAAAAGAAACGCCGCCGATGCTGCCAAAGCAGCTGCCAAGCCCACGCCGAGGTTATCCCCCATCTGCAGCTCCACCACAATGCCCATCGTGCCCGCCCCAATGAGAGCAGGATACAGCAACAGCGCTGACCAGTTGTCTCCCAAGGCCAGCTCAGTGGCCATCACGGCTTCCCGCAAAAAGTAGATCTTCTGTTGATCGGGGCTCAGCTTCTGCCAACGGCTCAGGTCAATGGCAAAGCGGGTGTACTTCTGCCAGGGGAAGCGCCAGAGTGGTTGCACAACCCGAGATTGGTCAGGGGAGCCAATCTCAATCTGCACCTCGGGGCGGATCTCCACCGGGAGAAACTGGATTAGGCGATCAAACTCAGAAATGGTGTACATCGCGGTAGAACTGCAGTTGGAGATGGAGATCACTACCCATGGTAAAGGATTCTGGCCTTCTCTGTGGGCTGGCTCCCAGAAAGCCTAAAGCCAAGGGGCGGCGGGAACCTTGCCCGCTGTTGCTGGGCTAGCGGTAGTTGACAAACTGCAGCGCTACCGGGTAATCCTGCTGCTTGAGCATTTGAATGACCGCCTGTAGCTCATCTTTGTCTTTACCGGAAACCCGCACCAGATCCCCTTGAATGGAGGGCTGCACCTTCTTAAAGTTGTCGCGGATTTGCTTGGCAATCTGCTTGGCCAACGCTGCGTCGATGCCTTTTTTAAGGCGAACCACCTGGCGCACCCGGTTGCCAGCGGCACTTTCCGGGGGCTGAAAGTCAAAGATCTTCAGAGAGAGGCCCCGCTTGGCCGCTTTGGTTAGGAGGAGATCCCGAATGGAGTTGAGAGCCATCTCGCTGGCGGTGGTGATGGTCAGGGATCCCTCCTCCAGCTTAATTTCCGTCTGAGTATCCTTGAGGTCATAGCGCTGCTTGACCTCCCGCTGCACTTGATCCAGCGCGTTCACCAACTCCTGCCGGTTGAAGTCGCTAACAATATCAAACGAGTGGGTGGAGGCCATAGCCCTTATCTTCACTGGCATTCCGTACTCTAAGCCTATCAGGGGCTCCCCAACGGCGGGAGAAGCTACAACAGAAAAAGAAGTTCCGGGGAGCAGGAGGATGGCCAATGTTGTTTTAATTACAGGCGCTTCCGAGGGTATTGGTAGGGCAACAGCCTTCACCTTCGCCCGCGGTGGCTACCGCCTGGCGCTGGCTGCCCGCACCGCCGAAACCCTGAAGCAGACGGCTATCGAGCTGGAGCAAAGCTTCAATGCGGAGGTGTTGGCCGTCCCCACCGATGTAACGCAGCCGGAGCAGGTGCAAAAGCTGGTCGAGGCTACCCTGGAGCGCTATGGGCGCATTGACTGCCTCATCAACAACGCTGGCATCTGCCTGAGCGGTCCTTTCCTGCAGACTACGTTGGAACACTGGCAGGCGCTGCTGGCAGTGAACTTCTGGGGCTATCTGCACACTATCCGGGCGGTGCTCCCCGACATGCTCAAGCGCAAGAAAGGCCAGATTGTCAACGTCGGCTCCATAGGCGGCAAAATGCCCCTGCCGCAGATGGCTGCCTATTGTGCCAGCAAGTACGCAGTCAGTGGCCTGACGGAGGCGCTGCGTCTAGAGCTGCAACCCCACGGCATCCAGGTCATCGCTGTCCATCCGGGCCTAGTCAACAGCAATTTTCTCAAGCGGGCCGTCTTTGTGGAGGAGACGGGAGCGGAGGTTTCTGCGGAGGAAAACTTAACCCACCCTAGCGGGGCACGGCAGCGAATGCAGCAGGCCCTGGAGAGCTTCTGGGTAAGCCAGCCAGAAGAGGTGGCGGCAGCCATCTGGGAGGCGGTTTGCCAGTCCAAATCCGAGGTGATCGTTGGCATGGCCCAGTGGGCAGTAGGGGCCTACACCCTCTTTCCTGGCTGGGTTGGCCCCTTGCTGCAAAGTTTGCCTGACTGGTCTTAGGCTCTACCTTGGCCAAGGGCGGGGCTGGACTATAGTGTATGCTAAGCCTGGCAGTTGCAGCGGTAAGGAGCTATGGTTGGTTCTGCGCCTTCTCCCCCAAGTACTCAGCAGCACCTCCTCATTGTGGAAGACCGCGATGGCCGCCGCACGCAGGTACTGACTGCCGCCAAATACTTTATCGGTCGCGACCTGGCCAACGACATCTGTCTCAACTCTCAGTACGCCTCCCGCTACCACGCCATGCTGCTGCGCATTCCTGCTGAAAGGGAGGGGGAATACTACTACCGCATTTTAGATGGAGACCTGGAGGGCCGGCCCAGCACCAACGGCCTGATGATCAACGGCCAGAAAATTTCTACCCACCAGCTTAAGTCGGGGGATGTCATCAGCTTTGGTCCGGACGCCAAGGCCACCTACATCGTCAAGACCCTCTAGCTTGAGCTTGGCTTACCTCCCTTCTGAGGGCCCAATTGCTGCCAAAGCAGCAGCAGCAAGGCCAGCACCAGGGTCACTTCTGAGAGTAAGGTGGCCAGGGCTGCCCCTCGCCACCCCCACGCCGGGATCCAGAGCCCGTTCAAAGCTCCATTCAGGACCAGGGCTGCCAGCTGTCGGCGGCTGCGCAGCTTTTGCAGGCCAGCACTAGTGAGCAGGTGAGACAACAGCAGGTGGATCCCTTCCAGCAAAATGACTGGACTCAGCCAGCGGAGGATGAGGGCAGTCTCTTGGTAGGCGGATCCCAGCAGCCAAGGGATCCCGTAGGAGCCCAGGGCCACTCCCACAGTAGCCAAGCTGCCGTAGCCCACCACCCAGGGGAAAAGCTGCCAGGCGTAGCGGCAGCCGTGGGATAGGCCCTGCTGACCCTGGCGGCACAGCTCGGCAAAATGGCTGGTGAGCAGAGCAATCATCGGCGTTTGCGAGAAGTTGATGACCCGGTAGGCGGCGCTGTAGAGTCCCCCCGCTGCTGTTGAGGCCAGGCGGGGCAAAAGCAGTTTGTCCAAGTCGGTGAAGGTTTTCGCCGCGGCCAGCCCCAGGGCAAAGTCCCAACCCGCCCTCAGCCGTGCCCTTACCTCTTGCCAGTCCAAAGCCGGGAGGCGAGAAGGGGCACACCACTGCCGCATTCCCCAGCTCATCCCCGCCAGCACCAGCAGCACCATCAGCCCGTAGAGGATGGCCCATTGGGTTAGGGATCCCCAGTCCAAAACCATCGCCAGCAGTACGGCGCTCAATCGCCCCAGCGCCATGCCCGTGTCAATGAGAGCGACCCCAGCAATTTGTTCCTGTCCAATCAGGATCCCCCTGTACACTTCGGGAAGGGCAATAAACAGCAGGTCGCTCCCCAGGAGGATCCCCACCTCAAGGGGTGAGGTCTCGGCCAACCAAAGGCTCAACAGAGGTGTTAACAGCAGCACCATCCCACTGCAGACCAGTCCGGCCAGCCACAGGCTGGGACTGATCTCCGGGGCAGCCGCGGCAGATCTCCGGTTGCTTAGGCGCTGGATCAGCAATTCCGATTGGCCCCAGTAGCCAAAGGGGGCAGCTAGGTTACTGCAGGCCAAGATGGCGGAGAACACTCCAAACGCTTCTGGACCCAGCAGCCGCGCCAACAGGACGAAATAGGCCCCAGACACCCCCAAGCGCAGGCCATTGCCCAGCATCAGCCAGGCTGCCTGGCGCAGTCGTTGCCCTGCCTTATCCAGAGCCGTTTTTCCTGGACGAGGCCTGGCGAAGCTCGAGATACTCGAGATACTGAATAGAGGCTGAGGCTGCCCACCTAGCTGGGCCCAGGGTCGGCTCCCGTTCTTCTTCCAGCAGTTCTTCATGGCCAAACTTTACCCTCTTGCCCCGCCCAGCTCCAGGGCTTTAGGGGAGCGGAAACCCTCCCCCTTCAAGCCGGCTGGGCCGCGGCGAGTCCCTTCCCCACCGCCGTCTGGTAGCCCCCCCTGGCTGGGATCCCCCCCGGCCAAAACGGTAGGTCAAGGCTATCGGTCCGTTGCCTTGCTCTTGCTGGCCAGCGGGCTGCTGTTTGGAGGACTGGGATCGCGGCTGGCCTACCTGCAACTGGTGCGCACTCAGTATTACCGCCAGTTGGCCGACACCAACCGCATTCGCCTCTTGCCCCAGCCGCCGGAACGGGGACGCATTGTGGATCGCAACGGCGTGTTGCTGGCGGGTAGTCAACTGTCCTACTCAGTTTTTCTCTGGCCCTTGGTGCAGTCGCGGCAGGGCTGGCAGGAGACGATCCCCAAGCTGGCCCAGTATCTGGAGATGGCTCCCGAGGAGATTGTCCAGAAACTGGAACAGGCGGGCTACCGCTCTCTCTTTCCTGTGCGCATCCTGCGCAACGCCAGCCCCGAGGTCGTGACCCGATTGGAAGAAAGAAGCCACGAGCTGCCGGGGGTGATGGTGGAAGCAGAGACAGTGCGGTTTTATCCCCATGGCAGCTTGGCCGCCCACGTGCTGGGCTACACCGGCGAGATCCCCCTAGAGCAGCTGCAGGCGGATCCCAGCTACCGCCTGGGGGATATTGTCGGCCTGATGGGGGTGGAGGAACTGTTTGAGAGTCATCTGCGCGGCCAGTGGGGTGGGCGCCAAGTGGAGGTGGACGCTCTAGGAGAAGTGCTGCGGGTGCTGGGCGAACAGCCTCCTCAACCGGGCAAGACTCTGCAGCTGACCCTGGACGTGCGGCTGCAGCAGGTGGCAGAGCAAGCCCTGGGCCAGCAGAAAGGAGCAGTGGTTGCCATGGATCCCCGCGACGGCTCGATCCTGGCTATGGCCAGCTATCCCACCTTTGATCCCAACCTCTTTTCCAGCCGCATCACCCAAGCCCAGTGGGAGAGCCTGCAAAAACAGGACTTTCCCTTCCTTAACCGCGCCCTACGGCCCTACCCTCCTGCTAGCACCTACAAAATCATCACCACCGCCGCTGGGATCGAGTCGGGGGTCTTCCCCCCAGATACGGTGCTGCAGACGGCTCCCTACATCACAGTAGGCGGCTGGCGCTTTTGGGACTGGAACCGGGCTGGCTTTGGGCGGCTGAACTACCGCCAGGCGATAGCCTACAGCAGCGACACCTTTTTCTACCAGATTGCCCTGGGTACCAAGGCCGCCCCCTTGCAAGAATGGTCGCGCCGCTTTGGGCTGGGCCAGCCTACTGGGATCGGCCTCAAAGGGGAAGCTGTTGGCCTGGTGCCTGACGCCGAGTGGAAACAGCGCCACTGGGGGGAGCCCTGGTACGTGGGCGATACAGTGAACATGTCCATCGGCCAGGGGTTTATCACCGCCACGCCCCTGCAGATGGCGGTGGTAACAGCAGCAGTGGCCAACGGTGGCTGGCGGGTGCGTCCCTTGCTCTCGCAGCAGGTGATCCCGGAAAGTCCCGTGCCCCTGCGGCAGAAGGTAGGTCTCTCCCCCGCTACCCTGGAGATCTTGCAACAGGGGCTGCGAGATGTGGTGGTTTACGGCACTGGTGGCAACGCCAACCTGGGGCCAGGCTTTCCCCCAGCCGCCGGCAAAACCGGCACTGCCGAGGATCCGCCGCGGCGATCCCACGCCTGGTTTGTCGGCTATGCTCCCTCTGACCGTCCGGAGCTGGTAGTCGTGGTCTTTCTGGAAAACAGTGGTGGCGGGGGCGGAACCCGAGCAGCCCCTATCTTCCGCCAGATCATGCGGGCCTACTTCCAAAGCAACTCGTGATCCTCCAGCTGTCCCCTTTCCCTAGCAGGGAGCATTATGGGCCGAAAAATTCCGCTCTCCTCCTCCATTGCCTTAGTGGGACAGAGTCCCTAAACTCCTTCTCCAGCCGGCTTCTAGCTTAATTTGGCTGTAAAATAGGTCAGTGATTTGGAACCCAATGGCTACAATCCTGCCATCGGCAGTGGCTGTGCCTTGACCTAGGGTAGGGCTAGCCCTGCTTCTCCAGCTACAACTTCTCTGAGCCGTAGGTGCTCCGCCCTGCTAGCGCCAACTTGGAAAAACACGGCCAGAGAAGGCTTTCAACCCATTGCCCAGCTCATTGAGGAGACTAGGATGAACAAGGCAGAGCTTGTGGAAGCCGTCGCTCATCGCGCCAACGTAACCAAAAAAGAGGCTGAGGCTGTCCTGACGGCAGCACTGGAGATCATCGTTGAAGAGGTTGCCTCCCGCGATGAAAACGGGGAACCCAAGGGGAAGGTCACCCTAGTGGGCTTCGGTTCCTTTGAGGCCCGCAAGCGCAAAGAACGGGAAGGCCGCAACCCGAAAACCAATGAGAAGATGGTGATTCCGGCTAGCGTTGTTCCCACGTTCACGGCCGGCAAAGCTTTTCGCGATGCGGTGGCAGCTGGTCACAAGTCTTGAAAGTGCGGGTGTAGGGGGACAGAGTCCTTGCGGCTAATCTGAGTCCCTATTGGCGGAAGCAGGATGGAGTCCTTAGAGGATTAGCGTGCAACGGCCTCAACATGGGGGCAATCGGGCTTGGGCAGCAGCAATTGCTGGTTGCCCTTCGGAGGCCATTTTGGATTTTTCCGCTAGCCTCAATCCCCTGGGCCCGCCGCAGTCGGTTGTGCAAGCCCTGGTGCAAGCGTTGGAGGCACCCGAGCCGGTTGCAATTAGCTGCTACCCGGACCCCGACTATCGAGAGCTACGCGCTTGTTTGGCGCAGCATTGGTCAGTTGATCCAGAGTGGATTTTTGTCGGCAACGGAGCGGCAGAATTGCTCACTTGGGCGGCTCGGGAGGCGGAGGGGCGGGAGGTATGGCTGCCTCGTCCCGCCTTTGGCGACTACGAGCGGGCACTGCGGGCAGCAGGGGCAGTCATCAAGCCACTGGATTGGTGGTCTTGTCCGGGATCAGCCACTGCTGCTTTGCTGCAAGAAGGGCTCCCCGCCAACAAGAGCGGCAAGGTGCTCTGGCTAAACAATCCCCACAACCCAACGGGCCAGCTGCTCCCGCGGGAGGCCATTCTGCCTCTTCTGCCCTACTTTGAGCAGGTGGTGGTGGATGAGGCCTTTATGGACTTTCTCCTCGGAGACGCGCCCCAAGACCAGAGCGAGCTCTGCTCCCCAAGGGCTGGCGGGCTGGAGGCCTCTTTGCCCCGTAGCCAAACCTTGATTCCCTATCTCGAGGCCCACCCCAACACCCTTGTCATCCGCTCGCTGACCAAGTTTTTTACCTTGCCTGGCTTGCGCATTGGATTTGCGGTGGGCCATCCGGAGCGCTGGCGGCGCTGGCGACAGTGGCGGGATCCCTGGAGCGTCAATGGCTTGGCGGCAGTGGCAGCAGCAGCCGCCTTGGCTGACACGGACTTTCGTCGGCGCACCTTGAGGTGGTTGCCCATGGCCCGCGAGCATTTGCTCAAAGGTTTGCAGGCGCTGCCCGGCTGGGATCCCTGGCCTAGCCAAGCCAATTTTGTGCTGGTGCGCTGTCCTGTCTCTGCCTCACAGCTTCAAGAGCAGCTGCTGCGGCAGCACGGCATCCTAGTGCGGGATTGTCTGAGCTTCCCTGAGCTGGGGGATCGCTACCTGCGCATTGGCCTGAGAACTCTGCCAGAGCAAGAGCGCCTGCTATTGGCCTGTCAGGAAATTCTAGAAAATCTCTCTGGCAAGAGGAGAAACGAGCTGGGTGGAGACCTTGGTTGCCCCTGCTCGCTCACACCCCCTGACTGACGAGTGTCTATCTTGCGGCCAAGCTCTAGAAGCCGGCCTCAGGTCTATGGCATGGTATTATCTGGGGCAGGGCAGTGATGGCTTATCTCCGTCCTTTGCCCCATTCCCGCCGTTAAGCTGTCAACAGGTGTGGTGGGAGGTTGGCTTCGTAGACCTCTTGGTTCCTAAGCTCGGGAGGGTAGGTTATCCATGGATTTTTCTCCGCTTCCAGATCCTACTCAGCCCCTGCCGCCGCCCCAGAAAAACCCGCCGACACCCCAACGCACGCTTCCAGCAGCCCTCAGCCCTCTGCACCCGGATTCCCCCAGGCAAAGGCAGCACTTTCGTCTCTGGCCACGTTTACAACGCCGCGACTCTCTCCCACCGCTGCGGGGCAGCCATCCTGGTAGAACCCTTCCCACCCACCGTCCTTCTCCTGTACTCCTTCAAGAGGTGGTGGAGGATTTGGAGAAAGAAGTGCCCCGCCCTTCTAGAGGAGTTTCGCCTCTAGGGGCTTTGCTAGTGGGGGTGCTCTCGTGGGCGGGGATTGGCTTTGGAGTGCGCTGGCTACTCTGGCCAGGGGAGCTGTTGCAGCCCAGAGTCGAAGAGAGCTTTGCCCCGCTGGACTTAGCCCAGCTCCCTCTAATTCCTTTAGAGCCACCGGCGGTGGAAGTGGGAGAAGAGTTCTATTCGGGTGGGGTACCCCCTCAGCAGCTGGCGCTGGGGTTGACCACCCCCTCCGTGGAGGAACTGCAAGTTGAACCCCTTGAAAATCTCCCCAACCCTCTAGACAGCCTGCAGACCCGTTCGGCCCTTGGTGCCCAGCAACTCCCTCCCAGAGAGGAGACATGGGTAGAGAAACTGGCAGCCAGCTTGGAGCGTTCCTCTCAAGAAAAGCTGCTCAAGACAGTACCCTTAGCTAGTAGTGACCCCGACTCGCTGGGCCCAAACCGCGGCGAGGGCACCTTCTTGGTGCTGACTACCTACGCTGGGGAGGAGAGCTTGGCCCAGGCTCGCCGCGTTGCCCCTGACGCTTTTGTTAAAGATGTGAACGGCCAGAAGTTTGTGCAGGTGGCAGCCTTTGAACAACTGGAATATGCCCGCTACCATGCTGAAACCTTGAAGAATCAAGGTTTTAACGTCACAATTGTCGAGCAGTAGCTTGGGCGGTGGAGTTACAACTCTCTTTGACCTCTCCACCACTCTTCTAGATAAGCTTGACAGCGGCGTAAAAGCTGGCGGCTTTCTTCAAAGGTAATTTGTTCCAAAGCTTCGAGGTAGGAGCACCAGCGGTAGGCAGCCACCTCTTCCGGTTGGATCCGTAGCTCCGGCGGAGGAAACTGGGGTGGCAGGAGAGCTATGTAGTAGGTAACAGTCTTAACCACGGCATACCCGGCTGAATCGGTGAAGGTGTAAGTCTCCTGTAGCGATAGAGGCTCGGACTGGCCCGGCAGTACTAGAAAGTGGTACTCGGTCAAGCCGGTTTCCTCACGCAACTCCCGCTGCGCTGCCGCCAGCTCACTCTCACCCTCATCTTTGTGTCCTTTGGGAAAGGCCCAGTGCCCCTTTTGGTGCTGGATGAGCAGATAGAGATGGGAGCCCTGGTCAGGCGGAAGCGGAAGCACCGGGATTATGCCGTAGGCAGCATCTGTCAGCATGCAAACTGGGCCTTGACACTCCTACCAATTAAAGTCGGGGGATTCTTACGCAGTCGATAAACGGAGGCAGAGAGGTGTTGTCAAACCGCCCCTACGCAGGTTCTTGAGACAAAGCCTCAAGGTTCTACTTTTAGCAAGTTGGGCTGGAACCCCCTCTTTGCTGCTTGGTACAGTCCTCGCGTAAGACCAGCGCAGAGGCTTGCCATCGCTCGGGTTGTTCCCTGGAATTGGGCAGCTCGTTTGCCTCCCAGAAGTTGGCTTGCAAGCTGTACCTACAATAGCAGTAGCTGTAGCGTTGGTTGGCAACTAAAAAGGTACGCAAGCTATCCTTCTTTCCCTCCTCTGGGATGGCAGTGGCCTAGCGCAGCCGTCGGCAAAGGTCAGCCTTCAGATTCCCAAGGGATCACCTGCCCCCAGATCGCCCACCAGGCCAACGAGCGCACCTTTCTGGCCTGGCTGCGTACCTCTGTGGCTCTCATTGCCTTTGGCTTTGCCCTCGCCCGCTTCAGCCTCTTTTTGCAGCAGATCGAAGCCGCCAGCTCCCCCAAGCAGCCCGCTCCGGCGCACGGCCTCCTGTTGGTGATGTTTGGAATCCTGATGATCGGCCTTTCTGCTTGGCGCTACAACCAGGTGATGCGGCAAATCGAGGCGGGCGACTTTCGCCCCAGCCGTTTCCTCATCTGGATCATGGCTGCCGTGGTGGCCCTGTTTGGGCTGCTGAGCCTTCCTCTTATGCTGCTTATGCTGCGCCGCCCCCGCCCTCAGGAGCCTTCGCGGCTTAGCCTGCCGGAGTGAAGGGCCGCCAGCGGCTCCAATTGCCGAGCCTGCTGCCTGAGGCGCTTAATTAACTGCTTGCACACCACCTCGCACAGCTCAAAACAGATGGGATCCGCAATTTGGTAGTAGACGCTCACGCCCCTGGGCTCGCGGCTGACGATCCCTGCCTGCGCCAGGATCTTGAGATGTTTGGAAACGTTGGCCTGGCCCATGCCGGTGGCCTCTAGGATTTGGGTAACGTTCTTGGGCCCCGAGCGCAACTGACACAGGATCTGGAGCCGGCTGGGCTCCGCCAGAACCTTGAAGTACTCCGCCACGCTGGTCAGCACTTCCGGCGTCAGGGTCAACTGGCACTCGTCTTTGCCAGCTTGCACAAGCTTGTCCCAATCCATAGGCTGTCTTGAGGGAGGTGGTAGCTTGATTTTAACACCAGATAGTTATACAGTAGAATAAGAACCCGGATGCGGAGCACGTTCGGGTTCTTGCCAACAGACAGGAGGGCAGCATGCTATTTCGCCAACTATTCGACGCTGAGACGAGCACTTACACCTATTTAATCGCAGACCCAGACACCCGCGAGGCCGTACTGGTGGATCCGGTGGTGGAGCAGGTGGAGCGGGACTGGAAGTTAATTCAAGAGCTGGGTCTGACCTTGAAGTACTGCTTGGAAACCCACGTCCATGCCGATCACATCACCGGCACCGGCAAGCTGCGGGAGTTGAGCGGCTGCCAAGGGGTGGTGCCGGTTCAGGCCAAGGCGCAATGTGCCGACCGCTTCATCGGCCATGGGGAAAAGCTGCAGGTGGGATCCATTGTCATCGAGGCCATTGCCACCCTGGGCCATACCGACAGCCACATGACCTACCGCGTCAATGGGGATCGCGTTCTTACAGGAGACTCGCTGCTGATTCGCGGCTGTGGCCGTACGGATTTTCAGAGTGGGGATCCCGGCTTGATGTACGACCACGTAACGCAGCACCTGTTTACCCTGCCGGACGAGACGCTGGTTTATCCCGGCCATGACTACCGGGGACACACCGTCTCCACCATTGGCGAGGAGAAGCGCTGGAACCCCCGCTTCGTGGATCCGGAAACCGGTAAGCTGCGCTCGCGGGAGAGCTTTATTGCCCTAATGAACAGCCTCAACCTGCCGCAGCCCAAGAAGATCCAGGAAGCGGTGCCGGCCAACGAGCAGTGCGGCCAAGTGGCAGCCGCAGTTTAGTTGCTAGTGTCAGGCGGCCCGTCAGAAAGGGGAGGGTTGAGAGTGGATCGCCAAAATCTCTATGAGAGGGATTTCTACGCTTGGACTCAGCAACAAGCCCAATTTCTGCGGGAGCGGGCCTGGGAGAAGCTGGATCTGCCCCATTTAATTGAGGAGATGGAATCATTGGGCAGGCAACAGCGGCAAGAGCTGCGCAACCGGCTGGGGGTTTTGGTGGGGCACCTTCTGAAGTGGGAGTATCAGCCGCAGGCCAGATCGGTAAGCTGGCTTCTTACCCTACAGGTGCAGCGGCAGGAAGTTCTAGATCTGCTGGAGGAAAACCCAAGCCTGAGACCCTATTTGCCGGAGGCCATCTCCAAGTCTTACCTGAGGGCGCTCCAACTGGCTCTGGAAGAGACCAAGCTGCCCAGAAAGACTTTTCCCAAGACCTGCCCTTATTCTCCTGAGCAAATCCTGGATAGCCAGTTTTATCCTGGCGAGCCCAGCAGGTTGCTGGAGGAGGAAGATTAGAAATCCCTAAGTCTTACAACAACCCTAGAAGCAAGGAAGAAACCATGATCGTAGCCCAACAAAATCCTACAGCTCAGCAGGAACGGGATCCCCGTCTTAAGGAGATCGACGCCTTGACTTTAAAGCAGTGGCTGGATCAAGGGCGGGTACAGCTCATTGATGTGCGGGAGCCGGCAGAATACCACGACGAGCGGATCCCGGGGGCGATCAACATGCCTCTATCTACCTTTGACCCCGCCAAGGTGCCGATCTCGACGCCGGAAAAGCCGGTGGTGCTGCAGTGCCGCATGGGCAGCCGCTCCATCCGTGCCGGCTGTCAGTTGCTCGAATACGGCTGGCCGGAAGCCATTAGCCTCAAAGGTGGGATCGAAGCGTGGAAGGCCGCCAAGCTGCCCACCACCCGCACCCGCAACGCGCCCATCTCGCTAATGCGACAGGTGCAGATTACAGCGGGATCCCTGGTGCTCATAGGAACCCTGCTGGGAGCCTTTGTCCATCCCGGCTGGCTGGTGTTGAGTGGCTTTGTGGGAGCGGGGCTGGTGTTTGCCGGGATCACCAACACCTGTGGCCTGGCGCTGCTTTTGGCCCGCCTGCCCTGGAACCGGGGTCAGACGCTATGAGCGGGATCCCGTCCGCCTCTTCCCCAAAGCAGGGGATCTGGGCGCGTTACCTGCCCTTGGCCAAGGATTCCCTGTGGTGGCTTCGCTACCGGCGAGAGGATCTGCCGGGGGATCTCATTGCCGGGGTGGTCTCGGCCATCCTGTTGGTGCCCCAGAGCATGGCCTACGCGCTGCTGGCCGGCCTGCCCCCCGAGACAGGCCTCTACGCCAGCATCCTGCCGGTCATCGCCTACGGCTTCCTGGGATCCAGCCGGGCTTTGTCGGTGGGGCCGGTGGCCATCATCGCCCTGCTGGTAGCCTCGGGTTTGGAGCCGCTGGCTGAGCCGGGCAGCCCAGAGTATGGCCAGTTGGCGCTGGGCTTAGCTCTGGAAGCGGGCCTGATCCAGCTAGGGGTAGGGCTGTTGCGCCTGGGGTTTTTGGCCAATTTCCTGAGCCACTCGGTTATAGCGGCCTTTAGCAGTGCCGCAGCCCTAATCATTGCCCTTAGCCAGCTCCGCCATCTGCTGGGGGTGAAGATTGCCAACACCGAGTCCTTCTGGCTGCTAGTGCAACGGCTGTGGCAGAGCCTGGATGGGGTCAACTGGGCCACCCTGGGGCTGGGGCTGTTGTCCATCGCCCTGTTGGTGTACGCCCAGCAGAAGCTGCCGGCGCAACTGCGCCGCTGGGGGATCCCGCCCTTCTGGGAGTTGCTGCTCACCAAGAGTGCTCCCCTGGCGGCCGTTTTCTTAACCACCCTGCTGGTTTGGGGGCTAAACCTCTCGGAGAGAGCGGGAGTGGCGGTGGTGGGATCCATTCCGGCTGGCCTGCCACCGCTGACGTTTCCCCAACTGAGCTGGCCAGAATGGGGATCCCTGCTGCCCACCGCCCTAACCCTCAGCTTGGTGGGCTTTACGGAAAGTTATGCCATGGCCCAGGCCCTGGCCAGCAAGCGGCGGCAGAAAGTGGATCCCAACCAGGATCTGGTGGCCCTGGGAGTGGCCAACGTGGCAGCAGCCGTCAGCGGTGGCTTTCCGGTCACGGGTGGGATCAGCCGCTCGGTGGTGAACGCTCAGGCGGGGGCCAACAGCGGTCTGGCCTCGGTCATTACGGGATCCCTGATAGCTCTGGCCATGATCTGGCTGATGCCCCTGTTTACTTTCCTGCCCCAGGCCACCCTAGCTGCCGTTGTGCTGGTGGCGGTGCTGGGACTGGTGGATTTTCACCCCCTGCTGCAGAGCTGGCGCTACGACCGCGGCGATGCCCTCGTTTGGCTGCTCACCTTTGCCAGCGTGTTGGCAATTGGGGTGGAGCGGGGGATTGGTCTGGGAGTGCTGGCCTCCATCCTTCTCTTCCTCTGGCGGGCCAGCCGCCCCCACATTGCCATTGTTGGCCAGGTGCCGGGTACCGAGCACTACCGCAACGTGCTGCGCCATGAGGTGATTACCGATCCGCGCATCTTGGCGGTGCGAGTGGATGAGAGCCTGTTTTTTGCCAACGCCGCCTACCTGCAGGAGTACATTCTGCAAGAGGTAGCAGCGCGGCCGGAAGTGGAACAGGTGCTGCTGGTGGCCAGCGCCATTAACTTCATCGACGGCAGCGCTCTGGAGGCCCTGACCCAACTGGTGGAACGTCTGCACCAAATGGGGGTGGGCTTTGCCCTAGCCGAGGTAAAGGGGCCGGTGATGGATCGCCTCAAAAGGGTGGGGTTTGTGGAAAAAGTGGGCGCTGAGCGCTTCTTCTTGTCAACCCACCAGGCAATGCAGGCTCTCAAATCCCAGGCGATGCCGGCAGCCGCTTCCGGATGAGCACCAGGGGTGTCTGCTCCGCCGCATTGCCCGCTGGGTTCTTGCGCAGCGCCTGCTCCACCAGCTCCCGCTCCACCCCTGGGCTGGCCGCCAGAAGAGTTACCTCTCCCAAGTCGTTGGCATCCACAATGGCCACCTCGTAGCCGGTCTGGGCGTGGAGCTCAGCCACCAGCTTAGCCGGCTGCCGCGGCCCTAAGACGATGAACTGGTCGTAGGGGGGCAAGGTGCCGGTGACATCGTCGATGAGGTCGGCCTGCTCCCCCGCCAGGGCATAGAACACCCCTGGGATCCCCAACAACTTGGCCAGGGATCCGACAACAAAAGCCGCCAGCACCCGCCAGGCTCCCGAGCAGTCGATCAGCGTCTGCATCCCGTAGCAGCTCGAGAGACTGGTCTTGGAGGGGAAGAAGTAGCAGAGGGTGCGGGCTAGCCAGCCAGGCTGCACCTGCAGGGGATGGCGAAAGTTGCCCTGGACGATGGCTGCCGCGCTTTCCGAGATGGCCACGATATCACCGGGCTGGATGTGAGGGCCCACGTAGCGCCGCAGCACCTCGGCGAGGTCATCGCTGGGGGTAAGCAGATGGGTGGGAATAGCAGCCCAACTCACTGGCCCCTGCTGCTGCCAGGCCAGCTCCGGCAAGGGCTCCACTTCCTGCAAGGGCAGGATCAGGTGGCTAGTCTTAAGGGTGCGCCGCTGCCGCCCGTACTGGACGTAGTCCAGCTCCAGCCAGGCCGAGCGCAAATCTGCCAGCCCTTCCCCCCTCAGCTCGATCTCCACTTCCAAGCCGGTCTGGCTTTGGGGGGTGATGATGTAGGCCTGCCAGTAGTTGTCCTGGCGAGGGGGCAGATCCGCATGGCGGGAGCGCAGGCGGATCTGGGTTTGGATCCCTTCGATGGAGCTGGCACTGAGCAAATGCAGTCGCGGCTGCACCTGGGCCAAGGTAACCTCAAAGAGGGGGTTGAGGTTGCGGGCCACGAACTCCGCCTGGATCAGCCAGTGCTCGGGGCTGAGGCGGTTGAGGTGCCAGCTCTGCGGCTCCACCACCAGGCAGTCGGCGGGGCGGGTCTTCCGCCAGTACAGCACCGTCGCCAAACTCAAGAGCAGCCCGGCCACCACCTGAATCCAGCCTGAGGGATCCCCCAGCCAACGCCAGATCCCCCAGAGGCTCAAGACCACCCCCGCCAATACGCCGACCACCACACCTCGGCTTACCATCCGGATTGTTGCCATCGGGATCCCACTCCTTGCAATCGTTAAGCCCTGCTAAAGCCTGCCCCTTCCGTCCAGCCCGCCCCCTAGACTACAGGTACCGACCAAGCCCTAGCCATCCTACCGGGAAACCGACAGCAAGCGGTCGCAGAATCTCTACCCACATTTCCATCTCAAACATTTAGCCTGCAAATAGGTTGCATTCTAAGTTTTCCCACAGCATCCTGCGGAGGTCGCCCATGGCCCACAAACAGCAGTTCAAAAGCTTTGACGACATGATCCAGGGATCCAAAACTCCCATTCTGGTGGATTTCTACGCCACCTGGTGTGGTCCCTGTCAGGTCATGGCCCAGGTGTTGGAGCAGGTGAAGCCCCAAGTGGGGGACGCCATCTCCTTTGTTAAGGTCGACACCGAAAAGTACCCCAGCATCGCTGCCCGCTGGGGGATCTACGCCGTGCCGACCCTGATCCTGTTTAAAGACGGGAAGCCGGTTGACCGCATTGAAGGGCTGCTACATCCCCGAGCTCTGCTCGAGCGTCTACGGGCCCAGGTCAACCTACCGGTGGCCTGAGCTTTGCAGGGGCTTGAGCCTGTGCCGCTTCTCCAAGTTCACCTGGCAGGAGAAGTGCCCTACCGCACCGCTTGGGCTTGGCAGCAGGCCAGGTTGGCCCGGATGATCCGCCATCCTGAGGTGCCAGATGGGCTTTTGTTGCTCACCCACCCGCCGGTCTACACCCTGGGGGCAGGGGCCGATCCCAAGTTTCTCAAAAGCCTGGCTGGACGGATAGGATCTCCGGATACTCAGCCAGAGTCCCCTGCTCCTGAGGGGCCGGAGGTTCTGCGGGTGGAGCGGGGCGGCGAGGTGACCTACCACGGGCCGGGCCAGTGGGTGGGCTACGCCCTACTGAACCTAAAGCGCCATAGGACTGTCTACGGCTCCCATGGCCAGCCGGATCTGCACCGCTACCTGCGCCACCTAGAAGAGGTGCTCATCCAGACCGTAGCCCACTTTGGCCTGCGGGGGGAGCGGCTCCCTGGCCTGACAGGGGTTTGGGTGCAAGGCCACAAGGTGGCGGCCATCGGCATCAAGGTCTCCCGCTGGGTTACCTACCACGGCTTTGCCCTCAACGTCTGTCCGGATCTGGCTGCCTTCGCAGCCATCGTGCCCTGTGGGATCCCCGATCGCCCGGTGGGATCCCTGGTGCAGTTTTGTCCGGAGGTAACAATGGCTGCTGTAGCCCCAGTGTTGGTGCAATCTTTTTGTCATGTCTTCGGGCTGCAGGCCCAGGCAGTTTCCCTGGCCGAGTGGTTGGGAGAGCCTCCTCAGTTTGTCTAAATCCGAGATGGCCCTAGATTCAATCCAAGGGCGACTACTCCACCCCCAACTGGCGCAACAGTTGCTGCAGGATGGCTTGGTCAGCAAAGTTGCCGCTTTGGGAAAAAAGAGCCAACGCCTGGCGAAAGTCAGCCATGGCAGCCTCTCGCTCCCCCAGTTGCAGGTGGGCCACGCCGCGACTAAAGTAGGCCTCTGGGATCCCCGGATCCAACTGGATGGCCCGCTCCGCATCGGCTAGGGCTTTTTGGGGCTGGCGCAACTGGTTGTAAACGTAGCTGCGGTTAACGTAGGCTGGCGCATAGGTGGGATCCAACTCTACTGCCCGATCCAGATCCGCCAAAGCCGCCACCGGATCCCCGCGCAGCAACTTGAGGGATCCCTGCCAGTTAAACTCGGAAGCAGAGCTTCGGGTGGAGGTCTTCTTAGGAGGAGTGGGGGAGGTGGGCAAAGAGAGGGCGGGGGCAGGAGCCAGGAATGCCGCCAAGCAACCTATCACAGCCAGCCTTCCCCATCGCCGCTTCATCGTGCCCCGCTGAGGATCCCAACCCAGTCCAGTATAGACTGCCGGCAAGAGGGGCAACCCTTGCACTTAGAAGGAGAGCTTCTAGAAGAGATGAGCAACCGGCAGAGCAAAGCCTGGAATAACCTCTTCGCCCTCCAGAAGATCAACTGACTTGAGGAGACGGTCGGGCTCTTGAGAGCTGCGATACACCAGGACGTAGCGCTTGCTGGGATGAACAAGCCAAGCCAGGCGGCTGCCATTTTCAAAGTACTCCACCAGCTTCTCCTGCATTTCTTCGAGCGTATTGCCGGGAGAAAGCACTTCAACGGCCAGATCTGGAGCGCCTTCTAAAAATCCCGTGGGCAGTTCGGCCATGCCCTGCAAGCGTTCTTTGGCAAAAAAAGAAACGTCAGGGGAGCGCCAATTTCCACTCTTCATCCTAAAAGCAGTGCTGGAATCTAAAACGATTCCCAGAACGTAGGGGGTTAAAGCTGCCAGGAGGAGACTGCAGACATAGCTGTGGAGCGCCCCCGCACTTCCCATGTCAATTGGCTTTCCAATGAACTACCCCACCGCGCAGGCGGGTGGGGTTTCCTCACCCGCTTGACAGCAGAGCTTTTGTCTCTTCTTCTGCCCCAGTTGCTTCATCGATCCCGTGTACCGGGCCTGTGAAGTAGAGCTGAAGCATCCAAGACTCACGAGGCTGGTCCCCAGCCCCGGTTGCTGTTCGCGACAGCGGGACGGAGTCCAATTAGTAGCAACGTTGTACAGTACCATCACCGTCCCCCTGTCCCGCGGTATCGCAAAACCACAAGCAGGGCAGACATGGTAGCGATTACTCAGGTCTGCCCACTCCTTGTGAATCGCATCACACTAAGGACTCCGTCCCGCTGACGCGAACGGACAGCGCTGAGACGGCTTAAGGGTTTGCGTAGGAAGAAACAAGACCAGACCACCCTTCTGCTCAATTTTGTAGGTCAGCAGCCGGTTGAGGGTTGCAAAACCTACCGACAAAATAGACTTGTTTAGTCCGGCCTTGGGCTTCTTCCCTTTACCCTTAGCTTTACGGGTCATGTTCTTGACGTTGAGCTTTAAGGACTCCGTCCCGCTAACGCGACCGGTTACCCCGATGTCATAACGACGCGCAATCTCTGAGGTAACCTTGTGTTGCCAATCTCTACGCTGACGGGCAACTTTGGCTTTGAGCTTGGCCTCCAGTCGGTTGATTTTCTTCCATCTCCTAGAAGCCTT